>SAQE01000005.1 GCA_004020545.1 Mesorhizobium sp. | reverse complement strand
TCCCTGGAACACCCCTCATCCGTCGCCTTCGGCGACACCTTCTCCCACAAGGGGAGAAGGGAAGGTCGCGCGTCGCCGCCGGCGCGATCTAAAAACTGCGCCCTGCCGCCCTACTTCACCCTAAGCCGAATTGACCCCTGACCCCCAACATGCCAAAGGCCCGGCAAAGCCTACCCATCTGGAGACGTGCTGATGACCGACCGCATCGAGATCGCCGGGTTGCGGATTGCCCGGGAGCTCCATGACTTCGTGGCCGAGGAGGCCGCACCCGGCACCGGCATCGACGCCGAACAATTCTGGACCGGCTTCTCGGCCATCGTCCACGATCTCGCGCCGAAGAACCGCGCGCTGCTCGCCAAGCGCGACGCCATGCAGGAGAAGCTCGACGATTGGTATCGCGCCAACGGCGCGCCGCTCGACATGGAGGTTTACAAGGACTTCCTGAAGGAGATCGGCTATCTGGTGCCGGAAGGTCCGGTCTTCAGCGTCGGCACCGAGAATGTCGACCCCGAGATCGCCGTCGTCGCCGGGCCGCAGCTCGTCGTGCCGGTCATGAATGCGCGTTATGCGCTCAACGCCGCCAATGCGCGCTGGGGCTCGCTCTATGACGCGCTCTACGGCACCGACGCCATCCCCGAGACCGGCGGCGCCGAGAAGGGCAAGGGTTTCAATCCCAAGCGCGGCGCCAGGGTGATCGCCTGGGCCAGGGATTTCCTCGACCAGTCGGTGCCGCTGACCACCGGCAAATGGGCCGGCGTCAACGGGCTCTCGGTAGCGAACGGCGCGCTGAAGGTTGGCGAAGGCGCCGGCGCCACGACGCTCGCCGACCCGAAACAGTTCGCCGGCTATCGCGGCGATGCCGCCACGCCCGAGGCCGTGCTTTTGGTCAAGAACGGCCTGCACATCGAGATTACAATCGACCGCGCCAACCAGATCGGCAAGACCGACCCGGCCGGCATCGCCGACGTCATCCTGGAATCGGCGTTGACGACCATCCAGGACTGCGAGGATTCGGTCGCGGCCGTGGATGCCGAGGACAAAGTCGTCGTCTACCGCAACTGGCTCGGCCTGATGAAGGGCGACCTTGCCGAAGAGATCACCAAGGGCGGCAAGACCTTTGTCCGCAAGCTCAACCGGGACCGCCGCTACACGGCGCCGAATGACGGCCAGTTGCTGCTGCCCGGCCGCTCGCTGATGCTGGTGAGAAACGTCGGTCACCTGATGACCAATCCGGCGATCCTCGACCGCGACGGCCACGAGGTGCCGGAAGGCATCATGGACGCGGCATTGACGGCGCTGATCGCGCTGCACGATGTCGGCGCCGACGGCCGCCGCGCCAACTCCCGCGCCGGCTCGATGTATGTGGTGAAGCCGAAGATGCACGGGCCCGACGAGGTCGCCTTCGCCGTCGAGATCTTCGATCGTGTCGAGGCGCTGCTCGGTATGGCCAAAAACACCATCAAAATGGGCATCATGGACGAGGAGCGGCGCACCACCGTCAACCTCAAGGAAGCGATCCGCGCGGCGAAGGAACGCGTCGTGTTCATCAACACCGGTTTCCTCGACCGCACCGGTGACGAGATCCATACCTCGATGGAAGCCGGCCCGATGATCCGCAAGGGCGACATGAAACAGGCCGCCTGGATTTCCGCCTACGAGGCCTGGAACGTCGACACCGGGCTCGAATGCGGGCTCGCCGGCCATGCCCAGATCGGCAAGGGCATGTGGGCGATGCCCGATTTGATGGCGGCGATGCTCGAACAGAAGATCGCGCATCCGAAAGCCGGCGCCAACACCGCCTGGGTGCCCTCGCCGACGGCGGCGACCCTGCACGCCACGCATTACCACAAGGTCGACGTGCATGCCGTGCAGGCGGCGCTGAAGAGCCGGCCGAAGGCGAAGCTCGACGACATTCTTTCCGTGCCGGTCGCGGTGCGGCCGAACTGGACGCCGGACGAGATCCAGCGCGAGCTCGACAACAACGCCCAGGGTATCCTGGGTTACGTCGTGCGCTGGATCGACCAGGGCGTCGGCTGCTCGAAAGTGCCCGATATCAACGATATCGGCCTGATGGAAGACCGCGCCACGCTGCGCATCTCCTCGCAGCACATCGCCAACTGGCTGCGCCACAAGGTGTGCTCGGAAATCCAGGTCCGGGATTCGCTGCAGCGCATGGCGGCCATCGTCGACCGCCAGAATGTCGGCGATCCGCTCTACCGGCCGATGGCGCCCGACTTCGACAACTCCATCGCCTTCCAGGCCGCCTGCGACCTGGTGTTCAAGGGCACGGTACAGCCCAACGGCTACACCGAGCCGGTGCTGCATGCGCGGCGGCTGGAGCTGAAGGCGCGCGACCAGTAGCCCCGGCGTCCACCATCCCGTCGAGGGGAGGGTGGCCGCGAAGCGGGTTCATCGGTGAGAGACTCGACTTTTTAGAGATGCCGAGGTGAGCGGCGACCAGCCTTGAATGCCTTGACGATCCATAATCTACCTACTAGTTGGTAGTCTCGTCAAACGAGAGATCCCATTATGTCTGCACAAATGAATGATCAAAGCCGTGCCCTGTCTTCAAACGCCTGGCTCAAAAGCTATTATTTCCTGCGGTTTACCGTATCGGCGGCCTGGGTTGCGCTGGCTTTCACCGTCGCGAAAGACAGTCCACCGCTCGCCGCTGTCATGCTGATCGCCTACCCGGCCTGGGACGCGCTTGCGAATTATCTCGACGCGCAGCGCAGCGGCGGGCTCGGCCGCAACAAGTCGCAACTGCTCAACGTCGTCGTCAGCATCATCACCGCGATTGCGGTCGCCGCCGCGCTTGGTCACAGCATGAACGCAGTGCTCGCGGTCTATGGCGTCTGGGCCGCCTTCTCCGGCGTGTTTCAGCTTCTGACCGCGGCGCGTCGCTGGAAAACCAACGGCGCCCAGTGGGCGATGATCCTAAGCGGCGCCCAATCGGCGCTGGCCGGTCTGTTTTTCGTAAAGATGGCCGGGGGCATGGGGGCCATTGGCATCGCCAACGTTGCGCCCTATGCCGCGTTTGGCGCCGTCTATTTCCTCGTGTCCGCCGTTTGGCTGTCGGTCAGCGACGCCCGTCGGAAGTCGCCACAGGTCGCAAGTTGAGGTTTGCTCCGCTGGACGTTAGGCATGTCTATGAACAAGCCATCGAACACTGCCGATGACATCCTGGCCGCCGGGCGACGCTTCATCGTCGCCGGCGGCTACAACGGGTTCAGCTACGCCGATATCGCCGAGGTAATCGGTATCCGCAAGGCCAGCATCCACCACCATTTCCCCAGCAAGGTCGATCTGGTGCAAACCCTGGTCAGGCGCTACCTCGAGGATGCCGTGACGGGCATGGCGGAGCTTGAGCGCAATGTGCCTGAGCCGCCTGAGTTGCTTCGAACCTACGCCGGCTTCTGGGCTCGCTGCATTGAGGATGCGAGCCGGCCGTTCTGCGTCTGCGCAATGCTCGCCAGCGAGCTTCCGGCCCTTCCGCCAGAGGTTGCCGTGGAAGTCCGGGCGTATTTTCAGTTTCTCTCGGGGTGGCTGACCGGTGTCATCGAGCGGGGCGCCGGGCAAGGCGCATTGACAATTTCCGCTGCGCCGCGCGTCGAGGCGGAGGCCTTCATGGCGACCGTGCACGGGGCGATGCTTTCTGCGCGAGCCTATGGCGATACTGCGGCTTTCGCCACGATCATGACGCCGACATTGCAGAAGCTGATCCCTGGGATCCAATGAAGAGGAAAAGCAAGGGCAAGCGGAGCCGCTTGAAGAAGCGGACCCGGTCCCGTGCGGTTTCTTGTGATTACGCTGCCTGCGCCATCCGCTCCGCGCTCATGCGGTAGGAAATCGCTTCGGCGAGATGGATGCGGCCGACCGTTTCGCCGGCGTCGAGGTCGGCCAGCGTGCGCGCCACCTTGAGCACGCGATGATAGGCCCGCGCCGAAAAGGCGAGTTTCTCGCTGGCGTCTCTGAGCAGCGTCAGTCCCGCGGCATCGGGCTTGGCGATCTCCTCGATGATCGAAGGCGGGCAATGCGCGTTGGTGGTGGCGGCAGCCCCCAGCCTTTCCAGGCGCTCCCGCTGGATGGCGCGGGCACGGGCCACGCGCTGCGCCACCGCGGCGCTCGTTTCGGCCTTGTCCGGCCGGATCAGGTCACTGGCCGAGACCGCGGGCACTTCGATCCTGAGGTCGATGCGGTCGAGCAGCGGGCCGGAAATGCGCGCCTGGTATTCGGTGCGGCAGCGATCGCCGCGCAGGCAGCGATAGCCCGGCTCGCCCGACATGCCGCAGCGGCACGGGTTCATCGCGGCAACAAGTTGGATGCGCGCCGGATAGGTGACGCGGTGGTTGGCGCGCGCGATCACGCAGTCGCCGGTCTCCAGCGGCTGGCGCAGCGCATCTAGCGTCTGCGGTGTGAATTCCGGGAATTCATCGAGGAACAGCACGCCGTGATGCGCAAGCGACACCTCGCCTGGCCGGACCCTCAACCCGCCGCCGACCATAGCCGCCTCGAGGCGGAGTGATGCGGAGCGCGGAACGGCCGCCGGTCGGTGAGCTTGCCTTCGCCGAGCTCGCCGGCCACGGAAGCGATCATCGAGACTTCCAGCAGCTCCTTCGGCGCCAAAGGCGGCAGGATCGAGGGCAGGCGCTGCGCCAGCATCGACTTGCCCGAGCCGGGCGGGCCGACCATCAAGAGGTTGTGGCCGCCGGCCGCCGCCACTTCGAGTGCCCGCTTGGCGCTTTCCTGGCCCTTGATGTCGGCGAGGTCCGGCAGGTCGCGCGCCGCTAGCTGGATGCCGGCCTCGGGGCGCGACAGCACCTGCGTGCCGCGGAAATGATTGGCGATCGCGATCAGGCTGCGCGGGGCCAGGATGTCGAAATCCTTGCCGGCCCAGGCCGCTTCCGGCCCGCAGGCGAAGGGGCAGATCAGGCCCTTGCCCTCGGCATTGGCGCCGATCGCCGCCGGCAGCGCGCCGGCCACGGCAGCAATGGTGCCGTCGAGCGACAGTTCGCCGAGCACGACATAGCCGGCCAGCATATCGCCTGGAACGGCGCCGAGCGCCGCCATCAGGCCAAGCGCGATCGGCAGGTCGTAGTGGCTGCCTTCCTTGGGCAGATCCGCCGGCGCGAGGTTGACCGTCACCTTCTTCGACGGCATCGACAGGCCCGATGCATGCAGCGCGGCCTGCACCCGCTCGCGGCTTTCGGCCACCGCCTTGTCCGGCAGGCCGACGATCTGGATTGTGAAGCGGATTAATTGTCAGATCGGCCTCGTAGCGGCTGGCGGCTACAAAATGCTGACATTGTGGCTAATTAAACGGCGCGCGATGATTGGGGCTGGAAGGGATCGATAGGTTGCCAAGACCGATCATTCACGGCCAATGACCGAAATGGGGCCGTTACCGGTCTGTCCGGTTTTCGATCGCGTGTGGCGATTAGCTGCCATTCCACAGGGTCGGAAGGCCGACCTCGCAACAAACAAACCAAAGAACAACCGACGGTCTTTTGCAGAAGGGCTTGAGCCTCTACATTCTGGTGCGATTCTCTTTCGCGGGGCGCGTGACAGCAGGCAGGAGAAATTACTTGGCTCGTTCGAAAGAGAAGCGAATTGGTTATCTACGAGGAAAAACGTCGGATGGAGCTGTGGCTGTGGTCAGCGTTTCAAAGGTTGGTCGCGACTTCAGAATCGGATGTGGCATCAAAGATCATCTGTGCCATCCGTCCGTCCGAGATATTGAAGGCGTAAGGCGAGAGGCATTGCTCGTCTTCGACGTGCGAGATGCAATCTACCAGTCAATTTGAATGGGCCACAAGGCGCATCAATAGATCCGCGATCTGGCGGAGTGGAGAAGGTGATGAAAAGGCATGGCTAGATGCACTGCGCCAGTAAGAGGCCATCGCTCATCGGCTGCCGCAGCCGACTGTCCTGCATGTGGGAGTCGCTATAGCCGCTTTAGCGGTTACGGCGGGTATCGCGGCGGCTACAGCAGCAACGGATCGCACTCGTCCCCTTCTTACTCCTCCCCAAGGAGCAGCAGCGGTCGGAGCAGCGGCGGGTCGGGGCGCCGCACCGCAAAGCCGCGCTGGTCGGGAGCAGGTTCGGCTGTCTGGTACACGCCTGAACAAGTGCAGGCGCTCACGCCGGTTCGAGAAAACGTGGAGAGCCTAGCGGCCTCGCAGCCTGACCTTCGAGACGTATTTCTCTGTCACGCGTGGGATGACAGGCAGAGCTCGGCCAAAGAGCTGCATGATCTGCTCGAAGCGCGCGGTGTCCGCGTCTGGTTCAGCGAGAAGGACCTTGGTCTCGGGGTGCCGATGATGCGGGCGATCGACAAGGGCTTGGTGAATTCGCGGGTCGGTATCGTTTTGGTGACCCCGGCTATGTTGCGACGCCTCCCGGCAGAAGGCATCGCAGACAAAGAGCTTTCGGCGCTTCTCAGGCGTGAGCGGCTCGTCCCGGTTGTTCATGGAACGACCTATGAAGAGCTTGAGCAGGTCAGTCTCCTGCTAGCCTCCCGAGCCGGACTGAGCACTGCCGAAGAGTCGATGGCCGAAGTCGCGGCCAAAATCGCCGAACTGGTTGCCACTTAGTCTTGAGCCACTCATGCTGACATTGTGGCTAATTAAACGGCCAGCAAGGATTATTGCCGCCGGAGTCCGTCGCAAGGCGGCGCTGGCGGCCCGAATTCTCAATCAGGTTTGGGAGGCTGCGTGACCTTGGGGCCTGTGCGTTGCTGTGGTTGTGCCACTTTAATTTCAAAATGTTGGTCCTCTCAAGAATATTTAGCATCAGCTGTTGCGTCGGAACCCGCAAGTTCCCACATGGCGTTCAATCGACGATTTGGGGTGGGGCAGTGAAACACCAGGATTATCCGGCGTTGTTTCTCGACGCAGACGACGCCTCGAACAGGTACCAAACAAAGTTCCTGCATCTTATCCGTGGGGAGTACGCGACCCTCTTTTTAGCCGCCGTGTTCTCGATGAGTTTTTTGAACGGCGTCGTTTACTACCTTCTCTACGCCGGCACCTTTGTTGTCGGCTTGGTTATCCTCATCACTCGGGCTCAAAGTAAACCTGAGCAGTGGTGGTACCGGTGCCGCGCATTGGCAGAAAGCGTCAAGACACTGACCTGGCGATACATGATGCACGCCACCCCTTTTGAGGGAACCGATGCACAAGCCAAGAAGGAATTTCGCGATAATTTACACATGATATTTCGCGAGAATATCGAAACGGCAAAGCAGGTAACGAATGACTGGTCCGGCAACGACCAGATCACTCGCACAATGGAAGACGTCCGCGCTCAAAGCCGCCAGGATCGAATAGCGTACTATTTGAAGCATCGCGTCGAGGATCAGCGCCGATGGTACAAACAAAAGTCCCGCACAAACCGCACTTGCGCACAGAGATGGGTGTGGGCAAGCGGCTTTTGTTACGTTATCGCGGGATCGATGGCCTTGAGCCGCGTTGCTTTACCAGGCTGGCCGTATTGGCCCATTGAACCACTGATTGTCGTTGCTGCGTCAATCGTTGGCTGGATGCAGATCAAGAAATTCAACGAATTGGCTGCCGCTTATACGGTTGCTGCGCACGAGATCGGCTTGATTCGGCCGATGGCAGACGATGTGACGAATGATGATCACTTCTCCGAGTTTGTGAACGACGCGGAAAAGGCGTTCTCACGCGAACACACCTTATGGATCGCAAGACAGTCGGACTAAAGGAGATTTGTATGGCTGGGGCTGCATATGTTGTCTTTGACGGCGACAATGACAAATGGGCATACGCTTATATGAACGGTTGGAAGGCAAACAAGTACATCGACTTTACTTATGAGAACGCGCACGATTTGGATACCATGACAGGTCGCGCTCAAGACGAGCAATACGTCAAGTCGAACCTCCGCGCGCGGATGAAAAAATCGACAGCTGTGGTGGTACTTGTCGGCGAGAAAACAAAGAATCTATACAAATATGTGCGTTGGGAGTTGGAGCTTGCTCTCGAACTTGGGTTGCCGATCATCGCCGCGAACCTGAACGAGAAGAATCGACAGGACGACGACAGATGTCCGGCCATCATACGTGACAAGGGCTGCGTAGTTCACATTCCATACAAGCTTGCGGCCTTGAAGCACGCAATGAGCTATTGGCCCGGCGAATTCAGTCGAATGAGTGCCGCTGACAAGAACGGTGGGGCTCGACACTACTCAGAGTTCGATAAGATTTGATAGATCATCCGTCCTCGTTCAGCCCAGGCTCTCAGAGACTGTGACGTTTGGCTACCTTAGTTGCGCGACCTAGTCGCCGATTTCCTCGCCACATAAAATGACGCATTTCGATCGGGGCATGGGTTGAATGGGAAATTTCCTCTCGCTCGACGCGGTCTACGTCGCCTTCGTCTTCGTAGTGCCGGGCTACATTATTTCATCGTTTCGGGCGCATTTCATCACAGGCCAGAGACTGGACGGGCCGGACTATTTCGTCCGCCTCTTAACCCTGAGCGCCTTGAACTTCGCGCTGTCCGGGTGGGTGATCTATCTCGTCGTGAACTCCAGCAGCGATGCGAAGGTTCGGGCGCTAGCGTGGGGTTTCGTCCTACTCGCAGCCCCAGCCATCATCGGGTTCGCGATCGGCGTCACATCGAAGGCCGGATGGCTCCGAAAAATGTACGGATGGTTTGGACTTTCCCCCATCCACGTAATCCCCACGGCATGGGACTATCAGTTTTCCACGATGTGCGGCTCATGGGTATTTGTCGTCCTAAAGGACGACACGACGTTCGCAGGCTACTGGAGCGACAGGTCATTCGCCTCGTCGCGTCCAGACGAGCGCGACTTGCTGATCGAGCGCGTCTTTGAAGTAGGAGACAACGGGGCGTGGACTCCCACAAACAAGAGTGTTCTGATCTGCGCCAGCGAGATTCGCACCATCGAATTCACACCCGCCGAAAGGAATGGAAAATGACAACCAAAGGCAACACCGGTCGTCTTTCGACAGGAACAACCTCTTCGGAGAACAGAGGGTATCAGCCCCAGCGTGGCAGTGGTTCTCAAGGTACAGGATCGGTTCAGGGAGGGTATCAAGGCCCGACCAGCCACAGCACTCCCTCCAACCCACCGAGCGGCGGGTCGAGCGGCGGCAAGAAGTAGAGGTGAGCGCGGATTGGGATCACGACGACGTTGCCAGGCTGTTGGCGCTCGAACATGCTTTCTACGCGCTCGCCCTGATTTCGGCCAGCAACTTCGCCCACCTCGCCGAGACGACGCCAAGCGCGGCCGTCAAACAGTTTCGGGAAGCGATCGAAGGTTCGGTCTATGATATCGGACAGGCGTCAAGAGAAACCAAGGCCGCGATGAAACATCACCTGAAGCGGATGTTCGACCACATCGCGGAAATGGCCAAGCATGCCGACCAGGGAACGCAGAGATCATGAAGGGTTTCGGGGTTTTCGGCTTTGGGAAGAATTCGACCACTGTGATGATCGAGCCGATATCCTTGCCGGGATTGTTAATGGCCGCAGGTACGCAAGCATCATTGGTGGCAATGATCGTCTCGATGGTTTTCGCTGGACCGGCGTACGCCGGCGGCACGCTTGCCGAGAAGATGCGGGAGAATCCGACCTGCCAGCAGTTCAACGACGGATGCAGCATTTGCAAAATCAGCCAGGGCGTGGCGTCATGCTCAAGTCCCGGGATCGCCTGCATCGAAGCCGAGTGGCATTGCACATCCGATCCGTCGAAGACTGGCCAATAACACGAGCCCGAATGAGTGTGAGAACCAACTTCGAGTCCCGCCGAAATCATTTCTCTTGTTGCTCGATTGACTCTTGACCCATTAAAGAATGGTTTTCACTTTCTCCGTCACTCTGTAATTCTAGCACATTGGAAAGCGGCACCCGTTGATGGTCCCGCTTCGCGAACTATCACATGATACCATAAATATGCAGGCAGAAAAATATACCGTGGCTACAATTAGTCTTAATATAAGCGTTTGCCAGCGTTAGCGTAACAACAATTACCCCAATTATGATTGGTACCATTCCATCATTGTGCAGGCTATACCGGTCAGTGATAGTTTTATAGACGCCATATATAGTCAGATAAATTCCTAACCCCATGAAAATAGAAAAGAACGCAAAATCAGTACCGACTAAATATACGTATATACCTAGAATAACTAGGGCTATGATCGATTTGATATCATCCATTTGCAAACCCATCCCCCGGTCTTTCATATGCGGTTAATAGATGATCAGAACTCGTCGCTCCATTTCGCCAAGCAGAGTTTCTTGCCACGGGCTATCCTCTGCGCACCACCACAAAGTCTGTTAAGCCTTAGGAGCTCTGTCAAGAACATCCAGAGGGCTTTCCTTCTGCGGTTCTCCTGTCCGCGTACTTTCGATCATGCCAAGGCGCCGGCTGAGGTAGGCGTCGTATTGCTGCGATGCATCTTTGATGAGCGCCTTCATGTAAAGGGCTCCTGTGGTGCCATCTCCACCGTCGGTTGGCCTGACACTTTTCAGATATGCAAGCACCTGCATGAGCATGGATTCGGCAAGCGTCGTCTCGTCAGGAAGCTCTGCATAACTGCTCGCCGGTATTGCTTTCGTCTGCCTTAGGAGGAGCTCCATGGCGGCAACCCGCTTAGGATTTGCAAACTCCATTGTTGGGTGAGGCACAGCTTGCCGACTGGCTTCTCTCGTGTGAACGCTACTCCCCAGATGCCAGCCTGCTGCGAGCGCGCCAAGTGCAACAAATGCAGACGCGTAGATCAGGAAAGGTCGCATGGGACACTCCATTCAGTTGTTGCTCTGCTGAACAGCGGGCTCTGGTCCAGGAGGCAGGAGCCGCCCGCCATAACGCAGCATCCAATCGACCTCATCCCGGGAGAGTGGGCCGTACGGACCGTAGGGGTGCTGCTTAACTTCTTGGAAAACACGATCGACGAGCGTGGCGTGCTGCTTTTCAGAGCGAGCCATGCTGGCAGGGCTATCGAGCCGCTTCATGATGTCCCTCGCAATCACTTCGGAGGGTCTCCAGCTTTCAGACGACATTGGCGGTTGGAGGCCAATCATCTGCTCACGGAATGTAAGACGGTCCAAAAGATCAGCGATCCTTTCAGTCGCCTGTTTTCGATCACCGGCGTTGAGCGTGCCAGCGATGCTACGGGCCTGATAGTCTGTGATGGCGTCTTCGATTTTGTCCCGGTATGGCTGGATCTTGGTTCTGATGAATTCTTCAACGCCTTCGTTGCCCATTAGAAAGCGTGTCAACTGAGCCTCATCGACCACAAACGGAATCCCGCTTCGAAGCAATTCGGCGCCTGTCAACCGGCTGGTCACCGTCGATAGATTTTGCTCAAATTGGCTATTGCCGGTCGCTGGAAGCCTTGGAGTGGCGGGATCAAGGGCATCCTGCCAAGCAGCGGAGACCTGGGCCAATGCAGACGACGGGGAAGTTACACCCTCTTCACTCGCGGAGGACGAGGGCGCCCCATTCGCTCGGGAAGCGGTATTGGTGTCTGGGTTCTCCTCGGCCAGAAGCGTGTAGGCATGTTCCTTAGGTCGATATTCCGATCCCAGCTCCGGCAGCGAGATGGGTGAGGCGTTTTCGGAGTCGGATGAATGCGAGGTCGAGAGTTGCATTTCATCGACCAGAGGCGCCACTGAAGAATAGAGGGTCAGGCCCATTTGCAGGTCGCCAATCCAGGCGGTTTTCCGATTTTCAGCGATGAGTTTGGCGATGCGCTCCTGATGCCCACGCTCTACCTCATGAAGGTTAGCGCTGGCTGCGGCCATATCTTCCACACGGGCCGTCGTATCCTGACGCGAGCTCTCAGCCACGATAGCGTCGGAAGCGCTCGTGGAGTGTCCGATGAGGGCGATCGCTTCTTCAATTGCCGAGTCGGGGATGACGGAGTCCTCTATGGAAAGAGCTGCAATCGTACGGCGAGTGAGTCCCTCCAGGCGCTGGTATTCGGAAAGTGCGACGACCATCGCGTTGTGCAGTGCGATATTGTTGGCAAGCACCACGTCGTTGAATCGTGGGTCGGCCTTCTCAAAATCCGCATCGGCATTAAAGTGGCTGGTCGAGCCGGGCACGGCGCCAGGTAGCTCCTGTGCCGGCGGAACGGGAGAAACCTCAATGGTAACAAGATCTGGCGAGCCGCCAGCTACAGGCACTAGCCTTACCTGACGCTGCCAGGTTCGGGTGTGGACCGGGACATCAGCGGGGACATCGATTTCGATGTCTTCGTCACAAGGAATGTCCATGTTACGAAAGCACATATGGTTTCTAAAGCGCTGCCAGCGCTTTGTGTACTCTTTACGCAGGAGGGTATGGCTGAACCACGGGAACGTCCCGTTCTTTACGAGACCATCTGGCAAGCCCAATTCCTTCGCAATCGCGTCTTTCTTCTGGATGATATCCGAGTGGAGCTCTGTTTCGATCTCCAGGAAACCACCTGCTGTTCCGTCATCGAGTGTCTTTTGCAGCTGGGCGATTGCGGAGCGCCGAACCATGGCATTCTCCTCGGGGTACTCGGACTGCTGATTGGCAAACATTTCTGCGTAGACAGCGGCGACCAGCCCGGGCACGTTGGCGACTGACATCGTCGAGATTTCCTCCCGCTTCAACCGTAGATCCAGGGCAGAGCGGCGGATGTCGGCCTGGTATGCCAATCCCTTCAACCTGCCGTCCTTGAACTGGCCGTTGCCATTTGCCTTGGCTTGCTCAATCAAACCCCTGATCGTCTTGACCTGAGCGACCACGGTGTTCAGCCGGTCCCATTCGACGGCCTTGACCGTGGCATCGTAGCTGGTCTTGCCAAGATTTTCTGTGCGTTCGAGTACCGTTGCTAGGGAGCCCTGGACGCTATCCATGTTCTTCCCAAGAGCCGACAGCATCTCCAGAATGGCCTCGATACGAGCGCCATTGATGTCGTTCTGCCTGTTGAACATGGACAGTATGCCGCCGATAGCAACTGCTCCTGTCACAGGATCAATCGCGTGAGCCGGGATGGCCGTGTTGAAGGTGAGCGTCGCTGCCAAGCTTAGGATACAGCCTTGCCGAACGGCGCTGCGAAACCCAGCGAAGATCGCAACGGGAGCGAAAGCCGAGCCAATCTGCTTGAACATGTTGTGCCCCTTTTTCATATTTTCCCGATCGGTTGATCCGGGAAGGGTCGCATGGGCGACTTGTCCGCAACCGTAATTCGGGGGCCAAATTTCGCTACGGAATCGGGAAAAAATTTCCTATTTCGCGGGTCCGGCGAGCGGAACGCCTTTGTAGGTAAGCACTAGATGCGACGGCGATGGGTCGGGTTTTACGACCGAGGTAGCGACGAGGAGCTGGTGCTTTTGCCACGCCGTGAAAAATAAGATATCGGCGTTTGCTTCCCGATCCAGCGTAATCACTTTCAGGTCGTGGAGCCTTTCCGACACGGTGCGAAGGGATCGCCCACACAGTTCGTCATCCCCGTACTCACGAAGGAAGCGAAAGTAATCATTGGCGCGAACGGTATTCGGGGCATCACGTTTGCAAAAATCGTATGTGCTCATGAAGATGGGCAGGCAGCTAACAAAGCGCCGGAAATATTCAGGTATCCGGCATCCGTACGTCGACTTCCAGCGCGCATCGGCAGCGAAGTAGTCCACCGGGCACGACTGCATGCGAGCAACTTCGCTACTGGCAAACGGACGAGCATCAAGCGTCGGCGACGTTGGCGGGTCCTGAAATGTATACTCGCCGCCTGTATCGTCGTGACGGCGATAAAAAATCCACGTTCGTTCCTTGGTCATGAAGATCATACCCCAACCAAAACGAATGCCACAGCAGGAGGCCTTGGGTTCATGGCTGATTTGTGGCGACTTGAAAGCCCAGGAGCCGCTCAGTGTTAGGCCCCGGCAGTGAGCTTGCTCGCTATCCCCAGTTCAGGAATGCCCGGAGAACAACTGTTGTCTCGAAACGCTTTTAGGAGGAGTCCTTAAAACATAAACCAGCGTTTATGTTTGACGGAGGCCCATGAAATACGTCGGCTATTATCGCGTTTCCACCAAGAAGCAGGCTCGATCCGGCCTCGGCTTAGAGGCTCAACAGCAAATGGTCCGGCAATTTGCAGGAGCAAATGGCGAGCTGGTCGCAGAATTCATTGAGGTGGAATCTGGCAGGAATGATCGACGGATTGAACTGGCAAAAGCGATAAACGCCGCGAAAAAGGCCGGAGCTTCCCTGCTAATCGCCCGCCTGGACCGCTTTTCCAGACGTGTAAGCTTCATATCTGCGATGATGGAGAAGGGAGTTCGCCTCGTCATCGTCGAGATGCCGAATGCCACCGACTTTCAGCTGCATATTTTCGCAGCTCTGGCTCAGGAGGAACGCAGGCTGATTTCCGAAAGGACCACGGCAGCGCTTACTCAGGCGAAGCGCAGAGGCGCCGTGCTCGGTAGAAATGGGAGTGCCTTGGCAGCGGCAAACAAAGCGAAGGCCGCCGATTTTGCCGACAAAATTCGCGACTCGCTGCCCGACCGCTGGGAAACGATGTCCTACTCAGAGCTTGCGCGCAATCTCAACGAGGCGGGTCTGGTCACCGTCAATGGTAATCGCTTTTACCCTCAGACAGCCAAGAACCTGGTTATGACATTCCAGCTTGAACGCACTGGAATACCCTGCCACTGATCGTGATGGCCGAAGCGCTCGGCATTCCGACGCCTGTGCGCACCACTTTCTGTCCCACGTATCCAACACGATTAGCCGACCAGAATATTTGACCTCGCCGCAACGACCGAACGTCTTGTGTCAGGGGGGTCTCAATGTGATGGTTACCGTTCGACTTTGAGCAGGGAGTGATGAGACGATGGTTAGATTGGCGTCAAACAGTCTTTTGGCCACCCTTACCACTGCGATGTGCGTGCTACTCAATTCGGGTTCCATGGCAGAACAAGCAGGCAGGGAAAAATGCACCTGCGATTTGGAGCGCTCTGGCACGAATCAGAATGGCGCTTGGGTAAAAAACGCCACCGCCTGCTGGCTAACCGAGTTTCACCAAAGCCATTGGTGCGATATTTCTGTTGAAAGCCTAGAAGGATCGCAATCTCACTCTGCGTTGGTACAAACGCTATTTAAGCTTGACGCCGGCGGATCCGACCTGGTGCGGGCCTTCCAGACCCAGTTTGAAAATTTCATTGGGACGACGGCAGACGACGGTAAAGCCACTGATGATTTTGATAGGCAAACTGCACGGGATGCAGTCCCTGTTCTCTTGAAAGACAAGCAAGAAGAGATTGGCGAGTGCGTAAATGCTTTTCGTGACGCATCTTTTGGAAAAGGTGGAAAATCCGTCGCTGACGAAGAAAAGTTTAGATGCAGCGTCGGCCAAGAAAGCGGTTGGCTACGAATGGAATTCCGCATTGGTGACGATTGGCTAGTATATGCGCTTTCACCTAAAAGATAACCTTAAAAGCGTTCTCAAGAGCGTGTGGACCTACATCCTGATCGCGATCGGATTGCTGTTGAGCGGCTTTTTTGGCCATTATGGTGATCGCGCTGCTAGCCGGCTGGACGATGAACTCTCGACAAAGGACCAATCGGTCAAGATGGATTTTCAAGCTGTTATGGGATGCCCAAGCGGACGTGTCGCCGATCTGCGGCTTAGCGGTGTCCAGCTCACCAATGGCGCCAACGAACTCACAATCTGCGACAATGAAGCGCTGCTTACGTCGGCATCGTTGGCGGCGCACGATCTGGCTCTCAAATACCGCGGATGCCTGAGGTTGGTCGGGGGTGACCTCACCATGTTACGAGTAAGCCATGCGATTTGTGCTTTGCCTGGGAGCGGCGGGTACGTTTGCGATGGGGCAGCAGGGCGGAACTACGAAGGAGCTGAGTCAATGGGTGTTGGCCAAGAGGTGAAACCCTGCTCCCAAGTTTTGCTGGCGAAGTTCGGCTTTCGGTAAAGGTGACGCTCCACCGGCTTCTCATCTCTTTCCATGTCGCCATCCCGCCGCCAGAGCCTCCCGGCGCCTGGACCCTGCAGCATGTCCATGATGCCGGCAAGTCGCATCCGGTGAGCCCGCTGCAACATCAGGCGCTTCTAAAAGCCGCTGAAGCTGCGCGAGGTGATAGGCAATGTCACGATGAACGAGGTGGAGGGAGAAGGCCAGTTGTCAGAAGTGCAAGAGCCGTGAGTGGATGAGCGCGCAGCTATTCCACCCGACCGGCGAGCAAGCGCACACGATCCGATATCGGCGCCTGGTGCAAATCCGATGGGAGAAGCGGGTGATCTGGCGGGATGAGTAGCGTACTACCGGCTATTTAGTCTAAGCTAGATCGATAGGGGGACCTGTATGGCCAAGAAGTATAGCCACACCGAATGTTTTGAGCACTTCGGAACCAGCCCGAAGAATACCTATTGGAGTTGGTCTGCTCGAAACGAAGAGACCAAGACCGTCGTGGTAACCCTCTGGCAGCATGAATTTATATGGGTAGATAAGCGGCCCGCTTACGAACGAACATGGCTTGACCCGAACAGAAAGGTCAGGCCTGGCCACAACGAACTAATGACCAATTTGCGGTGGGCAGTTGATAACTGCGATGGAGTCGTCAATGTGATAGTCGCTATAGCCAAGGACACGTCAGCTAAGACCAAAGCCATAAAAGAATGCTTCCCTAGCAAGATCGTCATGAAGGTGGCCGCTCTTGATGAGAGTACCGGCGCCTTCAGGCTAGAAGGACACACCGTTGAGACCGCCGCCTCATGACCATCCGTTTCCTTGATCGAAAGGAGGAAATCCGGGCGGCTTTGTTGCGCGCGGTAAGAAATCGTGCGTTCCCGCAGACATATGAGCAATTTGGCGAAACGATCGGTATTTGGCGGATGCGCGGCACAAAGCAGGTGCTGGATGTGATCGCGAAAGAGGAACTGGACCAAGGGCGGCCTGACATCACTTTCATCCTCGTGAGCGCAACGAGCGGCTATCCCTCGCAGATCGACGGCTTCCCAGCAAGGCGACCATCGGCATCACAGAGGGCGTCTGCCAAATCGATGATGGGTAGGATCATCGAATATTACTGCAGGGACGCCGCCAGCCCACATGCATGAAATGAACGGTGCGACACGGTCATGACTTCCGTCGCGCTCCCTTCTTCATCGGCTTTGGCCCAGGCTTGCGACCCAACCCGCTCGCCTTTGCCAAGGCCGACCGCTGCTCCGCATAGTTCGGCGCAACCATGGGATAATCGCGCGGCAGGCCCCACTTCTCGCGGTACTCGTCGGGCGTCAGGCCGTAATGCACGGCGAGATGCCGCTTCAGCGATTTGAACTTCTTCCCGTCCTCGAGACAGATGATGTAGTCGGGGAATACGGATCGCTTCGGATTGACTGCGGGAGCCTGGGCCGGCGTCTCGGGCGCGGCCGGCTGCCCGACCTTCGCCAGCGACGAGTTCACGCTTTGAATTAAATCCGGGAGAGAGGCAACCGGCACCGGGTTGTTGCTGACGTAGGCAGAAACGATGTCGGCGGTTAGCTCGATCAGGTTCAGGGTCTCGTCGGCCAAGGCTTTCTCCTTCATGACAATCGAAGCTTCGTAGCTTTTGGCCGAGACCTAATCAACGGTCGAACTCTAGCTCGTACAAATCCATCGAAGCATTCCCGAACCGGCATTACCGATGAACACGCTGGGGATACCAGCTAACACGTCTTCAACTTGCTCGATAACAGCGTCCGGAACGCGACTGTTCGCTGGACCAGAGTGCTCTGCCAAGATCCAACCCGCAGAGCCACACCGGGCGAAGGCAAGCAGCGCTGGGTTTTCGCCTTCCCATCTATAAAAATACCGCTGGCCGGACAGAACTGACGCGACAGCTGCCGCGAATTCTTCGCCCGGCCTTTTCAGGCAGTTGTTGAAAGACTGGCCCGTCTTACGGAGCTGCTCGGGTGTGGTGATCGGAATCAGCGCGCCGGCCTGCTCAAATGGGGGCGCAGGGAATGGCGCCAGCCCATACAGGTTTGCCAGGATACTGGCTGGCCGGCGGTCCTCAGAGATGCACCGAACAAGGTACCGCTCCTCGTATTGCGACGCCATCCGGGAAACCACCCACAGCAGCTCGACCATCGTCCGCATGGGAACCTTGCATTTCAGCAGCGCACGGACGACTCGGTTTGAAGCATCCATGGTCACAGCCGTTGCGAGTGAGGCCAGGTCGTCATCGCCCATCTTCGCCGACTGGTGGACGTGATTTGCCAGCGGCCCACCAGCCGTCAGGACCTCATGGAGCGCAATATAGGCGTGTTTTGGCCTCGCAAATGGTCCGAATTTGCCGAGTGCCGAGACCATTCCTGCGGGGCAGGAGCCGAATGCGTCCGCCAGAATCTGTCGGGACTTGGCGAAGGTGAAATACCTATACGTCTCAGCTACATCGCAGGTGGCCATGCCATGGATCGCAAGCCATGCATGCCAGGTGTGTCGCCGGCTATCTGAAGCCAGCAGGTATTCACTGATGCGGTCATTCTGCCAGGTCGACAGAACTTGAGCGCCGTCTTGTCGCGCCAGCAGGGCGATAATTGATTTCTCCGACCCGTCACCGTTGAGCGACGAGCTGATTCGATTGTGATGCATGGCGGGCTATCTCCTGATAGCCAGCTTTTCGTTTAGTCAGCCGGAGCAGACAACGCCGTCGGCGACAGAGAACTAGGACCGTCCGAATCTCTACCGCGGCATCCCCTCTCTCGGAAGGCATTGGCGCGCCGGCCCGACCCGCGAGCATTCCCGCTCCTCGTTGTTTTCACGCGGAGCTGAGAGCTACAATAGTGTTTGAGAGCGGCGTATCGCAGTAACGGGATCGAGCGAATAAAAGGCAGGCTTAGACGTCCCTGCCTAAGGAAGCTGCCGAAGCTCCGGGACTGCCGGTATGGGGTAGCGCTGTTCCCTGAGAAACTGGATGTATTCGAGCCTAACGCCTCTCCTTCTGTCGATCGTTTCCCCATATTGCAGAGTTAGCTTGTCCCCATTCTTTATAGATTCCGACGCCATTCCGTCGACGATCTGTTTTAGTTCGGCAGTCGATTTGGCGGCCCCAACGCTTGCCGGCGCATCCGTCCCGAGCGAGCTCTGAAGCGTAGCGATTTGGGATGATAACGTCAGCGCAGATGCCAGCAGTGACAGCGTCGAGGAAGCTTGTTGTGCCTTTCTTGCTTTTTCGAGCTCAGCTTTGAGGGACTGGTCTATTCGGAGGATCGCCGCGTTCGTTTCGTCCTGGCGCTTCTTCAGGTCCGCAAGCTTTTCCTTTAGCTTTTTTGTTCTCACACTTTTCTCTATATGGGACACAGCCGCCTCGATGGCCACGTCCTGTTCCCGTTGGTTCAACGTTTCCAAAAGCTTCTTGTCGGCGTATCTCCGATTGGTTTCGTATATGATCGGAATTGCCGCATAGGTAGTCGCCTGAATGCCGTTCGCGTCCTTGGTGAACCAGAGAAAGTAGCTCTTCTCCGTGTCGACAACGGCGCCTGATCGGGGAGATGGGCGCAGGCGGTCTTGCTGATTGGCAGCCGAGTTTATCGCAATGGGAGACGAACCAGCCCCTACCATCTGGATTCCGTCACCGACGACAGAATAGAAGGGGATTTCACCATCGGTTCTTTCCACATACACCTCAAATAAAACTCCAGCCTGACCGGATCGATTAATAAGGGCCTTAATATTGGCGTCCTCAGATCGTATAGAATTTCTTACGACCTGCCTGACACCGAGCTCGTTAATCCAAGTGGCCGCAGCTTGCGCGAGATCCGCAGCCTTTGACGCTGTCTCGGCGCGCCTCGTGACAGGCGGGGGCTCACTGAGACCATATGGATCACGCGAACCTGGTATGAGCGAGGTTTGTGCGCACGACTGTTCAACCAAACCCATCAAGGCTATCGCGGCGAGCACACCCGTTCGGAAGTAAGCGCTCATATAACCCCCCCTCATGCATAATCGTCGACAAGTTTGGTCAGGCTCTGGCGGGTGACTTCACAGGCCAACATAGCGCGTCCGCCATATGCTATACGGCCCCGTTCGAGATTTATCTGGTCAACAAGCAGAGACAAATCGGAATAATTCTTCTCAGCTTCCGCCCACCGCCCCATGGCACGCATCCGGCTAAGCCGATCGTTTGCATCCACCATATCTTGCGTCTGTAGCTCGCAGCTGGTGTCCGACACCATGCCGCTGCCGCCAGCTGTTCCACGCTGCTCTTCGCTCTTGCTGAGAGAAAGCATGAGGACTCCGGTGGGTTGGCCGGCCTCTATCAGCTCACCCTCTTTCAGGGAGACATTAGACATCAGACGATCCTTTGCACCTATTCGTTCCGAGGTGACTCTGCCCCTTACACGATTGCAACTGAACGCGATTTCGACGTCAGAATTGGCCAGGACCTGTGGATCGGTGAGCAGCGAGCCCAGCGGCGGAAAGTTGCTAGATGTCCTCCCGAACAGGCGCATCACTTCTGGGGTGGACAGTTGGTGTCCGTTCTTAAGGAACGTCAACGAATTACCAGATGGGTCATCGGGTCCAGTGGAAGCGACGGAGTTAGCGCCAGGAGCTGGAACGGATGTGTACTTCGGATTTATGCAATCACCCATGTCATCAAAGTCCGTCTTTTTTGGCCGATAGTCATTTATTCCGACACAGGCTAGGAGGCTCTGTTCAACAGGTGAGAGTGTAACCGACGTGCCTTGCTCTCCGGCGCGGAAACCGACGGACGCGCCCACAGGGTTAATCGCCGCTGCGGACATAAGAGCAGCCAGCCTGTTGTTCGCCGCGAGCGTATATCCCGCCGTAGAGTTTGTTATATTCGGGTCGAGTATAGCTTCGAGCCATGGCAGATAGATCGTGCTGATCGTGCTGGCGATCTCGTAGCGTCTATATCCTAGAATGTTTTGTAGATTAGCCTCCACGTAACCTAGTGAGGTTGCCACCAGGGCCGTCGATGGATCAAGGAGGTTCTGAACGTTCACTTCCTGCCTGGCTTTCTGCAGACGGAACAGAAGATTGGCGATGTCGCGCTGAGTGACAGGGTCGCGTCGCCACTGCTGATCAGTTTGGGCGGGGTCGCGGGCGTTGAGTTTTTCTCCGTAGCCGCGGACGACTGCCATTAACTCCACCTGAAGCTTTCTAGTTGTTTCCTGCCTCAGCAGCCGATCAATCTCGTCAGGCAGAGCCTCAAGTTTCTCGTAGATTTCGCTTAGGCGCGACTGTATGTCGTCTAGTTTCTTTACGGCCTCTTGAAGCGTTTTGTAGTTAGCCTCCAGTAGGGCTCCGATACCGCCGTCTCCTGCATTGTTGGCAGCTATCATACTCGCCACCGTTGAAGCCACAGCAAGGGCGGCCATAACCCAGGCCTTTGCTTCTTGACTCTGTGATAGGAAAAATGGAGCGGTGAAAGCGGTAATTTGGGCGCACCTTGACGTGCAAAGTACTGATGCGCAGCCTTTAAGCAAGGTCCTTCGGCTTATATCGTTCATGGCATCCCCCACCCCTTATTATAAAAAGCATCCGCCGCCGGCTAAACTGTCCTTGCGACGGCTGAAAACAGTGTAACCTACCATATGGCTTTTAGCGCGTCATCTACACACTGCTGTATTGTAAGGATCAGCAAAGAGCGCATCGATGGTTAAGGGCCGCAAAAAAACGACCCAGAGAGTGGCATTCCGCCAAAGCATCTCGTTGCCGAGAGCGACTTGCTCGGGGACAGCACCCGTCAGAAACCAATTGATGGAGGACAGTGATGGACGCCCGCGTCGTCAAAGCGTTAGCTTGCGAAAGCAGGCTCAAAATCCTGGACTTCCTAAACTGGCCGGAACTGTATTTCCCTGAGATTCCCGACGCGCGGCAGACCGGCCTGACGAACAAGCTGATCTGCGGCCGTCTCGGCCTCACGCAGGAGTCAGTCAGCCTGCACATGCGCTGGCTGTTAGAGGCCAAGCTGGTGTCGGCTACGAAGGTTGGGACTCGGGTGTTCTACAAGCGTGATGAGCGAGGCATCGACGAGGCAGTCACCGATCTTTGCGAACTTCTGCAGAGGCAGCGCTGATATCGGATGGCGGACGTTCCAACCGAGTTGAACGCTAAATGCGCGACTTTCGCCACCCGGCTGCCCTTGCTGCCGCTTCCGAGCAAAACCAGCGTTCCCCCTTCAAGAGGTTGATCCGCGTCTGCCAGTAATACTCCTGCCCTGGCATGTGGTATATGCGCTCTCCGGTATTGTAGCTGATGTTGCCCTTGATGTTGCAGCCGACAGCGGCCGGACCGAATTCGAGGGCAAGAAGGCCGCCCAAGACAGTCAAGCCAGCAGCGACCTTCGCCCAAAGCGGCATATCGCTGGAACGGTGGCGTCGGCCACGCTTCCGACGATTGTATCGATTATCTGCGTAGCGTTGAATCTTGCCCAAGCCCTCTCTCCTGGACGGGAGAATGCGAGTTTTTATGCCGCTGCGAGTGCTACTGGCAGCAAACCTTACGAACGTACGTGTTGCCGAATGTGGCATAAGCATCGTCAGGGATCGCGCCCCTCGCCTTCATCTCTCTAACCAGACCTTTGGCCATCGGTTCGTCGAATGTGCTTTCCAAAGTGATCGCGAACCAACCATTGGTGGCAAGGTAGGCGGAGAGAGGGATCGATGCAGAGCGCACATATGACTCGGCGTCCGCATAGTTGTCGAAGCTCTTGACCTGGATATGCCTCTTTCCGAATGGGCCGCTGTCGTATTGGTCGACGTGAACCCAGGTGTCATGCATGTAACCAACCTGATTTCCGGCCTGAACTCGATACCAGCGACCGCTGTTGCCAAGGATCGCGACCCAACTCCCGTTCCTCAGCACCGCCACATTCGTCGACTTTCCCTCCGGCAGCGTCTTGAGGGGTGCGGAACCCTTAGGGTGCCCGATACGCCCCGAGCGGGCCTGCGGGATCACGAGCGACGGAGCAGCCGAAGAGGGTGGAGCAACTGATGGAGGCGAAGCGGCTGGCGGGGACGGCGTGGTGGCTTGCAGCGGAGGTGTCGGCGTAGGGTTTGGTGCCTGGCTCGCAACTTGGTTTTGGCCGGCGTCTGGTTTGAAGGTGACTACCTTGTACTTCACCATCTCGCTCATCGACAGATAGCGGATGTCGTTGCTGTCATATTGCAACGAAAGCTGGAGCAGGGCGGGGTCCACACCCATCTCGATCATGTAGGTCATGACATCAGCGGTAATTTGCTGAACGGCAGATACGGCTTCCTGGGTGGTTAGGGGAACATCGCCCTGGAAAGACGATTTGTGAACGCCAATGGAGCCTGGGTCAGCGTAGCGGATGACGCCGCCAAGGAACGCAAGCGAGCATGCGGAGGCACATTCGACGGCCCTGAACTGGATCGTATTGATGCCTAGCCTGCGAATGAGGCGGCCGAGTTCCATGGCCTTCTGGATGTTGCCGCCCGGCGACGAGAATGTGACTGCGGTCGCCGAATTGGATCGCACCTGGTTCTCAAAGGTAGACAGGTCGTCCTGATAAGCGAAATCGCCTGACACCAAGATGTAGTGCAGTCCCCAGCCAGTCTGTCCGGCTTGGAATTGCAAGCCGGCGTGAGCCGGAGCGCCCATCAAAATCGACGCGACAAACAGCAGGACGCGAATGGAAAAGAAGCGAAACATGCCCAGAAACCCCAGGCAGAAGTCTAGTGGCAGTCAGGCAACCCTGTCGAATCATTGTTTCGAAATTGGTGAACTTCAGATCGAAGTTTCAGCAAGCGCCGCAGGTTAGACGCCGGCAGCACACAAGTTGCGTAGGGTCAACCTAGAACTTCAGACCCTTACCCGATCCTGGCTTTATCTCTACCATGACCTCAAGCTTCCAGCGGGCGCATTCCTCCTTGATCCGGAATAGCTCGCCCTCTGACGTTCTGCCCTTGAATAGAAACGGCTGACCGCCCTTACAAATAGGGTCGGAGATAATCTCCATCTCGGCGGAGCCACCGAACCTATCGATGAACCCCTGTGTGACCTGGCGTAACCCCAGTCCTTGACCGGTGAAAAAACATTCGGCGAACAGCATCGATTTGATCTTGTTGTCACCGTTGAACGTGATCCACCCGCAGGCGTTGTCGCCGTCCTTGATCGTGGCCTCTTTGGCGTTGCCATCAGGGTTAAACACAGGAGGCCCCCAGCTCACTGTGACACCCTCAGCGTTCGCGTTCTTTTCGACCTGATCGGGTGTATCCGACACGGTGAACCCACGAAAACGGCTGTCAGCAAAGGCGGGGTTTGGTGCCGCGATAGCTATTGCGATTAAGACGGCTCGGGAAAGGCGGCTACTAAGGAAGGCCGACGACAGAATGCTCATCCGGCCAGCCCTCAGTAGTAGTATCGCTTGTTTCGGAACAGATACATCAGGATGTAGCCCGGTATCCAAAACCCGCCGGTAAAGATGACTAACAGGATATGCATTAAATGGGGGAAACGCCTTAGCATCCCAGTTCCAGAAGCAGCCGCGGCTGCAGCGGCTCCGCCGCCGGCATTCATAAACACCTGAGGGTTGTTCCGCTGGCTCTTTAGAAGTTCGAGCTCCCGCATCTGCGGATCGAGAATTTCCCCGCAGTGCTTGCACTTCTTGGATTTCGGATTGATCGGCTCCGCGCAATACGGGCAGTCGATCGTTGCGATTGGTGCTGCGGCTTCTTCCATGTACTACCCCTTCTCACCCGGTCTTTGGGCGGTCCCTAACGCTGGGATAGCGATACCCTCGCAAATCCGAGCAATCAACAAAAACTGGTAGTTCGCTACGAATTATTTCCGAAGGATCGTAGCTATCTAGGTTCAACGATATTCGCGGGCAGCGCACATCTGCGACATGTCTGCGATCGACAATTTCGGCATGATTCTGAGGGAGCTGCGGAAGCTTCGCGGGCTGACGCAGGATGATCTTGCGTCTCGCACGGGCAGATCGCTTGACGCCGTTTCGCAGTGGGAAAGAGGTGTCAATTGGCCGAGTTTCGAAACCCTAATTCGACTCAGTGAAGCACTTGATGTGCCGGTCGAGAGCTTCTTCGAGCAGAACACGGCCAATCGGTCAGGCGATCGGCTCAAGAAAGAGGTTGAGGCGCGATTACTGCTGGGTGATTTGACCGACGGCGATCTGGTCGTGGCTGTCGAGCAGTTGCGTGCACTTGCAAAACGCCGCTAACCGGTTTGAGCCAGCCCGCATTCCAGCGGGCTGGCCGGCCATGTATTGATCTCATTGTCCTAAGGTCTCAGCGGCCCTTCTTGAAGCGTGCCCGGACCTGTTCCGACACAACCGTTAGCTGGCTGTCGAACGTACCCTCGATCGCGGCTTCCCGGGCCTTCTTCAGCGCATCGACGACGCCGGTCATGTCACTGCATGCTATCGCATGCTTGCCTTTGGCAAGCTCCAGGGGAACCTTGCCATACTTGATCGACAGGGTCGGCTTGCCGTCCAGATCGATCGTCCACCAACGACCACGGAATTTCCGGCCAACGTTCTCCGGCTCCGCCATATAAAGCTGATGGTCGATCTGCATGATCAGCCTTTGCCGACGCTTGGATGCTGGGTCAGTCGGTGCCTGCTTCGGGGCTGCGACCAGTTTCAATCCTTCGAATGCCATTGTGATCTCCTTCCGTTGATGATCGACAACGGCGTCCCGTCAGATGGCCGAGAGGGTCAACGGATGCGGTCGGTTTCCATAGTCGGACCGCAACCCCAATGTCAGAGGAGGATAAGTGAAATAGGAGAAAAATGTTTCTATATATATTCGGCCGTTATCCGAATTCCCCGTTCCCATCCATTGATGACCTGATAGATCAACTGCTGACCGGCCTGGGCTGTATCTCTCGACGGTCCGCTGCCCTCCGCCTTTCTGCAATATCGATCATCTGATCGAAATAGTCCCGTCTGATCCCGTAGAGATATGACTTCTGTCCTCCGATGGATTCCGTGCGAGTCTTTATCAGGTCGAGGCCGATTTCATGGAAAACCGCTTTCAATTGGCTTATCGGCTTTTCAGCCAAGTCGGCCCTGACCGGTCGGTCGAACTGCGTTTCGAATGTGATCGCGTGTTTGCGGACGTAATCGACGAACTCCGTCAGGTCCTCAGTTCGACATTCCGCGTCCAGATTGAATTCCCCCAGCGAATAGTATGGCGTCTTCGCTAGAAGCGCCGTTGTGAATAATCCCTTCGTTCCCCTATTAGCGATAAGTCCGGGTGACTGGCTTTCGCTTGAAAACACGTCGAAGGCCATTTTGACCTTTAACTCTAGGAACTTTTTGTCGATCAGCTGCTCGAAAAGCATGACCTGGCTTCTCATATGGCCATTATCGTCTAAATCGATCAGCTCTGGTGAGATATTGGCTTGATAGAACCGCTCAATGAATGAGCGGGTAAAGGATGCACGCGTGTCATCGTCGACGAAATCGTCCTCTTTCAGGGTGGCGGAAACCTGTTCGAACTCCTCATCGGTCATAGACCGAGCGTCCATTAGCCGTCGGATAGCTTCGGCCCGAGCCAACTTTTTACCCATTGCCCAAGCGACAGTGCCGGCCTGATGAGCGGCGAAATTGCTCGGTACAGATTTGACCTCCCATCCCTGCCTGCCGACGTACTCAATGAAATTTGTTTTGAGGTCGTTTTTCGATGCCCTTTGAGAAGAAAGGACCGACGCGGCGATTCGAAACAGAGGGTCGTTGTGGCGCCACTCGTGGTACTCGACCCGGCCTTCGGGGCTGTATCCCTTTATCAAGTGACCCATCATTTCGTAGTGCAATGCGTCTGAGGTGACAGCCTCGAGATCGGTTTCGAAGCC
This sequence comes from Mesorhizobium sp., assembly GCA_004020545.1. Lineage (GTDB taxonomy): Bacteria > Pseudomonadota > Alphaproteobacteria > Rhizobiales > Rhizobiaceae > Mesorhizobium. The sequence continues at coordinate 186,915 of SAQE01000005.1, read as the reverse complement.
GAACCTCGAAGGATCGATGAATACGCGAACTTCTTTGGGTGCCCTGACCCGGGCAAGTTGTTGATCGCAGTCAAAATGCGTAAGGACCAGCGGTTCAAACAGTCCGAAAACGACGTCAAAATGGTCCTGCTCGCGCTCAAACGACAGGTCCACGCCGGTCCCTAGGGACGGAGACGCCAGCACAACTTGGTATTTCGTGGATTCCAGCCTTGGATCATCAAGGAATGCCCGCACATTGTCGTCGAGCTTCTTAACCGTCGTAGACGTAATAGCGATTAGCGCAACGTCTGAGTAGGTCTTGCGAAGGGAGGCTTCGAGCCGTTCAATTGCAGCTCGCGAATTCGCCGTAACGAAGCACCTCTTTTTTGCGCCGACTGCCTTGTGAACCTCTGCAACAAGCTGCTGTTTCGTGGGAACCACGCGGATCGTCCCGCGAGGTCTTCGAAAAGTGTTTATGAGGATCGTGTTCTCGCCAGGCACCGCCGCTTTTTGACGCCATTCACATATGCGCAAGAAAGAATTCCACGACAGGTCAGCATCGAGTGCTACGACCCGTTTGGCCCGTGATATGAGGTGTATGAACCGGTGAAGGACGGGAATCCGCTTCTCGGCGATTGTTGACGAAAGGAAGTGCGCCAGCACCTGTTCTGACTCGTCGATTAAGATGTAGTCGTAAGGCGTATCAGTTTTTATTTTGAGCAAGCTATCGAGGCAGACGCCATAGCGGTCTTGTCGAACGGCGGACTGTTGGCCATCCTCAGTTAGGTAGCAGTCCAGGCCAAGCTTGTTGCAGGTCGACCTAATCAATGTGCGGCGGTGCCCGATCAGCAGGAACCTGCCGGGCTCCCGCTGCAAGACGCGCTTCAGCATCTGCGTTTTGCCGGTCCCTTTAGGGCTTTTGATGAACGTCGCGCCAGCCGGAATTGGGAAGTCGTCGAGATATCTCTCCTCGACGAACCTTATATTTGCAGCCGACAGTTCCTGTCTTCCGGGTGACCAATCGAAAAAGGCATCGATGTCGTCGGCGGGCCTAGGGATTCTCTTTACGTCCCGAGCAGCGGCCTCGAAGCTATAGAAATCGTATTTGTCCGTAGCCTGGGCCGGCCAAAAGCTCTGGGCGCATGCCTTGCAGTGGATACCTTTTTGCCCGTTACGATTGACGATCACAAATGCACTCGGGTGCGTGTCTTTATGACGGGGGCAATACAGCGACTCGGATCGTGGAAAATCAGAGAGGGTGCCGATGACACCCTTGGCGCTGACTAGCTGCTGATCATCCGGAAGCGGCCAGCTTGATCGTGACGACGCACGCCTGGCGAAATCCATATCGCTTTGGTCTGCGCCCCTGCCTTGCTGAATCAGTTGATCAAGCTGATAGCTAGGGATGCCCCCATTCAGCCAAACGACCTCAGCTTTTCGATTTCCGTAGAATATTCTAGCTGGCTCCGATGCGTTGGGATCGCTTCCGAATTTTAGTATCAGCGATCGCACTGCCGCGCGCATCTCCGCGCCGTCTTCAATCGTCCGTGCCAGTGCGAAACCGATCCTAAAATGGTGCTTTTCTGGTGTGTGGCTGGCGGTAGTGTAGATAAATGTCCCATGGGCGGCGACGAATGGGTCATCGACCGCCTGATCAAGGGTCATCGTGCCATCGATGTCGACAGAAAGCAGGTCGGTCGCCCTGAAATTCTGATTGTTTCTAGGGCCTTTGTATTCCGCACTGTAGGCGTAGCCCTGCAGAACTTCGTCAAGAAGCTCCATCACGTCGAGCTGATGCGGCTCAAATCCAAGTGTGAATGCACCTTTGTTCCCGAAGACATTCTTGTCGATCAGGCGACGGTTGATCGACAAGCGCATTTTGCGCGTTAGCCAGCTAATTTCCTCCGGACGCTGCGCTTCTGAGCAACGACCCTGCGTGTCGGCGCTGTTTTGCCGTTCGCTCTGTTCCCGAACGGCAGATTCGTCGAAGATTTCCATGAGAGCACCCCTTTTGCTGCACAAGCTGAAAGGGCTTCGCCCACGAAGGGCGAAACCCTGAGTTCAAGCAAAATGGGTGAGTTTACGCCGCCTTTTGACTCAGTTCGTCGACCTGGCTTGGCCAGCCGTCATTCGCCTGGTGCCTGCCATCAAACCAGTCGGCATAAGTAGCGACGTCTGCTAGCTCGTCACAGCTTGGCATCTCGCCATCGTCCGGTATCGCGCCGTACTCGGGCATCTCGCCACAGTCTTCCGGCACCTGGTCGAAATCAGGCATCTCAGGGGCCTTGGGCAGCTTTGTTCTGTGGAGGGTTCTGATGTCTATGACACCCTCAGATCCGTGGTGGATCGGCTCGCCAAGCTCATTCGCCAACGCTAACAGAGTTCCCTCTGCGCGTTCGACGTGCCGAAACAGCGATTTCGCCTGCGCGAAGTCGATCACGAAATCATGGCAAGGATAGCCCAGAGCTAAGCTTGCCACAGCACCTTCGTCAGCATTGCCTGACATCGATGCCAATTGGCTTCCGTACTTGATCCCCTGTTCCACCCCGCGCTTCTGACGGCCCAGCACTGCAGGGTCTATCCTGGCAACCAGCGGTGACACGATGCTGGTTGCCATTGATCCACATATTTCCGAAGCAAGCTTGAAACTGACACTGCCCTGACTAAGCGCGATCAGATTGGCGACGGACGTTTCGAAGAACTTGGCTGACGCCTGCATGACGGCTTCGAGAGAAGCTTGCGTGGACAAACTCGAATCCACGATTCCGAGTTCATCTCGTTGCAGGCCTTGCGCATCAATCGGCCCGAGTTCCGCGAATGGAGACATCAATAGTCGATTGGCGCCAAGCGCAACGATCGTTCCGGCACTTTTGCACTGAGCCGGAATGAAGATATCGAAGCTGTCGTAGAAAGTTTGGAAAAGTCTGGAGATTTTGAAAGCGGCGGTATCAGAGCCGCCGGTGGTGATCAGGATTAGCAGGACTTTGTCTGATCGCCGGGCGAATAACACCTCGTTGCGAAGCGCTTCATACCCTTTTTCGTCTATTGTTCCAGCGTAGACGTATATGTCGCTGGAGTATTCCTTTGAGGCCTTAAGGCCAAGTTTGCCGAGTTGAGTTTTCGAGGATGAAGATCCTGCCATGCGATTCGAGTCCCTCCGTTGGCGCCTTGCAGAGGTGTCCCTGCAGGCGGAGGCGGTAAATAGGTACGGCAAGTTGTCGGCACAAGTACCCCTTCAATAAAAATTTGCGAAAAGTTTGCAGATCGTTCCATTTCGCTTCCCAACAAGCCCTGTGTTCATATGCCCGCCGGAGGCATTGGCTCCTACCGGTCGCGTCCGGCACGTGCTGATCGAGGGCATGGGGCTTCCCAAATTGAAGTCAATGTGTTACCTATCAGGTAATCTCTGATGCGTTACCTAACGGGTAATTGGCGGCGGAAATGGAATTCGCTTATGAAAACAACCGGCTTCGCCGCCAGCTCAACTCGGCTGTTGAGCTTCAGAAGGCGTTTGGAGACAAGGCAAAGCGCATTCAGATGCGGCTGGATGTATTAGCTGCTGCAGCTTGCCTTGCTGACGTGCCTCACGATCCACCTCCTCGTCGCCACCAATTGAACGGCGACTGGGAAGGTTGTTTCGCCGTGGATATCAATGGCAACTGGCGTCTGATCTTCAGACCGGATCACGATCCAGTTCCCCTTAACGAGGATGGAGGTGTTGATTTGGCAAAGGTCACCGCAATCACCTTTGTAGGTGTTGTGGACTATCACTGAGCTGAATCTGAGAAAAACGTAGCGCGCATAAGTAAGAATAAGAGCGCGCAGATAGGGTACGATACTATGGGCGCTGTAAAGGCGGAAGCTAACAGAGATTGGTCACCGGATTGGGCAACTCATCCTGGTGAGCATTTGGCTGAGTACATCGAGAGTAGGGGGTGGAACCAGGCTGAGTTCGCCCGGCTTGCTGACATGACACCTAAGCTTGTCAGCACGATCATCAATGGTGTCAATCCGGTCACTGCCGAGACCGCGCTAAAGCTCGAGCGGGTACTTGGTATGAAGGCGAACATCTGGACGTCCCTTCAGGCGAATTGGGACCTTCATCAAGCCAGGGTTGCCAAGGAGAGGCAGCTTGACGAGGCCTCGAAATTTATCAGCCATTTCCCCGTGAAGGAGCTTATCGACCGTGGTGCACTGCGCCCCACGAAGGATATTTCACGGCTCGTCGAGGATTTGCTCAAGTTTATCGGCATTGGGGGGCCCCATGCCATGCAAGCTAGATTTGACAGCCTTGCAGTGCACCATCGGCAGTCCAGAGCATTTAATACCGACCATTTCCATGTAGCCGCGTGGCTTATCCTCGGAGAGCATAAGGCACGCAGCATGAATCTTGACGCCTTCGATTCACACCGATTTGTCACCGCGGTTCGCGAAATTCGTAATCTTACGGTCACACCGCCGGATGTCTTTGAACCACGCATGTACGAACTCTGCAGAGCGGCTGGCGTCGCTTTTGTCCTCGAAAAGCCGATCTCAAAGACATGCCTATTTGGATCAGCTCGATGGATCGAAGGGGATCGTGCGATCATTCAGATGTCCCTTAGAATGAAGAGCAATGATCACTTCTGGTGGACGTTCTTCCACGAGGCCGCCCACATTGTTTTGCACAAAGGACGCTCATTCGCTGACGACAAGGGTGGCGAAGGTGACGGCGTTGAGGATGAAGCTGACACATGGGCTGAAGACGTTCTCGTTGGAACCGAACGTTTTGCGAGGTTTAAGGCGACAAGACCCAAATCGGAGAGAGAGGTCGTCGAATTCTCCGAGTCCGTTGGCATCCACCCCGGGATTGTTGTGGGAATGCTGCAGCACAATGGCATCATCAGATTCAACCACCTCAATGGGCTCAAGGAGCGGTTCGAATGGAAGGAAGATTGACGCAGCCGAACCGAGCTAGTTCGTGTTGTGGTGAATAGGTAGCACCCTGAAATCATCTCCCACCAGAAGCTCTGAATTGTTGTGCCCTATGAATTTCGCCATGTACGAAGTTGCACGACCCTCACCCGTCAAATTTCGATGGTCGTGATCGAGAGCCTGGATATCCATCTCCCTAATCGAGAACCGTTCCTTGAAGGCTTGAAACCGTTCTTTGTCGGCAATCAGTTTTTGAAAGCCCTCTCGGGCCTGATCCGTGAAAATCCAGATCGAATGTATATGAGGGTTTTCCAGCTCTCCCATCGATTTCCAGTATCTCGACCCATTCATGTCCAGGCAACCGATTGCTAATGGCTTTAGCGGGTCGAATGATGGGCGATGGTAGTTCCTTCCGATCAGTTGCCTGCACACGTAGTTGTATATGTCGGTGAACGTGTCCAGCTCCGATTTCGCCTTCGGACTGTCGATTGAGGCGGAACCCTCAAACCGCTGGCTTCGATGGCTGTGATCGAATGAGATCGTGATGAAATACCCGTTCCGTTTCGTGAATGTTGCGACGGAATCGAACCTGCCTTTGTGCTCGGCGATGAACTGATCGATCCTCTCGTCGAACCACGATGCGTACTGAGATGTGATGGATGTTGGAGAGGGATTTGAGGTGGTCTGATGCATGTGTGTGATCTTTTCATAGGGATATAGACCCACCGGATCCGGTGGGCGGAAATGGATTTGGGTGTTCGAAGTCATGCGAGGATAAGCCGTCGGCACGATCCGAAAACCGATGTCGAATGGGAAAACAGAAAAACGAGGGAAAAGGCGGTTCTGGAGGTTCTGAGGATGATAGCGGATAACCGGGCCGGCTATTTATGGCGATGAGATCGCGAAGCTCTCGGCTTGGGTAAGAAAATCTACGGTCACTGAGCCGTAGCAGGTTCGTCGAATAGGTTGTCCCACCCCTCAGACCAGCCAATCGGCATACCGCGATCACTGCCCGAGATTGCGCCGTCTTTATCGACAAGAACCTCTGCAATTATGTCCGTAGGCTCGTCGCTTCTCACGATGACATAGCGCGAAACACCGTCGGCCAGCACCACTTTGAAGCTACGATTGTACCGTTGCGCTTCCTCGTTGGACTTTTCGATGTGGTCGGTCAATCGATCCCGTTCATCGGCATTCAGCTCCTGGCCTTCCAAGAAGGTCCTGATTCCCTTCATTTTGGGCCGCCTACCATCTGCCGCTATCCTCAATGAAGTAACCAGTATGCTCAGGCGATTAGCCACTGCTGCACGCCGCTCAAAAATGTCTGGAGCGGACATATCCTGGACCGACGCGATCAATGAACGCAACTCGTCGGCGGAGATGGTTGGCAGCATGTCCGCCATCGATCTTTGCTCACGGATTTCCGCGATCAGTGCTTCTTCGGCGGCGATTGACGCTTCGCACTCGTCGAGCTTGCCCTTGATGAATGCCGTGGACGATCCCGGTTCGGTCAACAGCTCGAAAATCCTCTCCCGCTTGGCACTGAGTTGGCGGATTTTCTCCTCAATAGCCGCGATTTGCTGTTCGACTGATGCGCGCTCCGAATTCTCGGCTGCAGCCCTCAACGTAGCCGTGAGGTCGATCTCCTTGACGAAGTAAAGGAACGACGTCTCGAAGTCGGTATATCTCCAGCTTATGCTCTCACACCCGAGACCGCGAACCGCGTTTGTACATTTCAACGCCTGCGATCCCTTGGGTGGACGCCCTTTGTGGACGAACCTCATCGGGGCGCCACAGTACTCGCATTTGGCTATCTTCGTGAACAGATTGCGGTATTCGGGGCCTTTTCGTCCTGCTCCCTCAACCAGTCTCTTTCGACGCGAGGCTTGGACGCGATGAAACTGGTCGTCCTCGATGATCTTCGGAAAGTAGTCCGCCACCGGTTCGCCGTGCGGAACGCGATCCCCATGGTCGTCATAGCGATGTGGCTGAAACTCTCCAAGCACGGCTCGATTGTTGAGGATCTTTGTGACGTACGATTCATGCCAGCCATTCGATTTGGTGAATGTCGGTGTGGCTGACTGATTGAGGCGACGCGCGATGGAAAATGACCCGTTCCCTGTGTCGGCCAACTGAAAAATCTGACGAACAATCTCGACCCTTTCGGGAACAAGGTCAAAACCCGTTCGATCCTCTTGCAATGATAGCCAAGCTGGGCTGACCTTGGTCAGTTTCCTGCTACCGGCGTTCTTCCGCTTGTTCTCCCAAGCTGCACCGACGCGCATGCTCTTGGTCTTGGATTCCTCATATGCTCGACCTAGGACGACAACCGAATAGATTACGTCGGCAACATTGGTATCGCCGGCTCGATAGACGTGATTATCGGCGAGGGTAACGACATTGATTCCGCCCTTCACGATATCGAAAAATATGGGCACGGAATCGAGTATCTGCTGACGGCTAATACGATCTAGCGACTCGACCAGTAGATATGAGCCTTTGGCGATTTGCCCGCCCTTCACAAGCTCCAGGAATCTTCCCAAGGCCGCCCCTGATGAGACGTTGGCCCCCTTGAAAGCCGAGACGCCTATATCCTCGAGCTTGAAGTCTTCAACGAGTTGTAGCCCGTGCTGTTCGGCATATCTCTTTGAAGCCTGCTCTTGCCTCCGCAGACTGTCGCCTCGCAATTGAATTTCCGTGGACATTCGAATGTAGGAATAAGCCAGCGGACTGGGAGATTCTGACGCCATGAAAAACTATGTAGACCGGCCGAGATTCAAGCTCAACGCGCTCTGCACTGGCGACTAGCCAACAACTTAGGAGAAATTAATCCGCCTTACCATCTGCATGCCGACCTTGCCCGGCGCGATCATCACCTGAACATCGACCGGCACGGCCTCGATGCCCTGGAAAGCCACCGTGCGAACCCGCGCCACCATTTGTCCCAAGCCCCCAAGTGCCCGCTCGCGCGGCTTTGCGATCAATCCGCGAGCGAGGTCAGGCTAGACAACCACAGATTTTCGCCCACTGCAAGAACATTACGGGAACAGACTGTTATCGAGGCAATGACTTCGGCTCGGAAATGCCATCGACGTCGTGAGGCTGAACCCGTCGAGAGGGCTACGCGCCCGCCCGGCGCAGGGGCTGGTCACAATCCGCTATCGGCGCCTGCCCGGAGCACTTCTCCTAGCGGAACTCTAACGCAATCCTCACGCTCGACACGAAACTCGGAGCTTTTTCCAAGCGCTTGGCTGACGCCCCATTCTCTAAAGGCCTCGCGAAATCGACGGCAAGGCTCGTCGTGCCGTTCGCGGGGGGAGAGGGCCGCTGGTCCGGATCATGCCAGAAACGTCAAGTCTTGGCCGAGGCCACCTCTCAGGGCTCGCACTCGTCATGTGCGCCGCCGCATTTTGGGCGGCCGTTGGCGTCGTAAGCAGGCTTGTCCCACCTGAATTCGCCATCCCGGATGAGGTCTACGGATTCGCCCGTACGATTGTCGCCGGGCCTGCCATGCTTCTTATGGCGCTTGTAACTGGCAGTACCCGCAAGGTTAAGGCCAGTGTGAGCGGCTCTTCAGGGTTCTTACTGTTCGGCATTTCCTGCGCGATCTTCCAGGTCTGCTTGTTCCGCAGCTTCACGCTCCTGGGAGTGACGATAACGGTCTTTCTGACGGTCTGCTTGCCGCCAGTCATCGCCGTCTTCTGGTCACTGCGGAAGATTGGCGAGCCCATATCGCGGCAGGTCCTGCTTGCCCTGGCGATCTCGACCATGGGCCTCCTCGCTTTTGTGAGTATCGATACGGCATCGGGACATCCGCTCGACCTGACACTGGGGCTTGCTCTCTCGCTACTGGCATCGGCGGCCTTCGTCTTGATGACCAACGCCGCTCGCTCGCTTTCCGTTGACTATTCGCCGATCTTTGTTTCCGGCCTTGGCCTGGTCATTGCATCGCTGGTTCTTGCACCCGCGGCAATGACGATCGCGCCTCACGGTCTCATGCATCTCCGTGCGGCCATGGGGGACTGGCGAAGCCTCTCGGTCCTCATCTATCTCGGTTTGGGGCCAACAGCTCTCGCCTATGTCTGCTACTGCGCGGGCATGGCGCGGTGCCGCTCTGCGGTGGCAGGACTCGTCGCCTCGATGATCGAGCCGGCAGTTGCCGCTGGACTGGCATTCCTATTCCTGAACGAAACTCTCACGGCCTGGCAAACACTTGGGTGCTTGATGTTGCTGACGGCAATCGTGATACTTTGGCTGGACGAGCAAAGAAGTTCAGTCGCGGCCGCAATTGCCACCCAGAGCTAGATGTTTCCCCGGATACCGGCCCGCCCACGATCCTTGGGCCGCGATGATACACCATTACAGTCCGGGACTGCACACCTGGTACGGTCAAGCCATCGGTGCCGCGCCGCGCCGCTCGAGCGCGGTCTTGCGGATGATTTCCGCGATCTCCGGGCTGCTGCTGCACAGCATCTGGAAGTCCGCCGAGTGCAGGGACAGGAGCGAGACCGCCGTTGCGGCGCTGACGGTCGCCATACGCGGTTCGCCGCTGATCAGCGCCATCTCACCGAAAAAGGCGCCAGGGCCAAGCTCCACCGGGTTCGGCGTCGCGACGCTGACTCGCCCTTCCACGACAAAGAACATCCGATCACCGGGCTCGCCTTTGCGGCAGATCACGGCGCCCGCCGGCACGATGCGAGGTCGTAACGCGCGCACGATCTCGACCAGCGCGGCCGGGCCGAGATTCTGAAACAACGGCACGGCGGCGACCAATTGCCAATTACGGACGAAATCCCCGCGACGGACTTCTTGAGAGAAACCGGTGGCAAGAATGCCAGCCCAGAGCGCGAAGATGCCGATGCCACTCATCATGACCAGCCCGGCAAGAACGCGGCCGGCGAAGCTCTCCGGAATAGCGTCGCCATAGCCGGTAGTGGACAGCGTGACCACCGCCCACCACATTGCCTGGGGGATGCTGCCGAACTTTTCCGGTTGGATGTCACGCTCGATGACATAGGCCGCGAGCGCGACACCGAACAGAACGACGCCGAAGACCGTGGTGACGCCGATCAGATTGCGCGCTTCGTTGGTCAGGACCCTGCCCAGCAGCGGGAAGAAAGTCGAGTCGCGCAGCGGTTTCAGCAGCCAGACAGCACAGTAGAGGCTCCGGTCGGGCGTGCCGACGAGCAGAAATGCAGCGAGTGGAACCAAAACTGCGAGCACATCGATGGCGATTGCCGGCGTCCTGTCCCGAACGTCTCCTGCCCGGCGCTTGAGCAGCGTCTTGGCCAGTTGCAGAAGATAGGCGCCCCAAATGACGGCGAGCACCGCAGCCAGAGCCAGTCTGCTTCGCCCGGACATGTCCGGTATCGTGAGCGCAGCCACCGCCAGAAGCCCGGGCGCAGCCAGCACCGCGTTGGGCGGCGCGTAGATTCTTAGGAAAGGAAGTACCGACATTCTATGCCCACGAGCGGCTACTGCTCTCCAAAATAGAATGCCTTCAAGGCAAGCGCAAAGGTGCTTGCTTCTCGCTGCGAAATGGCCCGAATGTGTGAAGCCGGTCGTCAAGATGGATAGCTGTCAGGTATCGCATGCCGGCTACGTCGTTTCCGGCGCCATCGCCGTCAAAATGGATGACGGAACCCGCAAGACGTACAGGAACATCGACGTATAGCACCGCTTGGCGATGCCCAGCGTTGCCATTCGGCTAAGGCGGTTGATCTTAGGTTGGCCTGCCGACGGTATACATGTGAATAGCCATGCAGCCGATTGCCAGAAAAACAAACATCGCAGCAAGGCCCAAAGGCGCTCGATTCTTTTCCTCGATGGGAGAGAGGATATTCATGCCGCTCAGTGGTCCAAATGTGCGAATCACAGAGCCAGCAAGTCCAAAACCAAAGGCAAGGATCAGAAACAGATTGTGCTGTAGGAAATCCATCATATGCTGTCTGCCGCAGTCAAATGAGGGATCTATAGCACTGGCCAATCAGTCAACCAATGCCTCGTGGTTGGTTACACTTGGTAGGCTACCCGCCAAGGACTCTACGCCCGCTTCCCTTCCACGCAATCCCAGAACAGGCTCGCGATATCAGCCCCGCCGAAACGCCGCACCTCGCGAATGCCGGTCGGCGAGGTGACGTTGATCTCGGTCATCCAGTCGCCGATCACGTCGATGCCGACGAGGATGAAGCCGCGTTGCCTGAGCGACGGTCCGATGCGGGCGCAGATCTCGCGCTCGCGCTCCGTCAGCTCGGTTTTTTCGGCGCGGCCGCCGACATGCATGTTGGAGCGCGAATCGTGCTCGGCCGGCACGCGGTTGATGGCGCCCACCGGCTCGCCGTCGATCAGGATGATGCGCTTGTCGCCCTTGCGCACATCCTTGAGATAGCGCTGCACGATATAGGGCTCGCGGAACAACTGGCCGAACATCTCGAGTAGCGAGGCCAGATTCCGGTCGGCCTCGTGCAGATGGAAGATGCCCGCCCCGCCATTGCCGTAGAGCGGCTTGACGATGATGTCGCCGAACTCCCTGCGGAAGGCGGCAACCTCTTGGGGATCCTTGGTGATCAGCGTCTCCGGCATCAGGTCCGGAAACTCGGTGACGAAAATCTTTTCGGGACTGTTGCGCACCCAGGCCGGGTCGTTGACCACCAGCGTCTTCGGATGGATGCGCTCCAGGATGTGGGTGGTGGTGATATAGTTCATGTCGAAGGGCGGGTCCTGCCTGAGCAGCACCACGTCCATCTCCGCAAGATCGGTGCGCACCGGCTCGCCCAGCGAATAGTGGTTGCCCTTCTCGTCGCGCACCTGCATCTCCTCGACGCGCGCGAATACCTTGCCGTCGCGCATGGACAGCCGGTCGGGCGTGTAGTGGAAGAGCCTGTGGCCGCGCCGCTGCGCCTCCAGCGACAGAGCGAAAGAGGTGTCGCCGGCGATCGACACGGTCGAGACATGGTCCATCTGGACGGCGATCTTCAGCGGCATTTTCGGTCTCCATTGGAGCGATGTGCGCCCATTTGGACGCACAAACTACGCTCCAACACTTTGAATCCATGCATCTCTGCCGTCGATATAAGGAACTCGGCGGCGTCTGCCAATCGTGCTTGCTTGGTGCAGAAGCTCAGCGGTCGAAGACCAGGCGGGAATAGCCGAGGAACGACAGCGCCATCGCGACCAGCGAGGCGATCACCAGCGCCGCCAGCGGCGGCAGGCCCGGCAGCGCGAACAGGGCGGCGCAATAGACGAGGTAGTTGACGATGCTGGTGGCGATCCCGACGCCGCCATAGCGCGCGCCCTCTCGCGCCATGCCGCGGCTCGACGGCGAGAAGGTCAGGTGGCGGTTGATCTGCCAGGTGACGCAGAGCGCGAAGCCGATCGACAGCACGCGTGCCGCCAGCGGTCCGAGCGGCGTGGCGGAAAGCAACAGCCAGAGTGCGGCCGCATCGGCGACGAAGCCGATGCCGCCTGCAAGGACAAAGCGGGTAAGCCGGCCCATCAGGCCGCCCGCGGGGCCTTGCCCGGTTCGCGCTTTGGGGGTGTCATCTCCCTCGCGCCGGCGCGGCGCTCGATGCGGCCGGACGGGATCGAAAGATAGAAGATGCGCTTCTGCTCGGCCCGGCCGCGCGACACCGAGTCGAGGATCAGTCCGGTCACGGCCGAAAGCATCGACAGGAGCAGCAGGCCGACCGACAGCACCCAGGTCGGCAGGCGCGGCACCAGCCCGGTCTCGGCGAACTCGATCAGCACCGGGATCATCAGGCCGATGCTGGCCGCCAGGAAGAACAGGGCGAAGGTGCCGAAGAAGCGCAGCGGCTGCGTTTCCTTCATCAGCATGGCGAACATCCACAGGATTCTGGCGCCGTCGCGAAAGGTCGACAGCTTCGACGACGAGCCTTCCGGCCGGCGGCCGTAGTCGAGCGCCATCTCACTGACCGGCAGCTTGAGCTGCGAGGCGTGGACCGACATTTCGGTCTCGATCTCGAAGCCGCCGGAAACCGCCGGGAAACTCTTGACGAAGCGCCGCGAAAACACCCGGTAACCGGAAAAGATATCGGTGAAGTCGGTGCCGAACAGGCCCTTGTAGAGCCGGTTGAAGAGACGGTTGCCGAAGGCATGGCCGGAGCGGCCGGCGTCGTCAGTCACCCCGCGCCTGGTGCCGACCACCATGTCGCACCGCTCGGTCAAAAGCGTGTTGATCAGTTGCGGCGCATCTTCCGGCGCATAGGTGCCGTCGCCGTCGGCCATCACATAGATGTCGGCGTCGATGTCGGCGAACATGCGGCGCACCACATTGCCCTTGCCCTGGCGCGGTTCTCGCACGACGACCGCGCCGGCGGCGCGGGCCTTGAGCGCCGTCAGATCCTTCGAATTGTTGTCGTAGACATAGATCTCCGCGGAAGGCAGCGTTTCGCGGAAGCGCCGCACGACCTCGCCGATCGTCAGCTCTTCATTGTAGCACGGCAGGAGCACGGCAATCGCCGGCTCGTTGCGGACTTCATGCGGCATGTCTGTCTCCGGCGCCCGGCCCAAGCTCTTCGGTCGCGCCAATGCCGGCGTCTCCGGGCCGCTTTACTATTTATTGAAGCCGTTAAGGCTAGGTTTAAGCTCTCTACCTCCAAAGGTATCGACGATGGGCACAGCCAAGGACGGCGTCGCCACCTGGAAGCACGATCTCATGCTGGCGTTGCTTGCAACGCTGGTTGCGTTCGCGTTCACCGCTTGGATGGGCTTCGGTGCGCTGGCAGATGTCGACAATGACAATCTGCTGCGGCTGGTCGAGGTCCGCGATCTGCTCAACGGCCAGGGCTGGTTCGATCTGCACCAGTACAGGATGGGCCCGGAAGGCGGCTTCGTCATGCACTGGTCCCGGCTGGTCGACACACCGATCGCCGCCATCATTCTGGCCGCTTCGGCGCTGACCGGCAGCACGCCCCTTGCCGAGAAGATCGCGCAGGTGCTCTGGCCGGCGCTGCTGTTTTGCTCGACGCTGTTCTTCACCGCCCGCGCGGTGCGCATGTTCGCCGGCCCGAGCGCGGTGTTGCCCGCGATCCTGATCGGCGCCGCCGCCTATTATTTCCTCGGCATCTATTCGCCTGGCGCGCTCGATCATCACAATGTCCAGTTGATGCTGACCATGGCGAGCCTCGCATTGCTGCTCGAGGCCCCGGCGCATCGGACGGCCGCGCTGGTTTCCGGCCTCTGCGCGGCGCTGACGCTCGCCGTCGGCATGGAAACCGTGCCCTATGTCGCCACCATCGGCGTCTGCGTGGCGCTGCTTTTCATGGTCGACGAGACCGGCGAGCGCGCGATCGCCAGGGATTTCGGACTGGGCTTCGCCGGTGTCTCGGCGGTTGTCTTCCTGGCTACCATCCCGGCCTCGGCCTGGGGCGATGCGCGATGCGACGCCTTCTCGACGGTACAGTTCGTCGTCGCCGCCATCGCCGGCATCGGGCTTTCGGCTGTTGCCTCGAGCGGGTTCGCCGCTCGCGGCTGGCGGCATCGCCTGGCGTCGCTCGCCATGTTGGCGGCGGCCATCTGTCTGGTCATGCTGGCGCTGTTCCCGCAATGCCTGACGGCGCCCTATGCCAGCCTCGACCCGCGTCTCAAGCAATTGTGGCTGGATCACATCACGGAAGCCCAGTCGCTGTTTGCGCTGGTTGTCGATAAGCCTGCGCTCGTGGCGGCGCGCTACGGGACGCCGCTGGTGGCGATTTTTCTGATGGCGCTGCGCCTGGGCCGTGGCGGGTGGCGCCGGCAGGACAGCCTTGTCGGCGCGCTGCTCGTCGTCGCCTTCGGCGTTGCCGTCTGGCAGGTGCGCGGCTCGACATTCTCGATCGCCTTTGGCGTGATTCCGCTGTCCGCCTGGATCGCGAAATGGCGCGCGCGGGCCGAAACCAATTCCTCGCTGGCAGTGGCTTTGCGCCTTGCCGCGGTCTGGCTCGTATCGATCAATCCGGTTTGGATGGGCGCCGCCGCGGCGACCTCGGTAGCTTTGGAAAAAAACACCTCTGCCGCGGAAGAAAGCAGCACCGACAAGGGTTGCGAGAAGACGGCCAGCTTCGCGGCGTTCGGCCGCATGCCCGAAACCAGCGTGCTGGCGACGTCCAATCTGGGGTCGCCGATCCTGGCCTTTTCGGGGCATCGGGTCTTTGCCGGTCCCTACCACCGCAATGTCGCCGGCAATCTTCTGGTGCTGGACGCGTTTCTCGGCACGCCGGACGCGGCACGCAAAATCGTGGAGGCGCATCGCGTCGGCCTGGTGGCTGTCTGCCGCGGCAGCGGCGAAAGCGCCATGCTGGCCAAAAGGGCGCCGCGCGGCTTCCTTTCCGGCCTGCTCCAGGGCAGCGTTCCGGACTGGCTGGAGCCGGTCGCCGAGACGAAGGGCAGCCCGATCGTGCTCTATCGCGTCAGGCAAGCCGGCTAATGCATGTCGCCCAAAAGTGCGTAGCGGTTTTGGGGCAACGACATGCACCAAAACAAAGACTTGAAGCGCGTCGCCTGAATCCGTTTCGGCGCCACGTGCTTTAAGCGCCGCGTGGACTTTTTGAAGTCGTTGGAAAATCGATTTTTCCGATACCTTTCCTAAACGCTTTGCTGCCAGTCTGAAGCCAAATACCGCCATCACAACAGGGACATGATGCAAACGACGTTTGGCACCGGGCAGCCAGGCAGGGAAAACACGGATCTGGCGTTCACCGATCCGCTGACCGGGCTTGGCAACCATCGTCGCTTCTTCGACAAGGTCGATCGCCTGATCAGCGACCGCGCCGACGATCCCGCGCCCTTCACCGTCGGCATCCTCGATCTCGACGGCTTCAAGCCGATCAACGACCTGTTCGGCCACAAGGCCGGCGACGACATCCTGATCCAGGTGGCGATGCGCCTGCGCGCCTCGATGGACAGCTATTCCACCGTCTGCCGTATCGGCGCCGACGAGTTCGCTTATCTCTATCCGATGGTGTTCAGCGAGGAGCAGGCGGCCGAGAAATCGCGCATGCTGATCGAGATCCTGTCGGCGCCCTATGATGTCGGCGAGCGCACCGCGAGATTGTCGGCCTCGGTCGGCTGCTCGCTGTTCTATTCCGGCGACGAGACCACCGAGATTTTGGTCAACAAGGCCGAGACCGCGCTCTATCACGCCAAGCGCTCGGGCCGCGGCCGCGTCGTCGTCTACACCCGCGAGATGGAGGAGGCCGCCAAGCGCGTCACCCGTATCGAGCAGGCGCTGCGCCGCGCCGTCTCGGCCGGCGAGGTCGAGCCGCATTTCCAGCCCATCGTCGATCTCAACACCCGCCGCACCATCGGCTTCGAGACGCTGGCCCGCTGGACCGATCGCGATCTCGGCGCGGTGCCGCCGAGCGTCTTCATTCCCATCGCCGAGGAGCGCGGCATCATCGGCCCGCTGTCGCAGCTCGTCCTGCGCAAGGCGACCGAGGCCGCCCGCAACTGGCCGAAGGACCTGTTCCTGTCCTTCAATCTGTCGCCGTCGCAGCTCGTCGACCAGAACACCGGCCTGCATATTCTCGCGATCCTCGACCGCACCGGCTTCGATCCGAGCCGGCTGGAGATCGAGATCACCGAAACCGGCTTGATGACCGATCCGGCTTCGGCCGAAAAGATCGTCGGAGACCTGCGCCGCGTCGGCATCCGCGTCTCGCTCGACGATTTCGGCACCGGCCAGTCGTCGCTCGGACGCCTGCGCGAATTCCATTTCGACAAGCTGAAGATCGACCGCGCCTTCGTCTCCTCGATTCTCGACGACCGGCCGTCGGAGCACATCATCCGCGCCATTCTCGCCATGTGCGAAGGGCTCGGCATGGATGTGGTGGCCGAAGGCATCGAAGAGGAGGCGCAGGCCGACCGCCTCGTCCAGTTCGGCTGCGCCGGCGGCCAGGGCTATCTGTTCGGCAAGCCGGCCGATGCCGACGCCACGCTGGGCTACCTGCGCGACTCCTATCGCGGCGCGCTGCACGCCAAGGCGATCTGAAACGGTTTTTGGAAGTGTTTGCGCGGCACCTACTCTTCCCCACAAGGGCAGAGCAATCGCATATGGCAGCGCCATACGCGATGGCCCTGGGGACTCATTTTGTCAGACATAAGCCGCCGAAATCGCCTTTTCGGCCTTGCCCCCGGAGCCGGCGTGGCTAGGATGCGCGCCGGCCAAAGGGAGAAAGAAATCATGATGCCATCGGCGCGTTTCGCCGACCTCGACGGCGCTTCGGTGCTGATCACCGGCGGCGGTTCCGGCATCGGCGCGGCGCTGACCGAAGGCTTCATGCGGCAAGGCGCCAAGGTCGCCTTCATCGATATCGCCGACAAGCCCAGCACGGGGCTTGCCGACCGCCTGGAAAAAGAGCTTGGCCGGCGTCCGCTCTACCTCAAGACCGATTTGCGCGACATCGAGGCGCTGCGGGCCGCGGTGGCGCAAGCGGCCGACGCGCATGGCGATATCACGGTGCTCGTCAACAACGCGGCGCTCGACGACCGCCATGAGGTGAAGGACGTCACGGTCGAGTTCTGGGACAACAATCTCGCCATCAACCTGCGGCCGCATTTCTTCACCGCCCAGGCGGTGGCGCCCGGCATGAAGCGCGCCGGCGGCGGCTCGATCATCAACTTCACCTCGACCTCCTATCTCATCAACCATCCGGACATGCCGGCCTACACCGCCGCCAAGGCCGGCATACTCGGCCTCACCAAGGGCCTTGCCGGCAAGCTCGGCGCCGACGGCATCCGCGTCAACGCGGTGGCGCCGGGCTGGGTGATCACCGAACGGCAGCGGGAGCTCTGGGTTACCGAAGAGACGCTTGCCGCTCATGTCGCCAAGCAATGCATCAAAGAGGTCATGCGGCCCGACGACATGGTCGGCACAGTGCTCTTCCTGGCATCGGACGCCTCGCGCATGCTGACGGCGCAGATGCTGATCGTCGACGGAGGCTTCCTGTGAGCGGCGCGCCGGCGGTCGCGGCGCTCGATTGGGGCACGACCAGGCTGCGGGCCTGGCTGCTCGACGACACAGGCAAGGTGCTTGCCGAGCGGCGTGGCGACGACGGACTGATCACCGCTCGCGAAAAAGGTTTCGCCAAGGTGCTGGAAGGTCATCTCGCCGCCATGGGCGCGCCGGAGGCATTGCCCGTCATCATCTGCGGCATGGCAGGTTCCCGACAAGGCTGGATCGAGGCGCCTTACGTCACCGTGCCGGCCCCGATCGGCGCCATCCTTGCCGGTGCCGCCCGCATCGAAGGCCAGCGCCGTGACATCCGCATCGTTCCGGGCCTTGCCCAGCGCCTGGCCGATGCGCCGGATGTCATGCGCGGTGAGGAAACCCAGCTCGCCGGCGCCGGTTTGCCGGCAAAAGGCCGTCATCTCGTCTGCATGCCGGGCACGCATTCGAAGTGGGTCGCGGTCGAGGACGGCGCCGTCGCCGGCTTCGGCACCTGGCCGACCGGTGAGCTGTTTTCGGTGCTTGCCGCGCATTCGATCCTGAAGCATTCGCTGGGCGAGCATCCGGCTCCGGTGGCAGTGGACAGCCCTTTTTTCCGCCAGTGGTGTAGCCAAGCGCTGGGCGAGGGCGGCGACGTCACCTCGAAACTGTTTGCGATCCGCGCCGCCGGGCTGCTGCAGGATTTGAAATCCGACGATGCGGCGGCCTGCTTGTCCGGGCTCTTGATCGGCGGCGAGATCGCTTCGGCGAAACGCCGTTACGGGGTGAGCGAGGCGCCGGTGGTGCTGATCGCCTCCGGCGCGCTGGCCGCGCTCTACGGCGCCGCGCTAGGTTTCGCCGGCCTTGCCTTCCGGATTGTCGATGCGGATGAAGCGGTGCGCGCCGGGCTTGTCGAGGCCGCGCGCGAGAACGGCATGATAGCCAGAACCGGAGTTGCCCGATGAGTCAGACAGCCCCCTTTCCCAAGCTCAAGCGCGGGTTGGTCGCCATTCTGCGCGGCCTCAAGGCGACCGAAGCGATTGCCATCGGCCAGGCACTGTTCGACGCCGGCATCGAGGCGATCGAGGTGCCGCTTAACTCACCTGAGCCGTTTTCGTCGATCGCCAGGATCGTGGAGGTCCTACCGAAAACCGCCCTGGTCGGCGCCGGCACGGTGCTGACGGCCGCCGATGTCGATGCCTTGCACGAGGCCGGCGGCCGGCTGCTGGTCAGCCCCAACATCGATGCCGAGGTCATGGGCCGCGCGATGCACTATCGTATGGTGACGATGCCCGGCGTGTTCACGCCCACCGAAGCGTTCCAGGCGATCCGGCTCGGCGCCTCGGCGCTGAAATTCTTTCCGGCGAGTGTGCTCGGCGCATCCGGCATCGCGGCAGTTCGAGCCGTCCTGCCGGCATCGACACTGATCGGCGCCGTCGGCGGCGTTTCCGACAAGGACTTTGCCGGCTACAAGGCGGTCGGCGTCTCAGTCTTCGGCCTTGGGTCGAGCCTCTACAAGTCGGGCGCCAGCGTCGAGGACGTGGCGCAGCGCGCCCGCGCCGCGGTTGCCGCCTGGGACGAAGCGTTCGGAGGGAAATGATGGATAGAGTTTCGGTCCTGAGCGATCACATCTGCCAGTTGGGCGAAGGCCCGAGCTACGACCCGGGCACCGACACGCTGTTCTGGTTCGACATCGTCAACGGCAAGCTCCTGGAAAAGCCGCTCGCCGGCGCGCTGAAAATCCACGATCTCGGTCTGATGGCCAGCGCCATCGCAATCATCGACGATGTCCGCCAGTTGATCGCCACGGAGAAGGGCCTTTATGTGCGCGATGTCGCGACCGGCAAGCTGACGCCGCACACGCCGATCGAGGCCGATAATCCGGCGACCCGCTCCAACGATTCCCGCGTTCATCCTTGCGGCGCCTTCTGGGTCGGCACGATGGGCAAGGACGAGGGGAAGGGCGCCGGTGCGATCTACTGGTTCTTCAAGGGCGAGTTGCGCCGGCTGTATGCCGACATCACCGTCTCGAACTCGATCTGCTTTTCCGAAGACGGAGCGGTCGCCTACTACACCGATACCGCGACCGGGCTTCTGATGCGCGTCGCCTGCGATCCGGCAAACGGCCTGCCAACCGGCGAGCCGAAAGTGTTCGTCGACCACCGCTCGCAAAAAGGTTATGTCGACGGCTCGGTCGTCGACCGCGACGGCGTGTTGTGGAACGCCGTCTGGGGCGGCAAGGCGGTGAAGGCCTATTCGCCGGACGGCACGCTGCTGCGCGAAATCCAAATGCTGGTGACGCAGCCGTCCTGTCCGGCCTTTGTCGGCCAGACGGCCGACCGCATCGCGGTGACGTCGGCCTGGAAGGGCAAGGACGACAAACAGCGCAAGCTGGACCCCCAAGCTGGCATGACCTTTCTTCTCGACATTCCGGTCAAAGGCCGCTTCGAGCCGCGCGTGCTGATCGCCTGAGCCGTTCACCACCGCTGTCACGCAACCGCCCGGCCCGGTCGGTTTCCCGCAAGCCGATTGCAGCGGCCATGCGATGGTAGCGCCTGATTTTGCTGGGAAGCTTCCATGCCGCGCAACGGGCCGACACTGATCCTTGTCCACGAGCCGGAGAAGGCCTGTTTCGACCGGCTCGTCGCGGACGGCTACCCGGCGGAACGCGCTATCGAGATATCGTCCTACCTGGCGCAGTCGACCGACCTTGCGCCTGAATTCGACCAGCTCAGCGCTGCCTGCGAGAAGCGTGGTCTCGCCTTTTTGCCGGTCGACCTGGACGACGCGGCGGCCGCGCTGGCGAAGGCCGATCCGGCCAAAACGCTCGTCTGGACGCTGACCGACGGCATCGCCTATTTCCGCGGCGGCGCTTCGCCCGCGCTGGCGCGGCTGAACGGGCTCAAAACGATCGGCGCCGACGACTCGCTGTTCGCGCTCTGCCAAGACAAGTTCCGCTCCGGCGCCGTGCTCGCAGCGCTTGGCCTGCCGGTGCCACCGGCCGGCCTGGCGCGCAGCGGCGCGTGGCTGGTCGAGCCGCCGGCCTCGCCGGCCGGCTGGTTCGTCAAGCCCAACCGGCTCGGCGCCAAGATCGGCATCTGGCCGGATTCGCGCGTGGCTGATCTTGCCCATGCGCTGGAGCTTAGCCGGCGTGTCTTTTCCCATTATCGCGATGATGTCGTCGTCCAGCCCTATGTCGCCGGCCGCAACGCGCGGGCAAGCTTCCTCGGATTGAAGCCTGACACCGGCGTCGAGGCGCTCGGCATCGCCTTCGTCGAGTCCGGCGGCGATTTCCAGACGATGGCCGACTCGATGGCGCTCTATGGCGATACCAGCCAGGCCGCCAGGGACGCAGGCGCCTATGCCGAGCCGAAGCTTCAGCCTGTCGCCGCCAGCCAGCCGGCCGCCGATCGGGCGATCCGCGCCATGGCGCGGAAGCTAATGAATGGACTTGGCCTGCGGGACGTCTTCTCGATCGACCTCAGGGTCGAGGCCGACGACACCATCCATCTCATCGAATTCGAGGTCTGCCCCGGTCTGCCTTGCTTCGATTTTCGCGACTACTGCCGCAGGCAATGGGGCATGAGCCTAGCGGACGCGATGGCGGAGACGGCCGCCAATAGGCTGACGTCGTGACCTTCATGACGGACTGAGACCTAACAACTTCGTCATTCCAGGGCGGAGCAAGGAGCGAAGCGACGCGCGCAGACCCTGGAATCCATGCCGTTACCTCTGCCGTGGAGTGCAGCAGAGCAGAATTCTGGACCGTAGCGGCGCGTTGGAGTCACGGAATGGATCCTCGGGTCTGCGCTGCGTCGCTACGCTCCTTGCTCCGCCCGTGGATGACGACAAGATGGGCGTTTCGGCTAATCTGCAACGTGCCAACGCAGCCAATCAGCCACCCCTTGCCTCGACGAACTAAACCCCCTCGACCAGCACGATCTCGCCGTCGGCGACCTTCTGGCGGATGGCGACGGCGCGCTGATATTCCGGCGAGTGGTAGCACTCATGCGCCGCAGCGAGCGATTCGAACTCGATGATGACGTTGCGCGCGCGGCCAGGTCCCTCGGCCTTTTCATGCTCACCGCCGCGTGCCAGGAATTTCACGCCGAAACGATCGAAGGCGAGCTTGGCGGCTGCGACATAATCCTTGTAGCCTTCCGGGTCGCGCACATCGACGCGAGCGATCCAGTATCCCTTGGGCATGCATTTTCTCCTGTTTGTCTTTGCGCGAACGAGGGCCGATCCTCAGGCCGATTGCATCTCGGCCAGGATCGCCTCGGCCGCCGCGCGCCGGTCGGACGCGGCGACGATCGGCCGGCCGACGACGAGGTGGCTGGAGCCGTTGCGAATAGCCTGCGCCGGCGTCACAACGCGTTTCTGGTCGCCATGGTCGCTGCCGGCCGGCCGGATGCCGGGCGTCACCACCGCCATGTCGGGTCCGACGATCCGGCGCACCGCTTCAGCCTCCTCGGCCGAGCAGACGATGCCGCCCATGCCGGCATGCAGCGCCTGTTCGGAGCGCCGCAGCACCAGCGTGTGCGGGTCATACTCATAGCCGGCGTCGATCATGTCCTGTTCGTCCATCGAGGTCAGCACGGTCACCGCGAGCAGGCAGAGCTCGCTGCCCCTGGCTGCCTCGACCGCCGCCTTCATCGCCTTGGGGTAGGCATGCAACGTCAGCATCGAGACCCCCATCCTGACGATGTTCTCGACACCCTTGGCCACCGTGTTGTCGATGTCGAGCAGCTTCATGTCGAGGAAGACCTTGGTGCCGCCGCTCACGAGCTCGCGCGCGAAATCGAGCCCGCCGGCGAAGGCGAGCTGGTAGCCGATCTTGTAGAAGGAGACGGTGCCTTCGAGCTCGCGCACCGCCTTCTCCGCTTCCGTGAGCGTCGGCACGTCGAGGCCGACGATCAGCCTGTCGCGCATGGTCTCGACCGGTTGCATCAGGCCTCGATCCGCACGGACAGCATGCGCGAGGTTTCGATCAGTGTACGGCATAGGCGCTCCATCGATTGGTGCAGTCTGGGGTCGCGGAATTGCCCGTCCTCGGCGAAGGCCTCATTGGCGCCGGAAACCGAACATTCCGGGGTGATGACTTCCATCTGGCAGCGAACCAGCACTGCGCGCAGATGGTTGATGCAGCGTATGCCGGCGAACTTGCCCTCGGAGGAGGAGCAAAGACCGACGGGCTTGCCGTAAAGCGGCCTGAACGAGCGGCTGCCATCGCGCCGCAGCCGGCTCACCCAGTCGATCGAATTCTTCAACAGCGGCGGGATCGAGCCGTTATATTCCGGCGTCGCGATCAGAAGCCCGTCATGGGCGGCGATCTGCTGGCCGAGCTTCATGACATTCTCGGGGATGCCTTTTTCCTTTTCGAGGTCCTCGTCCATGATCGGCAGCGGATAGTCGCCGAGCGAGATGCGGGTGACCTCCGCGCCCTGCATCGCGAGTTCCTTTTGCGCCACATCCGCCGTCTTGCCGCTGAAAGCGCCGGTGCGGATCGACCCTGCGAAGACGAGGATTCTTGGGATTACTGCCATCGGCCACCCTTGTTCCGGGACAGGTACAGCCAAGGGTCGCTCAAATCAACGGCTGGATGAGGAAACAGGGAGTAAGGGAATAGGGCAGTAGGGGAATGAACGACTCGATTTTCCCTACTCCCCTACTGTCTTACTCCCTTATTCCCCTCCATCTAATGTCCCTCGCGGCGGTAGATCCAGAGCTGCGTCGGCGGGATGTTGCGGATGATGAAGTCGAAATGCTTGACCTTGTAATTGCCGCGGCCGGGCGGGATCGGCGACAGCGGGCCATAGGTCAGCTGCACGATCGGCCGGCCGGCCGGGATGCGGTCGAGCAGGCTTTCGATATAGGCGATGCGCTGGGCGACCGGGAAGTTGAGCAGCGGCACGCCGGAAACGACCGAATCGAACACCATGTCGCGCTTGTCGCCGAGCGTGGCATCGAGATTGAAGGCATCGCCCTCGATGACGTTGACGCGCGGATAGAGCCGGCGCAGATGGCGCACGAAGTCGTTCGAGTATTCGATCGCGTAGAGATTTTCCGGCTTCACACCCTGGGCCAGGATGGCCCGGGTGATGACGCCGGTGCCAGGTCCGACCTCAAGCACCGGCAGGCCCGATTTCGGGTTGACGATCGAGGCCATCTTGCGGGCGGTGATGGAACTGGTGGGGACGATCGAGCCGACCGCTTTCGGCTTGTCGATCCAGCCTTTGAAGAACTTCAGCTCGTCGTCGAATTTTTCCGCCAGCGCTTTGCGCAACCCGGGACCACGTGCCATGCGAGCTCTCCTCAACGCTCCCCACCCGCTACTTATCAGCTAGGTGGAACAAGGCAAGGCGTCAACCTGGCATAAGGTGTTGATGACGCTCGGGAATGCTGCCAACGCAAGTCGCCCAAAAGTACGAGGCGGTTTTGGGATAACGACTTGCGTCAAAAAAAGACGTCAGCTGTCGCCAAAGGACTCGAAAAAGTCCTTCATGCGGGCGAAGAAGCCGCTCGACTGGGGCGAGTTGTCCTTCGAGGAGAGCTGCTCGAACTCTTCCAAAAGCTCGCGCTGGCGGCGCGACAGGTTCTGCGGCGTCTCGACCGCCGTCTGGATGTAGAGGTCGCCGACATTGGGCTGTCGCAGCACCGGCATGCCCTTGCCCTTCAGCCGGAACTGGCGGCCGTTCTGGGTGCCTTCCGGCACTTTCACCTTGGTCTGCGTGCCGTCGAGCGTGGTGACCTCGAACGAGCCGCCAAGCGCGGCGGTCGTCATCGAGATCGGCACCTTGCAATAGAGGTCGGCGCCATCGCGCTGGAAGAACTCGTGCGGCTTGACCGCGAGGAAGATGTAGAGGTCGCCGGAAGGACCGCCGCGCAGGCCGGCCTCGCCCTCATTGGCAAGCCGGATGCGGGTTCCGTCCTCGATGCCGGCGGGGATGTTGACCGACAGCGAACGCTCCTCGGTGACGCGGCCCTGTCCGGCGCATTTCGCGCAAGGGTCCTTGATCGTCTGGCCGCGGCCCTGGCATTGCGGGCAGGTGCGCTCGATCGAGAAGAAGCCCTGCGTGGCGCGCACCTTGCCGTGGCCGTGGCACATGGCGCAGGTGACTGGCTGCGTTCCGGGCTTGGCGCCGGTCCCGGAACATTCCGAGCAGGAAATGGAGGCGGGCACGCGGATTTGCGCCGTCTTGCCGGAGAATGCCTCCTCGAGCGAGATCTCCATGTTGTAGCGCAGGTCCGCCCCACGCTCGCGGCCGCCCGACGAGCGGCGCTGGCGGCCGCCCATCATGTCGCCGAAAATGTCTTCGAAGATGTCGGCGAAGCCGCCGGCGCCGAAGCCGTGCGCGGCGCCGTTCATGCCGCCCTGCTCGAAGGCGGCGTGGCCGAAACGGTCATAGGCCGCGCGCTTCTGCGGGTCCTTCAGCGTCTCGTAGGCCTCGTTGATTTCCTTGAACTTGTGCTCGCAGGCGTGATCGCCGGGATTGCGGTCGGGATGGAACTGCATGGCGAGCTTGCGGAAAGCGCTCTTGAGCTCCTTGTCGTCGGCGCCTTTTTGCACGCCCAGGGTTTCGTAAAAATCAGCTTTCATTTTTTCCCGCGGTCCGGATGCTCAATGTCTTCAAGCATTGTTGCGTCGTTTGCCGGCACGTTGTTGGATTTAGGAGCGATGCCGCCCGGATGCTAGTAGCGAGCCCGGCTCGGCCCATGTTTTCCGTCACTTTTTCGCCCAGGGTTGCAAAAAAGCCCGGCTCTGCGCCGGGCTTTTCGCATGATCTGCCGTCGGCCGGCTCAGGCCGACTTCTTCTTGTCGTCGTCTTCGTCGATTTCCTCGAAGTCGGCGTCGACCACGTCCGAATCCTTGGCGGCGTCCGCCTTGGCGTCGGCTTCGGCCGCTTCCTTCTGCGAGGCCTCGTACATGGCCTGGCCAAGCTTCATCGAAGCTTCGGCGAGCGACTGCGACTTGGCCTCGATGTCGGCCGCATCGTCGCCCTCGGCGGCGGTCTTCAGCGCCGCAATCGCGTCGGCGATCGCGGTGCGGTCGGCCTCCGAGACCTTGTCGCCATAGTCCTTCAGCGACTTCTCGGACGAATGCACCAGCGATTCGGCCTGGTTGCGGGCCTCGACGAGGGCACGGCGCTTCTTGTCGGCCTCGGCATTGGCCTCGGCGTCCTTCACCATCTTCTCGATGTCGGCGTCGGACAGGCCGCCGGACGCCTGGATGCGGATCTGGTGCTCCTTGCCGGTGCCCTTGTCCTTGGCCGAGACGTTGACGATGCCGTTGGCGTCGATGTCGAAGGTGACCTCGATCTGCGGCACGCCGCGCGGGGCCGGCGGAATGCCGACCAGGTCGAACTGGCCGAGCAGCTTGTTGTCGGCCGCCATCTCGCGCTCGCCCTGGAAGACGCGGATAGTCACCGCCGACTGCGAGTCCTCGGCCGTCGAGAACACCTGGCTCTTCTTGGTCGGGATCGTGGTGTTGCGCTCGATCAGCCTGGTGAACACGCCGCCCAGCGTCTCGATGCCGAGCGACAGCGGCGTCACGTCGAGCAAGAGCACGTCCTTGACGTCGCCCTGCAGCACGCCGGCCTGGATGGCGGCGCCGAGCGCCACGACCTCATCCGGATTGACGCCCTTGTGCGGCTCCTTGCCGAAGAACTGCTTCACGATCTCCTGGATCTTGGGCATGCGGGTCATGCCGCCGACCAGGACCACTTCGTCGATCTCGCCAGCCTTCAGGCCGGCGTCCTTGAGCGCCGCCTTGCAGGGGTCGATCGTGCGCTGCACGAGATCCTCGACCAGGCTCTCGAACTTCGCCCGGGTGAGCTTCATTGTCAGGTGCTTCGGCCCGGTGGCGTCGGCGGTGATGAAGGGCAGGTTGATCTCGGTCTGCGTCGTCGACGACAGCTCGATCTTGGCCTTTTCGGCAGCCTCCTTCAGGCGCTGCAAAGCGAGCTTGTCGTTCTTCAGATCGATGCCTTGTTCCTTCTTGAACTCGGCCGCCAGGTACTCGACCAGGCGCATGTCGAAGTCCTCGCCGCCGAGGAAGGTGTCGCCATTGGTCGACTTCACCTCGAAGACGCCATCGCCGATTTCGAGCACCGAAATGTCGAAGGTGCCGCCGCCAAGGTCATAGACGGCGATGGTCTTGCCGTCCTTCTTCTCCAGGCCATAGGCGAGCGCGGCCGCCGTCGGTTCGTTGATGATGCGCAGCACCTCGAGGCCGGCGATCTTGCCGGCGTCCTTGGTCGCCTGGCGCTGGGCGTCGTTGAAATAGGCCGGAACGGTGATGACCGCCTTCTCGACCTTCTCGCCGAGATAGGCTTCCGCCGTTTCCTTCATCTTCTGCAGGATCATGGCCGAGATCTGGCTGGGCGACTGCTTCTTGCCGCCGGCCTCGACCCAGGCGTCGCCGTTGTCGCCCTTGACGATCTTGTAGGGGACAAGCTTCTTGTCCTTCTCCGTCACCGGATCGTCATAGCGGCGGCCGATCAGGCGCTTGACCGCGAAGATGGTGTTTTCAGGATTGGTGACCGCCTGGCGCTTGGCCGGCTGGCCGACGAGGCGTTCTCCGTCGCTGTTGATGGCGACGATGGAAGGGGTCGTGCGCGCGCCTTCCGCATTCTCGATAACCTTGGGCTCCTTGCCGTCCATGATGGCGATACAGGAGTTGGTGGTTCCGAGGTCGATACCGATAACTTTTGCCATTGTTCTGGTCTCTCCGCTAAGCAGGCTCTCAGGACCCTGATAAGGCGTTCCGACGAAAGCCCCTGTTCACAAGAATTCCGCCACGGTCCCGGGTTTTCAAGGCCGGACGGCTGGCGCGTATATAAGAACAGGCGGCACGGCGCGCAAGCATTCTGCGCAAGGTGGCTGCTGTCCGGCAGGGGCTCGGGAAACGAGCCGGCCCGTCACCAGCCGGGGTCGATCCGGATTTGCCCTATCTCATTGCCCGGACAGGATTTTTCCCGAACGGAACATCGTCGTCATGCATCAGCCGCATGGCGGGCGGGAGAAGCTTTGCCCTGGGGGCGTGACTTTGGGTCGCGAATATGCCTGAAAACATCTTTTGCCGCCATGTGCCGGCAATCAGCCGGCGGAGAAGATGGAACGCTTGGCAATCGAGGCATGCGGGACTACGAATAAGGCAGGATAAGGCAGATCGCTGGCACGAGCGCCGGCTTGGATCATGCGAGCGAAATCGATCCTGATCGTGGTACTTGCCGGGATGCTCGCATTCTCCGGCTGCACCACCGGCGGTGGGTTACAGAGTTCTCCTTTAGCCTATGGCGGCCTCACCGACGCCGGTTTCCGCATCCCGCCGGTTCCGATCTACAAGGTCGACCAGAAATTCCATCGGCAGACGGTGCCTTATGCGACCGACGAGGCGCCCGGCACCATCATTGTCGATACAGGAGCGAAATTCCTTTACTACGTGCTGGGAGACGGTCAGGCGCTGCGCTACGGCATCGGCGTCGGCAAGGCGGGCTTCGAGTGGCATGGCACCGCGCACGTCGCGAGGAAGCGCGAATGGCCGGATTGGAGCGCGCCGTCGGCGATGATCGTGCGCGAGCGCAACCGGGGCCACATCATACCGGCCCATATGGAAGGCGGACTCATGAATCCGCTCGGCGCGCGGGCGCTCTATCTCTTCAACGAGAAAGGTGACACCGGATATCGCCTGCATGGCAGCCCTGAATGGTGGTCCATCGGCAAGGCCGTGTCGGCGGGCTGCATCCGCCTCATGAACCAGGACATCATCGATCTCTACGACCGCGCCGATATCGGCACGAAGGTCATCGTCATATAGACGCAGCGCTGCCGTCCCCAATGCCGTTGGGCGGAAGGGCTAGCCCCGGAACGATTCCGTGCAAAGCGCGCGCAGCTTCGGGAAGATTTTGTTCCCGCCAGCAATCACCAGCGTCCCTTCCCGCAACACGGTCGTCGGGTCCGGCTTGAGGATCGTCCCGCCCGCCTCCTCCACCAGCAGCATGCCGGCAAGGCAGTCCCAGGCGTTCATGTGCTCCTCGACATAGCCGAGCAGCCGTCCGGCCGCGGCATAGGCGAGCATCAGGGCGCCGGAAGCATTTCTGAAAAAGACGCCGCCTTCGGCCATGATCATGCTGATCAGCACGGCGACATGTTCGGTCGACGCGCGGTTCGAAAGCCCGGTTCCGACCGAGCCTTCGGACAGTGAGGCGGCGCCGCTTGCCTTGATCGGCCGGCCATTGACGAAGGCGCCGCCGCCAAGGCGGCCGTGGAAGGTCTCGCCGGTGGAAGCCTCATGGATGACGCCGACGATGGTCTCGCCGTCCCTGGCGCAGGCGATCACCACGCACCAGGAGGGAATGCCGCGCACGAAATTGGCGGTGCCGTCGATCGGGTCGATCACCCAGACATGGCCGGTCCTGCCGGTCACCGGCGCATGCTCCTCGCCGACGATGCCGTCGTCCGGATAAGCCTCGGCGATCGCCGCGCGGATGAAGAGCTCGACGTTCCGGTCGCCGTCGGAGACTAGGTCCTGATGGCCCTTGCTCTCGATGGTCAGGTTTTCGAGATCGCGGAAATATTTCAGCCCAAGCTCGCCGGCGCGCCGCGCCAGATCGATGGCAAAATGCATACGCTGGTCGAGATCGTCGGTCACAGGAAAGGCTCGCGCTTAAGGAGGGTGGCCTGCCCTTAGCAGACGAGTATGTCAGGCAAAAGCCATTGAGTCGGTCAGGCGGCTTGCGACATCGACTTGTGGACGTCGGAAAGAATCTCGAAGGAGCGCACCCTTGCCGCGTGGTCGAACATCTGCGCCGTCACCATCAATTCGTCGGCGCCGGTGCGGCGCACGAAGGCGTCGATGCCTTGGCGGACCGTCTCCGGCGAACCGACGACGGCGCAGGACAGCGCCTGGGAAAGCATGCTCTTCGCCACCGGATCGAGGTCGCGGTCATAGTTTTCGACCGGCGGCGGCAGTTGCCCGGGCCGGCCGCTGCGCAGATTGACGAAAGCCTGCTGCAGCGAGCTGAACAGCAGCCGCGCCTCGGCGTCGGTGGGTGCTGCGAAGACATTGAGGCCGAGCATCACATAGGGTTTGTCGAGCTGGGCCGACGGCTGGAAGCGGGTCCGATAAACCTCCAGCGCGTGGTCGAGTTCGGCCGGCGCGAAATGCGAGGCGAACGCATAGGGCACGCCAAGAAGCGCCGCGAGCTGCGCGCCATAGAGGCTGGAGCCGAGGATCCACACCGGCACGTCCTGGCCTTCGCCGGGCACCGCGCGGATGCGCTGGCCTTCTTCGGCCGGCTGGAAATAGCCCATCAGCTCGACCACGTCCTGGGGGAAGTTGTCGCTGGCTTCCAGATTGCGGCGCAGCGCCCGCGCCGTCATCATGTCGGTGCCTGGCGCGCGGCCGAGGCCGAGGTCGATGCGGCCCGGAAAAAGCGCGGCCAACGTGCCGAACTGCTCGGCGATCACCAGCGGCGCATGGTTGGGCAGCATGATGCCGCCGGCGCCGACGCGGATCGTCCTGGTGCCGCCGGCGACATGCGCGATGACGACGGAAGTCGCCGCACTTGCGATGCCCGGCATGTTGTGATGCTCGGCGAGCCAGTAGCGCTTGTAGCCGAGCCGCTCGGCGTGGCGGGCAAGGTCGAGCGAATTGGCCAGCGACTGCGAGGCATTGCTGCCGAGGGTTATCGGCGACAGGTCGAGAACCGAAAGGGCTGCCATAGATCAGGTCTCCACGATGTTCTTCTGCCGCAGCCTCGCCTCGAAGGCGGCGCGGTCGGGAATGACGACGGCGAGCTGGTTCTCCAGCACGTCGGCGAGTTCGGCGGCGCTCGCGATCTCCTGCTGCTCTGTGCGGCCGCCAAGATGATGGGTCGACAACCGGTTGTTGCGCAGCGCGTAGCGCCGGTCGGGCAGGGCGCGCGCCGCGACCAGGGTCGACAGGAAATGCGAGTTCGGATGGGTCGACAGGAAATGGCTGCTCACCTGATAATCGACCTCGTAGGCCCGCTGCATGTCGAAGCGGTAGAGCGTGCGCCAATCGCCGCCGATCTTGGCGCCGCCGATCTTGGCCTGCAGGCGAAAATGATCGCCGGCCTCGTGGATGCGGAACGCCTCGTGCGGCGTCGGCTGTTCGATATCCGGCTCCAGCAGCAGCGGCGCCGTCAGCGTCAGGCCGCCGAAGCCGACATCAGCGATATAGGTTTTTCCATCGAGCTCGATACGCAGCAGCATGTGGCTGCGCGCCGTGACCGCGTCTTCCGGCTGGCCCCAGAGCACGCGGGCGGCGAGCCCGCTCACATTGAAGCCCAGCGCTCCAAGCGCGTGCATGAAGATCAGATTGTGCTCGAAACAGTAGCCGCTGCGGCCGCGTTTGAAGATCTTGTCCTGCAGCGAAGCCGGATCGAGCCCGACCGAAACGCCCATCAGCGCATCGATGTTCTCGAACGGGATCGCCTGCGGGTGCTGCCGGTGCAGAGCCTTGAGCGTCGCCAACGACGCTTCCGTCGGGCCGCGATAGCCAATGCGGGCGAAATAGGTGTCGATATCGAAGGGAGCGTCGCTCATGAGGGGCAGGTCCGGCTTGACCGGTCCGATATAGGCACTCGTCGCCGATGCGCCAAACAAGGGCCGAGTTTGAGGATTGGGCCAGGACGTCAGGCGGTTTTTTGGTTGCTCTCGGCCGCTTCGTCGTCGACGACGATGGCCTGCTGTGCCGCCAGGAAGTTGCCGACATGGCTGAGGCCGTCGAAATGGTCGCAGAACACCTTGATCACGACCAGCAGCGGCACCGCCATCAGCGCGCCGACGAAACCCCACAGCCACGACCAGAAAGCGATGGCGATGAAGATCGCCACGGCGTTGATCTCGAGCCGCCGGCCGACCACCGTCGGTGTCACGATCTGCCCTTCGACGATGTCGCACAACAGCAGGAAGGCGGGCGCCAGCAGCGCGTAGGAGATCGAATCGAAGCTGATCACCGCGATGACCGTGACCAGGAGGATGGTGATCAGCGCGCCGACATAAGGCAGGAAATTGAGCAGCGCCGCGGCCGCGCCCCAGACCAGCGGGTTCGGCATGCCGAGCCCCCACAGGCCAAGCCCGATCACCGTGCCGAGGCCGGCATTGATGACCGTGACGGTGAGCAGATAGTGCGAGATCTCGCTCTCGACGTCATAGACGACGCGCAGCGCCCGTTTCTTCTGGCTGAGGCTGGTGAAGGACTGGACGATCTTCTCGTAGAACAGGGTGCCTGAGGCGAGCAGGAACAGCGACAGCACGAAGACGATGGTGATGCTGGTGCCTGCCCCCAAGATGTTGCCGGCTGCGGAGGGCAGGATGCCCGACGACGCCACCGCGACCTTCTGCACGCC
Source organism: Mesorhizobium sp. (assembly GCA_004020545.1). Lineage (GTDB taxonomy): Bacteria > Pseudomonadota > Alphaproteobacteria > Rhizobiales > Rhizobiaceae > Mesorhizobium. The sequence goes on along the minus strand of SAQE01000005.1, from coordinate 154,722 downwards.
CGGTTCCTGCGCGGTCTCGGTGAGCGCTTCCAACTGGCGCGAGATATCCATAGCCCTTTCCAGCGGCCGCTTGAACGGCGCCAGCCGCTCGGTGAGCTGCTGGCCGATCGACGAGGTGTTGTTGATGAGGTCGATGACCGGGCCGCTGAGCAGATAACCGGCGCTGGCGACGAAGAAGACCGAGAGAAGCACCAGCAGCGTCGCGGACAGCACGTCGGGAATGCCGTGCTTGCGCAGGAAGCGCACGATCGGCGTCAGCGTCAGCGCCAGCAGAAAGGCGAGGATGACCGGCATGAAGAAAGCGCGGGCGAAATAGAGCGCGAATACCGTCAATAGAATAAAGATGCCGATCAGCAGCGATCGCATCAGCCGCAATTCCGCGCGGGCGCCGGTTGGCGGATCGACGCTTTCGGCAACGCTCGCGCCCGAAGCGGTCGTTTCGGCTTTCATCGCTCCCCTCGCAATCGTCGAGGGAAACGTGCTCGCCGCCCCAAGGTTCCGTGAGAGCAATTCCAGGAAAAGTGTGTAACGGTTTTCCGTTCGGAATTGCGTAAAAACAAAGAGATAGGGCGGTGAGGCGTTTCCGTGAAACGCCGAACCGCCCTAGCCAGCGGTGAGGAAGGACTTTGCCGGCTGGTGTCGTCAGCCTCCGGGCACCGCTGCGGTGGGCGTAGCCTTCGCCGTCTCCTTGCGCACGATCGGCGCCACTCTGGTGCCGTAGAGCTCGATCGCCTTCATGATCTTGGCATGCGGCATGGTGCCGATAGCCATCTGCAGCAGAAAGCGGTCGTTGCCGAAGATGTTGTGCTGGGCGACGATCTTTTCCGCCACAGCTTCAGGATTGCCGACGAACAAGGCGCCATTTGGACCCCGCGCGTGATCGAAATGCGGCCGCGAGGTCGGCCCCCAGCCGCGCTCGCGGCCGATGCGGTTCATCACCTCGGCCTGCGGTGCGTAGAAATCGTCGGCCGCCTTCTCCGTGGTCTCGGCGATGAAACCGTGCACGTTGAGGCTGGTGGCAAGCGAGGCAGGGTCGTTGCCGGCGCGCCTGGCCGCCTCCCGGTAGATTTCGAACAGCGGCGCGAAACGGGCCGGCTCGCCGCCGATGATGGCAAGCGCAAGCGGCAGGCCGAGCGCGCCGGCCCGTGCCGCCGACTGCGGCGTGCCGCCAATCGCGATCCAGATCGGCAATTTTTCCTGGAAAGGCCGCGGATAGACGCCGCGGCCGTTGATCGGCGCGCGCAGCTTGCCCTGCCACGTCACCTTCACGTGATCGCGGATGGCGAGCAGGAGGTCGAGCTTCTCGGCGAAGAGCTCGTCATAGTCCTCGAGATTGTAACCGAACAGCGGGAAGGATTCGATGAAGGAGCCACGCCCGGCCATGATCTCGGCGCGGCCGCTGGACAGAAGATCGAGCGTCGCGAACTGCTGGAAGACGCGCACCGGATCGTCGGAAGAGAGCACGGTGACCGCGCTGGTGAGCTTGATGCGCTTCGTCCGCTCCGCGGCCGCCGCCAGGGCGACAACCGGCGCCGAAGCCGCATAGTCGGGGCGGTGATGTTCGCCGAGGCCGAACACGTCGAGACCGACCTGGTCGGCCAGTTCGACCTCCTCGATCAGATTGCGCAGCCGTTCATGCGGTCCGATGGCGCCGGGGCCCGGTTCCGGGCTGACATCCGCGAAAGTGTAGAGGCCGAGTTCCATTTCGATGCATCCTGATGCGCTGCTTGAGCGTTGATTGTCGGCGCAAGACGTAGCGATCGGCCTTGCCGCCCGCCAGAGGCGCGATTTGTGAACAGTGCATCGCGCCGCGGTGACGTATCCCGGTGGCAACAGCTCAGATTTTCATGGCTGGCATACCGTTTTGGCGCTTGAACTCATCGCTTTCGCGCGTATGTAAGCGTCGCGAATTGACTGCAGGGAAGTGGATTTGGCTATCTACAGGGAAAAAGACATATTCGAGCGGCGCAACGCCGCGAACGAGGCAAAGAAGGCGCTCCTGGAGCGCTTCAAGGCAAAGCCGGCGGCAGACGATCCAGCGGTGCTGGCGCGTCAGGCGGAGCGCAAGGCGATCCTCGAGGCCCGCGCGATCCGCGAGGCCGAGAAGGCCAGGCTGAAGCAGGAAAAGCTGGCGCGCGAAGCAGCCGAGAAGGCCGAGCGCGAAGCAGCCGCGGAAGCGGCTCGTCGTGCTGCCGAAGAGGCGGCGGCGGCCGAGGCGAAGATCCGCGAGGCCGAGGAGACCGAACGCATCGCCCGAGTGCTCGCCGAAGAGGCCGAGCGCAAGGCCAAGCGCGACGCACGCTACGCCGCCCGCAAGGCGCGTGTCGGCAGGACGCCTCCGGGCTTCTCCGCCCGCTAAGGCGTACGCGCCCGCAATATCGTTCGAAGATGCTTCAGGGTCGCCAGTGGCGGCCCTGAAGGCGTTTGTCCTGAACGCGTCAGGCGACGAGCTTCAGCCCGACGATGCCGCACACGATCAGGCCGATGCAGCAAAGCCGGACTGCGGTCGCAGGCTCGCCGAGCAGCCATATGCCGAGCAAGGCCGTGCCGACAGTGCCGATGCCGGTCCACACCGCATAGGCGGTGCCGACGGGCAATGTCTTCAGCGCCAGCCCCAGCACGCCAAGGCTGACGATCATCGAGACGACTGTGAGCACGGTCGGCAACGGCTTCGAGAAGCCGTCGGTGTATTTGAGGCCGATGGCCCAGCCGATCTCGAACAGGCCGGCGAAGAAGAGAAAAATCCAGGACATCGCAAACGCTCCATCGATCAAGCTTCGAGCACTCGAAGCTTGAACTGGCGGGTCGTCCCGGCTGTTTTTTGGAAGCGCGAGGTCGTCCTCGCGCCTCGGATATAAGTGGCTTTGTTTCCCAAACAACAAAACACCGGCAGCATTCGGCATGCCGCCGGTTCAGGTTTCACTCGAGACGGATCGGCCGCGCCGGCGGCTCACTTCTCCTTGATGCGCATCGCCTTGACCGGCGGCGCCTTCGGAGCCGGGGCCGCGGCTGGTTTCTTCGCGTCCTTCTTCGGCTTGCGGGGTTCCTTGCCGGCCTTCATCGCACCTTTAGCCATGATTCGCTCCTCCGATTTGTGGGCGTCTCAAGTGAAACAAGAGAAGCGCCGGACCGCAAGAGGCCGTTTGACGCTTCGAAAGCCGACTTTCCCTGATGTCAACCGTTTTCCCTCGATCCGGTGGCCCCGAAACAGGTGTCGGGCAGTTGGCCGGGCCTTGAACCGCGGAGTAGCTGGCGCATTGTCTGTAGAGCTTCGGCCAACAGGTCGCTAAGCTCGGCGCTCTGAAGAGGATCGGGAAAGCGGATGGCAGGGCACAGCGGCTCGAAAAGGGTGATCTACGCCGCGCTCGCCGGCAATCTCGCGATCGCGCTGACCAAGTTCGCCGCGGCATTCTTCACCGGTTCTTCCGCCATGCTGTCGGAAGGCGTGCATTCGCTGGTCGACACCGGCAACGGCGCGCTTCTGCTCTACGGCATGCGTCGCGCCGCGCGCCCACCCGACCGCAAGCATCCGCTCGGCCATGGCCGCGAGCTCTATTTCTGGAGCTTCATCGTCGCGCTCCTGGTGTTCGCGCTCGGCTCCGGCGTGTCGCTCTACGAGGGCATCACCCACATCATGGCGCCCGAGCCGGTCGTCAACGCCAAGGTCAACTACATCGTACTTGGCCTGTCCTTTCTGTTCGAAGGCAGTTCCTGGCTGGTGGCGCTGAAGGAGTTTCGCCAGCAGAAGGGCAAGCAGGGCTGGTTCCAGGCGGTGCGCCGCAGCAAGGATCCGAGCGTCTACACCGTGCTGTTCGAGGACAGCGCGGCACTGCTCGGCCTGATCGTCGCCTTCGCTGGCATCCTGTCCGCCGAGCTCCTGGATATCCCCGAACTCGACGGCGCCGGCTCGATCGGCATCGCGATCATCCTTGGCGCCACCGCGATCTTCCTGGCGCGCGAGAGCAAGGGCCTGCTCCTCGGCGAACCCGCCTCGTCAGAAGTGCAGCGCAAGGTGCTGGTGATCGCGGAGCAGGACCCGGCGGTGCAGCGGGCGAACGGCATATTGAGTGTCCATATCGGTCCTGAGGAGATCGTCGCGGGCTTGAGCATCGAGTTCGAGGACCATCTCACCGCGCCCGAGATCGAGGCCTGCGTCGAGCGCCTGGAGGCACGGCTCAAGGAGGAGATGCCGGAGATTGCGAGGCTCTTCGTCAAGCCGCAGGCTGCTGGCACATGGGAGCAGCGGCGCAAGGCTATCGCGCAAGCGTCCGGCGAGGACTAGGCTTTGCGCAGCCAGCATTTCAGGGAAGGAAGGCCGATGAAAATCGACGGCGGGTGCCATTGCGGCGCCATCACCTATGAGGCGGAGGTCGATCCCGAGAAGACCTCGATCTGCCACTGCACGGATTGCCAGCAGCTCACCGGCACGGCGTTTCGCGTCACCGTGCGCGTGCCGGAGGAGGATTACCGCATCACCAAGGGCGAGCCCAAGGTCTACATCAAGACCGGGTCGAGCGGCGCCAAGCGGGCACAGGGCTTTTGCGGCGAGTGCGGCTCGCATCTTTACGCCACGTCCGTCGGCGACGGCCCGAAGGTCTACGGCATCAGGACCGGCACGGCGCGCCAGCGCGACCAGCTGGTGCCGAGGACGCAATACTGGCATCGCTCCGCGCTGCACTGGCTGCCGGAATTCGAGGGCACGAGGGTCATAGAGGAGCAGTAGGGCTCAGTCGTCGCCTTCGACGACGCGCAGCCTGAGCTGGCCCGTCTTGGAGTCCGCCACCCGCGCGCCGGGCTCGATCCTCGGCGCGCCCCCGCGCGGCGGCTCGGCTTCGCTTTCGGCGAACTCCAGCGCCTCGATCTTCTGACCGCGCTTGGTGACCTTCGATGTCGAGACGAGGATGTCGTCGATATCCTTGGCCGCCTGGCCGAAATGCGTCTGCAGCCGGCGCACGCGCTCGTCGACGCGCGCCACGTCTTCCATCAGGCGGATGACCTCGCCCTGGATCAGATGCGCCTGCTCGCGCATGCGGGCGTCCTTCAGGATCGCCTGGATGACCTGGATCGACAGCATCAGGAGCGACGGCGAGACGATGACGACGCGGGCGCGATGTGCCTTCTGCACCACGGCCTCGAAATTCTCGTGGATCTCGGCGAACACCGATTCCGACGGCACGAACATGAAGGCGGTGTCCTGCGTCTCGCCCTGGATCAGGTATTTTTCGGCGATATCGCGGATATGCACCTCGATGTCGCGCCGGAACGCCTGCGCGGCGGCCTTCTGCAGCTCGGCGCCCTCGGCGGCGCGGATGGCGTTCCAGGCTTCCAGCGGAAACTTGGCGTCGATGGCAAGCATCGGCGCGCCGTTGGGCATCCGCACCAGGCAGTCGGGCCGGCTGCCGTTCGACAGACCCGCCTGGAATTCGTAGGCGCCGTGCGGCAGGCCGTCGGCGACGATCGCCTCCATGCGCGCCTGGCCGAAGGCGCCGCGCGTCTGCTTGTTGGAGAGGATCGCCTGCAGCTGCACGACCTGGCCGGCTAAAGACTGGATGTTGCCCTGCGCGGTGTCGATCACCGCCAGCCGCTCCTGCAGCTTGGCCAGGCTCTCATGCGTCGACTTGGTCTGCTCGGCCATGGTCTGGCCAAGGCGGCCGGTCATGGCGTCGAGCCTCTGGCCAAGCGACTGGGTAAGCTCGGCCTGCCTGGCGCCGAACACTTCGGCGATCGCGCCCATGCGGCCTTGCATCTCGGCCTGCGCCTGCAGGATGTCGGCCATGCGGGCCTCGGTGTCGCGCGCATGGTCGGCCGCTTCGGCCGCCGCCTCCGCGCGCGCTTTTCCCGCGCGCCACAAGGCGACGATGAGCGCCAGGAACAATACCAGCAGCAGCACCGCGCCGAAACCGAGTGCTTCACCGAGCGTGATCGTGGTGGCGCCGAGCCGCGCGACCGGTTGCGAAAGGATGGATGTCATGTCGTTCATGCCGGCAGCATAGCCGATTCGGCCCGCTGGCACAGATCAAAACGTGAACAGGTCGACGTCGCCCCGGTTGACGCTTTTCCAACGAGGTCTTAGGTGAGACGCCATGTCGATCAAGCCGCTCATCATCCTTCCCGATCCGATCCTGCGCCAGGTTTCCAAACCGGTCGAGCGCGTCGACGGCGATTTGCGCAGGCTCGCCGACGACATGCTCGAGACCATGTATGACGCGCCGGGCATCGGGCTGGCCGCGATCCAGGTCGGCGAGCCGCGGCGCTTGCTGGTCATCGACCTTGCCAAGGAGGGCGAGCCGCCGGCGCCGCATGTCTTCATCAATCCGGAAATCCTCGTAAGCTCGGACCAGCGTTCGGTCTACGAGGAAGGCTGTCTGTCGATCCCCGACTACTACGCCGAGGTCGAGCGCCCCGCCGCGGTGCGCGTGAAATATCTCGACCGCGACGGCAAGCTGCAGGAGATTGAGGCCGAAGGCCTGATGGCGACCTGCCTACAGCACGAGATCGACCATCTCAACGGCATTCTCTTCATCGACCATATTTCGAAGCTGAAGCGCGACATGGTGGTGAAGAAATTCAAGAAGCTCGCCAAGGAGAAGGCGCCCGGCAGGATGGTGGGCTAGGGGTCATGCCCCTTCGCGTCATCTTCATGGGCACGCCGGATTTTTCCGTGCCGACGCTCAGCGCGATCGCCGAGGCCGGGCATGACATCGCCGCCGTTTATACCCAGCCGCCGCGCGCCGCCGGCCGGCGCGGGCTGGAACTGACGCCCTCGCCGGTGCAGCGCGAGGCGGAGCGGCTCGGCCTCGAGGTGCGGACGCCGACGTCGCTGAAAGGCGAGGCCGAGCAGCAGGCTTTTGCCGCCTTGCATGCCGACGTCGCCGTGGTCGTCGCCTATGGCCTGCTCCTGCCGAAGCCCGTTTTGGAGGCAACCAGGCTGGGGTGCCTCAACGGCCATGCCTCACTTTTGCCGCGTTGGCGCGGTGCTGCTCCCATCCAGCGCGCCATCATGGCCGGCGATGCCGAGACCGGCATGATGGTCATGCGCATGGAAGAAGGTTTGGACACCGGTCCGGTGGCATTGGTTGAAAAATGCGCCATCGGACCCGATATGACCGCCGGCGAGCTGCATGACCGCCTGATGGCTCAAGGCGCCTCGCTGATGGTGCAAGCACTCGCGCAGTTGGGGATAAATTGTCTGACATTTACCCAACAGGCGACGGAAGGGGTGACCTATGCCCGAAAAATCGATAAATCGGAGACACGCGTAGACTGGACGCGGCCTGCCGGCGAAGTCCACAATCACATCCGCGGCCTCTCGCCCTTTCCGGGCGCATGGTGCGAGGTCGAAATTGGCGGCCGCATGGAGCGGCTGAAACTGCTTCGCTCGACGCTTTCCGATGGCGTCGGCGAGTCGGGAGGAATTCTCGATGACCGGCTGACGGTCGCCTGCGGGTCGGGCGCGGTCAGGTTGGTCGAAGTTCAACGGGCGGGCGGAAGGCCCGCCGCCGCGCTGGAGTTTTTGCGCGGGGCCAAGATCGAAAAAGGAACGAAACTCACATGAGCATGATGTCGATACGCGCGGCGACGCCGCGAGATCGCGAGGCGATCCGCCTCGTCGAAGAGCATGCCTTCGGCCAGCGGGCCGAGGCCGGCCTGGTCGACGCGCTGGTCGCCGGCGGCGACACCGTCGTCGAGCTGGTCGCGGAAGAAGACGGCCAGGTCGTCGGCCATATCCTGTTTTCCAGGCTTTTCGTGCAGAACGGCGGCAAGCGCTTTCCGGCGCTGGCGCTGGCGCCGCTGGCGGTCGAGCCGTCCTTCCATGGCACAGGCATTGGCGGCGCGCTGATCCGCGAGGCGCATGTCCGCCTCAAGGAAGCCGGCGAGACGCTGGCCGTGGTGCTCGGCGATCCGGCCTATTACGGCCGCTTCGGTTACGCCCATGCCCGCGCCGAGAAGTTCGAGAGCGAGTACCAGGGCGAAGCGCTGCAGGCGCTGGCCTGGGGCGACGCGCCCGAGACCGGCAGACTGGTCTACGCTTCGGCCTTCACCGCGCTCGCCGCCTAGAGCATGATCCCGAACCGAAGGTCCGCGTCCGCGAAAAGTGGGAACCGGTTTTCGGGAAAGATCATGCTCAACCGAAAAGACAAGGCCTCGTCCCGATCGCAGGCAGTTGTCTGAACATGCCGCGTTTTCGGCTCGATATCGAATATGACGGCAGCCAGTTCGCCGGCTGGCAGCATCAGGCGGACCAGCCTTCGGTGCAGCAGGCGATCGAGCAGGCGATCGCAAAATTCTGCGGCGAAGAGGTAAGATTGCGTGCCGCCGGCCGCACCGATGCCGGCGTGCACGCCACCGCCCAGGTGGCGCATGTCGATCTCGCCAAAGCCTGGGCGGGCGACAAGGTGCGCGATGCCGTCAACGCCCATCTGCAGGCAGCCGGAGCGCGCATCGCCATCTTGAAGGCGGCCATCGTCGCCGACGATTTCGACGCGCGTTTTTCGGCCACCGGCCGCCACTATCTCTACCGCATCCTCAACCGCCGCGCGCCTTCCGCGTTGGAGAAGGGCAAGGTCTGGTGGGTGCCGAAGCGGCTCGATGCCGAGGCCATGCACGAGGCGGCGAAGGTGCTGCTCGGGCGGCACGACTTCACCACCTTCCGCTCTACCCAGTGCCAGGCTGAAAGCCCGGTCCGCACGCTGGCGCGTCTCGACGTCGGCCGCGCCGGCGATCTCATCGAGGTAAGGACCTCGGCGCGCTCCTTCCTGCACAACCAGGTGCGCTCGATGGTCGGCTCCTTGCGGCGTGTCGGCGACGGCTCCTGGAGCGCCGCCGATCTCAAGGCAGCGCTCGAAGCGCGCGACCGCGCCGCCTGCGGCCAGGTCGCCCCGCCAGACGGGCTGTTTTTGGTCGGGGTGGATTATCCGGCGACGGCTGGGAAGCCCGTCTTGGCAGAGGACGCTGAGACCTAACCCCTTGCGCCGTTCGGTATGTCGATGCCGAGCAGAGCCTGCAGCCCGAACAGGACGAGCAGGGAGGCCACGAACATGCCGGCAAACACCACGGTGCCGACCGCCGCTCCCTTGCCGATCGTCGCGTTGGTCATGCGCCAGGTCAGCACCATCGACAGCGCGAACAGAAGCAGCGAGACGAGTCCGCTGACTTCGTTGGTCGAAGGCAGGAACAGCCTGAGCAGCGCCGAAGGCAGCATCAGCCAGGCGATGATTGCCGAGGCCCAGTTGGAGGCGACGACATAGTGGACGAAACGTCCGCCGATGCCGGCGCGCGGCGCGACCAGCGCAAGCGCCACCAGCGGCAGCACCCAGGAGCCGATATCGACCGTCGCCAGCTTGAGCAGCATGCCGAGCCGGCCGGCGAAAGCGTTCGGATCGCCGATCTCGTTGGCGATGCCGACCCAGCCGACGATCAGAGCCGGCAACGCCACGACGATACCGAAGAAGGAGTTCCAGAAACCGTCCGCCGACAGATCGAGCATGCGCAGCCCGTCGGCCTTGCCGAACATCAATCGCCAGGCGCCGGCCAGCGAAGCATAGGTTTCGTCCGCCGAAAGCATGGTCACGCGAGGCCCTGTCCGAACCAGTCTTCGATGAAACGTTCGTAGATTTGGGTCAGCGTCTCGAGGTCGGCAAGCGCCACGCGCTCATCGACCATGTGCATGGTCTTGCCGACCAGGCCGAACTCGACCACCGGGCAGTAATCCTTGATGAAGCGTGCATCCGACGTGCCGCCTGAGGTCGAAAGCGCCGGCGTCTTGCCGACCACGGCCGCAACCGACGTGCTCATCGTGTCGATCAGCTTTTCGTCGCGGGTGAGGAAGACATGGCTCGGGCGGTCGCGCCAGACAAGCTCATAGTCGACCGGGGTCTTCTTGCCGGGCCGGTATTTCTTTCGCCCGGCCGCCTGGTCGAGCCGGTTGTGGATCTCGGCCTGGATCGTTTCGGCATCCCAAGTGTCGTTGAAGCGGATGTTGAACGTGGCGGTGGCCTTGGCCGGAATGACGTTGGTCGCCGGATTGCCGACATCGATCGACGTCACCTCCAAATTGGTCGGCTGGAAATCCCTCGTTCCCTTGTCGAACACCGGATGAAGCAGCGCATCGACCAGGCTCATCAGCCCGCGCACCGGGTTGTCGGCAAGCTGCGGATAGGCGGCGTGGCCCTGGCGGCCATTGACGATGACGCTGCCGGAGAGCGAGCCGCGCCGGCCGATCTTGATCATGTCGCCGAGCGTGTCCGGATTGGTCGGCTCGCCGACGATCGAGGCGTCCCATTTCTCGCCCTTGGCGGCCGCCCAATCGAGGAGCTTCGTCGTGCCGTTGATGGCCGGCCCCTCCTCGTCGCCGGTGATCAGCAGCGACACCGAGCCTTTCGGCCCGCCATTCTTGTCGACATGGCGCGCCACCGCGGCGATGAAGCAGGCGATGCCGCCCTTCATGTCGACGGCACCGCGCCCGTACATCTCGCCATTGGCGATCTCGGCGGCAAAGGGCGGATGCGTCCAGGCCGCCTCGTCGCCGACCGGCACGACGTCGGTGTGGCCGGCAAACATCAGATGCGGGCCGTTGCCCGAGCGGCGCGCATAGAGGTTTTCGATGTCCGGCGTGCCGTCTTCCGAGAACACCGGCCGCTCGACCGAGAAGCCGAGCGGCTTCAGCATATCCTCAAGCGCCCGCAGCGCGCCGCCCTCGGCGGGCGTCACGGAAGGGCAGCGGATCAGGGCGGCAAGGTTCCGGGCGGGGTCGGTCGGCAACTTCATGGGCAAAGCGATAGTCGAAAGCAGTAGGTCTGTCACGCCGGCAGATGATCGTCGGCAATGCCGCCGACAATATGGTTGTCATGTCGTATAGTTGCGAGCCAGGAGGGGGTGATCGCATGGCCAATGCAGCAAAGACGATCGCGATTGCCGGCGCCGGCAGCATCGGCTGCTATGTCGGCGGCTGCCTGGCGCTCGCTGGGCGAAGGGTGAATTTCCTGGGACGCGGCCGCATCGTCGAGGCCATGCGCGAGGATGGGCTTCGGATCAGCGATCTCGACGGCCGCGATCGCCGCATCGACCCCGAGGCGCTCGCGGTCACCGACGATCCCGCGATGGCGCTGCGCAACGCCAATATCGTTCTCGTCTCGGTGAAGAGCGGCGCGACCGAGGAGATGGCGGCGCTTGTTGCGGCTCATGCCGGTCCCGATGCCATTGTGGTCAGCCTGCAGAACGGAGTCGGCAATGCGGACAAGTTGCGGGCCGAACTCCCGTCACGGCGCGTGCTTGCCGGCATGGTGCCGTTCAACGTCGTGCAGTCGCCCGATGGCGAGACGCCGTTTCGGGTCCATCGCGCGAGCGACGGCAAGGTTATGGTCGAGGATGGGGTGGACGGTCTCGCTGGCCTGCTCGACGTCGAAGGGCTTGGGGTCGAGGCCCATTCCGACATGAAGGCGGTTCTGTGGAGCAAGCTGTTGATGAACCTCAACAACGCGCTTGTGGCGCTCTCCGACCTGCCGCTGGCGCGCGAGCTGGCCGACCGCCGCTGGCGCGTCATCTTGGCCCGCCAGATCGACGAGGCGCTAGCCGCGATGAAGGCCGCTGGCATCGCGCCGGCGCGGATCGCCGGCCCGCCGCCGTCGTTGCTGCCGAAAGTGCTGAGGCTGCCCGACTGGCTGTTCGGACTTCTGGCGCGGCGCATGCTGGCGATCGATCCGCAAGCGCACTCCTCGATGTGGGACGATCTCGAGCGCGGCCGCCCGACCGAGATCGACGAATTGCAGGGTGCGGTGCTCAGTCTGGCGAAACGGACGGGCACGCCGGCGCCGACGATCGAGCGCGTCGCGGCGCTGGTGCGTCAGGCGGAAGCGGAAAAGCGCGGCCCGCCGGGATTGACGCCGGACAAGGTCTAGCGCAATTCCAGGAAAAGTGTGTAACGGTTTTCCGTCCGGAATTGCGTAAACACAAAGAGAAAGAGCGGTTCAGCGTTTCCGTGAAACGGTGAACCGCTCTAACGGTTCTCGATCAGCGTGATCTTCTGCCAGATCTTGCGCGACAGGTTCGAGCTCAGGTTTTCGATGTCGTTGACGCCGTCGACGACCACGTCGTCATTGACCGATTGCGCGAACAGCGCCGCGATCTTGATCCTCTCCTCGGTGCTGATCAGCGCCAGGAAGCCAAGCACCGCCAGGATGACCGTGTTGATCGTCGCCTCGATGCCCTGCACCGACTGCACGGCGTCGTCGGCTCCCGAAATGCGGTCGAGCGGCAGGACGGTGCCGACGAACAGGAACACCAGGACGCCGGCGACGAACGCGCCGACTATCAGGGTGCGCAGCCACCAGATCGGCGCTTCCAGTTCCTTGGCGGCCCTCGCCAGGTCGCGCGACAGCGACACCAGCTCCCCGGCGACGCCGCGCAGGCCCGCTTCCGGGAAACGCTCGCCGATGCGCTCCTCCAGCCTTTCGGCGGTCTCGATGATCAGCTCCGGATCAAGGGTGCGGTAGCGCATGACTAGCGATCGGAAGGTGCGTTGGTGCGGCTGCCGTAGCGATTGGCCCCCGGTTGTCCCGGAAACAGGCAAAGCACCAGGAACGCGACGATCGACACGACGGGAACGAACAACACCAGCGCCGCGATGCCGGGTTTGTCGAGGTCATGCAGCCGCTTCACCGCCAGCACGATGTTCGACCACAGCGACGCGAGGAAGGTCAGGAAGAAGACGAACGACCACATGTTGCTCTCGGCCGAGCCTTCCGGCACCAGCGTGAAGCGGTAGAGCGGGAAAGCCTGGACGAGGGCAACCAGCAATCCGCCGAGAAAATAGGCCGCGCGGCTGACGCGGCCCGAGGTTTTGAAGAAGAGCCAGATGAAGTCTGCTTTTTCAGGCAAGCGGGTCCGGTCCGTATTGATTGGCGCCTCTGGTGCCTTCCAGGATGCCGAGTTCGACCAGCAGCCAGATGCCGCCGATGATGGGTATGAGGCCGATCAGTGTCCACCAGCCCGACTTGTTACGGTCGTGCCAGCGTTTGGCATAGAGCGCAATCGCGAAATAGATCGAGGCCAGCATAGCGAGGACGCCGATGATGCCGAACTGGTCGCCGCTCGCGGTGGTGAACCGTGTGCCGAGGATCGAGTCGAGAATGAAGGCAACAATGGCGATGACGATGAATACGCCGATGCCGGCCCAGAACTTGGCGCGGTTGATGCGGCCGTCGAAACTCGTCAGCAGGTACTTCCAGTCCATGACGCCCCTCCGTGTTGAACCAGCGCGACGGAACGTCGCGCCGGCGGAAGGTGCGTCCGTTTCCGGAAAAGATCAATCGCGCAGCAATTCGTTGATCGAGGTTTTGGAACGGGTCTTGGCGTCGACGCGCTTGACGATGACGGCGCAGTAGAGGCTGGGGCCGGGCTCGCCATTGGGCAGCGGCTTGCCCGGCAGCGAACCGGCGACCACCACGGAATTGGCCGGCACTTCGCCATAGAAGACCTCGCCGGTGGTGCGGTCGACGATCTTGGTCGACTGGCCGATGAACACGCCCATGCCGAGCACCGAGCCTTCGCGCACGATGCAGCCTTCGACCACTTCCGAGCGCGCGCCGATGAAGCAATTGTCCTCGATGATAGTCGGGCCGGCCTGCATCGGCTCCAGCACGCCGCCGATGCCGACGCCGCCCGAAAGATGCACGTTCTTGCCGATCTGGGCGCAGGAGCCGACCGAGGCCCAGGTGTCGACCATCGTGCCCGTATCGACATAAGCGCCGACATTGACGAAGGACGGCATCAGCACCGCGCCCGGCGCCACATAGGCCGAACGGCGCACGACCGAGGACGGTACGGCGCGGAAGCCGGCCTTCTCGAAATCGACGGCGCTCCAGCCGTCGAACTTCGACGGCACCTTGTCCCACCAGACCGCCTGGCCCGGGCCGCCTTTGATGATCTCCATCGGGTTCAGCCGGAAGGAGAGCAGCACGGCCTTCTTCAGCCATTGGTTGACGTGCCACTTGCCGTCGTCCTGCCGTTCGGCGACGCGGACCGCGCCGCGGTCGAGCAGGTCGAGCGCCGACTGGATGGCGTCGCGCGTTTCGCCGCGGGTCGCGGTCGAAATCGTATCGCGGTCCTCGAAGGCCTTTTCGATGGTCTTTTCGAGGCTCGCCAGATCGGGCATGGACATGAAATTGCTCCATTACAAAGCTGTTAAGGGCTCAGCTTTAACCTGTTTTGAAATCGCGCGGACCCTATGTGAAGCCTTGATGAGGGTCAATCGCGGCTGCGTCATGGGACGGCGCAAGTAGGGGAATTGGAACGGTGGACTCAATGACACCCATGGAAAAGGCGGGTTGGACGCCGCTGCCGCATTCGGACGAGGACCTGGAGCGCGCCAAGAGCGTGCCGGATACGCCGCAGACGCGGGCAGAGACCTATCGCCTGGCCTGGAACGATCCCGACTTCATGACGCGGCGCGAATTGCGCCCGGTGCGTCTGCAGCTCGAGCTGCTGAAGCCGGAGATGATTCTGGCCGAGCGCGGCATCCGTTCGACGGTCATCCTGTTCGGCGGCGCGAGGCTGCCGGAGCCGGGCGGCGTCGCCTGGGCGGCCAAGAACGAGACGCAGAAGAAGAACCTCGAGCTGAACAGCAAATACTACGAGGAAGCGCGCAAGTTCGCCCGGCTCTGCTCACAGCACTCGGCCACGTCCTACTACCGCGAATTTGTCGTCGCTACCGGCGGCGGACCGGGCGTCATGGAGGCCGGCAACCGCGGCGCCGACGATGTCGGCGCGCCGTCGATCGGCCTCAACATCGTGCTGCCGCACGAGCAGGCGCCGAATGCCTATGTCACACCCGAGCTCTGCTTCAACTTCCACTATTTCGCCATCCGCAAGATGCATTTCGTCATGCGCGCCAAGGCTGTCGCGGTGTTTCCGGGCGGTTTCGGCACGATGGACGAGTTCTTCGAAGCCCTGACGCTGATCCAGACCGGGCGCATGGAGCGCGTGCCGGTGATCCTGTTCGGCAAGGCGTTCTGGCAAAGGGTGATCGACCTCGACTTCCTTGCCGAGCAAGGCACCATCTCGCCGGGCGATCAGGACATCATCGATTTCGTCGACACAGCCGACGAAGCCTGGGACATCATCCGCCGTTTTTACGATCTCTGAGGAAGCCAGCCCTATTGCAGTTCGGCCAGCCAGCCATTCGAGTGCGCGAAGCGCACGATGGCAGCGCGGGAGTGAAGCTCCAGTTTGTCGGTCGCCCTGGTCCGGTAGGTTTCGATGGTCTTTATGCTGAGGTTCAGCCGCGAGGATATCTCCTTGTTGCTGTAGCCAAGCGCAACAAGCTGGATCACCGACCGCTCTCGCTCGCTGAGATTCCCCGGATCGCATTGCGTGCCATGGCGTGGGCTCAGGATGCGCGCCGCAAGCGCCGGGTCGACGTAATTGTCGCCGGCCAGCACGCAGCGGATGGCCTGCAGCAGATCCGCCGCGGTCGACCGCTTGACCACGAAACCGCGCGCGCCGGCGGCCAGCACCTGGCGCAGGCAGCCGGGGTCCTCATGCGCCGTCAGCGCAATGCAGCCGAGATCGGGAAACCGTTCGACGAGCCGTTCGATCAGCGTGACCCCATTGACGCCGGGGAGCGAGATATCGACCACGGCGACGTCGGGAAGGGCCTTGCCGATGCCCTCGAGGGCCTCGTCGGCATTCGCCGCCAGTCCGACGATCGTCAGATCGGCCTGGCTGTTGATCATCGCGCCGACGCCGGACAGGATGATCGGATGGTCGTCGACCACGAATATGCGCCTGCAGCACACCTTTAACCTCCATCAGTCTGTCAAAGGGCCGTCGCGTGGAGCGGTCCCCCTTGTGCTTGATGGTCTAGGCAACTGCCCCGCCTGGCGCGGGACGCCCGTCTGTTTCAGCAAAGCCGCGACGCGGCCGCAACGGGCAAGCCATCCCCCGCCTGACCCATGGGGCGGATTGTAAGCCGCGGCCGACGATTTCGGATGTGGAACGCTTCACTTAGGGCAATCCCGGGAAAGGTGCGTAATAGTTTTCCGTCCGTAAATTTGCGAAAAAACAAATAGTTAGGCCATTTTGGCGATACTGCCGGCCGCTGGGCCGGCTAGCCGACCGCAGCACCGAAGATCGGCATTCCCGTCGAACAATGCCAAGGGGAGGGGGCGCTGACGTCCAGCCCTCTGTCCGAGGGTTCAGTCGGTCAAAAGCACATCGGCATAGATGGCGGTTCCCCTGCCCTTGGCGGTTTCGACCGTCAGTTCGCCTCCGATCAGGGCAAGGCGCTCTTTCATCCCCGCAAGCCCCAAATGGCGGGAGCCAGGCGCGACAGTGCCATCGAACCCATGGCCATTGTCCTCGATGGTCAGCCGCAGTTTGTTGTCCCAAATGTGGGCCGTCACGCTGACCCGGCCCGGCCGGGCGTGCTTGCCGATGTTGGTGAGGGCCTCCTGCGCGATGCGATAGAGCGTCAGGGCGACTTCAGGCTCCAGTGGCCTCGACAGGGCTTCGAGATCCACATCGCCGGGAATGCCGAGTTGGGCGCACAGCATGCTGACCAGGTCCTCGATGGAGGCGCGAAGCCCCAGGCGATCGAGATCCGCGGGTCGCAGGCTCCAGGCGGCGTCGTGCACCCTGGCGCTCAGCTGGTCGATCAGTTGAGCGGCGCGCTCGAGGCGGGCATCGAGTTCTGCGGAGTCCGCGCGGATGCCGTGCAGTTCCAGCGCGACGCTCGCCAGCATCTGGCCCAGATCGTCGTGCAGCTCACGTGACAGACGCAGGCGCTGTTCTTCCTGCACCGCAATCAAATGCCGCGCCAATCTTCGGCTCCGTGCCTTCGAAGCGTCGTCCTTGCCTGGCTGGATTGCCGCCCGCATCACCCCTTCCTTCTCTTTGCCGCCGTGAGACACAAACCGTTCACGGTCGGCGAGAAAAGGCATGAAAGTCTGTTCCTCCGCGCAATATACACCCGGCATACGTCCTTATGCCTGTCAGTTTTTTCCCGATGCCTTCTACTTTTCCTGACAGCCGCATCGGCTGAAAAACCGACAGACCATGCCGATCAGCCCCGATGTTTCTGCGTCTTTTCTGCGCGCATCCTTTTTGCGTGGTCCCGGTATCTTGTGCTGGCCGGGATGTTCAACGCAAACCAAGGAGAACGTCATGAGGAAGATCATTCTGGCCGCGGCTGTCCTGTCGGCTCTGACAGGTTCGGCATCCGCATTGTCGATCGGTAGCGGTAACGGCAACGGCAACGGTAACGTCGGGGTCGGCAACGGCAACGGGAACGGCAATGCCAACACCGGCGCCTTCAACGGCAACTTCAACGGCAACGGCAATTTCGGCATCGGCAACGGCAACGGGAACGGCAATGCCAACATGGGTGCCTTCAACGGCAACTTCAACGGCAACCTCAATGCCGGCATCGCCAACGGTAATGGCAACGGCAACGGGAACTTCGGCCTCGGCAACGGCAACCTGAACGGCAACGGCAACTGGGGCTTCGGTAACGGCAATGCCAACGGCAACGGCAACTGGGGCGCCGGCAACGGCAACGGCAACGGCAACGCCAACCACTAGCGTCGCCAAGCCTTAACTTGGAAAGACGCTGACGCTGCTGGGATCGCCGAGCCACGCGCCGTCCCCCCGCGCAAGGCTATCGCGACATGTCGCCGGCGGTCCCAGTCCTTTTCCAGATAGAGAGACCTTTTCGAATAGAGAGACCCTTTTCACGCAAGCCATGGAAGGAGTTCGCAGATGAAACGGTGTGTCATACCGGCGCTTTGCCTGGGGCTGTTGAGTGCAACCGCTGTGAGGGCCGACACCACGACGGGCAGCCAGGCCTTCAGCATGTCCCGGATCGCGCAAACCGCCGGTCAATACGGTCAGTACATCGGCTCGAATGTCAGGAACATGGATCCGCTGAGCAGCCTGGGCGGCAACGTCGGCTACAAGAACACCGGCAGCGGCAACGTCGGCGCCTTCAACAGCGGGACCGGCAACGTCGGCGCTTTCAACGGAAACGACAACACCTCGCAGACGAGCGGCAACCACAACATCGGGGCCTTCAACGGCAACGGCAACACCGGCGAATATGACGGCAACACCAATGTCGGCGCCTTCAACGGCAACTTCAACGGCGGCTCGTTCAACGGCAACGGCAATGCCGGCGCGTTCAACGGCAATTTCAACGGCCGGGGAGACCGTTGATGGCCGAACCTAGACCATCCGCTTGTGTCCGGCGTGGCACTCGCCACGCGACGGCGAGGCCGTTTGATGGAAGCGGTATCGCGGTTTGCACGCTGCTTGCCGCGATCATGGTCGCCGACGCTTCGACGGTGGTCAGGATAGCCGACCTTCCCATCGGCCGCGGCGATATCGCGGTCACCGGCCTGGACGCCGGCGCGGACATCGCCGATGCCTCAAGCGGCAGCGGCAGCGGCAGCGGCAGCGCCGGCAACTTCAACGGCAACGGCAATCGCGGCAGCTTCAATGGCAATGGCAACACCGGCAATTTCAACGGCAACGGCAATGCCGGCAGCTTCAACGGCAATGGCAACGCGGGCAGCTTCAACGGCAACGCCAATTGCGGCGGCGGCTTCGGCAACGGATTTTCGTCCGACGGCAACGGCAATGGGAAGCGCCGGGACGCGCCTGAATGGTGCCGGTTCCTGAAAAACCTGAACGGTGAACTGGGGCTGCCGCCCGGCACGATCCCGGACTTCGACTAGTCACTGCGAAAGCTTGCCGGCGAAGTGCCGCTGCGCCGCGCCGGCAATCAGGGAGTTGGTTCAGGCCGTGACTTCGACGATTGCCGTCAGGAAGCCGGCGAGGTCGTCGGTGACGAAATCCACATCGTCCTCGTTCGCCGGGTCGCGCTCCCAGATCTCGGAGAATGTCGGCTCGAAATTGCGCGGCACGACCAGCACGGTCGTCATGCCGAGTGATTTCGGCACCGAGAGGTTGCGCGCCAGGTCCTCGAACATCACCGCATTGTGCCCGGTGACGGAATGCAGCTCTGCGAACCTTTCGTAGGTCTGGCGCGCCGGCTTGGGATTCAAGCCCGCCGCGACGATGTCGAAGATGGCGTCGAAATGGTCCAATATGCCGAGCTGGCGCGCAGCGCGCTCGGCATGCCTGCGGTCGCCATTGGTAAAGATGAATTTGCGGCCGGGCAGCTGCCGGATCGCCGCGCCGAGCACCGGATCGGGCACCAGCCAGGAATAGTCGATGTCGTGCACCTTCTCGAGAAAGTCGTCGGGATCGATGCCGTAGCGCGTCATCAGTCCGCTCAGCGTCGTGCCATACTCCTGGTAGAGTTCTTTCTGCAGCTTGCGCGCTTCCTCGCGCGACAGGGTCAGCAACTCGCCGACATAGGCGGTCATCTTCACGTCGATCTGCGCGAACAGATTCGAATGATGCGGATAGAGCGTGTTGTCGAGGTCGAACACCCAATCCGTGACATGGGCAAAACGGGCGGGGTCGGGTGTCGTTGTCATGGCCTCCTTATGGCATGCGGTCGCTGACTTTATCCACAACTTCTGCGCGTCGCGCGTGGTGAAAATAGCCTCTCGCTTCAAATTTTAACCGTCCCGGAAAGGTCGCCTTCAGTGCTTGCTGGCACAGAGGCAGTCCGTCGGGAGTCAACGATGAGTCGCATAATTTTGAAGTCCGCAGCCGTTGCGTTCGCATCGGTCGCCGTCTCGCTTCTGTTGACGCTGGTTGTGGTCCCGGCAATGGGCTTTCCGATCAGCCGCACCGTCTGGCTGACGGCCACGGTTTGCCCGCTGATGCTTGCCTGGATCGCCAGCGCCGGCACCTTCTGGCAGAGCGACCGGCTGAAGAATGCGCATCGCGACCTTGCCCGCACCCATGCCCAGCTCGCCGCCGCTCACAGGCGTCTGTCGGAGAAGGCAAGCCGCGACGACATGACCGGCATGCTCAACCGCGAGACCTTCTTCGCCGCGCTCGACGGGTCCCGGCGCAAGGCCGATCGCGGCGCGCTGCTGATCATCGACGCAGATCATTTCAAGACCATCAACGACAACTACGGCCACTTGACCGGCGACGATGCGCTGCTTTTGATCGCCGCCGCCATCGAGCGCGGCGTGCGCAGCGGCGACGTGCTCGGGCGTATCGGCGGCGAGGAGTTCGCCGCCTTCCTGGTCGGCGCCACCGAGCCGGAAGCGAGGCATGTCGCCGAGCGCATCCGCCGCGAGGTCGAACTGATCCGTTTTCGTCCCGTCGATGAGCGAACCGTGCCGTTGACCGTCTCGATCGGCGGCGTCACCTGCGGCGAGAGCGCCACCGTGTCGGAGCTGATGCGCGCCGCCGACCGCAGGTTGTATGAGGCAAAGCACCGCGGCCGCAACCTGTCCATTCTCGATCGCGACATCTCGGAAGCGGCCTGACACCTTTGGCTGGGCGTTAAAAGCATGTCTCCCGAAAGTGGAAACCGGGTTCGGGAGACATGCTTGAGATCAAAAATCTAAAGCGCACGGAGCGATCTGAAAGATCGCGACGCGCGTTAGCAGGTTGCTAACGCTTTTCAAATTCAACCGCGGCGATTGCGCGGTTGTAACGGGGTTTTCATCTAGACTTGGCACGGAATTGGCCTCTCCGGCGGCATGTGTGCCGTAAGGGAACGGCATGCGTGGATCGAGCCCCCATCGAAAGGCGCGTCATGAGCCATTTCTTAAAGAAGATGTCGCGCCGCGCGATCGTGCAGGCGCTGATCGCACTGCCCGCGCTGTCGCTGTTCCGCCCCGCCGCCGCCGACCCTGACGAGATCGACCCCGACGAGATCATCGAGGTCAATGGCTGGATCCTGAGGCGGAGCGATCTCGCATGATCTTCGACAGCTACGAGGCCTACAAGCAGGCGGACTTCAAGCCCAAGGTCTGCATCCTCGGCTCCGGCCCCGCCGGCACCACGGTCGCCAGGAAACTGGGCGGCGCAGGCATTCCGGTGGTCGTTCTGGAGGCCGGCTCGCGCGAATTCAGCGACGAGTCGCAGGATTTCTATCGGGGCGCCACGGTCGGCGATTTCTATTTCGATCTCGACATCACCAGGCTGCGCTTCATGGGCGGCTCTTCCAACCACTGGGCCGGCTGGTGCCGCGTGCTCGACAAACAGGATTTCGAGCCCAAGGCCTGGGCGCCGGATACCGGCTGGCCGATCAGCCGCGCCGACATTGAGCCCTATCTGCGGGAAGTCCACGACATTCTCGAACTGCCCGATTTTCGGCCGGATGTGCCGATTTCGGACGACATCCGCTGGGTGCAGCTGATCAAGAGCCCTGCCGTGCGCTTCGGTGAGAAGTTCGCCGAAGAGGTCGACCGGAGCAGGAACATCGCCGTCGTGCTCAACACCTATGCAACCGAACTCGCCGGCGACGGCAGGCGCGTCACCGGCGCCAGATTGTGGTCGGACGGCCAGGACGCCGGCACCTTCACGGCGGACTACTTCATCACCTGCACCGGCGGGCTGGAGAACTCCAGGCTGCTGCTCTGGTCGAACCGGCGCTCGAATGGCGGCGTGGTGCCCAACGCCAACGCGCTCGGCCGCTACTGGATGGAGCACCCGACCTTCGAGGGCGGCAACGCCATCCTCGCCGACTACGGCGAGTTCGAGGTCGATGCCTCGAACGAAGCCTTCTTCTCGCCGACGCTTGCCGCGATGGAGCGGCTGCAGATCCTGAATTTCGGCATCCGCCTGATCGAGTCGCCTTATCCCAATGTCAAGCGGCTGATCGCCGACCTCGCCTGCACGGCTCCCGATATGGCGGAATGGATGTCCTCCCAGCTTGACCAGAGACTGCGCTGCGCCGCCCAGCTCTACGTCGCCTGGGAACAGGCGCCGCTAGCTTCGAACCGGATCGAGCTGTCGAAGGCCGATGTCGACCACGCGGGGGTGCCGCGCGTCGAATTGCACTGGAAGAAGTCGCCGCTGGAGCGCCGCACGCTGCTCGAAGGTTTGAGGCTCTTCGGCACCACGATGGCGCAGAAGAATCTTGGTCGCGTCCGCATCGCCGACTGGATCGGCAATGGCGGCGATTACCCGACGAATGAGGAGACGGCCGGTCACCACCATATGGGCGGCACCCGCATGGGCACCGACGTCTTGAAGAGCGTCGTCGACGCCAACTGCAAGGTGCACGGCATGGACAATCTCTATGTCGGCGGCTCCTCGGTGTTCTGCACCTCCGGGCAGTGCAATCCGACGACCACCATCACCGCGCTTGCCTGCCGGCTGGGCGATCATCTCGGCAAGGTGATCACGGTCTGAATTTCCGAAAAGTAGGCAGCGCCGGCGCCTGGAACGGCAACCGGCGCCGCCTTGGCGCGCCGTTTGGGGAAATTGCAGGCTCGCTACAGCCCGTACACGGCGACGCGCACCAGCACGGCCGCGGCGGCAAGTGCTACCAGCAGAATGCCGAGGCCGATGGGCGAGCCCCAGCCGTACCATTCCATCGCCAGCTTGGCGTATCTGTACTCTTCCTCGTTCGAGAGAGGGGTGCGCTGTTGGATCAGGCTCATTGTTCGCTCCTTGTCGGCGACTTTACCCTTGCCTCGCAAAGGGTGGCGTCGCATATTGATACGATAGTTTGAATGTTAGACAGATTGATAGTTAGATGATCGAAATAAATTCGTCAAGCACGAATCGCGCCGACATGACGAAGGCCGTCAGCCTCGCCGTCATGCGCTGGCAGGACGCGACGCAGGCCTATGACGAGGCGGTGGGGGCGCGACTCGGACTGATCGCGGCCGAGCGGCATTGTCTGGGCCTTCTCTACGGCGGGCCGCAGTCGGCGGGCGCCGTGGCAACGGCAACCGGATTGACTCCGGCGGCCGTTACGGCATTGATCGACCGGCTGGAGGCGCGTGGGCTCGTCACCCGAACCCGCAGTCTGGAGGACAGGCGCAAGGTTGTGATCGAGGCGACCGGGCTGACTAGGCAACTGTCGGAGCGCTACTATGGCGCCATCGCCCGGGAAGGCGAAAAGGTGGTTGCGAGCTTCAGCGACGCCGAGCTGGCGACGGTGCTGCGCTTCATCAATGCCGCGCTCGATCTGCAAAGCGAGCAGTTGGCGAAGCTCAAGGCCGAGCCGCCTACGGCTGGCTGACGCAGGAACGACGAAGAAACGCTTTCTGGAAAACTCAGAGCGGCACAGCCGCTTTGTCGGCGACCGAACCGCTCTGACGCCGGCCGGGCGAAAGCCGGACCCTGACGCGCGCCGCGGGCGCCGCGCTTTTGTTCGCCGCCTAAACCGTGGCCGGGTCGAGCGCCGGCTGGTCCTTGAACCGCGTGACGATACCGGCGAGATCGCCGCTGGCGAAGGCATCGCGCAGCGCATCGAAGGACGGCAGCACGAAATAGGCGCGCTGGAACTTGTCGATCTCGTAGCCGGTGCGCATCACCGTCTCGAGGTCGAACGGCACATGGTGGGCGTCCTTGCTCTCGACCGCGAATTGCAGCTCGGTGAAGGACGACATCAGCCCGGCGCCGAAAGCCTTTACCGGCTGGCCGGGTTCCTGGATGAGGCCGTATTCGGCGCTGTACCAGTAGAGCCGGGTGATCATCTCGTCGCCGCCGAGCGCGATCATGTCCTCGGCCTTCTCGCCATACATCTGCATGAAATCGGCAAAAACCGGCTGCGTCAGGATCGGCACATGGCCGAAGAAGTCGTGGAACATGTCCGGCTCGACGATGTAGTCGAGCTCCTTGCGGGTCCGCAGCCAGTTGGTGACGGGGAAGCGACGGTTGGCGAGATGATCGAAGAACGGGCCGGCGGGGATCAGGCCAGGCACCGCTACGATCTCCCACCCGGTCAGCTTGCGCAGCGTCTCGCTGACCGCGCCGAAATCCGGAATTTTGTCGAGCAGGCCGAGCGCTGCGACGCCGTCGAGATAGGAACGGTGCGCCAGCCTCTGCGTCAGCTTCGTCTGGCGATCGCAGAGCGTGCGCCACACCGCCTGCTCCTCGGCCGAATAATTGTACCCTTGAGCCACGGTGAAATCGGCGCGGCACACCGAATAATCGCCGCGAAGGCCCTGTGCCGCGCAGTCGCGGGCATAGTCGGCAACGCTGATCGTCATTTCTTCCTCCTCAAAATCATGATCCGTGGATCTTGGCCGGGAATATAGCGGCAGACGATGAGGCAAATTCAGCTTTGTTGATGGTCTGATTGACGGTTTCGAGGTAGAAACACTCGAGCCAATGAGGAATCGAGAAAATATGCCTCAGTTCGACGAATTCGAGATAAAGATGCTGGATATCCTGCAGCGCGATGGGCGCAAGCCGGTGTCGGAACTGGCGCAGGAGATCGGCCTGTCGACCACGCCCTGCGCGCGCCGCTTCGAGGCGCTGCAAAGCGCCGGCATCATCAAGGGCTTTGCCGCGGTGCTCAGCCGCCGCGCCGTCGGCCTGACGGTCGAGGTGTTCATCCAGGTCCGGCTCACCAGCCACGCCGACGGCTCGCCGGAAAGTTTCATCGCTGCCGTGCAGCGCATGGACGAGGTTTCGTCCTGCTGGACGATGACCGGCGACCACGATTTCCTGCTGCATGTGATGGTGCCGTCGGTGGACGACCTCAATGCCTTCGTCATGCACCGGCTGATGCGGCTTCCCGGCGTGCGCGACGTCCACACCCAGCTGGTGCTGCAGAACATCAAGGGACCTGGCCACGTGCCGCTCGCGCATCTGCGGCGCTAGAGCACGCTTTCCAGTGCAAATGGACCCGAAAAGAAATAGGGTCAAAGTTAGATTGGGGCATTCTATTAAATATTGAACGAATTAAGGCTTCGCCGTATCTAAAAAGAGCAAGCCTCGAGATTTGCGAGAGCATCGCCTTTGCGCACGATTGACATCGTGAGTCGGGGAAAAGTCTTGTCGTGCATTGTTCGGCCCCCTTGGCCTGTTGTATGGATGCTTGCTGAGTCGCTGCGGCGGGGAGGTCGAGCAGTCCGTTTACCGCCGGTTAGCAACATTAGTGTCTTATAATGGATCAGGCTGGCCTTCGTCCTTACGCGAGGACTTGACGGACTTCGCTTGCTCGAACCGCTCGCGCGGAGGGTGATCGCCAAGGAGCGATGCATGCAATTGACGGAGGATGTGGCTCGGAGGGTCACGGAAGCGATTTCACGCCCCTCGTGGAAATCGGCTGATCCAACGCTTTTTGCGATGCTCCTGCAAAAAAACGCGGACCAAAATCGCAAGGTCGTCCGCTGGGGCATAGCGGCGGCCGTTTTGAGCTACATCTGCTACGGTGCCTTCGACCTGTTTCTTTTCCCGGACGTCGCGGACCGTCTGATCCTGACGCGCTTGTCGTTAGGGTTGACTTTCCTTGTGCTTGTCGAACTCGTTGCCCGGCGCGGTTTTGCCATCACCACGCTGCACTACACCGCCGCCCTGGCGATCGTAACAGGCGCAATCGGTTGGCTGCTGTCGGCGCTCGGGACCACGCATCAGGCGGAGCTGTCCCATTTCATAATCTTCGGCACGGTATTCATTCTAGGCGCGAACCTTTTCTTCAATTTCCGGCTATGGCTTTCGGCGATCTCGTCCGCGACCGTAACGGTCGCCTTCGTGGGCGCCACGCTGTTCGTCCTGCAAGCCGACTTTGGCACGCGCTTGGTGCTTTCGACCTATTTTGCCAATTGCCTTGTTTTGTCCCTCTATCTTTCATGGCGGCTCAGCATGGAGCGGTATCAGACCTTCCTGCACGCGCTTCAGGCCCAAATCCAGGAGCAAGTCGCCATCGAGAACGGGCAAAAACTTATCGAGATCGCGGATACGGATCCGCTTACCGGCCTTAAGAACCGCCGGGCGATCACGCGGGAATTCTCGGAGCTCTGCAGGGAATGGGCCACGGATACCGATGAGATCGGCGTCATTCTCATGGATGTGGACTATTTCAAACGCTACAACGACCGGCTCGGCCACCAGGCCGGCGATGACTGCCTTATCGAACTCGCCCGTGCCTTCGACGAAACGGCGGCTGCCAACCATGCCATCGCGGGACGTTACGGCGGCGAGGAATTCGTCGTGCTCTGCAAGGTTGCTGGACGGGATCACCTGCGTGAGGTAACGCATCAATTCTGCCGGGCTGTCGAGGATCTGAAAATCTCCCACCCCGATCGGGACGACAAACTCGACATCGTCACGATCAGCGCGGGCGCCTCGTTGACGCGCGCCGAGCAAAGCATAGAGCTGCGGATCCTGCTGCAGGAGGCCGACCGTGCGCTTTATGCGTCCAAGTTCTCGGGTCGCGCGACGCTCACCATCTATGATGCGCAGGCCACCGACCAGAAGCGAGCCAGCCAAAACCTTTCAGAGCTGCTCAAGCATGCTGTTTCGGAGGGGCTTGTTTCAGTCGTTTATCAGCCGATCTGCGACGCGGTCTCCGGCCAAGTGCTCGGCCATGAATCGCTGATGCGGCTGCGCGATTTCGACGGTAGCATGATCAGCCCGTCCGTATTCATACCCGTCGCCGAGCAGACCGGCGGGATCGAGGAACTTGGGCTGTGGTTGATCGATCGGGCCTGTGGCGACATGGTCGAGCACGGATTAGGGGCGGTCGTGTCCGCCAACGTATCGGTCGTTCAACTCAAGGCCCCAAATTTCCCGCTGCACATCACCGAGATCCTTGGCCGGCATGGCATGGCACCCCAGAAACTGGCGCTCGAAGTGACCGAAGGCAGCGACATTTTCCTGGAGGCGCAGGCCGCCAGGAATATCGAGCAGCTTCGAAACCTGGGCGTTCAAATCTGGCTGGATGATTTCGGGACCGGATTTGCGGGCCTGGCCTGGCTCCGCCGTTTCAAGTTCGACGTCGTCAAGATCGACCGCAGTTTCCTGCACGACTGCCAGACGATTCGCGGCCTGAGCCTGCTGCAGGACATGGTCAGGCTTCTGCGCAATCTCGGCCACACGGTCCTTGTCGAGGGTGTCGAGACGAAAGAACAGCAGAACCTGCTGCAGCACATGGGCATTCAGTCGGTCCAGGGCTTCCTTACCGGGCGCCCCGTGCCGATCGAAGAGATCAAGCAGGCGAGACGGGAGCTGGTCGCCTAGGGCATCCCGCAGCGGTTTCGTCGCGACGCGCTTCAGGGCAATTCCAGGAAAAGTGTGAGCGGTTGGGCTCGGCGACTTCGCCGTAGCCTTCCGTCCGGAATTGCATCAAAACAAAGAGATAGTGCGGGTCGCCGTTTTCGTGAAACGGTGAACTCCAGGGCAATTCCAGGAAATGCGGCGCGGCGCTATCCCAGGGAACGCCGCACGCTTCATCAAAAAAGCCGGACCGCTGCACTGCCCGGCCCGAAAATCGAAATGGATTTTCGAAGCGGCTCCACTATCGCCTATGCCGGCGTCCCGCGCTTGCGGATCTTGCCGTAGACGATGTTCCTGTTTGATCCGTAGTAGACCTCGGCGTCAACGTGGTTCTTGTCCACCGCGGCATTGATGATGTCCCACATATCGCTGGCGGAACGCAGGATGAGCGGCCAGTCCATGAAGGTCTCCATGTAGCCGTCGGTCGTGATCTCGTCGCTGAAATTGGCGAAGAGGAATTCGCCGTCCGGCTTGACCAGCTCCATGGCTCTCTGCAGCAGGCGCGCGCCGACAGGCAGCGGCAGGTAGTCGTACAGGCCGGATGCATAGACGAGATCGAACGTGCCGAGCGGGTAGGCGCGCCGCAGAAGACCGCGCACGGAGCCGTCCACAGCCTCCACCACCGTACCCGCGAGATCGCGATTCACGGTGCCGACGCTGATCAGGTCCTGGTCGAGACCGATCCAGCGCTTCAATCTTTTTTCGGCGAGCGCTCTTGAGAGCTCTGCTTCCCGCAAATGGCCGCAGGCGATTGCCAGCACCTCCGCGTTTTCTACCCGCGCAGCCGTTTCGTCGACCGTTCTGGCCAGTATCTCGCGACGTTCGCGCCCGGCCACCGAGCTCGCCGCCTCGCTAGTATAGGCAAAGATTTCGCGGCCGAGTTCGCTCGAGGATGCGACGATTTCGTTGGCGCTCGGATGCTTGTAATAGATGTCCAGCAGCGTCGCGTCGCCCGAATAGCCGCGCGGCTTTTCGAAGGACCAGCGCGTGAACGGATCCTGTTTCAGGTATGCCGCCACGCGGTGCTGCTGAGCGAGCGGGATCAGTTCCTGCCACAGAGCGGGGGCGACCTCGCGGCGCAATTCATGCAATCGACCAGCCAGTCGTTCGACGATTTGCCCCGCCGGCTCCTGACGCGCGAAAGCCTGGTGGGCGAGGTCCAGCACAAGGGCGAGTTGAGCCGTTCGCGCCTTGAGCTCGACGGCGTCGACCGTCTCCGCGGACGCTGCCTTGTGCTTCTTGATCAACGTTGATGTGATGAGACTTTGTTCGTCAATTTTCAGGTCTGGATTCAGCGCCATGTGGGCATTCCTTGTGGTTCCCCACCGACAATTATAGATGCTTAGAGTTTTAATAAAAGTTTAGGACGATCTGTATTAGATGAGTCTAAACTACGATATTCAGAAGATTTGAACCGCCGGAAACCGCAGCGCGATCAAGCCGGGACGCGTGCGACCTCGGCGCGCCCTCGTCAGGCGCTGACGCGGTTTCCCGGCATGCGCGCCATCAAGGCCGCGCCCGTCAAATCTGTGTGAAAGCTGCATCGAAACTGCTGAACCGCGCCAAGGCGGCTTCGACATCCGCAGGTACGACCGGTGGACCAACAGCAATGAGGTCCGCCATGAACATCGTGCTGGTCAATCCGCCGCACACCGCCATCGGCAGCCGCGTGCCCGACGATCATCTGCCGCCGCTCGGCTTGCTGGCGATCGGCGGTCCGCTGCTCGATGCCGGCCATGGCGTGCGCCTGGTCGACGCCGAATTCGGGCCGATGCCGCTTTGCGTGCTCGTCGATGATGCCTTGAGCGGCGGTCCGGAACTCGTCCTCATCGGCCATTCCGGCTCGACCTCGGC
Organism: Mesorhizobium sp.; assembly: GCA_004020545.1. Classification (GTDB taxonomy): domain Bacteria; phylum Pseudomonadota; class Alphaproteobacteria; order Rhizobiales; family Rhizobiaceae; genus Mesorhizobium. The sequence continues at coordinate 125,760 of SAQE01000005.1, read as the reverse complement.
GCATCCGACAGCATTGCGGATCGCCGAGATGATCAAGGCCCGCGCGCCCGGCATCGTGATCGTCTATGGTGGCGTCTTCCCGACCTATCATTGGCGCGACGTGCTGGCCGCAACGGATGTCTTCGACTTCATCGTGCGCGGCGAGGGCGAGGCGACCGCGTCGGCGCTGGTCGAGGCGCTGGAACTGCGCCTGCCGGGGGCAAGCGTCCCCGGCATCGCCTATCGCGACGATCTCGGCCGTCCTTTCGCCACGCCGCCGGCCGTGGCGATCGCCGATCTCGACGCCTGTCGCGTCGGCTGGGAGCTGATCGATTTCAGCCGCTACAGCTATTGGGGCGGCAAGCGGGCCGTGGTCATGCAGTTCTCGCGCGGCTGCCCGCATCTGTGCAACTATTGCGGCCAGCGCGGCTTCTGGACCCGCTGGCGCCATCGCGATCCTGTTCGCTTCGCCAGGGAGATCGCCTGGCTGTATCGCGAGCACGGCGTCGAGCTGATCAACCTCGCGGATGAGAACCCCACGTCCTCCAAGAGAGCCTGGCGCGCTTTTCTCGACGCCATGATCGCGGAAGACGTGCCGGTGCTGATCGTCGGCTCGACGCGCGCCGACGATATCGTGCGCGATGCCGATATCCTTCATCTCTACCGCAGGGCTGGCGTCATCCGCTGGCTGCTCGGCATGGAGAACACCGACGAGGAGACGCTGTCATTGATCCGCAAGGGCGGCAGCACGAAATCCGACCGCGAGGCGATCCGGTTGCTCAGACAGCATGGCATCCTGTCGATGGCGACCTGGGTCGCCGGCTTCGAGGACGAAGGTTTTCGCGATCTCTGGCGCGGCTTCCGCCAGCTAATCGCCTATGATCCCGATCAGATCCAGGCGCTTTATGTGACGCCGCATCGCTGGACGCCGTTCTTCCGCATCGCGAGCGGCCGCAAGGTGATCCAGAAGGATGTCCGCCTCTGGGACTACAAGCACCAGGTCCTGCATATGACCCGGCTGAAGCCCTGGATGCTGTTCTTCGCCGTCAAGCTGATCGAGCTTGCCGTGCAGTCGCGGCCGAAGGCGCTGGTCCGCGTCCTGTTCCACCCCGATCCCGAGCAGCGGCATTCGATGCGCTGGTACACCAAGATGGGGAGGCGCGTCTGGTTCCGCGAAGTCTGGGGGTTTCTGGTCCGCGATCGTCGCGTCAAGGACGGCCCGACGCTTGCCGAATTCTGGGGCGCGCCGCAGGATGCGGAGGAGGAGTCGATGATTTTCCGGCACACGACGCGCAAGCCGGCCATCCCTCCCATCGAGGGCAGCCAAATGCGGGAGCCAAGAAAGTTAGCCGGCTGAGAGCCGGCTACGGCACGATCAGCGTTCCGGCGCCGTGCTCGGTGAAGAGCTCGAGCAGCACTGAATGCGGCGTCTTGCCGTTGAGGATGACGACGCCTTCGACGCCGCGCTCGATCGCTTCGATGCAGGTCTCGACCTTGGGGATCATGCCGCCCGACACCGTGCCGTCCTTGATCAGCGCCCTGGCCTCTGCGACCGTCAGCTCGTCGATCAGCTTCTTGTTCTTGTCGAGCACGCCGGGCACGTCGGTGAGGAAGAGCAGGCGCGAGGCGCGGCACGCACCCGCGATAGCGCCCGCAAACGTGTCGGCGTTGATGTTGTAGGTATGGCCGTCACGGCCGGGCGCCACCGGCGCCAGCACCGGGATCATCTCCGAACGGGCCAAAAGGTCGAGCAGCGTGCGGTCGACCTCGACCGGCTCGCCGACGAAACCGAGATCCAGCACCCGCTCGATGTTGGAGTCCGGGTCGATCATGGTCTTGCGCGCCTTTTCGGCGAACACCATGTTGCCGTCCTTGCCGCAGAGCCCGATCGCCCATTCACCCTCGGCGTTGATCAGCGCCACGATCTCCTTGTTGATCGAGCCGGCCAGCACCATCTCGACGATCTCAACCGTCTTCTGGTCGGTGACGCGCAGGCCGCCCTCGAATTTGGATTCGATGCCCATCTTGTTGAGCATCGCGCCGATCTGCGGCCCGCCGCCATGCACCACGATCGGATTGACGCCGGACTGTTTCAGGAGCGCGATGTCGCGGGCAAAGGCCTTGCCGAGCTCGGTGTCGCCCATGGCATGGCCGCCATACTTCACCACCACCGTCTTGTTCTCGTAGCGCTGCATGTAGGGCAGCGCTCTGGAAAGCAGCGCGGCCTGCATTTCGGCGGTGGCGGCGATGTCCGTCATCGGTGCGGTTCCCTAAGCGGCTATGCATGTCGCCCAAAAGTGCGCAGCGGTTTTGGGTGAACGACATGCATCAAAACAAAGATTTAAAGCGCGTCGCCTGATTCCGTTTCGTCGCGACGCGCTTTAGGATGGCGGCCTCTTAGCGGGAATTGCCGCAGGCCGCAAACGGCTTTGCGCTCACAATGATGAAATCATGTTGCGGTTCTTTCTAGGCCGGAGCCTTCAGCGGCGCGCGGCGCTTCAGCCATCCGGAGAGTTTCTCCATCTGCGCGGCAAGCGACAGTAGCGTCTCTTCGTCACCGGGCCGGCCTGCCGCCTGGATGCCGAGCGGCAGACCGCCCGCAGTGACATGCACCGGCAGCGCGATCGACGGCTGGCCGCTGACATTGTGGATCGCCGGCCAGGGAGTGAACCAGAGGCTCTTGTCCATCAGCTGGCCGAAAATTGATTTGATCCTGAGCAGCCCGGTGAGATGCAATTTGTCGAGCAGGTTTTCCATGAACTCGTCGGCGCCCTTCGGATCCATCGCGCCGCAGGCGAGCGGCGGATGCGCGATGATCGGCATCAGCACGGCATCGAAGCGCGCGGTCTCTTCAATCATCCGCCGCGCGATGGCGTTGAGCCGCTGCACCGCGTCATAGACTTCGCCGGCGGACAGCATTTCGCCGAGGCGGCCGAGCACGCGCGTCGCACGCTCGACGTCGCCGGTGACGGATCGGCCGACGCGCAGCGCCTCGGCGCGCATCATGCCTGCAACCGCCGAGGCGACGCTCCTGCAGAAATCGGCCATGAAGTCGCGGCCGATATAGGTGAGGTCGATCTCCTCCACCTTGTGTCCGCCCTCGCGCGCCAGCGCCACCGCCGTGTCCAGCGCGGCAATCGCCTCGGCCGAGATCGGCAGGCCGAGCGGCGACTTGCGATAAACGGCGAGGCTGAGCTTGCCCGGATCGCGCGCCGCGGCGACCGCGAACGAGCCCTTCGGCGCCGGCGCCGCATAAGGCGACAGCGGATCGGCGCCATGCGTCAGGTCGAGCAGGAGCGCCGTGTCGCGTACCGAGCGGCTGACGGCGTGGTCGACGACCATGCCGTACCAGCTTTCGCTGGTAAGCGGCGTCAAGGGCACCCGGCCGCGCGAGGTCTTCAGGCCGACCAGCCCGCTGCAGGCCGAAGGCACGCGGATCGAGCCGCCGCCGTCGGAGGCGTGCGCCGCCGGCACCACGCCTGCCGCCACAAGCGCCGCAGACCCTCCCGATGAGCCGCCGGTGGTGTGGCCGGTGTTCCAGGGATTGCGGGTGATGCCGAAGCGGGCCGATTCCGTCATCAGCCGGAGCCCGTGCTCGGGCGAGGTGCTGGTGGCGATCGGGATCAAGCCTGCGGCCAGATAGCGCTCGACCATCACCGAGTTGAAATCCGCCGTGAAGGCCGGGATGCGGCTGCCGCCATGGATCGGCACGCCCTTGATGCCGATGCCGAGATCTTTCAGCGCGAAGGGCACGCCGGCGAGCGGCAGCTTGCGGTCGACCGCCTTCGCCCTCGCCCTGGCGGCGTCATAGAGCGGCGTGGCTATGGCGTTGATGTCGGGCCTTGTCGCCTCGGCGCGCGCGATCGCCGCTTCGACCAGTTCCTGCGGCGAGATTTCTTGCCGGTGCACGAGCTCGGCAAGTCCGGTCGCATCCTGTTCCCAAAGCACGCGTTCGATCGACATCGCAGCACCCCTGTTTTGGCAGAAGCTATCGCATGAACCTGCAAATCGGAAATCGGGATTCGACAGGCCAACGACACGATAACTTTCGGCGGACAAAGTCCTCGTCGCCCCGTTGCAAATAAATCGCAATCTTCTAATTTGCCCGCATGGGGCCTCAGGACATCAGCAAGCTGATCGTCCGGACTTCGATGAAGGACCGGGCTGCGTTCGATCTGCTCTACAAGCAGACCAGCGGGAAACTTTTCGGCGTCTGCCTTCGTGTATTGAGGGACAGGGGAGATGCGGAAGAAGCGCTGCAGGAGGTCTTCGTCAAGATCTGGACCAAGGCCGACCGTTTCGCGGTTTCCGATCTGAGCCCGATTTCCTGGCTGGTGGCCATCGCGCGCAACCATGCGATCGATCGCATCCGGGCGCGGCGCAGTCATTCCGCCAATATCGACGCGGCCCTCGACGTCGCCGATCCGACGCCGGGACCTGAGGCCATGGCTGTCGCGGGCGGCGAGACCGAACGCATCCACCATTGTCTCGACGAATTGGAGAAAGACCGGGCCGCGGCGGTCCGGGGCGCCTATCTCAATGGCGAAAGCTATGCCGAGCTGGCGGAGCGCCACAAGGTTCCGCTGAACACGATGCGGACTTGGCTGCGGCGAAGCCTGCTCAAACTGAGAGAATGCCTGGAAAGATGACGCTGGCGCAAGACAACGGACCGGAACGCGGAGGCGACGACCTGCTCGCCGCCGAATACGTCCTTGGCGTTCTGGCGGCCGACGAACGCCAGATCGCTTCGCGCCGCATCGACACCGAGACGGGCTTCGCTCGTCTGGTCGATGCCTGGGAGGTCCATTTCGCGCCGATGGCGGCCGCCTATGCGGCAGTCGAGCCCCCGGCATCGGTCAAGGCGGCGATCGACCGGCGGCTGTTTGCCTCGTCCGCGGCCGCGCCCGCCGCCCCCAGCGCCGGCTTGCTCGGGAGCCTCGCCTTCTGGCGCGGGCTTGCCGCAGCGGCGCTTGCCGCTTTGGCCGTCTTTGTCGCCCTGCCTTTCGTCAATCCGCCATTGCCGCCGCCCGAGACCAGGCTGGTCGCTTCGCTCGCCGCCGACAACAGCAACGTCAAATACCTCGCCGTCTACGATGCCGCCCGTCACGAGGTCGGCCTCTCGCTCGTTTCCGGCGAGCGCGGCTCTGGCAAGGACTTCGAGCTGTGGATGATCGAGGGCAAGAACGCGCCGGTCTCGATGGGCGTCATCCCGGCCGGCCAGACCGCGCGCATGGCCGTCACGCCCGCCGTCCAGCGGAAGCTGGCGCAGGGCGCCGTGCTCGCCGTCAGCCTCGAGCCCACCGGCGGTTCGCCGACCGGCCAGCCGACCGGCCCTGTCGTCGCTGCGGGTGACCTGAAGGGCATTTGATCACCTTTCGATAATTTCAAAGGTTAATCGAAGTCTATCTGCCTGGCATGTGTCGGTGAGGGCGCATTTTTGCGTCAAGGCACGGAACATACGAGCTCAGGTCAGCGAAGAAAAAATCTTCGAGGTTCGCGAAACTAAGTTTTTGTTGGCCCGTATCTCATTGCGTTCCCAAGGACGGGAAAAACAACCCAAGGAGACTGATATCATGCGTAAACTCGCCACCCTTTTGCTTGCCTCCGCGATCGGCCTTTCCGCGCTCGGCGCCGTTGCCTACGCGGCCAATCCGATGGTCGGCGGCGCGCCGATGTATGCCAAGAAGAACATTATCGAGAATGCCGTCAATTCGAAGGACCACACCACGCTGGTCGCCGCCGTCAAGGCCGCCGGCCTCGTCGACACCCTGCAGACCCCCGGTCCGTTCACCGTCTTCGCGCCGACCAACGAGGCTTTTGCCGAGTTGCCTGCCGGCACGGTCGAGGCGCTGCTCAAGCCCGAGAACAAGGACAAGCTGACCAAGATCCTCACCTGCCATGTCATCGCTGCCAAGGCGCTGGCCGCCGACGTCGCCAAGATGGCCAAGGCCGACGGCGGCGCGCATGAGGTCAAGACCGTCGGCGGCTGCGAACTGACGCTGAAATCGGAAAAGGGCAAGGTCACGGTGACCGACGAGAACGGCAACGTCGCCCATGTCACCATTGCGGACGTGCGCCAGTCGAACGGCGTCATCCACGTGATCGACAAGGTTCTTCTGCCGAAGATGTAACAAAGCGCGTGCGGCCGGCGAAGTGAGGTGTGTCCCTGCCGGCCGCACGGTCTTTCTCCCACGATCCGTGCTGCCGTCAAGCGTCGCTCCGCATCGCCAGGGCTTGGGTCGATGCGGGGTGGCGCAGGTGGGCCGTCGCCGGCTTTTGATTTTCCGGCGGCGTTCCAAGTTTGTAAGATCACGCCAGGAGGAAAGGCCATGAACCGTCGCGACTTTCTCTGGAGCGGTGCCGCCGCCACCGCCCTCATCGTTGGAACCGGAGCGGCGTTGCGTATGGGCGGCGCCAAGCCCGCTTTAGCCGCCGAGACCTTCGAGGTCACCAAGACCGACGCCGAATGGCACGCCATTCTTTCGGACGCTGCCTTCGACGTGCTGCGCAGAGAAGGCACCGAGTATCCGGGCACCAGCCCGCTGCTCAACGAGCACCGCAAGGGCATCTTCGCCTGCGCCGGCTGCGACCTGCCGGTCTATCCGTCGGAGACGAAGTTCGATTCCGGCACCGGCTGGCCGAGCTTCTGGCAGGAGATTCCCAACGCCATCGGCAAGACCGAGGACCGCTCGCTCGGCATGACGCGCACCGAGGTGCATTGCCGCCGCTGCGGCGGCCATCTCGGTCATGTCTTCGACGACGGCCCGCCGCCCACCGGCTTGCGTCACTGCATCAATGGCGTGGCGCTGAGCTTCAAGCCGGCCGCCGCCTGAGGCAGCGCTTCCGTTTAAAGAATCGACCCCGGAAATCGTTGCCGATTTCCGGGGTCGCGCGTGAGGATGCCAGGCGGGGGTTCCGGCTTCCTCAATGGCCTCCGCCGCCACCGCCGCTTTGGTCGGCCGGCTTGTTGATGAACAGGACGAACAGCCCAAGCGTGGCGAACAGCGCCGTCAACATGAAGAACACGTCCATGAAGGACAGCAACGCGGCCTGCTGATGCACCATGCCCGACAGTTTCGAGACCGCCGCGCTGCCCGCGTCGAGGCCTGCGGTCTGCTCGAAGTTCAGCGTCATGTTCTGCAGCTTGGTCTGGGCTGCCTGACTGCCCCACTCAACATGCTCGGACAGCCTCGCATAGTGGAAAGCGTTGCGGTCGATCAGCACCGTGTTGATGATTGCCAGGCCGACGGCGCCGCCGAGATTGCGGGTCAGGTTGAACAGGCCGGACGCGTTCTTCAGCCGCTCCGGCGGCAGCGTGCCGAGCGCGATGTTGTTGATCGGCACCATGCACAGCATCATCGAGCAGCCGCGCAGGATCTGCGGGACGAGCAACTCGTAAAAATCCCAGTCGGCGGTCAGATGTGTCATCCACCACGTGCCGGTGGCGAAGCCGAAGAAGCCGATCATCATCATCAGCCGCAGATCGATCTTGTTCGACAGGATGCCGGCAACGGGCGCGGTGAAGAACATCGCCAGGCCGCTGACGAACAGCGCCTCGCCGATCATCATGGAATCGTAACCGCGGATGCGCCCCAGGAACACCGGATAGAGATAGGTGAGCCCGTAGAGTCCGATGCCGACGACGAAGGAGAACAGCGAGCCGAAGGCGAAGTTGACGTTGCTGAAAGCCCTGAGGTCGACGATCGGCTCCTCGGCGGTGAAGACGCGCCAGAAGAAGATGATGCCGCCGATGGTCATGATCACGGCGCAGATGAAGACGGCCTGTTCCTGCAGCCAGTCGTGGTTCGGGCCTTCCTCCAGCACGTATTCCATGCAGCCGAGGAAAGCGGCCATGCCGGCGAGACCCCACCAGTCGAACTTCGAGAACAGCTTGAGGTTGGGCTTGTCGAAGTCGATCAGCGACCACGCCGCCGTCGCCACCAAAATGCCTGGCACGACATTGATCAGGAACAGCCAGTGCCAGGACATCGCGTGGCTGATATAGCCGCCGACGGTCGGGCCGATGGTCGGCGCCAGCGTCGCCACCAGGCCGATCATCGGCGAGACGACGGCGCGCCGCGACGGCGGGAAGATGGTGAAGGCGGCCGCGAAGACGCTGGGGATCATGCCGCCGCCGATGAAACCCTGGATGGCGCGGTAGACGATCATCTGGTCGATGTTGGTCGCGGTCGCGGCCAGCGCGCTGGCGGCGGTGAAACCGGCGGCGGCGATCGTGAACAGCACCCTGGTCGACAGCATCCGGCTGAGGAAGCCGGACAGCGGGATCATCACCACTTCGGCGATCAGATAGGCGGTCTGCACCCACGGGATCTCGTCGGAGCTGGCGCTGAGGCCCGCCTGGATCTCGGCCAGCGACGCCGAGACGATCTGGATGTCGAGGATCGCCATGAACATGCCGAACACCATCGCCAGGAAGGCGATGACGCGGCGCACCGGCATGTGGTCGGCGGGCGCGGCGGCCGCCGACCGTGCCGGCATCGATCCTGCGGTGATGGTTGCGGTTGCCATGTCATGGCCTCCTACGGCAATTCCAGGAACAGTCTTCCGTCCGGAATCGCGCCAAAACAAATACCTGGCAGGCGGGGCGGCTCAGCGCTCGATGGCCACTGAGCCGCCCCCCAAAACGGCTTAGTTGGTCGTCGCGGCCGGCGCGGTGCGGCTGTCGGCGGCAACGACGACGCTCAGGCCGGCGCGCAGCTTGCCGGCCTTCAGCACGTCGACCGGCACGTCGATGCGGACGGGCACGCGCTGCACCACCTTGGTGAAGTTGCCGGTGGCGTTTTCCGGCGGCAGCAGCGAGAACACAGCACCCGAGGCCGGCGCCAGCGATGAAACCGTGCCCTCGAAGCTCTGGCCGTCGATGGCGTCGACGGTGATGCGGACCTTCTCGCCGGGCAGCAGCCGGCCAAGCTGCGTCTCCTTGAAGTTGCCGACGATGTAGAGCTTGTCCATCGGCACCACCACGGCGAGCTTCTGGCCGGGGCTGACGAGGTCGCCTTGCTCGACCGAGCGGTTGCCGACGACGCCGTCATAGGGCGCCTTGAGCACGGTGAAGGAAAGGTCGCGTTGCGCCTTGTCGCGGGTGAGCTGCAGCGAGGCGAGCGTGCTGGCGGATTCCGCGCGCTGGGCTTCGAGCACACCGATATTGGCCTGCGCGGCGGTGATCTGCGCATCCGCGCCGGCAAGCGCTGCCTTGGCCTGGTCGAGCGCCGTCTGGGCGTCGTCGAGCTGCGCCTGCGTGCCGACATGGGTCTTGAGCAGCTGCGCGGCGCGATCCTGGGCGCGCGCGGCATTGTCCGCGGCGGCCTGGTCGGCGATCTTCTGCGCCTGGGCCTGCGCCAGCGAGGCCTGGGCTGCCTTGGTCTGGGCGTCGATGCGGTCGAGCGTCTTGGCCAGCGTGGCGATCTGCGCCTCGGCCTGGGCAACGGCTATTTTGTAGTCGCCGTCGTCGATGACGAACAGCGGATCGCCGGCTTTGACCTTTTGGTTCTCGCTCACCAGGACCTTATCCACATATCCCGAGATTTTCGGCGACACGAACGACATGTCGGCCTGGACATAGGCGTCGTCGGTGGAGATCATGAACCGGCCATCGGCCCAATAGTTATATCCATACCAGGAACCGGCGCCGAGCAGGCCAAGCCCGATGATCGGCAACAGCATCGAGCGAAAAGAGCGCCTCTTCTTGGCCGGCGCTTCGGCAGGCGCGACGGGAGCGGGCTGCACAGGCACTTCCGGGGCTTCGGTCGACGGCTGGACCTTGGCGTTGGGAAAATTGCGGACTTCGGCGGTGGCGGGCGCGTTCGAGGACATGATAATCTCTCTGGGATATAAGTCAGTCAGACTGAACCGTTCGGTTCGAATTGGTGATTGACATAGCGCGGAAAGAGGACCATATCAAGAGCAAATCGAACCGCCTGGTTCGAAATATTTCGTGAGGTGTGACTTTAATGGTCGAAACGACAGCCGATAGCGATCTGCTCGACCTGCGCAAGGGCCGTCCGGCGGCCGGGCAGGATCCGGTCAAGCGGGCCCAGATCATCGAAGGCGCGCGCCGCGTCTTCATCGACAAGGGCTTCGAGGCCGCGTCGATGAACGACATCACACGCGAGGCCGGTGTCTCCAAGGGCACGATCTACGTCTACTTCGCCAATAAGGAAGAGCTCTTCGAGGCGCTCATCGAGGAAGAGCGCGGCACCATCTTCAAGAACATGTATGACGTCCTCGACCACGCCGACGACCTGCGCGAGACGCTGGTGAAGTTCGGCAAGGTGCTCGTCATGAAGATCACCTCGGCCAAGGTCATCCAGGCCCAGCGCACCGTGATCGGCGCATCCGACCGGATTCCCGAGCTTGGCGCGCGCTTTTACGAGCGCGGCCCCAAGCGCGGCCACGACAAATTCGTGACCTTCCTCGATGCCGCCATCGAACGCGGCCTGCTCGAGGTCGAGGACGTCGACCTCGCCGCCTACCAGTTCACCGACCTTTGCCTCGCCGGCCTGTTCCGCCAGTGCATCTTCTCCTACCGCAGCAAGGCGCCGACCCAGGCCGAGATCGACCATGTCGTGCGCTCCGGCGTGAACGTCTTCCTGAAGGCCTACGGCACCGCGACGCTTGCCGCCGAAGAGCAGGCGTCGGAACCGGCCTGACCGAGCTGCCTGTAGGTTCGTCCTTCTCCGACGGAGAACGCCGCTGCAGTGTAGAAATCCGAAACGCTGGCGGGACAGCCCCCTCTGTCCTGCCGGACTTCTCCTCCGATAGGGGGGAGATCGGATGTTGCGCGGCTTTCGCCAATTGTCGACGTCGAAAGAAGGGCGCGGCGCTGCCAGTCTCCCCCCTTGCGGGGGATGTCCGGCAGGACAGAGGGGGGTGTGAAGGAACGCGGCGCCCTTCCAACTCGACCGTCGATCAGCCTCCCTTAGCGCGCCAGTCGGAAGGTCTTGTTAACCATCAGTTCCTATGTCTCGGGACAGCTTTGTTCGACGAGTCTCGAGTATGACATCCATGCGTTTTTCCCGTGCCAATCCGTCCGGCGCTTCCGCCTACGGCAACGACGATCACAGCCGTCCGGAGGACGCGCGGGACCTTGGCCCGGCTGCAGTGCCGCAGAAGCAAACGGGGCAGGTCGTCGCGCTGCGGGCCCCTGCTGACGGCGAATCGAACACCGTCCCGCTCGATCCGGCTGGCGGCGGCGAGTTCGGCCATCCGGCCTGGCAGCGATATTTCTTTCTCGCCCCCAATGTGCGTTTCACCCGCACGCCGGATTCCGACAAGCGACCGGCGCCGCAGCCGGCTGAGGAAACGCCGGCCAAGGCTGCGACACGCCTCAGCGATTCCATCCGTCCTGCCCCAGCGGCGCCCGCGGTGGCCAATCCGGTCCGGCCGATTCCTGCCGCAAGCTACCCTGCCAAATTGCCGCAGGCCGTGGCCGCGCAAGCGCCGCAGCCGCCGAAGTTTCGCTGGTCCTATCTTTCTGACGATGCGTTTTTCGAGTTCAGCATGCCCTTGCTCGCCGAGCGCCTGGCGCGGGCTCGCATGAGCGATCCCGCGCAGCCACCCGTCGCCCCTGCGCCGGGGAGGCCTGCACCGGTGCAGCCGAGCCCATCCCGCCCCGCCTCGATCGGTGAGGCGACATCGTTCTACCGCGTCATCGAATGGCGCTCGAATGGACCGGGCGCGAGTCCCGCCCCGGCGATAGCGCCGCCGCCGGCGCCGCCCGCCGCCCGACCCGCTCCGGTGGAGGTCGAACCGCGCCCGCCCGAAGCCATGGCCGCGGCGCCGGTTCCGAATTCAAGGAGGGCGCAGACTGCGAGGGCACCCTCCCTGCCTGTCGCCGGCAAGGTCGCGTCCCCGGCCGCTTCGGCGGGCTATGAGCTTCCTTCCGAGGACCTGCTGCAGACGCCGCCGGAGGGCCAGGGCTTCTACATGTCGCAGGAGCGGATGGAGCAGAACGCCGACCTGCTCGAAAGCGTGCTGGAGGATTTCGGCGTCAAGGGCGAGATCATCCATGTCCGGCCGGGTCCGGTCGTCACGCTCTACGAGTTCGAGCCGGCGCCGGGCGTGAAATCGAGCCGCGTCATCGGGCTGGCCGACGACATCGCCCGCTCCATGTCGGCGATCTCGGCGCGCGTCGCCGTGGTGCCGGGCCGCAACGTCATCGGCATCGAGCTGCCCAACGAAACCCGCGAGACGGTCTATTTCCGCGAGCTGATCGAATCCGCCGGCTTCCGCAACACGTCCTGCAGGCTGGCGCTCGGCCTCGGCAAGACGATCGGCGGCGAACCGGTCATCGCCGACCTGGCCAAGATGCCCCATTTGCTGGTCGCCGGCACCACCGGCTCGGGCAAGTCGGTCGCCATCAACACCATGATTCTGTCGCTGCTCTACCGGATGAAGCCGGAGGAATGCCGCCTCATCATGGTTGACCCCAAAATGCTGGAACTGTCCGTCTATGACGGCATCCCGCATTTGCTCACACCCGTCGTCACCGATTCCAAGAAGGCGGTCACCGCGCTGAAATGGGCGGTGCGCGAGATGGAGGAGCGCTATCGCAAGATGGCGCGCCTCGGCGTGCGCAACATCGACGGCTACAACCAGCGCGCCGCCGCTGCCCGCGACAGCGGCGAGGTCGTGGTCATGCAGGTCCAGGTCGGCTTCGAGAAGGGCACGGGCGAGCCGCTGTTCGAGGAACGGGAGATCGATCTCGCGCCGATGCCCTACATCGTCATCATCGTCGACGAGATGGCCGACCTGATGATGGTGGCCGGCAAGGAGATCGAAGGCGCCATCCAGCGGCTGGCGCAGATGGCGCGCGCCGCCGGCATCCACCTGATCATGGCCACGCAGCGCCCGTCGGTCGACGTCATCACCGGCACCATCAAGGCCAATTTCCCCACCCGCATCTCCTTCCAGGTGACGTCCAAGATCGACAGCCGCACCATCCTGGGCGAGCAAGGCGCCGAGCAGTTGCTCGGCCAGGGCGACATGCTGCACATGGCTGGCGGCGGGCGCATCGTGCGTGTGCATGGTCCCTTCGTCTCCGATCTGGAGGTCGAACACGTCGTGGCGCATCTGAAGGCACAAGGCCGCCCGGAATATCTCGACACGGTCACTGCCGGCGAGGAAGAGGAAGAAGAGGCGGCCGACACCGGTCCGGTCTTCGACAAGGGCTCGATCGCCGAGGAGGATGGCGACGCCCTCTACGAGGAAGCCGTCAAGGTGGTCAAGCGCGACAAGAAATGCTCGACCTCCTACATCCAGCGCCGCCTCGGCATCGGCTACAACCGCGCCGCGTCGCTGGTCGAACGCATGGAGAAGGAAGGCCTGGTCGGCGCCCCCAACCATGTCGGCAAACGCGAAATCCTCGCCGGCCGGCGGGACCACGCGCCGGAACGCGACGGGGCGGATTGAGCATGGCGTCGGATCGGGCGCTGTCAGGCAGGCCGATACGGCGGCGCCAGCCCCTCATCCGGCCGCTTCACGGCCACCTTCTCCCCGCTGGGGAGAAGAGACTGGCGCCAGCGCTGGCAATCTCTTCTCCCCTCGGGGAGAGGTCAGCCGAGCGAAGCGGAGGCTGGGTGAGGGGGAGCACCGTACGCGACTGCCCTGCTCCAAGGCGAGAGCTGCCTTCAGCCGCCGCTCGCCACCAGCGCGATCGCCGCGCGCAGCTCGTCCAGGCCCGCTGCCTTTTCCGATGATGTCGCGAGCACGGTCGGAAACGCCGCCGGCCGTTTTTTGATCTTGGCGAGCGTTTCCTCGATCAGCCTCGGCACGCCGGCGGCCTTGATCTTGTCGGTCTTTGTCAGCACGATCTGGTAGGACACTGCCGCCTTGTCGAGCAGCGACAGCACCTCCTCGTCCTTGGCCTTGATGCCGTGGCGGGCATCGATCAGCACATAGACGCGCTTAAGCGTCACGCGCCCCTGCAGATATTCGAAGATCAGCTTCGTCCAGGCGTCGACCTTGTCCTTCGGCGCGCTGGCGTAGCCGTAGCCCGGCATGTCGACCAGCGCCATCGGCGGCAGGTCGGCGCCCTCGCCTGAGAACCCGTCCGGCACGAAATAGTTGAGCTCCTGCGTGCGTCCCGGCGTGTTCGAGGTGCGCGCCAGGCCCTTCTGGCCGACCAGCGCATTGATCAGCGAGGATTTGCCGACGTTGGAACGACCGGCGAAGGCGATCTCCGGCGGCCCTTCCGGCGGCAGGAATTTCATCGACGGCACGCCGCGGATGAAGATCCACGCGCGGGTGAACAGCTCGGCATCGATCGCCGTCTTGTCGGTCGTGTTGCTTGGCGCGTTCAAACCGCGGCCTCCAGCCTGGAAATGTCGGCGCCCCGGATGGCGTCGAGATTGCGGCTGATCTTGTCGACCGGCCAGTCCCACCAGGCCGCTTTCAAAAGCCGCCGTATCGTGAAGTCGTCGAAGCGCATCTTTATCACCTTGGCCGCATTGCCGGCGACGATCGCATAGGGCGGCACGTCGTGCGTGACAACCGATTTCGCCGCAACGATCGCGCCATGGCCGATCTTCACGCCCGGCATGATCACCGCATCCATGCCGGTCCAGACGTCATTGCCGATGATCGTGTCGCCACGGATCTCCTTCGACCATGTCTCAGGGTCGAAACCTTCCTCCCAACCATGGCCGAAGATGTTGAACGGATAGGTCGAGAAGCCGGACATCGCGTGATTGGCGCCGTTCATGATGAAGCGCGCGCCCTCGGCGATGGCGCAGAACTTGCCGATGATGAGCCTGTCGCCGATGAAGGGATAATGATGCAGCACACATTTTTCGGCGAATTTGTCGGGGCCGTCAGGGTCGTCGTAATAGGTGAAGTCGCCGATCTCGATGTTGGGCGCGTTGACCAGCCCCTTCAGGAAGCCGACGCGCGGATGCATTGCGATGGGATGCTTGATGTTGGGATTGGGTCCGGTCACGGGCTGGCTCCGTCCGCCTCGCAGCGACAATAGAGCTTATATGGACATGCGCCGGCACGGTCTACCCGCACAACCGGGGTCCCGCGAAGCCTCGCGGGACCCCGGTCTGCCGGACGACCTCCCAAACACCGGCGCTGCGCCGGAAGCCGTCGCGGCGTTATTGGGGAGGACTGCAAAAAGCTACGACGATTGCCGGGCCTGAGTTTCCGGCGGCCAACAAAAACCCCGGACAATGCCGGGGTTTTGTATTCAGGGTCGGGCGCCGGCTATTCCGCCGGCGATGGCTTCTTGCGGAACATTGCCGCCAGATTGTCCCACAATTCGATCTTGGCGCCCTGGCGCTTCATGATCACGCCCTGCTGCAGGATCGACAGCAGGTTGTTCCAGGCCCAGTAGATGACGAGACCGGCCGGGAAGCTGCCCATCATGAAAGTGAAGATCACCGGCATCCAGGTGAACACCGCGGCCTGCGTCGGATCCGGCGGCGCCGGGTTCATGCGCATCTGCAGGAACATGGTGATGCCCATCACCACCGCCCAGGCGCCCAGATGCGGCAGGAAAGCCGGCGGCGCGAAAGGCAGCAGGCCGAACAGGTTGAACACCGAGGTCGGATCGGGCGCCGCAAGGTCGTGGATCCAGCCGAAGAACGGCGCATGCCGCATCTCAATGGTGATGTAGAGCACCTTGTAGAGCGAGAAGAAGACCGGAATCTGCAGCGCCACCGGCCAGCAGCCGGCCAGCGGATTGATCTTCTCGGTTTTGTAGAGCTCCATCATCGCCTGCTGCTGCTTCATCTTGTCGTCCGCGTATTTCTCGCGGATTTCCAGCATCTTCGGCTGCACCTTCTTCATGTTCGCCATCGAGGCGTAGGACCTGTTGGCTAAAGGGAAGAAGATTGCCTTGACGATGACGGTGGTGGCGAGAATCGCCAGTCCGAAATTGCCGAAGAATTTGTAGAGCGTGTCGATCAGCCAGAACATCGGCTTGGTGATGAAGTGGAACCAACCCCAGTCGATCAGCAGGTCGAAGCGCTTGATGTGGCGGTCTTCCTCATAGGCGTTGATCTTGGCGACTTCCTTGGCGCCGGCGAACACTTCGGTCTCGACGGTCGCTGACTGGCCGGCTTCGACATTGATCGCATCGGTCAGGAAATCGGACTGGTAGCTATGGCTGTGGGGGCCGGCATTGAAGTCGAAATAGGAATAGGTGGGCTGGAACGGCTGCTTCTCGGTCGGCACCAGCGTCACCGCCCAGTACTTGTCGGTGATGCCGAGCCACCCGTCGGTCGATTTGCCGGGCTTGACCTGCTTGTCCTTCTCGATCGCCGCGTATTTATGCTCCTGCAGCCCTTCGGTGCCGGTGAAGCCGATCAGGCCCTCATGCAGCACATAGGTGCTCGCCACGGCCGGCTTGTCGAAGCGGGTGACACGGCCGTAGTTGAACAGCGAGACGGGGGCGCTGCCCGAATTCTGCACGGTGTCGGAGACCGTGAACATATAGTCGTTGTCGACCGAGATGGTGCGCTTGAAAGTCAGGCCCTTGTCGTTCGTGAAGGTCAGCGTCACCGGCGTCGCCGGCGTCAGGGTCGGATTGCCGTCGACACTCCATACCGTATCGGCGCCAGGCACCGCCCCGGTCTTGTCGTTGCCGACGAACCCGATCTCAGCGAAATAGCCGTTGGCCAGCGATGACGGGTTAAGCAGCTCGATCTCGGGCGAGTTCTTGTCGACCGTCTCGGTGTAGTGCTTGAGCTTCAGGTCGTCGAGGCGGGCGCCGGTCAGGTTGATCGAACCTTCAAGGCTTGGCGTGTCGATCTTGACGCGCTTTGTCGCCGCGATGGCCTGGTCGCGGCTGGCCGCGGTGATGGCCTCATTGCCGGGCGCGGTTGGAATGGCACCCGGAGCCGGAGCCGGCGTGCCTGCCGCGCCGGAATTGGCGGCGCCGCCCGCTTCCTTCTTCTGCGCTTCGGCGCGCTGCTGCTCGATGCGGGCCTGCTCGCGCTGCTGCTCCATGCGCGGGTTCATGTAGAACACCTGCCACAGCGTCAGGATCAGCACCGACAGCGCGATGGTGATGAAGAAATTGCGGTTGTTTTCCATCGAGAGCCTATCGTGTTCCGCGCAGCCGGCGGGAAAGCTCGGCCTTCAACTGGCCGAACGGAATGGCAAGCACGTCTTCGCGCCCGACGATGACATAGTCATTGCCGGGCGCCATGTCATCGGCGGCATGTGTGCGCACGGCTTCTCTCAGCCGCCGCCGGACGCGGTTGCGCACCACGGCGTTGCCGACCTTCTTGGTGACGGTGTAGCCGACGCGCGGCGCACCATCGTCGCCGCGATCGAGAACCTCGACGAGAAAAAGCCGCCCGCGGCGCTTTTCACCGCCGCGCACAGCCAGGAAATCCGCGCGTTTCAGAAGCCGCCCGGGAACCTGCCCCTTTGGCTTGCCGGTTGCGGGCAACGATCTCGTCTTTCGCTCAGGCGCTCAGCCGCTTGCGACCGCGGTTGCGGCGGGCAGCAACGACGCCGCGACCACCCTTGGTGGCCATGCGGGCACGGAAACCGTGCCGGCGCTTGCGGACGAGTTTGGACGGTTGGTAGGTACGCTTCATTTGTTTTAATACCGCGGCGTGCGGCCCTTCTTGATTCTGTCACTCTGTAACAGGAGCTTTGCCGGGCCGATTTAGGCGCGATCGAAACCGCGCCGGGACGAATGGCCCGAGCGTGAGCGGGCTTATAGAAAGAAGGATTTTGGAAGTCAATCCGGCCCGCTCAGGGGCATTTTTTCATGAGGCCAGGGGCGAAATTGGCAAAAAAGCCGCAAATCGCATAATCTTGGCCGATCAAGCCCTCGTGAAGACCGCGTCATGACGAGTGAAGTCCTGTCCACGGATGAAAAGGCACGGCCGGAGGCGGCGAGCTCGCCGCGCCGGGTGCCGCTGTCGCGCGGCCTGTCTACCAAGCTTCTGCTTCTCACCATCGTCTTCGTGCTGCTCGCCGAAATCCTGATCTTCCTGCCCTGGATCGCCAGCTACAGGGTGAACTGGCTGAAGGAGCGGCTGAGCACCGCCGCCGCCGTCTCGATCGTTCTGTTGCAGGGCGAGCCCAACTCGCTGTCGCACACCGCCCAGAACGACGTGCTGATGGCGATCGGCGCCAAGGCGATCGCGGTGCGCGACGGCGGCGTCTCGCGGCTGCTGGTCGTGGCCGACATGCCGCCGAAGGTCGACGAGCATATCGACATCGCCAATGTCGGCCTTGTCAACGGCATGACCGGCGCGCTGGAGACGCTGTTCGTCGGCGGCAACCGCATGCTGCGCGTCTTCGGTCCGGTCGGCGACAGCGACAAGGAATTCGAGCTGATCATGCCGGATCGCAGCCTGCGCAATGCGATGCTGCGCTATTCGCGCAACGTCGCCGTCGTCTCGCTGCTGATCTCGCTGTTCACCGCCATGCTCGTCTATGCGGCCATCGACCTCATCATGATCGGCCCGATCCGCACCATGACGCGCTCGATCCTGTCGTTCTCCGAGGCGCCCGACGATCCCGGGCGCATCATCTGCCCGACGGAGCGCTCCGATGAGATCGGCGTCGCCGAGCGCGAGCTGGCGCAGATGCAGGATCGGCTGCAGAGGATGCTTTCCGAGCAGAAGCACCTCGCCGACCTCGGCCTTGCCGTCTCGAAGATCAACCACGACATGCGCAACATCCTCGCCTCCGCGCAATTGATGTCGGACCGTCTGCGCCAGGTGAAGGACCCGACCGTGCAGTCCTTTGCGCCGAAGCTTCTGCGCGCGCTCGACCGTGCCGTCGCCTATTCGGAGGGCGTGCTCGCCTATGGCCGCACGCAGGAGCCGGCGCCGTCGCGCCGCAGGCTCAGGCTGCGCCAGCTCGTCGACGACGTGCATGGCCTGCTCGACATCGAGCAAGGCATCGAGTTCATCAATGCCGTCGAGCTCAGCTTCGAGGTCGACGCCGATTCCGACCAGCTGTTCCGCGTGCTCACCAATCTCTGCCGCAATTCGGTGCAGGCGATGGCCGCCGACACCGAGAGCGCGGTGGTGCGCCGTCTCGCCGTCTCGGCCGAGCGTTTGGGCAGCGTCAGCCGCATCACCGTCACCGATACCGGGCCCGGCCTGCCGCCCAAGGCGCGCGAAAACCTCTTCGCGGCCTTCCGCGGCTCGGCGCGCAGCGGCGGCACCGGCCTTGGCCTTGCGATCGCCCATGAGCTGATCCGCGCCCATGGCGGCACGGTGGAGCTGGTCGAGTCGATCGGCGGCCGTACCGTCTTCGCCGTCACCATCCCCGACCAGCCGGTGCGGCTCGACCAAGCGCGCGGAAGTTTGCGCCGTCCGGCTTGAGGACCGCCGTCTTCGGCTCAGCCCGATCTGAGATGCCACGCACCTTGATCCGCACGGGCAAAAGCGCCTGCGACAAAACTTTTGCCGGATCGGCTTGCTTTTCCGAAATTCAGTCGTTAGGGAACACTCCACATCGCGGCCGGCCGTCTCGACCCGGATCGCGGGGCTTGTGTCATGCACGGCCTGTTGCGCGCCCGTAGCTCAGCTGGATAGAGCACCAGACTACGAATCTGGGGGTCAGGAGTTCGAATCTCTTCGGGCGCGCCATTTCCATCCGACTGAAATAGCTGATATTTTTAAGATGCTAACTCGGCTAGCGCTGGTTCCCTCACGCTTGCTGTGTCGGAACCGGATAGATCCAGCACCACGCGACCGTCGATCTTGCCTGCCTTGAGTCTGGCGAAGATCGCATTGATGTCGCTCAACGGCGCCTTGGTGATCTCGGCCTTCACCTTGCCTTCGGCCGCGAAGGCAATGGCCTCATCGAGATCGCGTCGCGTACCGACGATCGACCCGCGCAGTGTCACGCGCTTGAGCACCACATCGAAGATTGGGGTCGGGAATTCCCCCGGCGGCAGGCCGACAAGGGCGACCGTGCCCTTGCGGCGCACCATGCGCAGCGCCTGCGAAAAGGCCGGCGGCGAGACGGCCGTCACCAAGATGCCGTGGGCGCCGCCGGCGGTCACCTTGAGCACATCGGCCACCGCGTCCGGCGAACGGGCGTCGATGACCGCCTCCGCGCCGGTCGCGCGTGCCAGGGCGAGCTTGTCCGCGGCAATGTCGAGAGCCACGACCTTCAGGCCCATTGCCTTGGCGTACTGGATCGCCACATGGCCGAGGCCGCCGATACCGGAGATCACGACCCATTCTCCAGGGCGCGCTTCGGTTTCCTTCAGGCCCTTGAAGGTCGTCACGCCGGCGCACAGGATCGGAGCCATCTGCGCGAAATCGACGCCGGTCGGAAGGCGCGCGGCAAAGGCCGCCGAAGCGATGATATATTCGGCGAAGCCGCCGTTGCAGCTATACCCCGTATTATGCTGGTGCTCGCACAGCGTTTCCCAGCCGGTCTCGCAATATTCGCAACGCAGGCACGCGTCGTGCAGCCAGGCGACGCCGACGGGATCGCCTTCCTTGAAATCGGTCACGCCGGGACCGAGCGCGGCCACGACGCCCACCGCCTCATGGCCAGGGATGAAGGGCAACGTCGGCTTCACCGGCCAATCGCCCTCGGCCGCGTGCAGATCCGTATGGCACACACCGCAGGCGACCACCTTGACAAGCAGTTCGCCGGCCCCCGGCACGGGCACCGGCACATCCTCGATTGTGAGCGGCTTGCCGAAATCGTGCACCACCACAGCTTTCATCGTCTTCGTCATCGCCTGCTCCTTTGTGAATGCCGGAAGAGTAGGGTCGCGGAGCGGGCATGCCTTGATCGAGGTCAAGGCATGCATCGTTCAGTCGTTAGGGAACACCCCACATTTAGCGGCCGGTCGTTTCCCGTCATCGAGCGGTCCCAGTGCGACCAGCCGCCTGCCAGCGCGACCGTACCTGACCTGCGGTTCGCCGCCGAAACCGCCAAAGCGCATCTTTCTGGAGCGTATTTGATCTGGCGCAAAGTTCGGGACGGATGCACCCGGTAGACAGCCGGCCACACGCCAGATCCGTCATTCACACCAAGCAGGGAATTGGAAGAAATGCGCTCGACCAGACTTGTGCCGCTCGTCACTGCCGCCGTTCTGACGTGGGCCGGCGCCGCAGGCGCCGCCGAATTCGAGGTTTCCATGTTGAACATGGGCAAGCACGGCATGTTTCAGCTCGAGCCGTCGTTCCTCAAGGTGGCGCCCGGTGACACGGTTCATTTTGTCGCCAAGGACAAAGGCCACGACGTCGAGTCGATCGCAGGCATGCTGCCGGACGGCGCTGAGCCGTTCAAGGGTGAGATGAATAAGGACCTGACCGTCACGTTCACCAAGCCCGGTGTCTACGGCATCAAGTGCAATCCCCATTACGGCATGGGCATGGTCGCCCTTGTCGTGGTCGGCGATCCGGGCAGCAACCTGAAGGCCGCCGAATCTGTCAATCAGCCCGGCAAGGCCAAGAAGGCTTTCGAGGAGCTGTTCAAACAGATCGGCCAATAGCGCGCCCGCGCCCGGTCTGACGCCCGCTGCATCAGCCGAACGCCTGCAGCCGCGCTGCGATGGCGGCCAGGCTCTGCAGGGTTCGATCCGCCGCCCGTTGGGCTGCGGCCAGCACCTGTTCGTCGCGCGTGCGGTCGGCGAGATCGAGATAGGCCTGATGCAGCCGTTCGGCTTCGGCGAGCGCGGCGCGTAGAAGCGGCAACAGCTTGGCGGCTTGCGCAAGCTCCGCTCTCGCTGCTTCGACAGTTCCGTCAGCGGCCTCAAGCCCGGCTGCCCGCTCCCGCTCGGCAACCTCGGTAATCGTTTTCGAGGCAGCATCCTCACCCAAGGCGGCAAGCCATGAAGCAATCCGTCGGTGGAAGACCGCGGCACGCGACTCCAGCCGTCGGCTCTGTAGCACGAACTCCGGCAGCGACGAGGCATCCAGCATTGGCCTCCCGTCGCGGGCGTGCCTGGCGCCTTCGCGCCGATAGGCGCGACGCCGTTCCTCGCGCAGCAACGCCGCGTGATCGAGCGCCTTTCCGGCGAGCCACTCCGCGGTCGCCCGGACCGTCGCATCGTCGCTTTGCGCTGCGACATAGGAATAGAAGGCGAAAGCCAGCATTTCATTATCCACGGCAACGCCGAGGGCTCGGTACGGGGTGAGTAGCGCGCTGGCCTCCGCTTCGTCCCATGATCGAGAGATTTCGGAAGGCAGCCCGCGCGGATCGGCCAGTGCCGGCGGCGGCGCGCCCGTCAACTCAATGGAGCGGCGGGCGATTTCTTCGAGATGGTCGCGCTGCTCCTCGACAAGCGCGCTGAATGTTCCGGCAACCTCACGCTCGTTCAGCCTTTCCATGCGGGCAGCGAGCCTTTGGTAGCGCTGTGCCGTGGTTTCCTCCATGGCCGTCGCCAGGCCAAGGAGCTGCGGAACATCGCGCAACTGCATATTGGGTTCTTCACTCAGCCGCTTCATGGGAGCGCCTCCTGGAGGAATGCGCGCCAATATGACATCGACCGATGCCATTTGAGTTTGTTGCAGATCAAAGAGCGGCTGGCGCGATCGTCTAAGGGTAACGCGCGTTCGATCAACAAGCGATCGGGCTTTTGGTGCAGACAGCCGGCCGCGCAAATGAAACCAGATTTCGGATTCGGATGGAGATCGGCGGGCCTGGGTTTCCTGGCTTCTTTCCTTCTCCTGCTCGTCCTCCTGGTGCCGCAGGCCGAAGCCAATGGATCCGGGCGGCTTGGCGAGTTTCTCGACCGGATCAAGGCATCCGACATCGATCCAGCGGCCGACAGCTTCGGCGGGATCGAGGGTAATCCGCCCGCGGCGAAGCTGCTCAAGGGCGGTCAGCCCGTCGGCTACGCCTTCCTCACGAACGATGTCGTCGATTCGACCGGCTACTCCGGCAAACCCATCAACATCATTGTCGGCATCGACCTCGACGGCAAGATCACCGGCGCAAAACTCGTCGAGCATCACGAACCGATCGTTCTGGTCGGCATCCCTCAAGCCAAGATTGAGCATTATATCGACGGCTTCGTCGGCCGGCGTGTCCTCGATCCGAGCGAGGAGGGCCGCATGCCGGTCGACATCGTCAGCGGCGCGACGGTCACGATGATGGTCATCGCCGACAGCATGACGCAGTCGGCGGTCAAGATCGCGCGGTCGCGCAACCTCGGCACGGGTGTTGCGGATGTCGCTTCTCAGCCGGCCCACCGCACCATCGATCAGACCAGAAGCGCTGTCGAAACTTGGCAGGCCTTGCTCGGCGACGGATCGGTCCGCAGGCTTGCGATCACCAACAAGGAGCTTGATGAGCTGTTTCAGCGGACGGGCAATGCCGCGGCGATCGCCCGCCCGCAGCAAGGGGACCCGAATGCCTCCTTCGTCGACGTCTACGTTGCGCTGGCAAGCGTGCCGACGGTCGGCCGATCGCTGCTCGGCGATGCCGAATATGAACGCCTTCACCAGGATATGAAGCCCGGCCAGCAGGCGATCCTCGTCGCCGGCGACGGACCGTATTCCTTTCGCGGCTCCGGCTATGTGCGCGGCGGCATTTTCGATCGTATCGAGCTGATCCAGAGCGAGGGCAGCATACGCTTTCGCGATCGCAATTATCGCCGCATTGGCGCGGTGGCTGCCGAAGGCGCGCCGGACTTTCCCGAGATCGGCGTCTTCGTCACGCCCGACGGTTCGAATCTCGACCCCGGCGCGCCATGGCGGTTCCAGCTCCTCGTGCAGCGGGCGACCGGTGCGCTCGACAAGGCATTCGTCACGACGGGGCTCGACTATTCGACCCCCGACAAGTTCCTGACCGCGCCTGTTTCGCAGCCGGCGGTTGTCGCGCCGCCGGCTGCGGTCGCACCGGCGTCGGCCGCCGTGCAACCGGTGGCGGCAGCGGACGATGAGCCGCCGCTCTGGGAGCGGATCTGGCAGGCGCGGATGTTCGACGTGGCCATCATGCTCGTCGCGATCGGCGTGCTCACCGGCATCTTCTTCTTCCAGGATATCCTCGTGAAATGGCCGCGCGCCTATGAGCGCATCCGGCTCAGCTATCTCGCCTTCACGCTTCTGTGGCTCGGCTGGTACGAGCACGCGCAGCTATCGGTCGTGAACATCCTCACATTCTTCAACTCGCTGCGCGGCGACTTCCGGTGGGACTATTTCCTGCGCGACCCGCTGATCTTCATCCTGTGGTCGGCGGTCGCGGCCGCTCTGCTGTTCTGGGGGCGCGGCGCCTATTGCGGCTGGCTCTGCCCGTTCGGCGCATTGCAGGAGTGGACGAACCGGCTGGCCCGCTGGGCGCGCATTCCGCAGGTCCGCGTGCCGTTCTGGCTCAACCAGCGCCTGTGGCCGTTCAAATACATCATCTTCCTAGCGCTTTTCGGCCTGTCCTTCGGCTCGCTCGGCCTCGCCGAGGAAGCGGCCGAGGTGGAGCCCTTCAAGACCGCGATCATCCTGCATTTCGCGCGCGAGTGGTGGTTCGTCCTGTTCGCCATCGGCTGCCTTGCGCCCGGCCTCTTCATCGAGCGCTTCTACTGCCGCTACCTTTGCCCGCTCGGCGGCGCGCTGGCTGTCCCGGCCCGCATGCGCATGTTCGACTGGCTGAAGCGCTACAAGGAATGCGGCTCGCCCTGCCAGCGCTGCTCCAATGATTGTCCCGTCCAGGCGATCCATCCGGAGGGAGCAATCAATCCCAACGAATGCATCCAATGCCTCAACTGCCAGGTGCTCTACCACGACGACCAGCGCTGTCCGGTGGTGATCCAGAAGCGCATCAAGCGCGAGAAGTTCCTGGCCCTGCAGTCGCCGTCGATGGTGCCGGAGCCCAAGCGCAAGCCGAGGGTCCTGGTGACCGTCAACGGTCGCGAACCATCCGTGGAACGGAAGCCTGCGGCCGGCCAGGCCGCGTCACTAGAAGGAGACGACCAATGAAGGATGATGATAGGTCGGCGGAAACCGGAGTAAGCCGTCGCAAGCTTCTGACCGGAAGCGGCAAGGCAGCCATACTGGCGGGTCTCGCCAGCGCGGCCGGTGGCGGAGCCGTCGGCGTTGCCGGGTTCACCAGGCCCGCCCATGCCAAGGAGGCGACCAGCGAGATCCGTCCGGGCGATCTCGACGAATATTACGGCTTCAGCTCGAGCGGCCAGTCGGGCGAGGTGCGCGTCATCGGGCTGCCTTCCATGCGTGAACTCTCGCGCATTCCGGTCTTCAACCGCTGCAGCGCCACCGGCTGGGGGATCACCAACGAGAGCCGCAAGATCATGACGGAAGGCCTGATGCCGACCACGCAGGCGTTCCTTGCCAAGCGCGGCGGCGTCTACCCCAACGGCGACCTGCATCACCCGCATATGTCCTTCACCGACGGCACCTATGACGGGCGCTATCTGTTCGTCAACGACAAGGCCAATTGCCGCGTCGCGCGCATCCGTTGCGACGTGATGAAGTGCGACAAGATCATCGAGATTCCGAACGCGTCTGACATTCACGGGCTGCGCCTGCAGAAGTATCCGCGGACCGGCTACGTGTTCGCCAACAGCGAGCACATCATCCCTATCCCGAACGACGGCAAGGTCCTCGACGATCCCAAGCAGTATTGGTCGGTCTTCACCGCGATCGACGGCGATACCATGAAGATCGCCTGGCAGGTCCTGGTCGACGGCAATCTCGACAACACCGACGCCGACTACCAGGGCAAGTACGCGTTCTCGACCTGCTACAATTCGGAGCGGGGCGTGACGCTCGCCGACATGACGTCCGCGGACCGCGACTGGGTGGTGATCTTCAACCTCAAGCGCATCGAGGATGCGGTCAAGAAAGGCGACTACAAGGAGATCAACGGCGTGCCGGTGGTCGACGGGCGGCACGGCTCGCGCTACACGCGCTACGTCCCGGCCGGCAACAATCCCCACGGCTGCAACACGGCGCCCGACGGCATCCATCTCGCGATCGCCGGCAAGCTCTCGCCGACGGTGACGCTTCTCGACGTGCGCCGCTTCGACGACCTGTTCGACGACAAGATCAAGCCGCGCGACGTCGTCGTCGCCGAGCCTGAACTGGGCCTCGGGCCGCTGCACACGGCATTCGACGGCAAGGGCAACGCCTACACCACGCTGTTCCTCGACAGCCAGGTCGTCAAGTGGAGCATCGACAAGGCGATCCAGGCTTACGGCGGCGCCAAGGTCGACCCGATCATCCAGAAACTCGACGTTCACTACCAGCCGGGTCACAACCACACCTCCATGGGCGAGACCAAGGAGGCGGACGGCAAGTGGCTGATGTCGCTCAACAAGTTCTCCAAGGACCGCTTCCTGCCGGTGGGCCCGCTGCATCCGGAGAACGACCAGCTGATCGATATCTCGGGCGACGAGATGCGCCTGGTCCATGACGGGCCGAGCTTCGCGGAGCCGCACGACATCTGTCTGGTCCATCGCTCGAAGGTCAGGCCGGCGATCGTGTGGAAGCGCGACGACCCGATGTGGGAGGAAGCGCGGCAGCAGGCGGCGAAGGACGGCGTCAAGCTCGAGGAAGCCGCCAACGTCATCCGCGACGGCAACAAGGTGCGCGTCTACATGCACTCCGTCGCGCCGGCCTTCAGTCTCGACAAGTTCACGGTGAAGCAGGGTGACGAGGTCACCATCACCGTGACCAACATGGACGACGTCGAGGACCTGACCCACGGCTTCACCATGGTGCGCCACGGCGTCGTGATGGAGATCGGGCCGCAGGCGACCTCGTCCGTAACCTTCGTCGCCGACCGCCCCGGTGTCCACTGGTACTATTGCCAGTGGTTCTGCCATGCCCTGCACATGGAAATGGCCGGGCGCATGATCGTGGAGCCGCAGCCGGCATGATACGGCAGCCGCATAACAGGAGCGCAGTTGCGGCGGCCCTCGTCGCCGCCTGCGCCTTCCTCTTCCCAGGGGCGGGGCGGGCGGAAACCCTCGCCGTCCCCGCGGGGGGTGACGGTCTTCGGCAGGCGGTCGCCGCGTCGCATTCCGGCGATACGCTCAGACTCGCCGCCGGCTTGCACCAGGGCCCGATCCGGATCGACCACGCTCTCACCATCGAGGCCGAGCCCGGCGCCGTGCTCGACGGGCAGGGCCGGGGTCGCACCATCGAGGTGGTTGCCCCGAACGTCGTCATGCGCGGCCTCACGATACGCAATTCGGGCATCGACGATCCCATGGACGCGGCGGTCTTCCTCGAAGACAGCGCGGCGGGCGCAATCGTTGAGGACAGCCGGATCGAGAATAGCCTGGTCGGCGTCTATGTTCACGGCGCCGCCAACGCGATCGTGCGGAACAACCGCATCGTCGGGCGGACCGATCTCAGGACCAACGAGCGCGGCAACGGCGTCTATGTCTGGAACGCGCCGGGGGCGCAGGTGATCGGCAATTACATCACGGGCGGACGCGACGGCATCTTCACCAATGCCAGCCGCAACAACGTCTTCCGCGGCAACCGTATCGAGAACGTCCGCTTCGCCATCCACTACATGTACACGAACGACAGCGAGGTCGCCGACAACGTCTCGCGCGGCAATCATGACGGCTTCGTCATCATGTATTCGAGCCGCCTGGTAATCCGCCGCAACCTGTCGGAAGACGATGGCGATCACGGCCTATTGCTCAACTACGCCAACGACGCGGACATCAAAGACAATGTGGTGCGGCGAAGCGACCAGTGCGTCTTCATCTACAACGCCAACAAGAACCTGTTTGCCGACAACCGGTTCGAGGATTGCGCTGTCGGCATCCATTTCACCGCGGGCTCGGAGCGCAACCGGATGACCGGAAATGCCTTTGTCCATAACCGCTCGCAGGTCGTTTACGTGGGCACACGGTCGCTCGACTGGTCGGCGGACGGGCGCGGCAATTACTGGAGCGACAATCCGGCGTTCGACCTGAATGGCGACGGCATCGCCGATACCGCCTACCGGCCGAACGACATCTTCGACAAGGTCGTGTGGACATATCCGACGGCCAAGCTCCTCATCAACAGCCCGGCCGTGCAGGTCATCCGCTGGGCTCAAGCGGAATTCCCCGCGCTCCATCCGGGCGGCGTCATCGACAGCGCGCCGCTGATGGCGCCCATCCCGCCTGCGCAGGAGGTGAAGCCATGACCATGTCGCCGACGATCTTCATGCAAGGCGTGTCGAAGCGATACGGGGATGCCTATGTCGTGCGCGACGTGGATCTCTCGGTTGCGCCCGGCGAGTGCGTTGCCATCGTCGGGCACAACGGAGCCGGCAAGAGCACGCTGGTGAAGATGGCCCTCGGCCTGCTCACGCCGACCGCCGGCCGCATCACGCTGCTCGGCGAGAACCCGGCGGGGCGCCAGGCCATGGCATTCCGGCGCAGGATCGGCTTCCTGCCCGAGAACGTCGCCTTCTCTCCGGCCATGACCGGCCGCGAAGTGCTGCGTTTCTACGCGCGTCTCAAGCAAGTGCCGCTCGGCGTCGCCGACCAGCTACTGGAACGCGTCGGGCTCGCTGCTGCCGCGCGCCGCCGCGTCGGCACCTATTCGAAGGGCATGCGCCAGCGCCTCGGATTGGCGCAGGCGCTTCTCGGCGAGCCGCGCGTCCTCTTCCTTGACGAGCCGACAACCGGCCTCGACATCGAGTCGCGCCAGATGTTCTACGACGTCATGGCGCAGTTGCGCGACGCCGGCGCGACGCTGCTGCTTTCCTCGCATGCGCTCAGCGACATCGAGCAGGCCGACCGCATCGCCATCATGAAGGCCGGCCGCATGGTCGCATGCGGCGCGCTTCCCGAACTCCGCCGCCTGGCGGACCTGCCGCTTCGCATACGCGTGCACGTCGTCGACGGGAATGCGGCGCGGGAATTCACCGCCCGGCGCAGCGTGCAGTGGCTCGACGATCTGCGCTTCGAGCTCACCTGCGCCGACGACGGCAAGATCGAGGCGATCCGCAGCGTCTCGCTGCTGCAAGGCGTCTCCGACATCGAAGTGATGCCGCCGACATTGGTCGATCTATGCGACGAGCTTACACGGGAGGCTGCGGAATGAACGCGATAGCAACGATTGCCGGTCGCGAAATACGCGACGGCCTGCGCAACCGCTGGGCCCTTGGCGCCCTTCTGCTGATGGCCGGCCTGGCGCTGACGCTTGCGTTTCTCGGCAGCGCTCCCACTGGCGTGGTCGGCGCAAGTCCGCTCGAAGTTACGGTCGTCAGCCTGTCGAGCCTGACGATTTTCCTGGTCCCGCTGATCGCGCTCCTCCTGTCCCACGACGCAATCGTCGGGGAACGGGATCGCGGCACGCTGCTTCTTCTTCTTTCCTATCCGCTCTCGCGCTGGCAGATCCTCTTCGGCAAGTTCCTCGGGCACCTCTCGATCCTGACGGTGGCGACCGTGCTCGGCTACGGTGCCGCCGGAGCGGCGCTCGCGCTTGCGGCCGGCGAGTTCGATGCCGACAGCCTCGGCAGCTTTGCGCGGATGATCGGCTCGTCGGTTCTGCTCGGCGCGGTCTTCGTCGCGCTCGGATACTTGATCAGCGCGACCGTGCGCGAGCGCGCGACCGCGGCAGGCCTTGCCATCGGCATCTGGCTGGTTCTGGTCCTTCTCTACGACATGGCGCTGCTCGGCCTGCTGGTTGCGGACCAGGGCAGGACGATCAGCGCCGCTGCCTTCAACTGGCTGCTGCTTCTCGATCCCGCCGACATCTTCCGGCTCCTCAATCTTGCCGGGTTGTCGAAGACCAGCCTGTTCGCCGGGATGGCCGGGCTTGCCGAGCAAATGCAGTTCGGTCGCGCCGTGCTGCTCACGGCGCTGGCGGTATGGGTGGCGGTTCCCCTCGCTCTCGCCGCCTTCGTCTTTTCAAGGAAGGAGCCATGATGCGCGCAACGGTTCTTGGCGCCCTGGTCGCCGTTGTCCTCTCCGTCCTGCTTGCCGGCTGCAATCAGGAGATCGCCGGCCAGACCAAGCCGCCGCCGCAGGAGCCGACAGCCACTTCGGTCGCCTATTTCTGTTCGATGGGCCTGCTCGAACATGGCGGCCCGAAGGGGCAGGCCTTCCGTGCCGGCAAATCCGAGCCGGTCTGGTTCTCGTCCGTTCGCGACGCCGTCGCCTTCTCGATGCTCCCCGGGGAGCCGAAGGACGTCGTCGCCATCTACGTCAACGACATGGCGAAGGCCAGGAATTGGGATCGCCCCGAGGCAGGAGCCTGGGTTGAGGCGCACGACGCCTGGTACGCTATCGGCAGCGACTACAACGCCGGCATGGGCGGCAAGGACGCCGTGCCTTTCTCCGATGAAAAGGCCGCCCGGTCGTTCACGGCGGCGCATGGCGGAACGGTCGTACGCTTCAACGAGATCCCGGAGAAATACATCCTGGAGAGCGACGAGAGCGATGTCGCCGCCGATGTTCCGGCCGGCGAAGCCGTATCGCCCGGACCCGCGGTGAAGCAATGACAGAGCCTTCGGCAATGCACGGTGCAATGAAACCGGACGGCGGGCCGGCCGGCCCGATGACCCGGCGCCGCTTCATCCGCATCAGCGGCTCGGTGGCGGGCCTTGCGGCGCTTGGGGCAGGTTTTGCTCGACCGGGCCGGGCGTCACCGCTGTTCCACGAATGGCGCGGTGTCGCGCTCGGCGCTGACGCCTCGCTGCGTATATATCATCCCGATGCCGCCGAGGCCGGGCGCATGATCGCAGATGCGCTCGCCGAGGTGCGTCGGCTGGAGCGCGTGTTCAGCCTCTACGACGAGGCCTCCGCGCTTTCCCGATTGAACCGCGAGGGCGAGCTGGCCGATCCGCCGCAGGAGCTCGTCGAGCTTCTGGCGACGAGCGCGCGCTATGCCCGCGCAACCGGTGGCGCTTTCGACCCGACCGTGCAGCCGCTCTGGGCGCTCTATGCCAAGCACTTCGGCATGGCTGACGCCGATCCGAATGGTCCGCCACCGGCCGCCATCGGAAGCGCCAGGGCCAAATGCGGCTACCAGCGCGTGACCGTCGACGCCGGGAAAGTGGCGTTCGCGCAATCCGGCATGGCGCTCACCCTGAACGGCATCGCGCAAGGCTACATCACCGATCGCGTCGCCGAGCTTCTGCGCGCTCGCGGGGTCACACACACCTTGGTCGATATGGGGGAGACGCGTGCGCTCGACGCTCATCCGGCGGGTCGGCCCTGGTCGATCGGGATAAAGGATCCGCGTGCCGAGGATCGCCTGCTTGCGACGCTTGCTCTCGACAACCAGGCCGTCGCCACGTCAGGCGGCTACGGTACCGATTTCGATGCAGCGGGGCGGTTCAATCATATCTTCGATCCCGCGACGGGGCTGTGCGCGGGCCGCTATCTCAGCGTTTCGGTCGTCGCGCCGGCCGCGACCTGCGCGGACGCGCTTTCGACCGCCTTTTCCGTCATGCCTGTGGAGCGTGCCGTTTGTGTCCTCAAGGAGGTCGGAGCAACGCGGGCCTGCTTCGTCTTGATGGACGGATCGATGATAGAGCACAGCGCCTGATCCCGGGCCATGGCGGGCGGGAGAAACGGCGGCGCTGGGCTCAGCCCAGGGAAGCGCCAACCGTTCCGTTCGCGCCCTCGAGCAGCGCGATCAACCCTTTCAGGATATCGATCGGCGGCGGCGGGCAGCCTGGAATGTGCAGGTCGACGGGCACGACGTCCGATACGCCGCCGACGACCGCGTAGCTGCCGGCGAAGCAGCCGCCGTCCTTTGCGCAGTCGCCCAGCGCGACCACCCATTTCGGGTTGGGCGTCGCGTCCCAGGTCCGCTTCAGCGCCTCGCGCATGTTCTTGGTGACCGGCCCGGTGACCATCAGCACGTCGGCGTGGCGGGGCGAGGCGACGAAGCGGAAGCCGAAGCGCTCGATGTCGTAGAAGGCGTTGTTGAGCGCGTGCATTTCGAGCTCGCAGCCATTGCAGGAGCCGGCGTCGATCGCCCGGATCGACAGGCTCCGGCCGAGCCTCTTGCGGGCCACGCTGTCAAGCGCGCGCGCCAGCTCGTCGACTGCGGCGTCGCTCACCTGCGGCGCGCGCTCGGTCAATGGCGGGCGGATCAGGCTTTCGAAGAGGAGCTTGCGCATGACGGGGTGCCTTCGACCAGCTTAGAGATCATGGCCGGAATAGGAGCAGTTGAACGATTTGTTGCAGAGCGGGAAGTCGGCGATGATGTTGCCCTCGATGGCCGCTTCCAGGAGCGGCCACTGGAACCATGAGGGGTCGCGCAGGTGGCAGCGCTCGATCAAGCCGCCCTCGCCGATGCGCAGCCAGGCCAGGATGTCGCCGCGAAAACCTTCGACCAGCGCCATGCCCTCGCGCGGCCCGTCTGCAACATTGTCCGCCGCGGCGATATCGGCGCGGATCGAGCCGGCCGGCAGCCGCCCCAGCATCTGCTCGACCAGCGACAGGCTCTGCTCGACCTCACGGACGCGGATCCAGACGCGTGCGTTGACGTCGCCCTCCTGCAGCACCGGCACATCGAAGGCGAGTTCGTCATAGGGTGCGTAGACCGCGTTGCGCCGCGCATCGAAATCGCGGCCGGAGGCGCGCCCGACATAGCCGCCGGCGGCATATTGCCGGGCAAGCTCGACCTTGAGCCGGCCGGTCGCCACCGTCCGGTCCTGCAGCGACGCGGTGTTGTCGTAGAGCTCGACCAGATGCGGAAAGCGTTGCCGGATCTCCGCGACCAGCGATCGGATGGCGCTCGTGCCCGCCTCGCCGAGATCGCCCGCAACGCCCCCGGGCACGACGCGGTCGCGCATCAGGCGGTGGCCGAAGGCCGCATCGGCGGCGCGCAGCACGCGTTCGCGCAGCACGCCGCAATGCGCGTGCATCAGCGCGAAGGCGGCATCGTTGCAGATGGCGCCGATATCGCCGAGGTGGTTGGCGAGGCGCTCCAGCTCGGCCATCAGCGCCCGCAGCCACATTGCGCGCGGCGGTGGCGCAACGCCGAGGGCCGCCTCCACGGCACGGGCAAAGGCGAGCGAATAAGCGACCGTGCTGTCTCCGGAGGTCCTGCCCGCGAGCCTTGCCGCGCGATCGACCGGCGCGCCGGCCATCAGGCCTTCGATGCCCTTGTGCACATAGCCCAGGCGCTCCTCCAGCCGTACCACCGTCTCGCCGCTTGCCGTGAAGCGGAAATGTCCCGGCTCGATGATGCCGGCATGCACGGGTCCGACCGCGATCTGGTGGAGGCTGTCGCCCTCTGCCGCGAGGAACCGATAGGAGGACCTGGCCGCCGGCTTCCCGGGCTGCGCCGCCAGCGGATGGCTGATGCCCCATTGACCATGGTCGAGCCAGCGGCGGGTGTCGGGAAGCCCTTGCGGCGCCAGTCCGAAGAGATCGGCCGCGGCGCGCTCCAACCTCAGGGCCGGCGGATGGTACTGGCCGACCGACGGGTAGCGGCCGCCGCGGCAGTCCAGGCTGATCACGCCGATGTCCCGCGCCTCGTCGAGAAGCGCCATGTGCACCCTGTCCGGCTCTCCCCACAGGCCGAGCAGGCTCCAGCGGCCGCCGGCGAGCTGTTCGACGGCAAGGTTCCAGACTTTCGGGGCCACCACGGCGCGTCGCCACGGGGCGTGATGCTCGGCCGGGCGGCCGGCCTCGATGAGATCTGTGAGTGCGGGCATGCTTTTCCTCACCATGCGCCTCACCCCAGGATACCGGCGACATGCTGGAACCACGCGACCAGCGGCGCCGGCAGATAGATGCCGGCGGCAAACACCAGGGCGAGGTGCGAATACATCGGCACGTAGGACGCCTCGACCGGCGCCGTGCCGCCGCGCGGCTCGCCGAAGGCGAGGCCGGTCAGCCGCAGCACCAGCGCGCCGAAGGCGATGAGCAGCCCGAACACCAGCGGGATCGCCAGCCAGGGATGCCTGGCGAAAGTCGAGCTGACGACCAGGAATTCGCTCATGAAGATGCCGAGCGGCGGCAGGCCGGCGATGGCGACGACGCCGATCACGAGCGCCCAGCCAAGTCCGGGGTGGCTTTCGGTCAGCCCCCTGATCTCGGAGATCTTCTGTGTGCCCTTCACCTGCGCGATATGGCCGACGGCGAAGAAGATCGCCGACTTGGTCAGGCTGTGCATGACCATGTGCAACAGGCCGGCGAAGTTGGCGAGCGGGCCGCCCATGCCGAAGGCGAAGACGATGATGCCCATATGCTCGATCGAGGAATAGGCGAAGAGCCGTTTGATGTCGCGGCGGCGATAGAGCATGAAGGCCGCGAAGATGAGCGAGGTCAGCCCCATCGTGACCATCAGCGGTCCCGGGCCGATCGCCTCCGGGCTCGCGGCGAGCAAGAGCTTGAAGCGCAGCACGGCGTAGAGCGCGACGTTGAGGAGCAGGCCCGACAGCACCGCCGAGATCGGCGTCGGGCCTTCGGCATGCGCATCGGGCAGCCAGGCGTGCAAGGGGGCGAGCCCGACCTTGGTTCCATAGCCGAGCAGCAGGAAGATGAAGGCGACGCTGAGCAGGGCCGGGTCGAAATGCGCCGCCTTTTCGATCAGCACCGACCAGACCATGGCATTGGTGCCCTCGCCGACGACCGGTTGTGCGGCCATGTAGACGAGGATGGTGCCGAACAGGGCGAGCGCGATGCCGACGCTGCCGAGGATGAAATATTTCCAGGCCGCCTCCAGCGCCTCATGGGTGCGGTAGATGCCGACCATCAGCACGGTGGTCAGCGTGGCGAGCTCCACCGCGACCCACATCAGGCCGATATTGTTCGACACGAAGGCGAGGTTCATGCCGAACATCATGATCTGGTACATCGCGTGGTAGAACCGGAGGTTCGGCGCGGTCAGCCGGCCGGTTTCCAGCTCATGCCCGATATAGGACGCGCTGAACACGCCGGTGGTGAAGCCGACGAATGTGTTGAGCACGATGAAGACGATGTTGAGGTCGTCGATGATGAGATATTGCCCTGGCGCCGGCCGCTCGGTGATGAACAGCGACAGCGCCGCGAGCAAGGTCAGCAGGCTTGCTACGACGTTCACGACCGCGGTCATCTTGTAGTTCGGCAGCGCCGCGAGAATGGCCGCGGCGCCCGCGGGGATCAAAAGGATGGCGGCGACGGCATTGAAGGAAAACGCGGTCACTGGCGCTCTCCCCGGTAGTCGTCGAGCGCGCCGACATCGACCGAATCGAACCGCTCGCGGATGCGGAACAGGAAGACGCCGATGACGATGAAGGCGATCAGGATCGAGAAGGCGACGCTGATCTCGACCACCAGCGGCATGCCCTTGGCGCCGGTGGCGGCCAGCACCAGGCCGTTCTCCAGCGACATGAAGCCGACGACCTGGCTGACGGCGTTGCGCCTTGTGACCATCACCAACAGCCCCAGCAATATGATCGACAGCGCGAAGGCGAGGTCCTCGCGGGCGAGCGGGTCGGCCTCGGGCGTCACCCTGAGCATCAGCACCATGGACAGCGTCACCAGCCCTATCCCGG
The DNA here is from genome assembly GCA_004020545.1 of Mesorhizobium sp. GTDB lineage: Bacteria > Pseudomonadota > Alphaproteobacteria > Rhizobiales > Rhizobiaceae > Mesorhizobium. The sequence goes on along the minus strand of SAQE01000005.1, from coordinate 90,411 downwards.
CAAGCATGGTCGGGCCGATGCCGACGGCGGTTTCGATGTCGCGGTGGATGCCGAGCCGCTGGATGATGCGATGCAGCCCGACGGGGATGACGATCGCCTTGAAGACCAGCGCTATTGCCGCCGTGATGTAAAGGTGGTGCGCGTCCTGGATATAGGCCTGCCAGGCCACCGAGAGCGCAAGCACGACCGCGTGCAGGGCAAAGACGTTGATCAGCGCGAACAGGCGGTCCTGATAGAGCATCATGAAGGAGACCAGCACCAGGCTGCCGGCAAGCAGGTGGGCGATGTCGAAGGTGAGACCGTTCATCACAGGCTCCGCGAGACGAACAGCAAGAGCGTGCCGAGCAGCGCCAGCATCAGCGCCGCGCCCAGGAAGTCCGGCACGCGGAAGACACGCATCTTGGCGACCGCCGTCTCGAACACGGCAAGCAGGATGGCAAGCACCGCGAGCTTGGCGAGATAGGCTGCGGCTCCGATCGCCAGCGCTTTCGGTCCCGCCCCGACGCTTGCCAGTCCCCAGGGCAGGAAGACGCAGGAGATCAGCGACACGTAGAGCAGAAGCTTGAGGAAGGTGGCGAGTTCGATCATCGCCAGATGGCGGCCGGAATATTCCAGGATCATCGCCTCATGGACCATGGTGAGCTCCAGATGCGTGGCCGGATTGTCGACCGGTATGCGCGCGTTCTCGGCGATCGCCACCATCACCAGGGCGATCAGCGACATGCCGAGCGACACCCGCAATCCGACTTCGGGCGAGCCCATGAAGGCGGCGACCGTCGAAAGCTGCGTGGCGCCGGCGACGAGCGCCAGGCTGAACACGATGAGCAGCATGGCGGGCTCGGCCAGCGAGGCGATCATCACTTCGCGGCTGGCGCCGATGCCGCCGAAGCTGGTGCCGACGTCCATGCCGGCCAGCGCCTGGAAGAAGCGCGCGCTGCCGAGCAGCGCCACGATGACGATGAGATCGGCGGTCCAGCTGAACTCGAGGCCGGCGGCGAATGTCGGAACGAGCGCCGCCGCGACCCAGGTGGCGGCAAAGATCAGGTAGGGCGTGACGCGGAACAGCCAGGATGCGTTGTCGGCCAGCACGACCTCCTTGCGCATCAGCCTGATGAGATCGCGATAGGGCTGGATCAGCGGCGGGCCTTGCCTGCGCAGCAGCCTTGCCTTCACCTTGCGCACGAAGCCGATCAGCAGCGGCGCCAGCAAGAGCACCAGCAGCATCTGCGCGCCCTGCACGGCCAACTGGAAAATCATGGCCATAGCGCAAGCACCAGAAGCAGGATGACGAGGTAGAGGAAGACCAGCGTCAGATAGCGGCGGATCGTCAGGAACTGCAGGTAGTTCAGCCGCTCGGTGGCGAAATCGATCGCGCCGGCGATCGGCTGGTAGAACGTCTCCCAGGCCACATCGTGAATGTCCACCTTGATGCGTGCCGGGTCGAGCGTGCCCGGCGCCGGCATTTCCACCGTCTCGCGAGCGCGGAACGCGAATCCGCCGAACACCCGGCGGATGGGCTGCGCGAAGCTGACGGCCGTATATTGCGCGGCGGGCGCCGCGTCGTCGAAGCCGCAACCCCATGCCAGGCCCCGGCGCAGCGCGTGCGAGGCGAAGCGGTGGATGAAGAAGGCCGCGAGCGACGCCGAGATCGTGATGAAGACGAACACCAGCAGGCCGTTGTAGGAGCTGCGGCTCTCGGCGATCGGCACGATCGACAGCCAGGGCTGCGCCGTCTGCACAGGCATGCGGTCACCGATGAGCGGAAGCGTCACCGTCGACAGGCCGTCGATGACAAAGCCGGGCAGGAGGCCGGCGAGCAGGCAGAGGACGGCAAGCACGGCCATCGCCGCCAGCGAGAAGCGGTCGACCTCATGCGCCTGTTCCACCACCGCCGATCGTGCCCGGCCGAGGAAAGTGATGCCGAATGCCTTCACGAAGCAAGCCGCGGCCAGCGCCGCAGCCAGCGCCAGCATGCCGCCGACGGCCGGCACGATCACCTTCAGCCCCCACTGCGGCAGGTCGGGACTTTGCAAGATGGCCTGGAAGGCCAGCCATTCCGAGGCGAAGCCGTTGAACGGCGGCAGCGCCGAGATCGAGACGCAGCCGACGAGGAAGACGAAGCTGGTCACCGGCAGGCGATGAATGAGGCCGCCCAGCCTCTCCATGTCGCGTTCGCCGGTCGCCGAGAGCACGGCGCCGGCGCCGAAAAACAGCAGGCTCTTGAAGAACGAATGGTTCAGCACGTGGAATAGCGCCGCGGTGAAGGCCAGCGCCGCCGCCGACGGCATGGCGTTCGCCTTGAAGGCAAGCGCAAGGCCGAGGCTGGCAAAGATGACGCCGATGTTCTCGATGGTCGAGTAGGCCAGCAGCCGCTTGAGGTCCTTTTCCATCAGCGCATGAAGGATGCCCAGAACCGCCGTAACGCCGCCGATGAGAAGCACCGCGACGCCCGACCACCATGCCGGCGCGCCAAGCAGGTCGAACACGACGCGGACGAAGCCGTAGATTGCGACCTTCGTCATGATGCCGCTCATCAGCGCCGAGACGTGGCTTGGTGCCGCCGGATGGGCAAGCGGCAGCCAGGCGTGCAGCGGCACGAGGCCGGCCTTGGAGCCGGCGCCGAGCAGCATCAGCGCGAGCACCGCGCCGGCGGCGAGCGGGCCGGGTTGCACCGTGCGCATGGCGTCGAACGCATAGGTTCCTGCCGGCCCCGCCAGCAGGCCGAAGGCCAGCAGCAGCGCCAGCGTGCCGAAGCTTGCCATCACCAGATAGATATAGGCGGCCCGCCTGTTCGCCTCGTCGCGGTGGTGCGCCATGACCAGCGCCCAGGAGGCGAGCGACATGAATTCCCAGGACAGCAGAAAGGCGAAGGCGTCGTTGGCCAGCACGACAAGGTTCATGCCGGCCAGAAAGGCCGGATAGAAGGGCAGCACGCGATGCGGCGCCGATTCGTGCTGGCCATAGCCAACGCCGTAGAGGCTGGTGACCGCGCCGCCCAGGTTGACGACGATCAGAAAGAAGGCCGACAGCCCGTCGAGACGGAACCGGGCGCCGGTCCATGGCAGGCCGAGCGGCAAGGTGACGGCGGACACCTCGCCGGGATTGCCCATGAGATGGTCTGCGACGATGACGAGCAGGGCGGCCGAGATGGCGAGCGCCGCGCCATAGACCAGACGCGTCGCTGAGGCGCGCCGGCTGAAGGCTCCGGCCAGGACGGCCGTGCCCAGAAGCGCTGCGGGACCGCACAACAGAAGAGCAACGGTCGAAATCACGGCTGGCTCCCGCCAGGCTCGGCATAGGCGGCGTCTGGCGCCTTGGCCGGACCGAGCCCGGCCTTCAACCGCACGCCGCGCCCGCCGCCCTGGCTGACCGCGCCTTCCCCGATCAGTTCGATGCCGGCCACCTCGAGCGCCGCGATCAGCTTCATCAGCGAATCGACGTTGCCCCGGATGATCGAACCGCTGGCTTCCATGCGCTGGATCGTCGGCACCGACAGGCCGGACAATTCGGCAAGCCGGCGCTGATCGATGCCCAGCAGCGATCTGGCGGCGCGCAATTGCGGTGCGGTTATCACCGACGACCCTCTCGGTCAGTTTGAAATATGAGGTCTCGGTGCTGTAGCATACATAAAAGGGCCTCATCGTCAATAAATGATACTTGAAACATGGATGTTGATGGCATTGCATGACGCGATCTGTGTTCGTTGCGGGGGGAAGTCATGGGATACTCAGAGGGTGGTGCGAGCCACCGTGAAGCCAGCGCATGACGGCGCGTGCGCGAGCGCCGCAAAGCTGCTCGGGCCGTTCGAGCGTTGCGCCGCCGTCACGTGCCTGCAGCGCCTTCACCGCCGCTGGGACGTCGATCAAGCCGCGCTGCGCTCGGCCATGGCCCAGGCCAAGTTGCCGGAAGCACCATAGGTCTTCAGCAGACGCTCGGCGATCAGCCGGCCGTATGGCCAATGATACCGTAGATGGATCACCTCGAACTCACGCGCATCTGCCATGGCCATTTCCATCGCAGAAAATGCCGCCCCCTTGTTGTGGCAATAACCACGATTCTCGGTGGGAGCGATCGCCGGGCTCCGGCGCCGGCGACTATAGCCGAGCCCAGCGATCGGTTGGGGCGTCATGGGGAAGCGGCTGGCGCCCGTCACAGACCGGAATGTTGCCTCACCATTTCCAGCCTTCCCGCCTCCGACAGGCTTTGGCGCAGTGCGAAGGCCTGTTCGGCATCCGGACCGGCGAGATACAGAACCCGGCCGGTGCCGTCGGTCGCCGCCGTGAAAATGGTCTCGGCGATTGACTTGGGGCTGGAATAATTGCCGCGCCGCGCAGTCATTGCCGCCATGACCTTGGACAGGGTGCGGCTATAGGCATGCTCCCCCTCTGCGAATGTCTGTGCGAGCGATCGACCGGCGAAATCGGTGGCCACCCCGCCCGGCGCGATGACCTTGGCGCGGATGCCGAGCGGCGCGAGTTCGAAGGACAAGGACTCGGTGAAGCCGACCACTGCGAATTTGGTCGCATGATAGAGGGAGAAAAAGGGAAGAGTTATCAGACCGCCAAGCGAGGCGACATTGATGATCGTGCCGCTGCCCTGACGCCGCATTGCTGGCAGGACCGCGCGGGTCACGGCGAAGACGCCGTCGACATTGGTGGCGAACTGGCGGCGAATCTGTTCGTCGGACGCTGTTTCGAACGGACCGAACAGACCGTAGCCGGCATTGTTGACGACGACATCGATCCGGCCGAATTGCTCCAACGCTGCCGCGACCGCGGTCTTGACCGAAGCAGGATCGGTAACGTCGAGCGGCAGCACCGTAACGTGCTGATCTTGCACCGGCGCAGCGCTGGCGGAAGGGTTCCGCATGGTGGCGGCGACGCGCCAGCCGCGTTCGGCGAAGAGATGCGCGGCGGCGTGGCCGATTCCGGTCGAGGCACCGGTGATCAGGACAACGGGAGAACCTTCAATAGACATGACATTGCTCCTTTGGCGAAAAGTTATTCGCCAATCATTAGCGAAAATTTATTCGCTTAACAAGCAAAAAAACCTGTCAGGACCGGATGCCGTCCCAACAGAGCTGGAAGGCTATGGCGCGGCTTTCTTCAGTGTCGGTGATCGCCCCCGCGCGAATCAGCCGCGCGGTCTCGCGGACCGAGCCGATGAACAGCGAGGTCAGGAAAGGTGCCGGCACAGCTTTAAGCAGCTCCGCTCCCTGTCCCTCGGTGACGATATGCATCAGCCCGTCGCTGAGCCGCGAGCTGTAGGCTCGGCTCTCATCGCTCATGAAGGAAGAGCCGACAAATTGCTCCATGAAGCTGACTTCGTCGTGCCAACGCAGGCGATGATCAAGCATTCTGGTCCATACGCCGCGCACTCGTGCCTTGAGCGGCGCCGTGGCGTCGACTTCGCCGCCATAGAAATCCACCGCGTCGCGCTTGGCGCGGCGGAAGACCTCGTTGAACAGCGCCTCCTTGTCGGCGAAATAGACATAGAGCGTGCTGGTGCCGATGCCGGCCGCCTTGGCGATTTCGGCCAGGGTCAGGCCGAACAGCCCGCGCTCGGCGGCCAGGCGACAGGTCGCGGCAATAACGGCATCCAGTTTTTTCTCGTCCTTGAGCTTCATGGCTGTCACAATAGCCGAACTTTTTTTCGTTAAAAAGAGGGAATCGACGGCACGGAGCGAGGCTGGACGTCTGTCGTATCCATGGGGCGGCCCGAGGATGCTCCCCGGTAAGCGCTTGCTGATCGCTGTCAGCAAGCGCTGTGCGGCAAACCTGCTCGCACCACCTCGGCTCAATCTGCACCGAAGCGGATGTCTGCCTCGTCAACACAATAAGGCGCGTGGCGGAAATCGCGGATGCGGACGACCTCTTCCCCGCTCCAGTCGACGAGCACGAAGCCGCGCACCGCACGGTCCGCCTGCGGGTTGCAGATCAGGATCGCCGGCCGGCCGTCGACGAAGCCGAGCGACAGCGCCCAATCGCTGATGCGGTCGTAATTGCCGAAATAGGTCGAGGCCTCCTTCTTGCCTTGCAAGCGGGTGCGGTTGACGACGTCGACCTGGATGTCTTCGGCGATCAGCGCCCGGACACCGTCGAAGTCGCGCGCGTTGAACAGGTCGATGTAGCGGCGCAGCCGGCGCTCCTCTTCCGGATCGAGCTTGGGCACCGGCATGTCATCCGGCGCCGATGCCAGCGCCTTCAACTCCGCCCGGCCGCGATGCAGCGCCGCCTTGGTGGCGGCGAGCGTCGCGCCCGTCACCTCGCAGGTCTCAAAGAGGCTGAGGCCGAGCACATCGACCAGGATCACGGCGCTGCGCTGCGCCAGCGTAAGCTGCATGAAGCTGCGCAGGCTCGCCGCCGCCGCAAGCCTCGCCTCGGCGCTGGCGGAGAGGTCTTCCATTCCGGTCATGTCGGCCTCGGTCATGCGGGAGCGCTCCCGCTGGCGGCGGCGCAGATGATCCTGCGCCGCATTGTGGGCGATACGGAACAGCCACTGCTCGGGACGCTCGACCGGGGCGCCGCCGTCATGCGCGGCAAGCGCCTTCACCGCCGCCTCCTGGACGATGTCCTCGCCCTCGATCGTCGAGCCAACCATGCGAGCCGCATAGCGGTGCAGTTTCGGGCGCAGGCCGACGAGCATGGCTTCAAGCGCCGCGCGGTCGAATTTCGCTGTGCTCATCGTTCCCGTTCTCTCGATCGCCGGCCCGCGAGCCATATCGTGCCCGGTCAGGCCGGCACGGCCTCGTCGGCCTTCGCCAGCATATGATAATTGCCGATGATCTTCGCCGCCGACCTGGCCAGTGGTGTCGAGCGCCGCTCGGCGTGATCGGCGCCGAAGGCTTTGAAAGCGTCGAGTTCGGTCAGCGCCGAACTGTCTTTTTCATAACCGACGATGTGGACGAATTCGCCGTTGTCGAGTTCGAGCACGAGATATCGCACGGATTGCGGCCTCGTTTCATCCAGCGCTTCGAACACTTTCGCCACCAGCGCCCGGTTCTCGGCGATGCCGGCGTCCTTCACGCCGTAGCGGATGAGGTTGTAGATCATGGTCGTCTCCTGTTCGATGGGTTGCAGGAGGAAGACGTTCGGCATGGGTGGAAGGATTCTCGCAGGCACGAAAATCTTTTACCGCTGACCCGGTGTGAAAACCGCTTCGTCGCGATCCTTCGCCCCCCCCTCTGGCCTGCCGGCCATCTCCCCCACTTGGGGGGAGATTGGCAGCGTCGCCGAAGGCGCCCTTGCTCCAGCGTTGGAGATTGGCGAAAGCGAGCATGAGAGCTGATCTCCCCCCTTGTGGGGGAGATGTCCGGCAGGACAGAGGGGGGCGCTGTCCCTCCAGCGTCTCAGTTATTGAACGCCGCCCCGTCAGCCAACCGCGCCGGCCGCCGCTCTTCCGGCGCTGCGGCCGGAAAAGATGCAGCCGCCGAGGAAGGTGCCTTCCAGTGCCGCATAGCCGTGCACACCGCCGCCGCCGAAGCCGGCGACCTCGCCGACCGCATAGAGCCCCGGCACCGGCTGTCCGGCGGCATCGAGCACGCGGCTGTCGAGATCGGTCTGCAGGCCGCCCAGCGTCTTGCGGGTGAGCACGTTGAGGCGCACGGCAATCAGCGGACCGTTCGCCGGATCGAGCATCTTGTGAGGTTTCGCCGTGCGGATCAGCCTGTCGCCGAGATAGGCGCGGGCGCCGCGCAGCGCGGTGATCTGCGCATCCTTGGAGAACGGGTTGTCGAGCTGCATATCGCGGGCGCGGATCTCGCGTTCGACCTGCGCGGCTTCCAGCAGCGGCTCGCCGCCGGCCAGCGCGTTCATGCGCGCCACCAGCTTCGAAAGGTCCGTCTCGACGATGAAATCCTCGCCCTTTTCCATGAAGGCTTTCACCGGACCCGGAATGCCCGACGTGGCGCGGCCCAGCACCTGCCGCCAACTTTTTCCCGTGAGATCCGGGTTCTGCTCGGAGCCCGACAGCGCGAACTCCTTCTGGATGATCTTCTTGGTCAGGATGAACCAGGAATAATCGAAGCCGGTGCTCATGATGTGGCTGAGCGTGGCTAAAGTGTCGAAGCCCGGATAGAGTGGCACCGGCAGCCGTTTTCCGCGCGCGTCCAGCCAGAGCGACGACGGGCCGGGCAGGATGCGGATCGCGTGCTCGGTCCAGATCGGCGCCCAGTTCTTGATGCCCTCGACATAGTGCCACATGCGGTCGCGGTTGATTACGCTCCCGCCGGCCGCTTCCGTGATCGCCAGCATACGGCCGTCGACGTGGTCGGGCACGCCGGTGATCATTCGCTTTGGCGGCGCGCCCAGGCGCTGCGGCCAGTTCTTGCGCACCAGCTCGTGATTGCCGCCGATGCCGCCTGAAGCGACGATCACCGCTTGCGCGTGGAACTCGAAATCGCCCACGGCATTGCGCGAGTTCTTGCGACCGCGCTCGACGCTGCTTGGCTCCAGCACATCGCCGCGCACGCCGGTCACCGTCTTGCCGGTGCGCGTGATCTCGTTGACCCGGTGACGGAACTTGAACTGGATAAGCCCGCGCTTTTGCGCCTCGCGCACGCGCAGGACGAAAGGTTCGATTATGCCGGGGCCGGTGCCCCAGGTGATGTGGAAGCGCGGCACCGAATTGCCGTGGCCGGTCGCATTGCCGCCGCCGCGCTCGGCCCAGCCGACGACCGGAAAGAACTTTATCCCGCGCTGGATCAGCCAGGAGCGTTTCTCGCCGGCGGCGAAGCCGACATAGGCTTCCGCCCATTTGCGCGGCCAGAAATCTTCCGGACGGTCGAAGGCTGCGGTGCCCATCCAGTCTTCGAGCGCAAGGTCGTGCGAATCGTGGATGCGCACGCGGCGCTGCTCGGGCGAATCGACCAGGAACAACCCACCGAACGACCAGAAGGCCTGGCCGCCCAGCGATTGCTCCGGCTCCTGGTCGACGATGATGATCTTCCTGCCGGCCTCGGCCAGCTCGGCCGCGGCGACGAGGCCCGCCAGCCCCGCGCCGACAATGATCACGTCCGCGTCGTCAGCCATCTTCTTTCTCCCCCCAAGCGTCCTGTTGGCGACCTGTCAGACGGGTTCCCAGCCGTCCTTGTCGCCGGCGCGGAAGATGGCGTCGATGACCTTCTGGTTGAGCACCGATTCCTCCAGCGTGAAGACGCGGTCCGTGCCGCCCTGGGCGGCGCGCACGAAGGTCTCGACTTCCAGCCGGTATTGCTGGGTGCCGGGGAAGCGGAACACCTGCGCCTCGGTGTGGTTCTGGTTGTGCAGTTCGATGCGGTGGTGGTCGTAGAGCCCGGCATTGAAGGGCGAGAAGACCTCGATGAAGCCCTTGTCGCCGTGGAACACCATCACCTGCCGCGCCGCCATCTGCGTCGAGAGGTAGAAGGACAATTCGAAGTCGCCGAAATCGGCGCGGATCGAGGAATAGATGTCGGTGCCGAAGGTCTTGTCGCGCTCGACACTGGCCTGGACGCGGACCGGCTCCTTGCCGGTCGAGAACCGCGTCGACACCGTCGGATAGACGCCGATGTCGGGTAGCGCGCCGCCGCCGAGGTCGAGCTGGTTGCGCATGTTCTTGGGGTCGACATTGTAATAGGAGAACGCGCCCTGCACATGGCGCAGCCGGCCGATGGCGCCGTCGGCGATGAGGTCGCGTACCTTGATCCATTGCGGGTGGTAGACGACCATGAAGGCCTCGCAGACCAGCACCTTCTTTTCGTCGCGCAGCTTGATCAGCGGAGGGATGTCCTTGGCGTCGAGCGCGAGAGGCTTCTCGACCAGCACATGTTTGCCGGCTTCTATCGCCTTTGCTGCCCATTCGACATGCTGCGAGGTGGGCAGCGGGATGTAGACGCCGTCGACCTCCTTGGAGGCGAGCAGCTCCTCATAGGAGCCGAAGGCATGGCGGGCGCCGAAGCGGTCGGCCAGCGCCCGCGCCTTCGCCAGATCGCGGCTGGCAATGGCCGACAGCACGCCGTTTTCCGAATCCACGATTGCCGGCAAAAGCTGCTCGCGGCCGATCTTGGCCGTCGACAGAACACCCCATCGGAACATTGTGCTTCTCCATGTCGGTTTACAGGCGACGAGGTTTGCCCGAAATCGATGGAAAAGCCAATGAAAGAGACGCTCCCTTCCTCGCCCCACGAAGTGGGGAGAGGTGGCCCGGCGCAGCCGGGACGGAGAGGGGCCTTCGTAAAGAACCGGCCTCGGAGTCGAAGCTGCCTGATAACCGCCAGCTTCTCGGACGGCTCTGCCGTCGCGAGCGTCGCCCCCCGCTCCGTCCCGGCTTCGCCGGGCCACCTCTCCCCCGCCTTCGCGGGGGCGAGGAAAAGATCAGCCCCTTCTGCCCATCAGCGTCATGTCGAAGTCGACGACGTTGGAATAGAGCGGCGTGCCGACATCCATGCCGTAGCGCGACCTGAGCACCTTGCCGGTGACGTGGAACTTGATCGTGCCGGACTTCAATCCACCCAGCTCGGCCGTGAACTTTTCCGAAAACGTCTTGCCGCGCGCCGTCAAGCGGCCGGTCACAAGGGCAGTCGTGTCGCCGGTGCGTGTCACGTTTGTCGAGCGGAACTGGATCTCCGGGTTGTTGGCGCTGTCGAAGACCGCGTCGGAGCGCAGGAAGGCATCGATGCGGCCTTGGCCAGTGCCGACGCTTTCCGGATAGATGGTGAGGTCGACCTTCGAGCGTCCGACATCGCTGTTGTCGATGCGGATCGTGCCCTTGAAGCGGCCGAAGGCGCCGTCGAAGCCGCCGCCGCCGGCCTTGCCGATGGTGAAGTGGATGCTGGAGCCCGAGGGGCTGATCGTGTAGCTGCCGGCGGCGTCGCTGAGCGCCACCGCGGCGTAGACAGGCATGGCAAGGCAAGCGGCAAAAGCCGCCAATCCGAGGATGCGCGCGGTCATAGGTTTGTTCCTTTCGGAGATACGCATTTTTGCGTTCTTGCCCCATCAACGTATGACTGGCCCGCTCTATTCCCCGCCTGACGAAGGCGTGATTATGCGCCTCAGCACGGTATCGCGCAGCAGGAGATGGTGGCGCAGCGCCGCCGCTATATGCAGCGCGACCAGCGCGATGCCGGCATAGGCGAGATACCAGTGCGTGGCGGACCAGAAGCTTTCGGCGGCGTCGGATTCGGCGAGCGGCAGGTCGGGCATCAAGAACAGGTTGAACGGCATGGTCGGGATCTCCAGCGTCGAGACCGAAACCAGCGCCCAGCCGGAGAGTGGCAGCGCGATCTGGAAGACATAGAGCGAAAAATGCGCGAGCGGCGCCGCTCGCCGCTCCAGGGCCCCGACCGAAGGCGGGAGCGTCGGCACTACATTGCCGAGCCGCCAGGCGATGCGCAGGACGATGAGGCCAAGCAGCAGGAAGCCGAAGGATTTGTGCAACTGGATCAGCTCGAAGGACGTCCGCTGGCTTTCGATCCGCACCATGACGAAGCCAAGTACGAACTGGCCGATGAAGATCGCGCCGATCAGCCAGTGGAGGATGATGGTTGGCCAGCCATAGCGGGTTGCGGTGTTGGTGATGGATGACTGCATGGTGTGCAAACGCCTTCGCTTCCGGCTTTCTTCCACCCTCCCCCTTGTGGGGAGGGTCGGCGCGAAGCGACGGGGTGGGGGTAGCGCCCTACGAGAACCCCCACCCCGATCCGCTACGCGGATCGACCCTCCCCACAAGGGGGAGGGTGGAGCCTAACCCGTCACCCTGAAGAAATCGACGAAAGCCCGCAACGCCGGCCGCATTTGCCGCCGGCTGGGGTAGTAGACGAAGAAGCCGTCGAAGGACGGGCACCACTCCTCCAGTACGCGGATCAGCCGGCCGTCGGCGAGCGGCGCGCGGACATAAGGCTCGAAGACGAAGGCGAGCCCTGCGCCGTCCATCGCCGCCTGGGCGATCAGATGGTCCTCGTCGAGGATCAGCGGCCCCTGCGCGGCGATCTCGATTTCCTCGCCGTCCTTCTCGAACTCCCAGCGGTAGAGGATGCCGCTGGAGAAGCGGAAGCGGATGCAGCGATGACCGACGAGCTCGCGCGGATGGCTGGGTTTCGGCATGGCCTCGAAGTAAGACGGCGCGCCGACCACCGCGCCGCGCATGTCTGGTCCGATGCGCACCGCGATCATGTCGCGCTGCAGGCTCTCGCCGAGCCGCACGCCGGCGTCGAAGCCGCCTTCAACCACGTCGGTGAAGCGGTCCTCGATGACGATCTCCAGCACGATGTCGGGATAGGCGGCAGTGAAGGCGCCGAGCCGCGGCGTCAGCACCAGATGCGCAGCGGTGCGCGGCACGGTCAGCCGCAGATTGCCGGCTGGCCGGTCGCGCGCCTCGACCGCCGTCTCCAGCGCCAGGTCGATCTCGGACAGCGCCGGCCGCAGCCGTTCGAGCAGCTGCGCGCCCTCCTCGGTCGGGGAGACGCTGCGCGTGCTGCGCGCCAGGAGCCGCACGCCGAGCCGCGCCTCCAGGGTGGAGACCGCGTGGCTTACCGCTGACGGCGCGATGCCGAGCTCACGCGCGGCGCCGCGGAAGCTGGCGCATTGAGCCACGGTGGCGAGCACGGCAAGCTGCGAGAGGTCGGTGCGGTTCATTGATCTATTCTTTAGAACAAGCCGTGCAAAAGAACCATGATTATCGAACGATATGCAAGCCACTATCTCCTTCTCGTCGAAACAAGGAGATGCGCCATGCAAACCCGCAAACTAGGAACTGAACTCGAAGTCTTTCCCGTCGGCCTCGGCTGCATGGGCATGAGCTTCGTCTATGGCGGCCAGCCGGAGGCCGAGGCGATCGCCACGCTGCGCCGCGCCGTCGAGATCGGCGTCACCTTCTTCGACACGGCCGAGGTCTACGGGCCGTTCGAGAACGAAATCCTGCTTGGCAAGGCGCTGAAGCCGGTCCGTGACAAGGTGACCATCGCCACCAAATTCGGCTTCAAGATCCTCGACGAAGGCACCGGCATCGAGCGCATGGCCGGCGTCGACAGCCGACCCGAGCATGTCAAGGCGGTGGCCGAAGCCTCGCTCAAGCGGCTCGATACCGATGTCATCGACCTCTACTACCAGCACCGTGTCGACCCGAACGTGCCGATCGAGGACACGGTCGGCGCCATGGCCGAGCTGGTGCGCGAAGGCAAGGTGCGTGCGCTCGGCCTGTCGGAGGCAAGTGCCGCGACCATCCGCCGGGCGCATGCTGTGCACCCGATCGCCGCCGTGCAGAGCGAATATTCGCTGTGGAGCCGCGATCCCGAGGATGAGGTCTTCGCCGTCTGCCGCGAACTCGGCATCGGTTTTGTCCCCTACAGCCCGCTCGGCCGCGGTCTGCTCACCGGCACGCTCAGCAAGCCGGACGCGCTCGGCGCCGGCGACTGGCGCCTCGGCCTGCCGCGCTTCCAGGCCGAAGCCATGGAAGCCAACAACGCCGTCATCGCGGTGTTGGAAAAAATGGCGGCGGAAAAGGGCGTGACGTCGGCGCAACTGGCGCTCGCCTGGGTGCTGCACCAGGGCGATTTCATCGTACCGATCCCCGGCGCGCGAAAGATCCGCCATCTGGAGCAGAACACGGCGGCGGCCGGGATAGAACTAAGCGCGGCCGAGGTCGCTGCGATCGGCGATGCGCTGTCGCCCGACAAGGTGGTCGGCAAGCGCTACACCGAGGAGTTGCTGGCGCTGGTGAATGGGTGAGGTCCTACCCTCCCCCTTGTGGGGAGGGTCGGCTCGCTGACGCAGCGAAGCGGAGGCAGTGAGACGGGGTGGGGGTAGCGCCCTACGAGGACCCCACCCCGATCCGCTTTGCGGATCGACCCTCCCCACAAGGGGGAGGGTAGTCACCACGGCACCACCCTGATCTCCGGCCAATTCTCCCTGGCCCGCGCCCCCTTCATCTCATGCGTCCGCTGGTTATCCAACACCTTGTTCGGTGTGATGCGGAACGAAAAAAGGTCGTCGAGCCCGAACGGCGCAACCAGCTCCAACGCCCCGTCTCCATCGAAACGCACCCCGACCGCATGCGTCTTCGAGGCAAAGTAGCTGATGGATTCGCTGGCGCTCGTATAGCGCGGGCACTCCTGCCCGAACTTCTCCGGATACCACAGATGCACCCGCGCCTGGTTGCGCACCTCGACCGGCAGCGCCAGCCCCTCGAAATGCTTCGCCGCCCGGCGGATGACCGCGTCCTCGGCTTCGTAAGAAAGGTCGGCGTCGTCGAAATAGAACAGGTCGACATCCTTGATGCCGTAGCCCGGCGGCTTGCCGGTCAGATGGTTCCAGACGCTGTTGTAGAGCGCGCCGGACACCACCAGCCAATCCGGCAGCGCAAGCGCGCGGACCCGCACGAGCGTTTCGGCCAGCAGCGGATCGGCCGTGACGATGGCGAGAAAGGCCGCGCGCTGCTCCTCGAAAGGAAGGCCGGAATAACGGAGATGGTGCATCCCCCTTTGGAGGACGATTCGCCACCTGCCGGCAATCCTCACAAGCAATTCCAGGAAAAGTGCGTAGCGGTTTCCGTCCGGAATTGCGTAAGATGAGAGCCTTTCTAAGCTCTGAGCACGCCGCCCGTCTGCTTGTTGACGTTGTCGACGATGCGTTTTGCCAGCGCCTCGAAATCCTCGTCGGTCAGCGTCTTCTCGACCGGCTGGATCGAGACTTCGATGGCGATCGACTTCTTGGCCACACCCAGCGCAGCACCCTCGAACACGTCGAACACCGACACGCCGGTGACCAGCTTCTTGTCGGCGGCTAAAGCTGCCCGCACCAGTGTGCCGGCCTCGACCGATCTGTCGACGACGAAGGCGAAATCGCGCTTCACCGCCTGGAACGGCGACAGCTCCAGCCTCGGCTTGGTGCGTGTCGGCTTGGCCTTCGGCTCCGGCACGGCGTCGACATAGACCTCGAAGCCGCAGATCGGCCCCGACGCGTCGAGCGCTTCCAGCGTCCTCGGATGGAACTCGCCGAAAGTGCCGAGCACGGTTTTCGGCCCGAGCTTGATCGTGCCGGAACGTCCCGGATGGTACCAGGCCGGCCCGCCGGGCTCGATCTGCAGGCGGTCGACCGGCGCGCCGCAGGCTTCCAGCACCGCGATCGCATCGGCCTTGGCGTCGAACACGCCGACCGATCCGGCGTTGCCGGACCAGCTGCGGCCCGAGCCGTCGAGCTTGGCGGTGCCGCGCCGTACGCCGGCGGCGACGCGCCGCTGCTGGTCGGCCATGTCGCCTTCATAGGTGCCGGAGACCTCGAACAGCGCGACGTCGCCGATGCCGCGGTCGGCATTGCGTTGCGCAGCAGCGATCAGCCCGGGCAGCAGCGAGGGCCGCATGTCGGACATGTCGGCGGCGATCGGATTGGCGAGCTTCAGCGCGGTCTGGCCGCCGCCGAATAGCTCGGCGTGTTTGGCCGGGATGAACGACCAGGTGACGGCCTCCATCATGCCGCGCACGGCAAGCGCGCGCTTGGCGGCGCGGGTGCGCACCTGCAGCGTGGTCAGGATCTTGCCGTTGACGGCGTCATGCGAGGTCAGCGGCTGGGCCAGGATGTTGTCGACGCCATGGATGCGCATCACCTCCTCGACGAGGTCGGCCTTACCGTCTATATCCGGCCGCCAGGACGGCACCTTCACCTTGACGACATCGCCCGAGCCCTGCGGCTCGAAGCCGAGGCGGGTGAGGATGCCGAGCGCTTCTTCTTTCGGCACCTCGATACCGGTCAGCCGCTTCACTTCCGAGATCGGGAAAGACACGATCATCGGCTTGTGACCGGCATAACCGGCAACCTCGATCTCGCTCGGCGTTCCACCGCAGAAATCGAGCACCAGCTTGGTCGCGAGCTCGACGCCCGGCACCATGAATTCGGGGTCGACGCCGCGCTCGAAGCGGTAGCGCGCATCGCTGATGATACCGAGCGTGCGGCCGGTGCGGGCGGTGGTGATCGGATCCCAAAGCGCGGATTCGATCAGCACGTCGGTGGTGTTCCCATCGCAGCCCGAATGCTCGCCGCCCATGATGCCGGCGATCGATTCGACGCCGTCGTCGTCGGCGATCACGCACATCTCGGGCGTCAGCGCGTATTCGCGTCCGTCGAGCGCCAGCACCGTCTCGCCGTCCTTGGCGCGGCGCACGACGAGGTTGCCGGCAACCTTCGCGGCATCGAACACGTGCAGAGGCCGGCCGCGGTCGAAGGTGACGTAGTTGGTGATGTCGACCAGCGCGCTGATCGGCCGAAGCCCGATGGCTATCAGCCGCTGCTGCAGCCATTTCGGCGACGGGCCGTTCTTCACGCCCCGCACTAGCGTCAGCGCGAAGCCGGGGCAGAGTTCCGGCGCCTCGATCGTGACCTTGACCGGGCACAGGCCGTTGCCGGCATGCGGCATGATCGCCCCGCCCACCAGGCGGCCGAGGCCGCTCGCCGCGAGATCGCGCGCGATGCCGTAGACGCTGGTCGCGTCCGGCCGGTTCGGCGTCAGGTTGATCTCGATGACCGGATCGTCGAGATGCGCGTAAGCCGCGAAGCTGGTGCCGATCGGCGCATCCTCGGGCAGGTCGATGATGCCGGTATGCTCGTCCGAAAGCTGCAGCTCGCGCTCGGAGCACATCATGCCATGGCTCTCGACGCCGCGGATCTTGCCGACCGAGAGCGTCACGTCGATGCCGGGAATGTAGGTGCCGGGCGCGGCAAAAGCGCCGATCAGGCCCGCGCGGGCGTTCGGCGCGCCGCACACCACCTGAACCGGCGGCTTGCCGTCGCCGGTGTCGACGGTCAGCACGCGCAGGCGATCGGCGTCGGGGTGCTGAACCGCGGTCAGCACCTTGGCGATGACGAAGGGCTTCAGCCCCGCCTTGTCGTCGACATGCTCGACTTCGAGGCCGATGGCGGTCAGCCGCTCGACGATCTCGGCAAGCGAGGCGTCGGTCTCGAGATGGTCCTTGAGCCAGGAGAGGGTGAATTTCATGACTGTGTTCCGTCTGGTCTTTGCCCGTCCGGTCTTTGCCTGTCCGGTCTGGGCACGCTGGTTCTGAGATGGCGCGGCAAGTCGTCCGGCATATGCAGGAATGGAAGCTGCTCGCGCACATGCGCATGCAGCGTCGGCCGGAAATAGGCCGGCATGTCCATGGCGCCGAGCATGAAATAGATCTGGTTGGCGAGCCGCTCGTCGGTATAGGCGATCGGCGAACCGCAGATGCCGCAGAACGAGCGCGTCACCGGGCCGTTCTCGAACCTCTTCAGCGCCTTGCCGTCGAGCGCGACCTGTTCGGCCATGAAGCCGACGAAGGCAGACACCGGCGCGCCGCTCGCGCGCCGGCAGTCGCTGCAATGGCAATAGCTGATGTGATGCGGCTCGGCTGACGCCTCGAACCGCACCGCGCCGCAGCGGCAGCCGCCGGTGTGCGGGGCCGTCATGTGGAGAGTCCCCCGAACAGCGTCGGCAGGTCGAGCGGCCGGAAACCGTAATGCGTGAGCCAGCGCACGTCGGCGTCGAAGAAGGCGCGCAGGTCCGGCATGCCGTATTTCAGCATGGCGATGCGGTCGATGCCCATGCCCCAGGCGAAGCCCTGGTATTCGTCGGGGTCGAGCCCGCCGGAACGCAGCACGTTGGGATGCACCATGCCGCAGCCCAGGATCTCCATCCAGTCCAAGCCTTCGCCGAAGCGCACTTCGCCGGGCCGCGAGCGGTCGCACTGGATGTCGACCTCGAGGCTTGGTTCGGTGAACGGGAAGAAGGACGGCCGGAAACGCATTTTCACGCTCGGCACCTCGAAGAAGGCCTTGCAGAACTCCTCCAGCACCCACTTCATGTTGGCGATGTTGGCGGTTTTGTCGATCACCAGCCCCTCGACCTGATGGAACATCGGCGAGTGCGTGGCGTCCGAATCCTGCCGATAGGTCTTGCCGGGGATGACGATGCGGATCGGCGGCTTCTGCTGCTCCATGGTGCGGATCTGCACCGGCGAGGTGTGCGTGCGCAAAAGCTTGCGCTCGCCCTTCTCGTCCGGTTGGAAGAAGAAGGTGTCGTGCATCTCGCGCGCCGGATGGCCTACCGGGAAGTTCAGCGCGGTGAAGTTGTAGTGGTCGGTCTCGATGTCCGGACCTTCGGCGATCGAGAAGCCGAGGTCGCCGAAGATCGCCGCGATCTCGTCGATCACCTGGCTGATCGGGTGGATGCGGCCGCGCTCGGCCGGCGACTGGCGCACCGGCAGCGTCACATCGACCGTCTCGGCGGCGAGGCGAGCGGCGATCGCCACGTCCTTCAGCTCCGCCTTGCGCGCCGTCAGCGCCTCGGTGACCCGGTTCTTCAGGCCGTTGATCGCCGGACCCTTCACCTGCCGTTCCTCGGCGCTCATCGAGCCGAGCGTCTTCAGCATTTCGGAGACCGAGCCCTTCTTGCCCAGCGCTGAGACGCGCACCGCCTCGATCGCGACTTCATCCGAAGCCGCCGCGATGTCGGCGAGCAACGAATCTTCCAGGGCTTCAAGATTTCCAGCAGTGGCGTTCACGGCGAAACTCTCTCGATCGGGCAACCACCAAGCTATGGTGCGTCACCATTTTGGTTACATCAGGCATAAGAAAAACCCGCGCCAGCCGTGCCAGCGCGGGTTCCCCAAATCAGAATTGCGAATGCTTGGGAAGCGCTGGCTTAGGCGACAGCGCTCTCAAAAGCATTCGGCGTGGTGTTCTTCAGATATTCGAGCGCGACCTTGGCCTTGGCGACCAGCGCGGCGAAAGCCTGCGGCTCGTGGATGGCCATGTCCGAAAGGATCTTGCGGTCGATCTCAATGCCGGCCTTGTTGAGGCCGTCGATGAAGCGGCCATAGGTCAGGCCGTGCTCGTGCACCGCCGCGTTGATGCGCTGGATCCACAGCGCGCGGAACGAGCGCTTGCGGTTCTTGCGGTCGCGGTAGGCGTACTGCAGCGACTTCTCCACCGCCTGCTTGGCGATGCGGATGGTGTTCTTGCGGCGGCCGTAGAAACCCTTGGCGGCTTTCAGGACCTTCTTGTGCTTGGCGTGGGCGGTAACGCCTCTCTTTACGCGTGCCATGTCATGATCTCCTTAAAACGCTATCCAGGCCGAGGGGTTTAGAGGCCGTTCGGCAGAAAATTCTTGATGACCTTCTTGCCGTCCGGTTCAGCCAGAACCATCGTGCCGCGGGCATCGCGAATGAACTTGTTGGAACGCTTGATCATGCCGTGGCGCTTGCCGGCGGCAGCCGACAGCACCTTGCCGGTGGCAGTAATCTTGAACCGCTTCTTGGCGGCCGATTTGGTCTTCATCTTGGGCATTTTGCTTTCCTTTCGTGGGGGCCCACAATCGGGCCGATGTTCGCTTCGGGCCGACCAAAGCCCGACAAGCAAATGAAACCGCCACGGCATGCCCTGCCGGGCGGTTTTCGTTTTATTCTGCGTATCGTGCTTTCCGAAAATCGGAGATTTCCGGGCCGATACACGGAACGGCGGTCCTATAGATCAAAGACGGCGCGGGCGCAACACCTTACGCCGTGCGACGCGCTGTCCTTGTTATGGCAGGCGGAAGAGCACCGGCAGCATCCCCGACTGCTGGGCGCTGTCGATCAGCTCGAAGGCCGGCAGCGCCACCAGGAACACCAGCCCGTCCAGCAGCGTGTTCAAGAGCAGGCGCGGCTTGAAGCTGCCGGTATCGCCTTCCTGGTAGAGCAAGAGCTTCGGAAAGAACCGCGGCACGCGCGCCAGGTAGGCTTCGTAAGGCGCGCCGAGCGCCTGCCTGAGGAATTTCTCCTCGCGCAGGATGACGATGTGGAACGCGCCTGCGCACAGAAGCGCGAAAAGGACGATGCCGCTGAAGGAGCCGATCTGCGCGCCGACGCCGGCGGCGGCCACCGTCGAGAACACATAGAGTGGGTTGCGGGTGATCGAATAAGGCCCGCCGGTGACCACCTCGGAGGATTTGCGCCCGCCAATATAAAGCGTCGCCCACAGGCGGCCGACGACCCCGAGGAAGATCAGGAGCACGCCGAACATCTCGATCGACTCATGCATCAAGGTATCGGGCGGAAAGGTCGACTGGCCGAACAGCAATGCCGCGAACAGCACCACGATCAGCACCGCAAGCACCAGCCTGCGCATCTGCTGGTAGCCGCCCAACCCGGCAGGCGGGTCGTCGTTCGCAAATTTCACGTCATCGACCATGATTGCAGTCCGATCGTCGAGGGTTGCCGGCGATCGGATAGGCGCCCGCCGATCGTCGGGACGCCGTGCTCCGCAATTCAGGCGGATTTTAGAGCAATTCCAGGAAAAGTGCGTAGCGGTTTTCCGTCCGGAATTGCGTCGGAACAAAGAGATAGAGCGGCTCTGCGTTTCCGTGAAACGATGAACCGCTCGAAAGCACGATGCCGCGAGGGCCGGTCAATTCTGTTTCCCGAAGCGGTGATGGGCGCGGTCGATTTCGGGATCCGCGCCGGCAGGTATCGGAACAGACAGGGAAAGGTGTAGGCGCCCGCTCGTCAGCGGGGCGCCAGCACCATCATCATCTGGCGGCCTTCGAGCTTGGGCTCCGCCTCGACCTTGGCGATCGGCGCCACTTCCTCGCGGACCTTGTTCAGAAGCTGCATGCCGAGCTCCATATGCGCCATCTCGCGGCCGCGAAAGCGCAGCGTCAGCTTGACCTTGTCGCCCTCTTCGAAGAAGCGCCGCACGGCCTTCATCTTGGTCTCGTAGTCATGGTTGTCGATGTTCGGGCGCATCTTGATCTCCTTGATCTCGATGACCTTCTGGTTCTTGCGCGCTTCGGCCGCCTTCTTCTGGTTGGCGTATTTCAGCTTGCCGAGATCAAGGATTTTTACGACGGGCGGCTGCGCGTTGGGCGATATCTCGACGAGGTCGAGCCCGGCCTCTTCGGC
This sequence comes from Mesorhizobium sp., assembly GCA_004020545.1. GTDB lineage: Bacteria > Pseudomonadota > Alphaproteobacteria > Rhizobiales > Rhizobiaceae > Mesorhizobium. The sequence goes on along the minus strand of SAQE01000005.1, from coordinate 69,551 downwards.
CAGCAGCAATGCGTCATTGATGGAAACTTCGCCACGGTTCTGGCCTTCTGCGTCGATAAGCTGGACCCGGGGCACCCGGATGTCTCTATTGGAGCGCGGACCGTCCTTGGTGGGTGCCGCTGCTTTGAAAGGTCTGCGAATGGTCGTGGTCTCCTCGGCCGTTTCGTTCAGGGTTTCTTTAGATTCAACTATGTGAACGCGCCTATGTGGTGAGCGCGCGGCCGGAGTCAATAGCACAGCCTTGCCAGGAAATCACCTCAAAGCTTGGCATTTCCTGCACCAAGCAAAGAAACGGCGCGAGCACTTTTCGGCGAACCACCGGTTGTGCCAAAAGATCGGCCGGGAAGGACAAGGTCATGAACGCCAGCACACCAGTTTTCATCGACGTCGCGGGCTCGAATATCGCCGTCAGGCAGGTGCCGGGTGCCGCGCCCGGCATCGTCTGGCTGGGCGGCTACAAATCCGACATGCTGGGCACCAAGGCCGAAGCACTGTCGGCCTGGACGGCCCGCGAAGGCCGCGCCTATCTGCGCCACGACTATTCCGGCCATGGCGAGTCGGGCGGCGATTTTGTCGACGGCACGATCTCGAAATGGCTGGCCGAGAGCCTTGCCGTCTTCGGGCACTTCAGCAAAGGCAAGCAGATCCTGGTCGGCTCCTCGATGGGGGCTTGGATCGCGCTGCGCATGGTGCAGGAACTGCGCAAGGTGGGCGACGACCGTGTCGCCGGCCTCGTGCTGCTTGCGCCGGCGCCGGACTTCACGATCGAGCTGATCGAACCGGTGCTGACCAAGGCACAGAAGCGCGATCTTTCGAAAAAGGGATTTTTCGCCGAACCGTCCGACTATTCGGACGAACCCTATGTCTACACACGCGCGCTGATCGAGGACGGCCGGGCGAACCGGGTGATGACCGGTCCGATCGATACCCACTGTCCGGTGCACATCCTGCAAGGCCTGGCCGATCCGGACGTGCCGTCCGGCCATGCGTTGAAGCTCGCGGCGCTGCTACCGGCCGACGACGTCACGCTGTCGCTGATCCCCGACGGCGACCATCGCCTGTCCCGTCCGGAGGACCTCGACATGCTTAAGCGCGCGGTCGGCGACATGATCCAGCGGGCCACCTGAACCATGCGCATTTCCATCCCGATATCCGCCTTCGTCGCGGCGGTCGTCGGCTTCGGCGGCACGTTGGCGATCGTCATCGCCGCTGCCAGGGCCGTCGGCGCCACCCAGATCGAGACAGCAAGCGGGGTGACGGCGATCTGCCTGGCCATGGCGATCGAATGCCTTTGGCTGTCCTGGCGCACGAAGATGCCGGTCATCACTGCTTGGTCGACGCCCGGCCTCGCGCTGGTCGCGGCCTCCAGCGGCTTCACCATGCAGCAAGCGGTGGGCGCCTTCATCGTCACCGGCATGCTTTTGATCGCCACCGGCCTGTTCAAGCCGTTGACCCGGCTGATCGCGCAGATACCGGCCTCGGTCGCATCCGGCATGCTGGCCGGCATCCTGGTCGGCTTCGCTATCAATGCGGTTAAGGCCATCCCGGCCGATCCCTGGCTGATCCTGCCGCTGATCGCCGCTTTCTTCGTCATCCGGCTGTTCAATCCGGCGGTGTCGGTGCTGGTGGTGCTGATCGGCGGCGGCCTCGCCGCCTTCTTCACCGGCCGGGTCGGCGGCCTGCCGGCGCCGGAGCTGTCGACGCTGACCTTGATCGCGCCGCAGTTCACCGCCTCGGCGATCATCGGCCTGGCCTTGCCGCTCTATCTCGTCACCATGGCCTCGCAGAACCTGTCCGGTCTCGCCGTGCTGAAAGCGGCCGGCTATCATCCGGAACCCGGCCCGCTGATCGGCGTCACCGGCCTGTTTTCGCTGCTCTCGGCGCCTTTTGGCGCCTCGACCACCAATCTGGCGGCGATCTCGGCGGCGATCTGCACCGGGCCGGACGTCCATCCCGACCCCGCCGAGCGCTGGAAGACGGGACCGTTCTATTCGCTGGCCTACCTGATCTTCGCCATCTTCGGCGCTTCGCTGGTGGCGATCTTCGCCGTCCTGCCGCAGAGCCTGATCGTGCTGGTCGCCGGCCTGGCGCTGATGGCGCCTCTCGCCAATGCGCTGTCGATAGCACTTCACGACGCGGCTGAGCGCATGCCGGCCACGGTCACCTTCGCGGTCACCGCCTCGGGGCTCGCGCTGTTCGGCGTCGGCGCGGCGTTCTGGGGGCTGGTCGCCGGAATGGTCGTGCTTTTCCTGGAAAAACTCAAAAAGCGATAATCATTTCAGGCTCTTCGCCGGTTTTGGGCTGACTTGCCTTGAATCGCCGATTTCGCCTTCCCATTTCGATTCCACGCAGCCGGTTTGGCTGTCTCCAACGGAAGGATTGGGAGAAAATGAACACAACCGCATTGATCCGTCCGGCCTGGACGCCGGCGACCATCGCGCTGATGGTGCTCGGCTTCATGGTGTTCTGGCCGCTCGGCTTCGCCATGCTCGCCTACATCATCTGGGGCGACCGGCTCGATGGCTTCAAGCGCGACGTCAACCGCGCCACCGACGGCATCTTCGCTGGCTGCCGCCGCGGCTCCGACAAGGCCGCCCGCTGGGGCCATGGCTCGTCCCGCACCGGCAACGTCGCCTTCGACGACTGGCGCGAGAAGGAGCTCGAGCGCCTCGCCGAGGAGCGCCGCAAGCTCGACGAGATGCTGAGCGAGTTCGACGAATACGCCCGCGAGCTGCGCCGCGCCAAGGACCAGGAAGAGTTCGACCGCTTCATGGCCCAGCGCAATAAACCGACCGCGCCGACCACCACGAGCGACACGACCGGAAAAACCGCCCCGAAGCGCGGCAAGGGCACGAACCTGCTTGACGACTGAGACCCCGCGACAGGCCTCAGAATGATAAAACGGCGTCGCGTAAGCGGCGCCGTTTCTTTTTTGTTCTCCATGTAGCTTCACTCCTCTGGCCGTTTTCCTCGAATCGCGTATCGTCCAGCCATGTCCATCGGCTTCTTTCGCAACCTGACCAAGCCCAAGCCCAAGCCTGTCGTGGAGCGCGAACATTGCGTGGCGGGCCGCACCCTGCCGCTCAAGATCGTCGAGAGCGCCAGGGCCCGGCGGTTGACGCTGCGCATCGATTCCGGCGGCCAGGGCCTGCGCATCACCGTGCCGCCCGGTCTGCGCCGCGGCGAGGTGGAGAAGTTCCTCGACCGTCATCAGGACTGGCTGGAACAGCGCCTGGCCAAGGTGCCGACACGCCCGCAGGTAAGGCCCGGCATCAGGATCCCGATCCGCGGCGTGCCGCACCGCATCGTTCATGAGCCGGCAAAACGCGGCACCGTCACCGTCGCGCGCGACGAACGCGGCCCGTTGCTGATCGTCCATGGCGAGCGTGTGCACCTGCCGCGCCGCATCGCCGACCATCTGAAGCGCGAGGCCAAGCGCGAGATCGAGAAGCTGGTGGTCAAGCACACCGAGGCGATCGGCAAGCGCGCCAAGGCGATCCGGTATAAGGATACCTCCAGCCGCTGGGGGTCATGCACCTCGGAGGGCAATCTCTCCTTCTCGTGGCGTATCATGATGGCGCCGCCGCCGGTGATAAACTACTTGGTGGCGCATGAGGTCGCGCATCTGAAGGAGATGAACCACGGCCCGAAATTCTGGAAGCTGTGCGAAAAGCTCTGCCCAGACACCGACCGCTGCAAGGACTGGCTGAAGCGCAACGGCGGTGCGCTCCAGGCGATCGTGTTCGAGTAGGGCTGGCGGCGTCTGGAAAGGGAACAAAAACTGCCACGCCGCGATCCTTCCCACCCCCCTCTGGCCTGCCGGCCATCTCCCCCGCAAGGGGGGAGATCAGCAGTTTCGGCGCTTAGCCCTTCCTGTGACGCTTGAGATTGGCGAAAGCCATAGCAACATCCAATCTCCCCCTTTGCGGGGGAGATGGCCGGCAGGCCAGAGGGGGGTGCTGTCCCGCCGCCTTCTCCGCAATTATCTACCTTCAGCCCGCACCGACCTTGACCGTTCAATCGTCATTCGCCGCGTTCAGCTCCTCCGGCCGCAGCCCTTCCTCGCCCTGATGCGGCCACGGCAAAAAATTCCGGTCGAAGGCATCGCTGCCGAAATATTCGAGCGCCCGGTGCGCCTCGGCGCCGTTGAAGTCGGACTTCTCCATCAGATGCTCGATCACCTCGCGCGCCTGAGCGATCTTCTGCCTGAGTTCGGCGACGGTCTGGTCGGCCATTTGTCTGCTCCCGCCTGCATTGCCTTAAATTCAAATTAGCGCTTTCTGATCGTCCGGCAACAGGATGCTTTTTCTCGACTCTTTGGCCGTTTCGTGCCAATCCCGCGCCATGACCCTCGACATCAAGATCTGCGGATTGAAGACCGACGCCGCGATGGCCGCTGCCCTTGCCGGCGGCGCCAGCCATGTCGGCTTCATCTTCTTTGCCAAAAGCCCGCGCTTCATCGACCCGGCCGAGGCCGGCCGTCTGCGCCAGGCGGCCACGGGCAAGGCCAAGGCGGTCGCCGTCACCGTCGATGCCGACGATGCCTTCCTGGACGAGATCGTCGCCAGGATGCGGCCCGACATGCTGCAACTCCATGGCGCCGAGACGCCGGCGCGGGTGGCGGAGCTGAAGGCCCGCTATCGCCTGCCGGCCATGAAGGTGCTGTCGGTCAGCGAGGCGGCCGACCTCGAACGGCTGAAACCCTATATCGGCGTTGCCGATCGCTTCATGTTCGACGCCAAGCCGCCCAAGGGGTCGCAATTGCCGGGCGGCAACGGCGTCGCCTTCGACTGGCACATCCTTGCCGGCCTTGACGCCGGCCTCGATTACATGCTTTCCGGAGGGCTCAACGCCGCCAATATCGGCGATGCCCTCAGACTGGCCAATCCGCCCGGAATAGACGTTTCGTCCGGCGTGGAGAGCGCTCCGGGCGTCAAGGATCCGGCGCTGATCGAGCAGTTTTTCCGGGCCGTCAGGGCCGCGCGCGACGACCGCGCCGCCTGAGCAACTCTATTCAAACAGGAGATCGGCGATGGACAAGCCGGCTATGCCCAATTCCTTCCGCACCGGGCCCGACGAGCAGGGCATGTTCGGCATTTTCGGCGGCCGTTTCGTCGCCGAGACGCTGATGCCGCTGATCCTCGATCTCGAAGAACAGTGGAACAAGGCCAAGAACGATCCGGAGTTCAAGGCCGAGCTGCAGAACCTGTCGACCCATTATGCCGGGCGGCCGTCCAAGCTCTATTTCGCCGAAGGCCTGACCCGGCATCTCGGCGGCGCCAAGGTCTATTTCAAGCGCGAGGACCTGAACCACACGGGCTCGCACAAGATCAACAACTGCCTCGGCCAGATCCTGCTCGCCAAGCGCATGGGCAAGAAGCGCATCATCGCCGAGACCGGCGCCGGCCAGCACGGCGTGGCCTCGGCCACCGTCGCGGCCCGCTTCGACTATCCTTGTGTCGTCTACATGGGCGCTACCGACGTCGCCCGCCAGAGCCCGAACGTCTTCCGCATGAAGCTGCTCGGTGCCGAGGTGCGGCCGGTCACCGCCGGCCACGGCACGCTGAAGGACGCCATGAACGAGGCCCTGCGCGACTGGGTGACCAATGTCGAGGACACCTATTACCTGATCGGCACGGCCGCCGGGCCGCATCCCTATCCGGAGCTGGTGCGCGACTTCCAGTCGGTGATCGGCACGGAAGCCCGCGCGCAGATGCTGGAGCAGGAGGGCCGCCTGCCGGACGTCATCATCGCCTGCGTCGGTGGTGGCTCCAACGCCATCGGCCTGTTCCATCCCTTCCTCGACGACAGGCAAGTCCGCATCATCGGCGTCGAGGCCGGCGGTCGCGGCCTCAACGGCGTCGAGCATTGCGCCTCGATGAACGCCGGCAAGCCGGGCGTGCTGCACGGCAACCGCACCTATCTCCTGCAGAATTCGGACGGCCAGATCCTCGACGGCCATTCGATCTCGGCCGGCCTCGACTATCCGGGCGTCGGGCCGGAGCATTCCTGGCTGCGCGACAGCGGCCGCGTCGAATATGTGCCGATCCTCGACGACGAGGCGCTGGAGGCCTTCCAGCTGACGACCCGTGTCGAAGGCATCATCCCGGCGCTGGAATCGGCGCACGCCATCGCCCACGCCATGAAGATCGTGCCGGCCATGGACAAGGACCAGATCGTCATCGTCAACCTGTCCGGCCGCGGCGACAAGGACGTTCACACGGTGGCCAACATGCTGGGCATGGAGATCTGACAATGACCACCCGCATCGACCGCCGCATGGCGAAGCTCAAATCCGAAGGCCGCCCGGCCCTCGTCACCTATTTCATGGGCGGCGATCCGGACTATGACACCTCGCTGTCGATCATGAAGGCGCTTCCCGGCGCCGGCAGCGACATCATCGAGCTCGGCATGCCGTTTTCCGACCCGATGGCCGACGGCCCGGCCATCCAGGCGGCCGGCTTGCGGGCGCTCAAAGGCGGCCAGACGCTGGTGAAGACGCTGAAGATGGCGTCGGAATTCCGCGCCGGCGACGACGAGACGCCGATCGTGCTGATGGGCTATTACAATCCGATCTACATCTATGGCGTCGACCGCTTCCTTGCCGACGCCAAGGCGAGCGGCATCGACGGGCTGATCGTCGTCGATCTACCGCCGGAGATGGACGAGGAACTCTGTATCCCGGCGCTGAAAGCCGGCATCAATTTCATCCGGCTGGCGACGCCGACCACCGACGACAAGCGTCTGCCCAAGGTGCTGCAGAACACCTCCGGCTTCGTCTATTACGTCTCGATGACCGGCATCACCGGCTCGGCCCTCGCCGACACGGCCAAGGTGGCGGCGGCGGTCAAGCGCATCAAGGGCCACACCGTGCTGCCGGTCTGCGTCGGCTTTGGCGTCAAGACCGCGGAGCAGGCCCGGGTGATTGGCGCTTCGGCCGACGGTGTCGTCGTCGGCACGGCGATCGTCAACGCGGTCGCCAATGTGCTCGGACCGAAGGGCGAGAAGACCGCCGACCCGGCCGATGCCGTCGCCACTCTGGTCAGCGGCCTCTCTCAGGGCGTGCGCTCGGCCCGCCTTGCTGCTGCCGAATAGTCATCCTACCTCTTCGTCAGGACAGGAGCCGAAGCGATGAACTGGATCACCAACTACGTTCGTCCGAAGATCAATTCGATGCTCGGCCGGCGCACCGACATGCCGGAAAACCTCTGGATCAAGGATCCCGAGACCGGCGAGATGATCTTCCACAAGGACCTTGAATCCAACCAGTTCGTCATCCCGGTGTCCGGCCACCACATGAAGATCTCGGCCAAGGAACGGCTGAAATATTTCTTCGACGACGGCAGATACGAGACGCTGGAAAACCCCAAGGTCGTCCAGGACCCGCTGAAGTTCCGCGACGAGAAACGCTACACCGACCGCCTCAAGGAGGCGAAGGCCAAGACCGGGCTGGAGGACGCCATTCTCAACGCGGCCGGCACCATCGAAGGTCTTCCGGTTGTCGTCACCGTGCAGGATTTCGCCTTCATGGGCGGCTCGCTCGGCATGGCGGCGGGGGATGCCATCGTCCACGCCTTCGAGGTCGCGCTGCAGCGCAAGCGGCCGCTGATCCTGTTCGCCGCCTCCGGCGGCGCCCGCATGCAGGAAGGCATCCTCTCGCTGATGCAGTTGCCGCGCACCACGGTCGGCGTCGACCGGCTGAAGGAAGCCGGGCTGCCCTATATCGTCGTGCTCACCAACCCGACGACGGGCGGCGTCACCGCTTCCTACGCCATGCTGGGCGACGTTCACATCGCTGAGCCCGGCGCGCTGATCGGCTTTGCCGGTCCGCGCGTCATCGAGCAGACCATCCGCGAGAAGCTGCCGGACGGCTTCCAGCGCTCCGAATATCTGATGGAGCATGGCATGGTCGACATGGTGGTCTCGCGCCTGGAGATGCGGTCGACCATCGCGCGGCTGCTGAAGATGCTGCTCAAGGTGCCGGAGGCAGAGAAGCCGATCGAGCCGGAGATCCTGCCGCCGGCTGTCGTCAACGCAGAAGCGCGGCCGCAGGCCTGACGCGACGTCGTTCGCCGCGAACCGCGATTGCGTCGGGTACGTCGAGCGCCTAGGATTCCGCCATGACAACGCTCGCCGCCGACCGCGCAATCGAACATCTGATGACGCTCCACCCGAAAGGCTTCGACCTTTCGCTGGACCGTATCGCCCGCCTGCTCGAGCGCCTGGGCAATCCGCAGGACCGGCTGCCGCCGGTCATCCATATCGCCGGCACCAACGGCAAGGGCTCCTGCGCCGCCTTCTCCCGGGCACTGCTGGAGGCCGCGGGTCATCTCGTCCACGTGCACACCTCGCCGCATCTGGTGAACTGGCACGAGCGCTACCGGCTGGCGGCCGAGGGCGGCGGCAGGCTGGTCGAAGACAAGGTCTTTGCCGAGGCCATCGCGCGCGTCGCCAAGGCCAATCAGGGCCAGAAGATCACCGTCTTCGAGATTCTGACCGCCGTCACTTTCATTTTGTTCTCCGAGCATCCGGCCGAAGCTGCAATCATCGAGGTCGGCCTCGGCGGCCGTTTCGACGCCACCAATGTCATCGAGCGGCCAGCGGTTTCGGTGATCATGCCGGTGTCGCTGGATCACGAAGCCTATCTCGGCGACCGGGTCGAGGTGATCGCCGCCGAAAAGGCGGGCATCATGAAGCGCGGCTGCCCGGTGGTGATCGGCTCGCAGGAAAGCGAGACGGCGCTCGAGGTGCTGATCGAGACCGCCGAGCGGCTGGATTGCCCGACCGTCGTCTACGGTCAGGATTTCCTGGCCTTCGAGGAGAACGGCCGCATGGTCTATCAGGACGAGGACGGGCTGATGGACCTGCCGCTGCCGCGCCTGCCTGGGCGCTATCAGTTCGCCAATGCCGCCGCGGCGATCGCCGCGGTCAAGGCCGCCGGCTTCGAGATCAGCCATCGCGCCGCCGAAAAAGCGATGACAAAAGTCGCCTGGCCGGCCCGGATGCAGAAGCTGACGCAGGGCAGGCTGGTTGACCTTGCCCCCAAGGGCGCCGAGATCTGGCTCGACGGCGGCCACAATCCGGGTGCCGGCGTCGTCATCGCCGAGGCGCTGGCCGAGCAGGAGGAAAAGAACCCGCGCCCGCTGATCCTCATCTCCGGCATGATCAACACCAAGGACCAGAGCGGCTATTTCAGCGCCTTCAAGGGGCTTGCCCGCCATGTCTACACGGTGCCGGTGAGCAAGAGCGATGCCGGCGTGCCGAATGACGAGCTGGCGTTGCGTGCCACCGAGGCCGGCCTGTCGGCCGAGCCGGTCAGCTCCGTCGCCAATGCGCTGATGCTTCTGCGCGACAGCTGGGACGGCCCGGCGCCGCGGATTCTCATCGGCGGCTCGCTCTATTTCGCCGGCGCCGTGTTGGACGAGAACGGCACGCCGCCGACTTAAAGCCAATTCAAGACAGCGTTGCGGATCTCGGCGGGGGCCGAAAGGAGCCGGTTATGATCCATGTGAAGCAGCTCGCCCATGTCTGCATCTTTGCGCATGACCTGGAGGCGACGCGCAGCTTCTACCGCGACGTGCTCGGCATGGACACGCGGTTCAATTTCCTGCGCGACGGCAAGATCTTCGGCTTCTATCTCGATTGCGGCGGCCGCAGCCATGTCGAGGTGTTCGAGAAGAGCGCGGCCAGCTACGACGAGCGCAACCAGATCAACCACTTCTGCCTGGAGGTGGAAGACATCGACGCCGCCATAGCCCATATCCGGTCGCAAGGCGTCGAGGTGACGCCGAAGAAGCTCGCCTGCGACGACACTTTTCAGGCCTGGATCACAGATCCCAACGGGGTGAAGATCGAGCTGTTCGAATATACCGGCAAAAGCGCGCAATTTGCCGGCGGCGATCGCGTCGCCGACTGGTGAAGGGCGCCTATTTCAGCTCGATCTCGATGAAGGCGTATTCGCCGTCATTGGCGTTGATGACGTCGTGCTCGACGCCTTCCTTGCGGAAATAAGGCGCGCCCTTCTTCATCTCGGCGAAGGTGACGCCGTCCTTGGTCAGAAGCTTCACCTTGCCGTCCATCAGCGGCACCACGACATAGTCGTGGCCGTGGCGATGCCAGCCGGTATTGGCGCCCGGGGCGAAGCGGTACTCGGTGACGATGACGCGCTCATTGTCGATGAAGACGGTGGCCTTGGCTGTTCCGGTCATGGAGATGCTCCCTTCTTCTCCAAGAAAAGGAGATGAGGACCGTCGGCGTCAGGGCCAGAGCTCCGTCAGCGATGACGCCAAAGAAAAGCCCGGCGCGATTGGCCGGGCTTGATCTTGAAATCTTTGGCTTGGCTCAGGCGAGGCTGCCGTTGATCCAGTGCGACAGCGCGGTCTTCGGCGCGGCGCCTACCTTCATGTCGGCCACTTCGCCGCCCTTGAAGATCATCAGCGTCGGGATCGAGCGCACGCCGTACTGCGCGGCCAACTCGGGATTCTCATCGATGTTGAGCTTGGCGACCTTGATCTTCGAGCCGAGCTCCTTGGCGATGTCTTCCAGCGCCGGCGCGATCATCTTGCAGGGGCCGCACCACTCCGCCCAGAAATCGACCACGACCGGCTCCTTGGCGTTGAGCACATCGGCCTGGAAATTGCCCTTGTCGACCTTGACGGTGGCCATGCCTAAATCCTTTCGAAAAGTCGGGTTGCACCAAATGTGGTGGTTGTGGCGGCGATGTTCAAGCAGTTCTTGTGTCACGCTCCCGTGAGTCGGGCAAGGGCATCATCCATGGCCTTTGCCGGTAGCTCGATCAGCCGCGGCGCCTCGGTGAAGAGCAGCGCAGCCGTTACCTCATGGTTTGGATAGAGCGGCTTGAGCAGGGCTCGATAGAGAGCGAGCTGCAGCACATAGGCCGGCGGCACTTCCGCCAGGCTCGCCGGTGCCGGCCGGTTGGTCTTGTAGTCGACGATCGAGACTTTTTCCGCGGTGACGGCCAGCCGGTCGATCTTGCCGGAAATGGAGCGCAGCTTGCCCCTCATCTCCAAGCTGCCCATGACGGCGACCTCGGCGCGCGAGGACGGCGAAAACAACGTGCCGAAACGTCTGTCGGAAAGGATCGAAAGCACCGCTTGCAGCGCCTTGCCGCGCTCGCCCTGTGGCCATTCGGCGCCGGCGCGCGCCAGATAGCGTTCCGCCGCGTCCTTACGCTCGCCTTCGGCGACCGAAGGCAGCATTTGCAGCAGTTTGTGCAGGGCAAGTCCGCGCACTACCGCGAAGCCGGGCTCGGCCTCGGCGTCGAGCACCGGCGAGCGCTTGTCGGGCAAGGTTTCGGTCGTCTCGTCGATCAACGCGGAGGCGCCGGAGGGCGAAAGCGGCCGCGGCAGTTCCTCATAGGGCGGCAGCGGCCGGAACAGGCCCTCCGGCAATGGCTCCGCATGCTCGAATGGCGCAGCCTTGTCGCCCCCGGTCAACGCCATTGGCGGCAGCTTTGTCATATGGAAGCGGTGCACCGCCACCTCGGCCGTCGCCGGATGCCGGCGCTCCGCGCTTTCCGGCGCGGCGATCAACGCCCGGCCGACGATCGAATGCCAGGTGCCGGTGCTCGGCGCCCGCTTGCCGTGATAACCGCAGACGATCAGCCGATCCTCGGCGCGAGTCATGCCGACATAGAGCAGCCGTCGGTATTCGTCGTCGGCAAGCTCGCGCGCCCGCGCCGAGGCCGCCCGCGAAACGCCATTGGCGACGTCGCTTGCCGAGCGCCAGAGATAGCCCTTGCCCTTCCATTGCGCGCCCGAGCCTTCGAACGCCATCAGCCGCGGCAGGTGCTGGTCGCTGAACGGCGCCGAGCCGCCGTCGACCAGGAAAACAACCGGCGCCTCCAGGCCTTTCGCGGCGTGCACGGTCATGACGCGCACCTCGTCGCGCGTCTGGTCCATCTCGCGCTTGATCTCGGGGCCGCTGTTTTCCAGTGTCGAAAGAAAGGTCTCCAGCCCCGGCAGGCCGGTGCGTTCCTCGGCCAGGCAAAAGCTCAGGAACTCGTCGAGGATCTCGCCGGCCTCCGGCCCGAGCCGTGCCGTCATCTTGCGGCGCAGACCGTCGCGCGAGAGCGCCGCGGCATAGAATTCGAACACCGGCTTGAAGGCCACCTCGTTCGCCCAGCCATCGAGCCGGCTAACGATCGCGGTCAGAGCCTCGTCTGCGGCCGCATGCTGCCTGAGCGATGCGATCAATGACTGGCCGGGCGGCCGCTCGCCGGCGAGCGCCAGCAAGGTCTCCTCGGAAACCTCGAAGACCGGGCTGCGCAGCACGGCGGCCAAGGACAGGTCGTCCTCCGGCTGGATGAGGAAATGGCCGAGCGCGATAAGGTCCTGCACTGCGATATGCCCGGGCAGGCTGAGCCGATCAGCGCCGGCGACCGGGATCTGCCGGTTCTTGAGGCTGCGCGACAGCGCATGGACAAAACGGTCGCGCTTGCGCACCAGAACCAGGATGTCGCCGGCGGTCAGCTTCCGGCCTTTGCCTTCGATGATCTCGCCGTTCCTTAGCCAGTCCTGGATGGTTGCGGCCACGTGCTCGGCGACGCGCACGGCCGGCGCGCTGGCATGGTTGACCGGCAGGGTCCAGTCGTCGGGCTCCTCGACCATTTCTGCACCGATCGAAGGCCACACCTCGACATAGCCCGGCGCATCGGTGCGGATCGCCTTGTGGCTGAGCGGATCGGGATCGTGGCTGATGCCGCGCCGCGCGCCGGGCTCGGCAAAGACGCGGTCGACGGCGGCAAGCACGTCGTCGCTGGAGCGGAACGACCAGGTGAGTTTCAGGTCGGCGAAAGAGGCTTCGGCGTCGCGCACGCGCCCGGCAAACAGAAGCCGGCTTTCGGCAAAGGAATCGGGTGCCGCTCCTTGAAAGGAATAGATCGACTGCTTTTCGTCGCCGACGGCGAAGACCGTGCGCTTGACCGCCTCGCGCTGGCCGAGTCCGGCAAAGAACTCTTCCGTCAGTTTCTTCACCACTTCCCACTGGTCGGGGCTGGTGTCCTGCGCCTCGTCGAGCAGGATGTGGTCGATGCCCTGGTCGAGCTTGAACTGCACCCAGGGGCCGGCATCCGGCCGCGACAATAGGCTGACCGTGCGTGTGATCAGGTCGTTGAAGTCGAGGAAGCCGCGGCCGCGCTTCAACTGCTCGTAGCGGGCGATCAGCCAGCCGGCGACGGTGAGCGCCGCCGCTGTCCCCTCCAACATGCGGAACAGCGCCAGCCGGTCCGATACGTCGAGGATCGCCTTGGCCACTGCGAGATAGCGCTCGGGCAGGTCGGGCAGCCGGTCGACCAGCGCTTTCTTGAAGATCTTGGGTGGGTCGTAGGGGTCGCCATCGGCCTTGAGAAAGGCCTTTGCCAGGAGCCGCAAGCGGCGGATCGGGTCGGCTTCGGCGAATGCGCCTCGTGCATAAGGGATAACGTTGTTCAGCACCTGCCGTGCTTCGGTAGCTTCGGCGGCTCGCGCGAACTCTGCGAACTGGCTGGGCGCGAGGCCCGGCAGCGGCCAGATGGAAGCGGCGATGCCGTCGGCCGTCTGGCCGGGTCCGAAGCCGAATTCGGCGAACAGCGGCCGGAAATCGCGGCTCTTGCCGAGCTTGGCGATGAAGCCGCGCAATTCGTCGCGTTTGCCGACGATCTCGGAGAGCAGGCTGTCGAGACCGAATTCGCCGCCGCGCTCCAGCACCATGGCAAAGGCCTCCGCCAAGCCTTCGACGCCGGCGCCGGCGCCCGAGATCATGTCGCGGCGGGCATCGGCAAACAGCGAGGCCTCCATCTGCGGATCGAGCATCTCGAAATGCGCGGGGATGTTGGCTTCCAGTGGGAACTGATGCAGCACCGATTCGCAGAAGGCGTGGATGGTCTGGATCTTCAGCCCGCCCGGCGTTTCCAGCGCCTCCGCGAACAGCCGGCGCGCGCGGCGCATGGTGTCGCGGTCGGCGCCGCGTCCGTCGAGCGCCGCGATCCTCGCCGCAAGCTCGGTGTCGGGCAGCGCGGTCCACTCCGACAGGGTCGAGAACACGCGGTTCGACATGTTGGCGGCGGCCGCGCGCGTATAGGTCAGGCACAGGATCTTCGACGGATCGGTGCCGTTGAGCAAAAGCCGGATGACGCGCTGCGCCAGCACATGTGTCTTGCCCGAGCCGGCATTGGCCGAGACCCAGGCGGAATTTTGCGGGTCGGAGGCGCGCGCCTGGCTGGCGGCGGTATCGGAGGGGATCGGATATCTCATCCTTCCGCCTCGTCTTCGCTTGCGCCACCGGCCGACCATTCGAGCACGCGGGCCAGATGATCGTAGTCGCCGTCGGCCTCGCCCTCGCGGAACGGCAGCGCACGTGACAGATAGCCGGTCGCAGGATCGGCATAGTGGAAGAGCAGCCGCTCCAGCCGCGCCCAGGCTTCCTCGGCAAGCTCGTTGGCGGTCTTCGGCTTGCGGTTGTATTCGAGGATCGATTCCTCGAACACCTCGCCATTGGGCTTCAGCCGCACGAAGGCAAGCTGCGAGGGCTCGCAAATGCCGAGCTCCCTGAAGGCGCCGCGTCTGAGCAGCGCGCCTTCGAGCGCGAGCTGCGGCGACAGAAGCGTGTGCGCCTGCGCCTTCGATGGCGAGGAGCCGGTCTTGTAGTCGAGGATATCGGCCATGCCGCCGGCGAGCAGGTCGACGCGGTCAGCATAGCCGGAGAGCGTGACGCCCGTGCGGCCCACGACTGTCTTTTCCGCACGCTCCTCGGCATAACGCCTGGCGACCGCCTCGGCGCGGGTATGCTCCCATTCGATGACGTTGGCGGCCAGCTTCTCGAAGCGCGGCCACCACACCGCCTCGATGTCGGGCGGAAGCGCTGCGTCGGCAAAGCAAGCGCGGCCGGCCTCGATAAGCGCCGCCAGCGCGCCGGGACTTCTCGGATCCTCGACCCGGCGCGAGAACAGGTGCAGGATTTCATGGAACAGCGTGCCGCGTTCGGCAGCACCCGGATCGCGGATCACCGGATCGAGCGGCATCAGGCTCAGAATCCGTCGGGCATAGACCGCGTAGGGGTCGCGGCGCAGCGTCTCGATCTCGGTGACCGAGAAATGCTGCGGGCGTAGGCGCAGCGGCGGCTTTGGCTGTGGGCGGGCCGCGAACTCCTGTCTTTCGCCGGCGTCGAGCGTGCGTGCCCAGCCAAGCAGCACATCGCCGCGCCGGCCAAGCGCCGCCGCCTGATCCTCGCCGATGAAGGTAAGGATGCGCTGCAGCCAGCGCGACGGCACCGCCGGTGCGTCGCCCGATCGCGCCGAGCGCGTCAGCACCACCGTTTCAGCACCCATCGCCATCTGGAAATCATGTGCCGCAAGGCCGATGCGCCGCTCCGGCGGCTCAAGGTCGATGCCGGTCTTCATCAGCCGCGACATGAAGCGGTCGCTCTCCGGCTTGCGTGGCCACACGCCTTCGTTGAGCCCGCCGATGACGAGCGTGTCGACGCTCTGCAGGCGGGCCTCCAGCGCGCCCCAGATGGCGATGTTGCGATCGGTGCCTTGCGCCGGCTTGACCGTTTCCGGCGCGATCAGCGCTTCCATGACGTCCGGCCATTCGCCGGCCGCGAAGGTGAAGGGCGAGGAGGCGGCGACCAGCCCGCGCAACAGTTCCGCAAGTTTCTCGCCGGCATCGCCGGCATAGAGTTCGCTCACGCTGCCGTCGACCGCGCGGCCCAGGCCTTCCAGCGCCACGACGCTCGCCCGAGTCAGCGCTGCGATATCGGCACTCTTCCCGCCGCGCATTGCCGTGAGCGGGGAGAGCGCGTCGGTAAGACGGCTAAGCATACCCCGTGCCTGCTCGATGCCGCGCACGGTGAGGCGCGGGAACCAGAAGGGCTGACGACGTTCGCCGCTGAGCCCAGCGAGCCGCGCCTCGAAGAGTTCGTCGAGTGTGACGATGTCAGGTCGGCCTGTCCCCCCGCGCAGCGCCACCAGTTCGACGAGCTCGGCTGCCCTGCGCACGGCCTGGCGCTCGAGGCCGAGGCCGAGCAGCGGATGTTTGAGCAGCGACAACAGGCCCACCGGATCGCCCGGCCGGAACGCGGCTTGCAGCGCGAGCCTGAGCAAGCTTGCCGCCGGCGTGTTGGCGAGCGGCATGCCGCCGGAATCGTCGGCGACGACGCCGAAGCGCAGAAGCTCGGCCGAGACTCGGCGCGCCAGCGCGCGGTCGCCGCTGACGAGCGCCGCGCGCTTGCCCGGCAATTCCACGGCTCGCTTCAGCGCGATCGCGATCGCCGCCGCTTCGTCGCGCTCGTTGGCCGCTTCCACCAGCGCGACGCCGCCCAGCGCCTGCTCGACATCGTTTGCCGCGAAACGTGGCCGCGTTTCCGTCCAGCGCTCGGTGGTTTCGGCCGGCCGCAGCGCTTCGCCGACAATCGCGGCACGCAGCGACAGGGCCCTCGTCGCCGTGCCGATTTCCTCGGCGTCACGGCGTTGGACGCCAATGCCGCGGATCAGCTTGGCGAGACCATATTGTGGGTGGCCGAGCGTTGCCGGGCGCGCGCCGGACGCCGTGATGGCCG
The DNA here is from genome assembly GCA_004020545.1 of Mesorhizobium sp. Lineage (GTDB taxonomy): Bacteria > Pseudomonadota > Alphaproteobacteria > Rhizobiales > Rhizobiaceae > Mesorhizobium. Next base: position 52,997 of record SAQE01000005.1, on the reverse strand, counting down.
CGAAGGACGCGTCGTCGAGTTCGCGGTCGAGCCCGGGCAGCACGACGGCGCCGTTTGGCAGCCCTGCGATCACGGCGAGCAGTTCGGCGGTGGCCGGAATGGAGCCGGTCGAGCCGGCGGCGATCACCGGCCCGGCCGGCGGATTGCGCTTCAGCCGCGCCGCCTCCAGCCGGATCAGCGCGCTGCGGTGCGCGGCGGGATTGGAGCGGTTGCGTTCCTTGAGGAACTCCGGCCAGTTGTCGGTGACGATGCCGAGGAAATCGAGCGTCACCTGCCACCAGCCGGCGAGGTTGCCGGTGACCAGCGTGGCAAGCTTGGCCCAATCCGTGCCCTCGGTCTCGATCTCGTCCATCAGCCGGGCAAGATCACGCGCCAGCCAGATGGCGTCGGCGGCCGAGGTCGGCACGACGAATTCCTCGTTGAACCGCTCCCTGACATGCGCCGGCAGGCTTTCCTTCCAGGCGCGCACCAGCGGCGCCAGCAGCAACAGCCGTTCCTGCGCGGCGATCGGCGGCGCGAGATCGATGGCCGGTGTCGCCTCGGCCTCGAAGGTGGCCTCGTCCTCATCGAATTCGCCAAGCGGGCGCACCGTCGGCAAAATGGCCGAACGTCTGCCGAGCACGTCGACAAAGGCGCCGCGCAATGCGCGCGCCGCGCGCCGGGTCGGCACGTAGATCGTGGCGTCGGCGAGCGCCAGCGGGTCGCCGTCGAAACGGAAGCCGGGGATCAGGCGGCCGTCGAGCAACGCCTCCGCGAGCGTCGGCAGGAACGGCGCTCCGGGCGGGATGGAGAGGACGCGGCGCGAGCCGCTCATACCGCTTTCGCTAGCGCGCCGGCGACCGCCGCCTCGGCGGCCGGAATGGCGTCGGGCGTGCCGACCGTGATCCAACGGCCTCTCATCGCCATCCCGAACAGGCGGCCGGCGGCGATCGCCTTGTCGAAATAGCCGTTGAGAGAATGTGAGCCCGTCGGGGCGTCCTTGAAAATGCGCGGATGGATGATCGCAGCGCCGGCATAGATCAGGCCGGCCGGGTCGCCATTCGAGCGCCGCAACGCGCCGTCCGGTGCCACCAGGAAATCGGTGCCGACGCAGTGTCCGGTCGCTGAGTCGAGATCGGTGAGCATCAGCAGAATATCCATTCTGGCGGCGTCCCATGCAAGGGCAAGGCGATCGAGGCTGGGCTCTCCGCTGTCGATCCAGAAGGTGTCGGCATTGATGATGTAGAAGGGCTCGCTGCCCAAGAGTGGCAGCGCCCTGACGATGCCGCCCGCCGATTCCAGCAAAGCCTCGCGCTCGTCGGAGATAACGATCTTCGGTGCCCGGCGGCCGGCGACATGGGCGACGATCTGCTCCGGCAGGTAATGCACGTTGACGACTGCCTTGCTGACGCCGGCGGCTTCCAGGCCGTCCAGCCCCCAGTCGAGCAAGGTCTTGCCGGCGATCTTGACCAGCGGCTTCGGCATCGTATCGGTGATCGGCCGCATGCGCTTGCCGAGCCCGGCCGCAAGCACCATCGCGGTCTTCGGCTTCATGGCATGCGTTCCTCGAGCAGGCCGTGGGCCATATAGAATTCCTTCAGGTCGCTGAGCGCCGGATGGGCCAGCGCCCGCCTCAGATAGTCGCGGATGCGCGGCAGGTGTTTCAGATAGTAAGGCTTGCCGTCGCGCTTTTCGAGCCGAACGAAGATACCGAGGATCTTCGAATTGCGCTGCGCCGCCATGATCGCATAGGCCTCGGCGAAACCGGCTTCGTCGAAGACGCCGGCGCGGCGGCGTGCCGCGACATAGGCCTCGACCGTCCGCCGCTCGATCGCGGGCGAAACGGTGACGCGCGCGTCCATGGCGAGCGAGGCGACGTCATAGGCCGCGGGGCCGATCAGCGCGTCCTGGACGTCGACGATGCCGAGCCGGTCGAGGCCGGAGCGCTCTGCGCGCCAGATGATGTTGGGCGAATGGAAGTCGCGCAGCATCAGCGTGTATTCTTGGCCCTCGAGCCGGTCGAGCAAGGCGGTCCATTCCTTGTGATAGCCGTCTCGCAGCGCATCGCTTGCCGGCTTGCCCGTAATCCATGGCACATACCAGTCGACCAGAAGGTCTGCCTCGATCAGCATGGCGTCGCGGTCGAAGGGCGGCACGTCGTGGAACACGCCTGGCGCGGCCTCCATGCGGTTTGGCCAGGCCTTGCCGTGCATCATGGCGAGCAGCTCTCCCGCTGCCTCGTAGCGTTCGGCGATGGGCTGGCCGTCGCCGCCAAGAAAACCTTCCGGGCCGAGATGCTCGATCAGCAAAAAGCCCTGGTCGAGGTCTTGCGCATGGATCACTGGCACGCTGACGCCGCCGGCAAGCAGCGCCCGGTCGATGGCGACGAAGGCGGTGACGGATTGCGCCGTGTGGGCGATCACCGCATAGGGCTTGCCGTCGCGCACCGGCGGGCCGAGCACCAGCCGCGGCGAATTCATCAGCACGCGCGGCGCCTGACCGGGAAGCGAGACGATCTCGTAGGAGCGGGCGGAAGCATCGCCGACGAAATGCCGGCGGCTCGCCTCACCCCATCCGGCGGCGGCCAGAAAATCGCGCATTGCGAACGATCTCGCCACGCGCTCGAACGTGGCTCCCTGCCCGGACAGTCTCGCGATCCGGCCTTCGCCGTGTTCGGCAAGCTCGACCTGGAGCGCGTTTGCCGACAGCCGGTCTTCGGCCCGCTCCGGCCATTCGACCAGTGCGGCGCCTTGCGCCAGCGCGTCATCGAGGCCGAGCTCGTCGAGCTCGTCCGGCGAAGAGAGGCGGTAAAGGTCGAAATGGTGGACGGGCACCCGCGTCTGGTAGCTTTGCACCAGCGTGAAGGTCGGGCTCGGCACTTCGAGATCGGCATCGTCGGCAAGCGCCCGGATCAGGGCGCGGGCCAGCGTCGACTTGCCGGCGCCGAGATCGCCCTTCAGCGCGATCATGTCACCGGCGCGCAGCGCCATGGCGAGGTCTTCGCCAAGCCTTGCCGTCGCCGCCTCGTCGGCGAGAAAACGTTCCAGCGCAGTCTCTGCCAAAGCTTGCTACTCGGCCGCTTCGCGGATGCCGCCCGACGGCGTGTCGGGGAAGGTGCAGATGACCGTGGTGCCCTTGTCCATACCGGTCTCGATGCGCACGGTTCCGCCATGCAATTCGACGAAGCTCTTGACGATCGACAGTCCGAGCCCGGCGCCGCGCCGGCGGCCGCCATTGGCGCGCGGCTCGAAGCGGCGGAAGACCGATTCCAGCACGTCCGGCGGCATGCCGGGCCCGTCGTCATGCACGGAGAATTCCACGCCTTCGGCGAGCTGGCGGCAGGTCAGCGTGATCGTGCTCGCCTCAGGCGCGTAGTTCGCCGCATTGCTCAAGAGATTGTAGAGGATCTGGCGGACACGGATCTCGTCGCCATGGAAGCTCTTGGGCGCCGATGCCGCGTCGACCCTGAGCTTGATCGAGTGCTCTTCCAGTCGGTCGGCGACCAGCTCGGCGGCCGCCGCGATGGTCCTGTCGATACTCATTTCGGAAATGTCGAGCTGCATGATGCCGGCATCGACCGTCGCCAGGTCCAGTATGTCGTTGACGATGGTGAGCAGCACCGAGGACGAGGAGCCGACATGCTCGACATATTCGCGCTGCTTCGGCGTCAGCGGCCCCGTCGACGGCAGCGACAGAAGCTCGGTGAAGCCGATGATGTTGGTCAGCGGCGAGCGCAACTCGTAGGAGACGTGCTGCACGAACTCGTTCTTCAACTGGTCCGATCTCTCCAGCGCCTCGTTCCTGTCCTTCAGCGCCCGCTCGACATTGACGGTGTCGGTGACGTCGACGAAGGTCATCATCACCTGCCCGTTGGGCAGATGAATCACGGCGTAGCTCAACACCGTGCCGTCGACAAGTTCGGTCTGACCATGGCGATCGCGGCGCTCGTCGTCGAAGCCGGTGATGGCGGCGACGAAACCGCCCCACGGACTGTCGGCCGCCCGCTGGTCGCAAAGGTCGCGGATCGCCGAGACATGCACGTTCGGCTTGATCGCGTCCGGCGCCAGCCCCCACAACGCGATGAAGGCGGGGTTGGACAGGCGAAGCCGTCCGTCCGGCCCGAACACCGCCACGCCCTCGGCGAGATTATCCAGCGTCTCGCCCTGCACGCGCACGGCGGTCCGGTAGCGGCTTTCGAGATCGATCTTCTCGGTCAGGTTCTCGAACACCCAGGTTACGCCGCCCTTGGGCTGCGGGTTTGCCACCACGCGGATCGTCTTGCCGTCCGGCAGGTGCCACCAATGCTCCTGCGATTCGACGGCGCGATAGGCGCCGAGCAGGTTCTCCTTCCAGCGCCGCCATTCCGGCTGCTCGGCGATCTTGCCTTCGCTGCGCAGCCGGTCGAGCAGCAGGGCGTTGTCGGGGGCGCTGTGCAGGAAACCGCTGTCGAGGTTCCAGAGTTTCTGGAACGCCTGGTTGAAGAAGCGCAGCTTCTCGTCGGTGTCGAAGATCGCCACGGCCGTGTTGAGCTGGTCGAGCGTGTCGGCATGGCTGCGCACGGTTCGCTCATATTCGGCGCGGATCGTCTCGATGGCGCTGATGTCGCAGGCAAGTCCAGCCGAGCCGTCGGCGTCGGCGAAGTCGGTCACCGCGAACATGCGGCGGTCGCCCTCGATCACCGTCGACAAAGTCTGCTCGAAGACGGGGCGCGACTTGTGCTGCTCGGCTATCTGCTCGCGCGCCTGGCCGCCGAGAAATTCCTTGGCTTCGCGGATGGCAACCTCGACGCTTCCCGCCTCCACCGCTTCGGCGTAGGCGCGATTCACCCATTTCAGCCGCCCGTCGGCTGCGCGCAGCCATGCCGGCATCTTGAGCGCATCGAGCAGGCCGAGCATGGTGTCGTAGTCGGTGCCGAGCCGCTGGTTCTCGATCTTCAGCCTGGCCTGGTTGCGCAGCGTTTCCGACAGCGAGATGAAGCGTACCAGCACATGCGCGGCGCTCTTGCGGCCGTGCACCTCGAGCGGCACGCCCGCCTGCGTCTCGATGACGAGGTCGAAGGCCTTCGATCCGTCGCGCAGGGCGGCTATGGCGTTCTCCAGCGCTGCGGCCGAACGCGGCATCAGCCAGCGGCCGAAGGCGAGGAAGGCGGACCTCTCATCGGGCGCGCCGCTTTCCAGCGGCAGGCTGCCGATGAGCTCCGGCTTCTTGTTCTCCGAGGTCCAGACGACGACGCGCTGGTCGCGCAGATTGAGCAGCGCCTCGGAGCGCTGAAGGGCCGCGTTCACGTCGGCGATCCGGGCTCTGAGCTCGGCGTTTTGCGCCGCGGTGCGCGCCCGTTCGCGGATCAGGAAGATGGCGGAGACAAGTGCCGCGCCCATGACGCCGACGAACATGGCAAGCTGCATCACCTCGACGGTGCTGACCGCCGGGGCCGTCTTCTGCGCGATGCCTGTCTCGGCATGCGCCGCAAGGCCAAGCAGCAGGCCGGCAAGCGTGGAGGCGGCAAGAAGCGTGCCCAGGCGAGCGCCGGCGCGCCATCGAAAGCCTCCGCCTGACGCGGCGGAGCCGGTCTTGATCGAATCCTCGTGGCCGCCGGAAACGGCCGTTCCCGCGCGTGGCGGGTATTCCCCCGGCATGTCTTGGTCCTCTTCGCCGCTTGAATGCAAGACCGCCCTGAATGCGTCCCCGGCCCATCTGTCCCCGGACCGCGAATCACAACAATAACGCCTGCCGGAATCGGCGTGAAGAATCATGGGCGCAAAAAATGAAGCCGGGCGAAAAGTCAACGCCCGGCTTCAATATATTGTAGATATTTTCGCTTTGGTTAATAGCGGTAGTGTTCCGGCTTGTACGGCCCCTGCGGCGTCACACCGATATAGGCGGCCTGTTCGCCCGACAGCTCGGTGAGCTTGGCGCCAAGCTTGTCGAGATGCAGCCGCGCCACCTTCTCGTCGAGGTGCTTGGGCAGCACATAGACCTGGTTCTGATACTGGCCGTGCTTGGTGAAGAGTTCGATCTGCGCCAGCACCTGGTTGGTGAACGAGGCCGACATGACGAAGCTCGGATGGCCGGTGGCGTTGCCGAGGTTCAGCAGGCGGCCTTCCGACAGAAGGATCATCCGCTTGCCGTCCGGGAAGGTGATCAAGTCCACCTGCGGCTTGACGTTGGTCCATTTCAGGTTGCGCAGCGCCGCTACCTGGATCTCGTTGTCGAAGTGGCCGATGTTGCCGACGATCACCATGTCCTTCATCGCCCGCATATGGTCGAGCGTGACGACGTCCTTGTTGCCGGTGGTGGTGATGACGATGTCGGCGGTGGGCGCCGCGTCTTCCAGCGTGACCACCTCGAAGCCGTCCATCGCCGCCTGCAGCGCGCAGATCGGGTCGACCTCGGTCACCTTGACTCGGGCGCCGGCGCCGCGCAGCGAGGCCGACGAGCCCTTGCCGACATCGCCGTAGCCGCAGACCACGGCGACCTTGCCGGCCATCATCGTGTCGGTGCCGCGCCGGATGCCGTCGACCAGCGATTCCTTGCAGCCGTACTTGTTGTCGAACTTCGACTTGGTGACGGAATCGTTGACGTTGATCGCCGGGAAGGGCAGCAGGCCCTTCTTCTGCAACTGATAGAGACGGTTGACGCCGGTGGTCGTCTCCTCGGTGACGCCACGGATCGCTTCCCTTTGTTTGGTGAAGAAGCCCGGCGAGGCCTTCATGCGCTTCTTGATCTGGGCGAACAGGATCTCTTCCTCTTCGCTACCGGGATTGGACAGCACGTCCTCGCCGGCTTCGGCGCGGGCGCCGAGCAGGATGTACATGGTGGCGTCGCCGCCATCGTCGAGGATCATGTTGGAGGTGTCGCCATCGGCCCATTGGAAGATCCGGTCGGTGTAATTCCAATAGTCCTCCAGCGTCTCGCCCTTGATGGCGAAGACCGGAATGCCGGCCTCGGCGATCGCCGCCGCGGCATGGTCCTGGGTCGAGAAGATGTTGCAGGAGGCCCAGCGGATATCTGCGCCCAGCGCCTTCAGCGTCTCGATCAGCACCGCCGTCTGGATCGTCATGTGCAGCGAGCCGGTGATGCGCGCGCCCTTCAGCGGCTTCTTGTCGCCGAACTCCTCGCGGCAGGCCATCAGGCCCGGCATTTCGGTTTCGGCGATCTCGATCTCCTTGCGGCCCCAGCCGGCAAGCGAGATGTCGGCGACCACATAGTCCTTGCTACCCGTCATGGCAGTGCTCCGGTGTGATTGTCTTCAAAAGCGCGCCGGCGCCGGGACGGCGCATGGAGGGGCGCGGATTGCCGGCCTGACTAGCAGATCGGTCGCCAAACGACAATGGGATATAAAGAAATCTTTATTCGTGCATGTCCTTCAAGACGATGCGCGTCAGAGCAATTCCAGGAAAAGTGTGTAGCGGCTTTCCGTCCGGAATTGCGTCAAGCAAAGAGATAGAGCGGTTCGGCGGTTCCATGAAACGGTGAACGCTCTAAATCGCGGCGCCTCAGATTTCCTCGCCGAAGCGCGAGGCGACCAACTGCTCCAGCGCGTCCATGGCCGGGCCGGCATCCGGACCTGTGGCGGTGACGCGGATCGAATAGCCGGGGCTTGCCGCCAGCATCATGAGGCCCATGATCGACGTTCCGCCGACTTTCACCCCATCCTTCTCGACATGGATGGTGGCATCGAAACCGCTGGCGACCTGGACGAATTTGGCGGAAGCGCGGGCATGCAGGCCGCGCTGGTTGACGATCGGGAACTCCCGCACCACCTCGTCCCTTTCCGGTGCCTGGGCATTCATTTGCTGCTCAGAAGCTGGCTGGCGACGTTGATGTATTTGCGCCCCGCGGCCTGCGCCTCGTCGAGCGCGGCGGTCATGTTGTCGCCCTTGCGGACCGAGGACAGCTTGATCAGCATCGGCAGGTTCATGCCGGCGATCACCTCGGTGCGGCCGGATTCCATCACCGAGATGGCGAGGTTCGATGGCGTGCCGCCGAACATGTCGGTGAGCACGATGACGCCGGTCCCGGTATCGACGCGCGCGACCGCGTCGACGATGTCGGCCCGGCGCTTCTCCATGTCGTCGTCGGCGCCGATCGCCACCGTCTCGAAATTGTCCTGTGGCCCCACCACATGTTCTACGGCATGCCGGAACTCGGTGGCGAGTTGACCGTGCGTCACGAGCACGAGTCCGATCATTCGTTGGTGGCTCCCGTCATCGCCGCTTCACAGGCGTATCTTATGTTCGCCTCCCATTCCAGGCGGCGGGAGCGCTATCTTGTCGACGCACGGCCGGTTGACAAGCCCAAAATTGCGACGGCTTGGGCCATTTTGACGCATTGCAGCAAAAAACCCCGGAACCGGATCACGAAAAAGGCGGGATCGACAGCCGCGCCATCACCGCCGGCAAGGCCGTGGCGGCGTTGCGCTCGGCAAGATCGACGAGCGGCACCGGACAGCCCGCGACCGGCTCGCTGATCTCTTCCTGGAAACGGGCCATCTCCGGCTTCGGCACCAGCCGGATATGGAGGTCGATCACGCCGCCTGGCTCGAACGGCAGCGGGCTCGGAATGAAGCCCGGCACCTCGGCGAGGCCGGCGATGGCGGCGGGCGCCCGGCAGACCAGCCGCCCGTGATGTGAGGCGGCAAGCAGCCTGTCGTCACTGATCAGCCGCGAAAACAGCCCGCGCGCCCGGCAATGGTCGATGAGCGTCAGCGCCAGCGTCGTCTTGCCGACGCCGGACGGCCCGGTGATGAGGACGCCGCGGTCGCCGATGAGGATCGCCGTTCCGTGGATGTTTTCAGGCTTCACCGCAGGGTCGGGCATGAGCGTGTCTCGAGCCGGTGATCAACCTTCGGCCGGCAGCGTCACCACGAAGCGCGCGCCCTTGATCTCGCCGGGCTTGGTGCCCGGGATGTTTTCCGCCGTCAGCGTGCCGCCATGCGCCTCGACGATCTGGCGGCTGATCGACAGGCCGAGGCCGGAATTCTGGCCGAAGGCCTCGCCGGCGGGCCGGTCGGTGTAGAAGCGCTCGAAAATGCGGTCGATCTTTTCGGCCCTGATGCCCGGACCGTTGTCGTCGACGGTGACGATGTTGAACTTGCCAGCGCGCGCCAGCGAGATGGTGATGTGCCCGTGTTCCTCGGGAACGAAGGAGCGGGCGTTCTCGATCAGGTTGGTGATGACCTGGCCGATCCTCAGATCGTGGCCGGCGACGACATAGCCTTTGACGCCCTGCGGCAGCTTGGCGACCTTGAGCTCGATCTCGACCGCCTTCTTGTTGCGCGTCGTCTCGCGCGAGACCGCGATGAGGTCGGTGACGAATTTCTTCAGATCGACGGTTCCCGCGTCTTCCCGCGCGAGTTCGGCATCGAGCCTGGATGCGTCGGAAATGTCGGTGATCAGCCGGTCGAGCCGCCTCACATCGTGCTGGATGATCTCCATCAGCCGGGCGCGGGAGGTGTCGTTCTTGGCCAGCGGCAGTGTTTCGACCGCGCTGCGCAGCGAGGTCAGTGGGTTCTTGAGCTCGTGCGAGACGTCGGCGGCGAAGCTCTCGATGGCCTCGATGCGCGCGTAGAGCGCATTGGTCATGTCGCGCACCGCGATCGACAAATTGCCGATCTCGTCCTGCCGGTCGGAAAAGTCCGGGATCTCCTCGCGGCTCTTGACGCCGCGCCGCACCCTGACGGCGGCGGCGGAAAGCCGCCGCAGCGGATTGGCGATGGTGGAGGCCAAAAGCATCGAGAGGATGGCGGTGACGAGCGCCGCGATGCCGAATACGCGCAGGATCGCCTTGCGTTCGGCCGCGACGATCTTATCGATATCGCCGCCTTCGGTGGACAGCATCAGCACGCCGAGCACGGCGCGGAAGCGCTGGATCGGCACCGCCACCGAGACGATCTGCTCGCCCTGTTCGCTCACCCGCACGATGGTCGAGGGGCTGCCGGTCAGCGCCTTGACCACTTCGGGGAAGGCCGCGCCGTTGCCGCCGGGCTGCTCGTGATAGACGGGCAGGTCCTTGTTGCGGAAAAAGTCGAAGACGAATTTTTCGACGCGCTCCAGAAGGTCCGGCTGTTCGTCGTCGACCGGCGGCAGGTCGTAGCGCAGGATCTGGCCGCGCGAATAGAGATGGCGCGAATCGAGCAAAAGGTTCGCGTCGCGGTCGTAGATGCGCGCGCGCGTGCGGGTCGGCGAGATCAGGCGTCTCAGCACCGGCGCCACGCGCTCTGGATTGATCGGGAAGTCGAGATTGTCGAGCTGGTCGGAACCCGGCCCAAGGCTTTCGCCGGCCTGCAGTTCGAGCAGCTTTTCCGGATCGATGCTGATCGAGTCGGTCTCAACCGTCGCCGAGGCCGCGATCGCGCCGGCGATGATCTCGCCCTGCGTCATCAGGCTTTCGACACGGGCGTCGATCAGGCCGTCGCGGAAGGTGTTGAGGTAGAGGATGCCCGTGACCAGCACCGCGAGGCCGGCCAGGTTGAGGAACAGGATGCGCCGCGTCAGGCTGGAGAAGATGTGATGGCCGAGAAAACGGCGCATCGGCACCGTGATCCTCGACACGAATGCGGGCACGATCTGCGACGGGCGCCTCGCCGCGCCCGCCCGCCTGCCTCGCTCTACGTCCACTGCCATCAACTAGCAGTCCCTGCTTAAATTAGTGAGTAGTGAGTAGGCAGTGGGGAATAGAGATGGTTGGCTGAAACCGCGACTATGCACCAGTGGCTGCTCGCACCATTCAAAACTGACTACCGACTATTCCCTACTGCCTACTGCCTATTCAAGCCTCGCGGAACCGGTATCCGACTCCGTACAGGGTTTCGATCATCTCGAAGTCGTCGTCGACGGCCTTGAACTTCTTGCGCAGCCGCTTGATGTGGCTGTCGATGGTGCGGTCGTCGACATAGACCTGCTCATCATAGGCCGAATCCATCAGCGCATCACGGCTTTTTACCACACCGGGGCGCTGCGCCAGCGAGTGCAGGATCAGGAACTCGGTCACCGTCAGCGTCACCGGCTCGCCCTTCCAGGTGCAGGTGTGCCGCTCCTGGTCCATCACCAACTGGCCGCGTTCGAGCGAGCGGGCCTGCTGGCTGGGCGCCTTGGCGGCCGCCTCGCGGGCGCTGGTGCGACGCAGCACCGCGCGCACCCGCTCGACCAGCAGGCGCTGCGAGAACGGCTTGCGGATGAAGTCGTCGGCGCCCATCTTGAGGCCGAACAACTCGTCGATCTCGTCGTCCTTCGAGGTCAGGAAGATCACCGGCAGGTCTGATTTCTGCCGCATCCGGCGCAACAGCTCCATGCCGTCCATGCGCGGCATCTTGATGTCGAGGATTGCGAGGTTCGGCGGCCGCGCCGCCAGGCCTTCCAGCGCCGAGGCGCCATCTGTATAGGTTTCGACGCGGTAGCCCTCGGATTCGAGCGCGATCGACACCGAAGTCAGAATGTTGCGGTCGTCATCGACAAGCGCGATAGTTGCCATTTCAAGCGGCTCCCTCATGAGCTGTCCCTTCTGTCGTCGAGAAGGGGCTTTTGCAGGACAAATTGGGTACAAAATGTGGCATGGGCTCCGCTCGAAGTCACGGGCGGCCTGCCGCTACACACGATCGCACCCTGACGGGATTGGACGAACGAAGCCTGCCAATCCTTTGGGCAACCTCTGTGACTTTTTGCACATTTAAACGATTTAAACAACTTTCAAATTTTTTAAATCGATTAATGATTTGATATCATTTGCCTTTTCTGGTTCTGAGCCTATCTGGCCTCCACACAGGCCCCGGAAATCCACCGGCCAGATGCGGCCAAATCCAGAGAGGAAATTTGATGTCGGAAGCCGGCAAACGCAACCCCGATTGTGCCATTGACGCCATTGGCCTGAAGACGACCGGCGCGGTGCGTTACAATCTCGGTGCCGCCGAACTCTATGAGGAAGCGATCCGCCGCGGCGAGGCGAAACTGACGGCGCAGGGCGCGCTGGTTGCCGAGACTGGCCAGCACACCGGCCGCTCGCCCAAGGACAAGTTCGTCGTGCGCGACGAGAGCACTGGCCCGCATGTCTGGTGGGACAACAACAAGGCGATATCGCCGGTTGAGTTCGAGGCGCTGCTTGACGATTTCCGCGCCCATGCGATGGCCAAGGATCTCTATGTACAGGACCTCGTCGGCGGCGCCGACGCCGAACTCCAGTTGCCGGTTCGGGTCGTCACTGAATTCGCCTGGCATTCGCTGTTCATCCGCAATCTCTTGATCCGCCCGCAGGCGGCCGAGCTGGACCGTTTCGTGCCGGAGATGACGATCATCGACCTGCCGTCCTTCCGCGCCGACCCGGCGCGCCACGGCACCCGCACCGAAACGGTGATTGCGGTTGATCTGACCCGCAAGATCGTGCTGATCGGCGGCACCTCCTACGCCGGCGAGATGAAGAAGTCGGTGTTCACCGTGCTGAACTACCTGTTGCCGGAAAAGGGCGTCATGCCGATGCATTGCTCGGCTAATGAAGGGCCCGCCGGCGACGCGGCCGTCTTCTTCGGCCTGTCCGGAACCGGCAAGACGACGCTGTCGGCCGATCCGTCTCGCACGCTGATCGGCGACGACGAGCATGGCTGGGGTCCGCACGGCGTCTTCAACTTCGAGGGCGGCTGCTATGCCAAGACGATCAGGCTGTCGGCCGAGGCCGAGCCGGAGATCTTCGCCACCACGCAGCGCTTTGGCACGGTGCTGGAGAATGTGGTTCTGGACGCCTACTGCGTGCCCGATTTCGACGACGGCAGCCTCACCGAGAACACGCGCTGCGCCTATCCGCTGGACTACATCCCCAATGCCTCGAGGACCGGCCGTGCCGGTCATCCGAAGAACATCATCATGCTGACGGCGGACGCCTTCGGCGTCATGCCGCCGATCGCCAGGCTGACGCCGGCGCAGGCCATGTACCACTTCCTCTCCGGCTACACCGCGAAGGTCGCCGGAACCGAGAAGGGCGTCACCGAGCCCGAGGCGACGTTCTCGACCTGCTTCGGCGCGCCCTTCATGCCGCGCCATCCGTCCGAATACGGCAAGCTGCTGCGCGAGCTGATCGCCGGCCACGGCGTCGATTGCTGGCTGGTCAATACCGGCTGGACCGGCGGCGCCTACGGCACCGGCTGCCGCATGCCGATCAAGGTGACGCGCGCGCTGCTCGGCGCCGCGCTCGACGGCTCGCTCAACGCCGCCGAATTCCGCACCGACGCCAATTTCGGCTTCGAGGTGCCGGTGGCGGTTCCGGGCGTCGACGGCGCCATTCTCGATCCGCGCTCGACCTGGGCCGACAAGGCGGCCTATGACGGACAGGCTGCGAAGCTGGTCAACATGTTCGCTTCGAATTTCGAGAAGTTCGAAACGCATGTCGACGCGGCCATCCTCGGCGCGGCTCCGCGGCTGCAGGAAGCGGCTGAATAACCGCCAGAGGGATTGCTATGGCCCGGCTGCGGCCGGGCCTTTTCTTTTCACGCCGGTCGCGTCATGACTGCGCTCATGAGTGCCGACGACATCATTATCGCCACCGAAGCGGTCATCCATCCGGGTGACCTGCATGAGGATTTCATCCGCTCTTCCGGACCGGGCGGCCAGAACGTCAACAAGGTGGCGACGGCCGTGCAGTTGCGCTTCGACGCGGCAAACGCATCGGGCCTGTCGGAGCGGGTGCGGGAACGCGCCATCAGGCTAGCCGGCCAGCGCGCCACCAAGGATGGCGTCATCGTCATCGAGGCCGGCCGCTTCCGCACCCAGGAGCAGAACAGGGCCGACGCGCGGGCGAGGCTGACCGCATTGGTCGCCAAGGCGGCCGAACCGCCGCCGCCGCCGCGCAAGAAGACCAAGCCCTCCAAGGGCGCAGTCGAGCGCCGCCTCAAGACCAAGGCCGGGCGATCCACCGTGAAGAAGCTGCGCGGCCGGGTCGAGAGCGACTAGGCGATGCAACGCCCGCGCGCATAAAACGCTTTCCATTTGGTATGACAGGTGCAAGGTTCGGCCATTGCTACAGCGAAGGAGGCCAGCAATGGGTATGTTCGATTTCGTCAAGAGTGTCGGCAAGAAACTGGGCATCGGCGGGGACGAGGCGGCGCCCTCCGCCGACACACTCAAGAAGGAGCTCGATTCGCACAAACTGGGCACAGACGGTGTCGAAGTCGCCGTCCAGGGCGACACGGCCGTGCTGAAGGGCACGGTCAAGGATCAGTCGGTCTTTGAGAAGGCCGTCATTGCCGTTGGCAACACGCTTGGCGTGTCCAAGGTGCAGGCCGATGAACTGCAGGTCGCGCCTGAAGCCGGCAAGGCCGCGACGTCGGCCAAGGAGCCGACTTTCTACACCGTCCAGAAAGGCGACAATCTCTGGAAGATCGCCGAAAAGAACTACGGCAAGGGCCAGGGCGTCAAGAACAACATCATCTTCGAGGCAAACAAGCCGATGCTGACCCATCCCGACAAGATCTATCCCGGCCAGGTCCTGCGCATCCCCGACCTCGCCTGACCGGCGATCGATAGGCAATGACGGAACCGCGGCTTTCGGGTCGCCGTTTTCCTTTGTCGGTGGCATGCTGGGCCGCATCAACCGAAGAGGCGCGCAACCCATGCTCGTTCTGCCCAGGGGCGTCCGCCACATGCCGGGGTATCTTTCGCGTCCCGCGCAGGAAGCGCTGGTCGAGGAGATCAGGCGCGTCGTGCAGGCGGCGCCGCTCTACGTGCCGGCCATGCCGCGCACCGGCAAGGAGATGAGCGTGCGCATGACCAATTGCGGCGCGCTCGGGTGGGTGACCGACCGTGAGCGCGGCTATCGCTACCAGCCGACGCATCCGATGACGGGGAAGCCATGGCCGCCGATTCCCGAAGCCTTGCTGCAATTGTGGCGCGAGGTCTCGGCCTATGCGCATCCGCCGGAAGCCTGCCTTGTCAATTTCTATTCGGGCGACGCCAGGATGGGTCTGCACCAGGACCGCGACGAGCAGGATTTCGCAGCACCCGTCGTGTCGGTGTCGCTCGGCGACGACTGCCTGTTCCGCGTCGGCCAGACCACGCGCGAGGGCGGCACGAAATCGTTCAGGCTGAAGAGCGGCGATGTCGTCGTGCTCGGCGGCGAGGGCCGCCTCTGCTTTCACGGCGTCGACCGCATCTACCCCGCGACCTCGGCGCTCTTGAGGAATGGCGGCCGTATCAATTTGACGCTTCGGCGGGTGACCCTGCCTGGCTGACGCCGGCATTGCGCAGCATCACTTGCATGCCATTATCCTCGGCGATCTGCCGGTAGTCCCGCATGAAGCCGATATAGTCCTGCCGTCGGGAAAGCTCGGCGTTCAAGCCTCTGTCGGTCTTCTGAACGATGATCACCGCGGGCCGCTTCGCTTCGAGTTCGGCGAGCTTGCCGTCGATGTAGCGGTTGGCGACCTGCCGATAGTGGTTCGCGGCCACCTGATTGCCGGCCTGCGTCTCGATTGCCGAGAGATAAAGCGAAAGTCCCGCGAGCCAGTCGCTGCAATAGCTGGAAATCCATGTGCCGCCGAGCATGCGCGTCAGCGGATGGCCCACCGCGATGTCGGAACCGACAAGCGCGACGGTCGGCTGCTGAACCGCGGCCTTGACCTTGGCGACGAGCTCGGAGCTCGGCTTCTGCGCGTCCATGAGCGGATTGGCGGCGATTACGACGACGGCGGCCAGCAGCGCCTTACGTGCCAGCTCTATTCTTGCGTTCGGCGGTCGTTCCGCAGCCGGGTTGGGTTGAGCGACCCTCAGCAGCAGTGCCCCCAGCACCAAGCTGAACGCCGGGAACGCATGATAGGGCCAGCCCTTGGCCTGGTAGATCAACGGTACCGTCGCCGCCAGTGAAGCGAGCGTGAAGACGGCAACCAACGGCGACAGAGCCTGGCCGGGCCGGAGAAAGCGCAGCATCCAGAGCGCCAACACATAGGACGGCCCATAGATTGTCAGCACAAGCTGGGTGTCCCGCACCCGCATATAGGTGTCAGCCAGTACCGGGTAGATGACGCTGATGAATTCCGGATAGAAATGCAGCACCGCCAGGAGATAGGCGACGCAAACCAGGCCGATCACCCAATATTCAGGTGCAAACAGCGGCCAGATCGACCGGCGGCGCCACGCCACATAGAGGGCGGGAGCCAACACGACCAGCGCGTAATAAGGCTTCACCATCACCAGCACGCTGCCGCTAAGTCCGGCAAGCGCCGCTATCGGCAGGCTGGGCGTCCGACCCTCGATGGGCGCCGCGCGCCAAGCCGTCAGCACCAGCAAGGGCAACAACAGGGCGGTGCCAAGATGTTCCCGCTCGCTGAAGGCATTGCCAGGGAAAATGACCAGCAACGCCAGGAACAGGGGCAGCATCGAAAACAGTGCTCGGTTCTCGGCAAAGCCGGCGCGCCTCGCGATCTGCGCGGCAAGCCCCAATCCCGCCAAGCAGACCGCATAGGAATAGGCATGAATTGCAGTTTCCGGCGATATGCCGATCTCATGCGCGAGTGCTACGGCAGGCATGAACAGCCATGGCGTGAACGGCGGATTGACCTCGAAAACGTCGACGTAGAGCCGTGATCCGGCAAGCACCCGCTCGCACATGGTTATCGCCCAGCTCGTGTCGGGTATGACACCCCATCGCATTTGCCAGGGGATGGCGGCCGCCAGCACCAGCAGGCACAGAGTCATGATCCATGTTTGCCCGCCGCGGGCGTCGAGGCCTATCGCATTGGCCGTTGCGCGGCCCTGGATGACGGTCATTGCCTCTTTCCCTCTGAGCACGCGGCACCCTTGGAACTCATCCCGCCGCCCCCACGAAGACAAACCTGCGCAAGATTATGAAGTTCAGGACCGGCACCAGGATGGACGCCAGCACCACCGGCACCGATGCCGGGAAACCGGCGAGATCGGCAAAAATAGTGGCCAGCCCGACCGAGAGGAGAAATCCAATCGCGGTGGCACAGGCGAATCGCGCGATTTCGAAGCCGACCGCGCCGTCGGACATGAAGGTTACGAAGCGGTGCCCGCAATAGGAAAACACCGCGCCGGCGCCATAGGCGATAACCGAGGCGATTCCCGCCGGCATGCCGAAACCGTGCCGGCCCGAAAGGGCCAGCGTGCCCGCAGCGTAGATCAGCGTCGACAGGCCGCCGATCGCGACAAACCGCAGGACACGCGCGGGCTCCGAACGGCCCATCGCCCATGACCGGAACTGATGGGCCGGCGAAGCGGCTTCGTGGGCTGCAAACGTCCGTTCGGATTTGACCGGCGGTCGCAAGGTCAGCCGAGTCGCCGTTCGCGCGTCGCGGGCGTTGCGGCCCTAGGCGCTTCAGCATTTTTCATCGCGGCAATCGCCTCCTCGAAACCGGTCAGACGGTCGACCACATAAAGCGGCCTTCGCTTCACTTCCGCATGGATGCCGCCGACATAAAGACCGATGATGCCGGTCATGAAGAGATTGATGCCGGACAGGAAGGAAATGATCACCACGGTCGATGTCCAGCCATGGACAACGCCGCTGACGAAGAGCCAGGAAAAAAGAGCATAGAGGCCGAGCAGGGCCGCGACGCCGGAAATGGCGAGACCGGCCCACAGCGCCAGCCGCAACGGCTTGTCGGAAAAACTGATGACGCCATGCGCCGCAAGCCGCACCATTTTCCAGAACGGATATTTGGTTTCGCCGGCCGCCCGCATCGGCCTTTCGAACGGCACCGCCGTTTGCTTGAACCCCATCCAGCCGAACATGCCGCGCACGAAACGGTCGCGCTCCGGCATCCGCTTGAACGTCTCCAGCGCTTTGCGCCCGACAAGGCGGAAATCGCCGACGTCCCGCGGGATGGTGACCGAGGTCATCTGTTCGAGAACGCGATAGAAGAGACTGGCGCTCGCGCGCTTGAACAACGTCTCGCCATCGCGCTTGATGCGCCGGGCGTAGACGATTTCGTATCCCTCCTTCCATTTGGCGATGAGATCGAGCACCACTTCCGGCGGGTCCTGCAGGTCGGCATCCATGACGATCACGGCGTCGCCGGCGGCGGCGTCCATACCGGCTGTGATGGCGATCTGATGGCCGAAATTGCGGGACAGCTCGATCAGGCGGAAGCGCGGTTCCTCGGCTGCCATGCCGCGCAGGAAGATGACGCTTGTGTCATGGCTGCCGTCGTCGACGAAGATGGCTTCGGCGCTTCCGTCGAGTCTGTCGAGCAAGGCCGTGATCCGGCGAACCAGAAGCGGCAGCACCGCCTCTTCGTTGAAGATCGGAATAACCACGGAATAGACCGGGGCCTTGCGGCCCGTGGCATTGCTCGCATCGATCACCGGTTGCTCCCGACACCCGCTGGAGTTGGGGCTGAAAGCTAAGCCGGGATTGCCTAAGGTGCCGTTAATTCAAGGGATCAAAGCTTCCGCAACGCCACCTCTTCGACCAGGTGGTTGGCGCCCTTGCGCAGGATGAGGTCGGCCCGCGCCCGCGTAGGCAGGATGTTCTCGCGCAGGTTCTTCAGGTTGATGTTGGCCCACAGGCCCTCGGCGATGGCGCGTGCCGCGTCCTGCGAAAGCTGCGAATAGCGGTGGAAGAAGGAGTCCGGGTTGCGGAAGGCGGTCTCGCGCAGCCGCATGAAGCGCTGGATATACCACTGGTGGATAAGCTTCTCGTCGGCGTCGATATAGATGGCGAAGTCGAAGAAGTCCGACAGGAACGGCACGATCTTGCCGTCCTTCGGCAGCTTGCCCGGCTGCAGCACGTTGATGCCTTCGAAGATCAATATGTCCGGCCTGTCGATGGTGACGAATTCGCCGGGAATGACGTCGTAGGTCAGGTGCGAATAGACGGGGGCGCGGACATTGCGCTGCGCCGACTTGATGCCCGAAAGGAACCTGAGCAGCGCGCCGACGTCGTAGCTGTCGGGAAAGCCCTTGCGCTCCATCAGATTGTCGCGGCGCAGGATCTCGTTGGGCAAAAGGAAGCCGTCGGTGGTGATGAGATCGACCTTCGGGCTCGACGGCCAGCGCGCCAGCAATTCCTTCAAAACGCGGGCCGTGGTCGATTTGCCGACCGCGACCGAGCCGGCGATGCCGATGATAAACGGCGTCTTGACGATGTCCTGCGCGTTGAAAAAGGCCTGGCGCTGCCGAAACAGAAGCTGGCTCGCCTCGACATGCGCCGAAAGCAGGCGGGAGAGCGATAGATAGATGCGCTTGACCTCTTCGAGGTCGACCGGGTCGTTGAGCGAGCGCAGCCGGTCGATCTCGTCCTCGGTAAGCGTGAGCGGCGTGTCGGCGCGGAATTGCGACCATTGCTCGGCCGAGAAGAAGCGATAGGGGGAATATTTCTCGGTAGGAGCAAGCTGGTCCATCGAGTCTCCTGCCCTCCTAGAGCATGATGCCGAAAAGTGCGAAGCGATTTTCGGGCGAAATCATGCTCTATCCGTCTCTTTCGATCAGTCCCGGGGCCGGGACGCCTTCTCGGCGATGCCCGAGCGGCCGGTTCGGCCCTCGAGCTCCTTCAGTACGTCATCCAGCGGGACGCCCGCCATGCCAAGGACGACAAGCCAATGATATATAAGATCCGCGCTTTCCGAAACGAGGGCCTGCCTGTCGCCGCGAATGGCGGCGATCACAGTCTCGACCGCTTCCTCGCCGAGCTTCTGCGCCGCCTTGTCCATGCCTTTGGCGAAGAGTTTCGCAGTCCATGACTGAGCGTCGCCGGAATGGGCGCGCTGATGGATGATCGATTCCAGCTCGGCGAGCGAAAATTGAGCCATAGCAGTCATCTATCTGTTTGTTTAAGCATGATCTTTTCCGATAACCGGTTCCCACTTTTCGGGATCATGCTTTAAGTCCGATGGACGGCCGAGTCCAGCCGCATCGGCAGGCCGGCGCTTGCCATATGCGCCTTGGCTTGCGCGATCGTGTAGGTGCCGAAATGGAAGATCGAGGCGGCAAGCACGGCACTGGCATGGCCGTCGCGGATGCCTTCGACGAGGTGATCAAGCGTGCCGACGCCGCCAGAGGCGATGACCGGCACGCGCACGGCGTCGGCGATGGCGCGGGTGAGCGCGATGTCGTAGCCGGCCTTGGTGCCGTCGCGGTCCATCGAGGTAAGCAGGATTTCGCCGGCGCCGCGATCGACCATTCGTCTGGCGAATTCGACCGCGTCGATGCCGGTCTTCTCGCGCCCGCCATGGGTGAAGATCTCCCAGCGGTCGGCCTCGCCGCCCGCCGACACCTTCTTGGCGTCGATGGCGACGACGATACACTGGTTGCCGAACTTGTCGGCGGCTTCCGCGACGAAATCCGGGTTCCTCACCGCCGCCGTGTTGATCGATACCTTGTCGGCGCCGGCCAGAAGCAGCTTGCGGATGTCGGCCACCTGGCGCACGCCGCCGCCGACCGTGAGCGGCATAAAACATTGTTCGGCCGTGCGGGCGACGACGTCGAAGATCGTCTCGCGATCGTCGGACGAGGCGGTGATGTCGAGGAAGCAGAGCTCGTCGGCGCCCGCCGCGTCATAGGCCTTGGCGGCCTCGACCGGATCGCCGGCGTCGATCAGGTCGACGAAATTCACGCCCTTGACGACGCGACCGTTCTTGACGTCAAGGCAGGGAATGACGCGGGCCTTCAGCATCAGCGGCCCTCCATGGTGGAAAGCAGGTCGACCACCAGCTCGCCGACCAGCGGCGGCACCTCGCCCTTGGCGTCGAATGCCGGATCGTAGGCTGAGATGGTGAGCCCGGCGATGCTGACAGGACCAGCTAGGCCGCACATCGCGGTGCGAACCTCATCGGGCGCCGGACCGCCTGGCGTGGTGTAGCGATTGGCCTGCAGTTCCTCGGGGTCATGAACGTCGAGATCGATATGCATGTGGACCCGCTCGGCTCCGGTGGCCTTCAACTTCCCCGCGGCGCCTGCCCAGTCCGGGCACTCGGTGCGGGTGATCGGCAGCGTCCCCAGCAATTCACTCTCCGCCGGGTCGAGGTCGCGGGCGTTGACCAAAACGCAGCGGGCCGGATCGATCGACTTGAACCCCGGAATCTGCGCCGCCATCCGCCGCCAGCACAGCCCGAGCACGGTTGCCAGCGCCATACCGTCGAGAAAGCCGGAGGTAGAGGTGTCGGGCGTGTTGAGGTCGCCATGCTGGTCGGCCCAGATGATGGCGTCCGCGCCTTCCCCGGCCACAGCACCCGCACTGGTCAGGCAGTTTCCGGCGAGCACGATCGGAAACCGGCCCTTGTCCAGCGCTATGCGAACCTCGCCCGACACGGCGTTACAGACGGCAAATCCCGTGCCGATCTCGCGTTCCTGCTCGTCCTCGACCACCTTGCCGATGTCGTGCACGTCGACATCGTGGCCGGCGAGCTTAAGCGCGTCGGCCAATCCGCCGGAAATCAGCGCGTCGGGGCCCTGGCCGCAGCCGCCGTGAAAGTGGCCGCTATCGTAGGCCGCCAGGATGATCGAGATGTTCACCGTTCTGCCTCCGTCCCCTCGCCACGCAGGATCGCCAGCGCCTCCGCCGGGTCGATGCGCCCGTCATAGAGCGCGCGGCCGGAGATCGCGCCTTCGAGCCTCCTGGCGTCGGGCATGGTCATGCGCACGATGTCGGCGATCGAAGCGAGCCCGCCGGACGCGATCACCGGGATCGAAACTGCTTCGGCAAGGCTGATCGTCGAATCCCAGTTGATGCCGGAGAGCACGCCATCGCGGTCGATGTCGGTGTAGATGATGGCGGCGACACCCGCGCCCTCGAATTTCTGCGCCAGTTCGATGACGCCGAGCTCAGAGGCTTCCGCCCAGCCCTCGACGGCGACCTTGCCGCCCTTCGCGTCGATGCCGACTGCGATCTTGCCGGGAAAGGCCTTGCAGGCCTCCTTCACCAGCTCGGGCTCGCGTACGGCCACCGTGCCCAGGATGACGCGCGCCAGACCGCGCTCCAGCCAGTCCTCGATCTGCTCCAGCGTGCGGATGCCGCCGCCGAGCTGCACCGGGTTCTTCGTCGCCTTGAGGATGGCGCCGACGGCCGCGGAATTCACGCTCTGGCCCTTGAAGGCGCCGTTGAGGTCGACGACGTGCAGCCACTCGAAGCCCTGTTCCTCGAAAGCCTTGGCCTGTGCCGCCGGATCGTCGTTGTAGATCGTGGCGGTTGCCATGTCGCCGTGCTTCAGGCGCACGCATTTGCCGTCCTTGAGGTCTATTGCGGGAAACAGGATCACGGTCAGTCGCCCTCGACGATGACGAAATGGCCGGTCGACGCCGCCAGCCGGAATTTCAAGGCTTCCTGGTACTCCGGCGAGTGATAGCAGGCGAGCGCCGTTTCGTAGGAGTTGAACTCCACCACCACATGGCGGTTCCCGGTTGGCCCCTCCGGATTTGTGTAGCGTCCGGCCCGGACCGGAAACTTGGCGCCATATTTGGCGAAGGCTTTTGCGTTGGCCTCGATGTAATTCTTGTAGGCGCCCGGGTCGCGGACGTCGATCATGGCGATCCAATAGCCCTTCTTGCTCATCTCTAGGGCCTCCATTTCAGGAAATTGGTGATCAGCGCCAGGCCGAGCGCCTGGCTCTTTTCGGGATGGAACTGCGTGCCGGCGAGGTTGTCGCGCGCAACCGCCGCCGTCACCGGGCCGCCATAGTCGGCGACGGCCAGCACCTCGTCAGGGTTCTTCGCTTCAAGATGATAGGAATGGACGAAATAGGCATGCAGCCCTTTCGGGCCGGTCTCGATGCCTGAAAACAGCGGATGCTTGCGCGTGACCTCGATCGTGTTCCAGCCGATCTGCGGAATCTTCAGCGCCGGGTCCTTCGGCGTGATTTCCTTGACGTCGCCCGCGATCCAGCCAAGCCCCTTGGTGATCGTCTTCTCCAGGCCACGTTCCGACATCAATTGCATGCCGACGCAGATGCCGAGGAACGGCCGCGCCTTGGCTATTGCCACCTCTTCCACCGCTTCCCACATGCCGGCAACCGCATGCAGGCCGGCGGCGCAGTCGGCATAGGCGCCGACGCCCGGCAGCACGATGCGGTCGGCGCTGCGCACCCGCTCGGCATCGGCCGTCAGATCGATGGTCGCGGCTATGCCGGCCTCATGTGCCGCGCGCTCGAAGGCCTTGGTGGCCGAGCGCAGATTGCCCGAGCCGTAGTCGATGATCGCTACCCGCATGTCAGGGCCTTCCCGGCGTATGGGTCAGCCCCAGCGCCATGCCTGTCTGCGCCGGACGCGCCTGGTTCGTATCGGGAACGATGCGCGGCATGGGCGCCGGCTCTTCCTCTTGCCCTTCGGCCTCCAGCACGTAGCGTGCCTCGGCGCCGCCGAGATTGCCGGCCTCGACCACGCCCCATTCCCGCCAGCCCCGGCGGCGAAGCGCCGATATCCGAAGGCCCTGCCCTTCGAGCCCGATATAAAGCGACACCAGGAGCGACAGGGCCGAGCCAGCCCATGAGAGGCCGAGCTTTTCGCCGAGCACCGACAGGATCGCCGCAACCGCGAAGGTGAGCAAGGCCTCGATCCACAACCGGTGCCAGGCGAGCCAGACCGGCGAGAACAGGAAACCGAGCCAGGTGAAGCCATCGCGCACCAAGATCGCATCCTCGGCCCTGTTGCTGCCGGCCGGTTGCTCCATCACGACATAGATGGCCATAGGGCTATCCTTTCAGGGATCCCTTGGTGGAGGGCACCGCATCCGGCTGGCGCGGGTCGGGCTCCAACGCCGCGCGCAACACCCGCGCCACCGCCTTGAAGCAGGTTTCCGCGATGTGATGATTGTTGGCGCCGTAGTGATTGGTCACATGCAGCGTGACGCCGGCATTCTGCGCCAGCGCCTGGAAGAATTCGCGCACCAGCTCGGTGTCGAAGGTGCCGATCTTCGGCGACGAGAAGGCGACGTTCCAGACCAGGAATGGCCGGCCGGAAACATCGATCGCCGCCCTGGTCAGCGTCTCGTCCATGGCAAGGTCGATCGAGGCATAGCGCATGATGCCGCGCCGCTCGCCCAGCGCCTTGCCCAGCGCCTGGCCGATCGCGATGCCGGTGTCCTCGACCGTGTGGTGGTCGTCTATATGCAGATCACCCGTGGCCTTCACCGTCATGTCGATCAGCGAATGGCGCGACAGCTGGTCGAGCATATGGTCGAAAAAGCCGACGCCAGTCGCAATGTCGGATTTGCCTTTGCCGTCGACATGGACCGAAACGGAAATCTCGGTTTCCTTGGTCTTGCGGCTGACTTCGGCGGATCGGGACGGCATCACTCTGTCCTAACTGTCCTTACCCAGGGGGCTTGGGCTTGAAAACGAAAGCCTTCTATCAGCATGATCCGGCGATTGCCAGTTGCCATTCCGGACGGTATCGGCCTTGCAGCGGGGCGGTTTGCATTCACTCGCCTCATGCATACATATGGCAATCACAAGTCACTCGTACCGCGCCAATCGCCTTTCAAAGGGATAACGCGAATCGGAGCAGGAAATGTCGAATGAACTGACCATGCACGCCACGACCATCATCAGCGTGCGCAAGGGCAACAAGGTTGTGATTGCCGGCGACGGCCAGGTCAGCCTTGGCCAGACCATCATGAAAGGCAATGCCAAGAAAGTGCGTCGCATCGGCAAGGGGGGCAGCGTCATTGCCGGTTTCGCCGGCGCCACCGCCGATGCCTTCACCCTGCTTGAACGCCTCGAAGCCAAGCTCGAGCAATATCCCGACCAGTTGACGCGCGCCTGCGTCGAGCTCGCCAAGGACTGGCGCACCGACCGCTATCTGCGCCGCCTGGAAGCGATGATGCTGGTGGCCGACAAGTCGGTCTCGCTGGCGCTGACCGGCACCGGCGACGTGCTGGAGCCCGAACATGGCGTCATGGCCATCGGCTCCGGCGGCAATTATGCGCTGGCCGCCGCCCGCGCGCTGATGGACACCGACAAGGATGCCGAGGAGATCGCCCGCAAGGCGATGCAGATTGCGGCCGATATCTGCGTCTACACCAACAGCAACTTCGTCGTCGAAACGCTCGATGCCGCCTGAGGCGAAGCCTCGCCATGATCCCGAGAAGTGGGGACCAGATCATGGTCCAACAGGAAAATAGCTACGATTTTCGGCCGGTCACCGAAGCGGACCTGCCGATGATCGCCGGCTGGCTCGCCGAGCCGCATGTCGCCGAATGGTGGGACGATCCAGAAAAGGAGATCGCCGAGATCCGAGCGCATATCGATTCGGTTTCGGTGGAGCCGCTGATCGTCGAGCTCGACGGCAGGCCGGTCGCCTATCTGCAGAGCTACGATCCGCATCTGGAAGATGATCATCCTTATGCCGACCAGCCCTTCGGCACGCTGGGCATCGATCTGTCGATCGGCCCGCCGGAGCTGGTCGGCATCGGCCACGGCTCGGCAATCGTTCGCCAGTTCGTCGAAGAGCTTTTCGGGGAAGGCGCGCCGCGCGTCATCATCGATCCGCATCCGGACAACGGCCGCGCCATCCACGCCTATGAAAAGGCCGGCTTCAGGCCGATCGGCCGCAGGCAATCGGAATATGGGGACGTCGTGCTGATGGCCGTCGATGCGGCCGAGACCGACACGGAGGAGGGGGACTGACCGCATGACCGCATCCGGGCAAGACAAGACGCTTTCCGCCTATGAAGACAGTTGGCGCATGGGCCTTCTGCTCGTGCTCGCCTTGGTCATCTTCCAGGCCGGCGTTCTCTACGGCATGGGCCATCCGCCGATCTGCACCTGCGGCTACGTCAAGCTCTGGCACGGCGTGGTGAACAGCTCGGAGAATTCCCAGCACATCGCCGACTGGTACACCTTTTCGCACATCATCCACGGCTTCCTGTTCTATGCGCTGGCATGGGCGCTGTTCCCGCGCTCGCCGATCGGGCTGAGGCTGGCCTTCGCCGTCCTTATCGAAGGCGGCTGGGAGGTGTTGGAAAACAGCCCCTTGATCATTGACCGCTACCGCTCCGGCACCATCTCGCTCAATTATTACGGCGACAGCGTCATCAACTCGGTGTCCGACACGCTGTTCATGGTGCTGGGATTTGTGATGGCGCGAAAGCTCCCTATATGGGTGATCGTGGCCCTGGCGCTCATTTTCGAGTTCGGCACGGGCTACATCATCCGGGACAATCTGACGCTCAACGTGATCATGCTGCTGCATCCGTTCGAGTCCATCAAGCAGTGGCAAAGTGGAATTTGAGTATCATGAGCACCTTCTCTCCCCGCGAAATCGTTTCGGAACTCGACCGCTTCATCATCGGCCAGAAGGACGCCAAGCGCGCCGTGGCCATTGCCTTGCGCAACCGTTGGCGCCGCCAGCAGCTCGAAGGCCAGATGCGCGAAGAGGTGATGCCGAAGAACATCCTGATGATCGGCCCGACCGGCGTCGGCAAGACCGAGATCTCGCGCCGCCTGGCTCGCCTTGCCGGCGCGCCCTTCGTCAAGGTCGAGGCCACCAAGTTCACCGAGGTCGGCTATGTCGGCCGCGACGTCGAGCAGATCGTGCGCGACCTCGTCGAGGTCGCCATCGGTCTGACGCGCGAGAAGATGCGCGAGGACGTCAGCGCGCGCGCCCAGGTCAACGCCGAGGAGCGCGTGCTGGAGGCGCTTGTCGGTAAGACGGCGAGCCCGGCCACACGCGACAGCTTCCGCAAGAAACTGCGCGACGGCGAGCTCGACGACAAGGAGATCGAGATCGAGGTGGCCGACACCGGCACCGGCGGCATGCCGGGCTTCGAGATTCCTGGCATGCCGGGCGGCAATATCGGCGTGCTCAACATCAACGACATGCTGTCGAAGGCGATGGGCGGCCGCAGGACCAAGATGCGCAAGACGACGGTGCGCGACTCCTACTCGCTGCTGGTCAATGACGAGTCCGACAAGCTGCTCGACCAGGACGAGGTGGTGCGCCGGGCGCTGGAATCGGCCGAGAATGACGGCATCGTCTTCATCGACGAGATCGACAAGATCGCCTCGCGCGAGGGCGGCGTCGGCGCTGGCGTTTCACGTGAAGGCGTGCAGCGCGACCTGCTGCCGCTGGTCGAAGGCACGACGGTTGCGACCAAGTACGGGCCGATCAAGACGGATCATATCCTGTTCATCGCCTCGGGCGCGTTCCATGTCTCCAAGCCCTCGGACCTTTTGCCGGAGCTGCAGGGCCGCCTGCCGATCCGCGTCGAGCTGCGCGCGCTGGAGAAGGAGGACTTCGTGCGCATCCTCACCGAGACCGAGGCCAGCCTCATCAAGCAGTACATCGCGCTGATGAAGACCGAAGGCGTCGATCTCGTCTTCACCGACGACGCCATTGATTCGCTGGCCGGCATTGCCGTCGAGCTCAACGCCAGCGTCGAGAACATCGGCGCCCGACGCCTGCAGACGGTGATGGAGCGCGTCCTGGACGAGATTTCCTATGATGCGCCGGACCGCCATGGCACGGCGGTCACCATCGACGCCGGCTATGTGCAGAAACACGTCGGCGACCTGTCGCGGAACACCGATCTGTCGCGGTTCATCCTCTAACCGCGAAGCTTGGCGATGTGTGGCCAGATGGTACCATCTGGCCACCTTTCGTTCCGGCGGCAGCTTGCCTCGTCTCGACTCTCCCGGCCGCTTTACCTAGGTTGCCGCCGATTCCGAAAGCAATTTCAGGAAAAGTGCGCAGCGGTTTTCCATCCGAAATTGCATAAAAACAAATAGTTGGGGTGGACCGGCGGTAGCTGGGCCGCTCCAGGGCGGCGGCGCATGAAGAAACGCGTACTTATCTTCCTCGGCCTGGCATTGGCGGCGGCGGTGGCAACCGCCAACGCGGCGACCATGGTGCCGCCGGGCAACCGAAACGGCGTGCAGCCCGATATTCCCGGCGCCTCCAGCCGGCGCACCCAGGCCACCAGCACCACCTTCCAGGCCAAGTACCGCAAGGTCTATGCGCTGTTGCAGAACGATGCCGAGCTGCGCGCCAAGATCAGGAAGGCGGCGGCGGCCTACGGCATCGATCCGATGCACATCGTCGGCGCCATCGTCGGCGAGCACACCTACAATGTCGACGCCTACGACCGGCTGCAGACGTACTACGTCAAGGCGATGTCTTATCTGTCGAGCAAGCTCACCTTCGCCTATGAAGGCGAGGACGTCAGCGATTTCGTGCAGCGGCCGGAGTTCAAGAAATGCGCCGGCATAGGTGACAGCTACGATCTCTGGGAATGCCGCGAGCAGGTATGGAACCATTCCTTCCGTGGCAAGACGGTCGGCGGGACAAGCTTCCCCAACGACCGCTTCGGCGCCACCTTCTTCCAGCCGTACTATGCCGGCCAGACCTTTGGCCTCGGCCAGCTCAATCCGCTGACGGCGCTGCAGATGAGCGACCTCGTGCACAAGGTCTCCGGTCTGCCCGAGCTCGACGTCAACGATCCGAACACGGTCTACAAGACCATCATGGATCCGGACCTCACGCTGCCTTATGTCGCCGCGACCATCAGGAAGTCGATCGACGCTTACAAAAGCATCGCCGGCTTCGATATCTCGCACAATCCGGGCCTGACCGCCACGCTCTACAATGTCGGCAATCCAGAGCAGCGCGCCTATGCGCTCAAGGAGGAGAACGAGAAGCGCCGCGCCGCCGGGGAGCCGGAAAAGCTGCCGGAAGAGAACTATTACGGCTGGCTGGTCAACGACAAGCTGGACGAGCTGAAGGCGCTGTTCTAGCGCTGAGCCAATCGGTTACGGCTGCGACGCCAAAAACGCCTCGAATTTGCGCATTTCCTCCGGGTCCGCCTCGACCGTGTGGCGCGGCTCAGGATAGGCGCCGGACTGGATGTCGTCGGCATATTCACGGAACGCGGCGATGCGCTCTCTCTGCAGGCGGTCGAATTCCGCCGCGAAGTCGCGGTAGCGTTTGGCGTGACGCGGATAATGGCCGCGATTGCTGCCGAGCACGTCTTCCGAGAACAGATACTGCGCATCGCAGCCGGCGCCGGCGCCCATCGAGATCATGATCAGCGGCGTGCGCCGCGAGATCGCGCTGGCGACGCCCGCCGGCACCACTTCTATTTCGGCCGCGAAGGCGCCGGCCGCCTCAAGGTCCTTGACCTGCTTCCACACGAAGGCGGCGCTTTCAGCCGTCTTGCCGACGGCCTTGAAGCCGCCTGTCCAGGTCGCGTGCGCCGGAATCAGCCCGACATGGCCGCAGACCGGTATGTGCTCGTCGCGCAGGCGGCGGATGGTCTGCAGGCTGGCCGAGCAATACATGGCGTCGGCGCCGGCAGCGCGCAGCTTCACCGCCATGCGCAGGATCTCGTTTGTGGTGGCGCCCAGTTTTATGCGTTCGTCGCCGGGAATGGCGAAGCAGGTGGGCGCTGCGTCGCGAAATCGCGGATCGAGCATCATATCATAAGGGACCGAGATGAGGTCGATGCCGGCGCGCTCGGCGGCCTCGGCCTCCTCCAGCGAAAAGACGCGCAGCTTCGAAAGCTGGCGCTTGCCCTTCATCGACTGCAAATCGGCGACGGTCGGTCTGCTGCGTGCCATATCGCTTGATCCCTCAATGCCGGTTGGAGAGGTGGAACTATGCCGCCAGCAGCGACTTCAGCTTGACCGTTTGCGAGCCGAGCGCCTCCGGCGCCGGGCTTGCTCGTTTCGCGATCAGCATCTCCGCCAGGCGGATGTCGCGCGCCACTGCGTTGCCCGGGCCGATGCCGCTGGCGGCGACCAGCCGTCCGTCCTCGGTCAGGTGGAACAGGATGAAGGCGCCGTCATCGAGGTCGCGTCGGACGGTGCTTTTGCCTTCGTCCGAAAGCCCGGCGATCTGCAGCGTGAGCCCGTATTGATCCGACCAGAACCATGGCACCGCGGCATGCGCCTCGTTGGCGCCCAGCATGTTCTTCGCGGCTAAAGCGCCCTGCTCCTGCGCATTGCGCCAGGCTTCCAGCCGCACGCGCCGGCCGCCATAGACGGCGAGCGGAAAGGAGCAGCAGTCGCCGGCGGCGAAGATGTCCGGATCATCGGTGCGCAGCGTGCCATCGACCGCGATGCCGTTGTCGATCGCCAGTCCCGCTTCGGCGGCAAGCGCCGTCACCGGCACGGCGCCGATGCCGATCACCGCGAGATCGGCGACGATCTCCCGCCCATCGGCAAGCGTGATGCGAACCTCTGCCCCATCGTCGGCAATCGCGGTGATGCCTTGACCGGTGAGCACCTTCACGCCTTCGGCCTCATGCGACTTGTGGATGATCTCGGCGATCTCGCTAGGTACGCCGCGCATCAGGATGCGCGGCTGCGCTTCGAGCACCGTGACCGTAGCGCCGAGCTTGCGCGCCGAGGCGGCGAGCTCCAGGCCGATGAAGCCGCCGCCGATGATGGCGACGCGATTTCCCGCGCTGAGATGGGCGCGGATGGCGAGCGCGTCGTTGAAGGTCCTGAGATAGACGCAGCGTCCGCCCAAGCCCGGCATCGGCAGCTTGCGGGGCACGGATCCGGTTGCGAGCAGCAGCTTGTCGTAAGATAGGGAAGAGCCATCCGAGAGGCGCACGACATGCGCGGCGCGGTCGATTGCCACGGCCCGGACGGAATGGATGTGACGGATCGAGCACTCGGCCAGAAGTTCGTCGCTGGCGATCGCCTTGATGACCGGCGCCGCGCTGGTCATCGCCTCCTTCGACAGCGGCGGCCGCTCGTAGGGCAGATGCGGCTCGTCGCCGACCAGCGTCACCTGCCCTTCGAAACCGAGGTCGCGCAGGGTGAGCGTGGCGCGTCCGCCGCATTCGCCGGCGCCGATGATGACCATTCCTCCCGTCATCGCGGTCACCCGACCTGAATGAGGACTTTGCCCCCGTCGACCTTGACCGGATAGGTCTTGAGGTTGACGCATACCGGCGCGCCGCGCGCGTCGCCGGTCTTGTAATTGAAGCGGCCATTGTGCTTCGGGCATTCGATGATGTCGTCCATCACCAGCCCGTCGGCGAGATGCACCTTCTCATGCGAACAGAGGCCGTCGGTCGCGAAATACTCATCGTCCGGGCTGCGATAGACCGCGTAGGTACGGCCGGCGTGATCGAACCGCATCACGTCCTCTTCGTCGATGTCTCCGGCCGCACAGGCCTCGACCCAGTCGCTCATGTCGTCCTCCAGCGAAGATTTGATAGCCGGCTTGTGTCGGGACCGGTCATTCGGCCGCGGCCGCCACCGGATTGTCGTTGTGCAGCTCTTCCCGATAGGGCTTCGCCGTCGGCGGCAGCTCGCGCTTGATGAAATAGTCCTCGTTGCGCAACTGGCGTAGGAAGGCGGGGACCATCTCGCGATAACCGGCCAGGATCGACGGTGTCGGCGCCGGCAGGTCGTGCTTGATCAGCTCGTGCAGCTTCGGCAGCGCGTGGTAGGGCACCATCGGGAACATGTGGTGCTCCACATGGTAGTTCATGTTCCAGTAGACGAACCGGCTGACCGGGTTCATGTAGACGGTGCGGCTGTTCAGGCGGTGGTCGATGACATTCTCGGCGAGACCGCCATGCTGCAGCAGTCCCGTCATCACATGGTGCCAGGCGCCATAGAGCCGGGGCAGGCCGACGAGCATCAGCGGCAACCATGAATGAAGATAAAACGCCAGCGCGATGGTGGCGACATAGATGGCCAGCCAGATGCGGGCGGCGCGGATAGCCTTGGGCTGCTCCTGTTCGGGAATGAAGGTCTTTTCCGCGGCGCTGATGACGCCGGCGGCATTGCGCACCATGTCGGTCATCGCGTGCCATGCGTCGAGGATGCCGAAAAAGTTCAGCACCAGGCGCACAAGGTCCGGCGGCCGCATGACGGCGATCTCCGGGTCGCGGCCGACGATGATGGTGTCGGTGTGGTGGCGCGTATGGCTCCAGCGCCAGGTCACCGGATTGCGCATGATCATGAAGCAGGCGATCTGGTAGACGACATCGTTCATCCACTGCGTGCGGAAGGCCGTGCCGTGGCCGCATTCGTGCCAGCGGGAATCGGTCGAGGAGCCGTAGAGCGTCCCATAGACGAAGAAGAAGGGGACGCACCACCAGGTGCCCCAGAACCAGGCGCCGCCGGCGCCGCCGAGGATCAGCGCGCCGAGCCAGATGACGGTGTCGCGGATCGCCGGCTGATCGGAGCGCTGCATCAGCTCCTTCATCTGCTTGCGCGGTATCTCGGTGTGATACCATTCGGCCGCCGCGAGCCCGCTCTCGACCGCGCGCTTGGCATCGCGGCCGGTCAGGCTGTAGTCGCGTCCGGACAGCGCCGGAGACGTGATTGCCGTCATTTCGGGGTCCTCCATCAGCACGTGGCGAATGGCTCTCTGCGGTGCCGGGTTCGCGCATGGCTGGCTTCGACTTCACCATAGCGCCAAGGCATGATAGTCTCAACATCACAAAGATAGTTTCTATCATTTCCTATCAGGATGAGTTATTCTGAGTCGGTCAGAGAAGGAGCGATCATGGCAAGGCGGCCGACCATCACCGATCTCGCGCGCGTTTCCGGCGTCAGCGTCGCCACCGTCGACAGAGTGCTGAACAATCGCTTGCCGGTGCGCGAGGAAACCGCCCGCCGCGTCTACGAGGCCGCGACCGATATCGGCTATCACGCCGCCGGCTTGATCAAGCGGCGCATGCGCCAGGAAATGCCGGAATACCGCCTCGGCTTCCTGCTCCTGAGGGGCAACGATGTCTTCTACGGCGATTTCGCACGGGAGCTCGAACTGGCGGTCTCGCAGTCGCAACGCTTCCGTGGTGTGGCGACGGTCGACTTCGCCGCCTCGCTGGCGCCCGACGAGATCGCCGCCCAGATGCGCAAGCTGGCGGCGAAATCCAGGGCCATCGCCGTCGTCGGCCCGGACCACCCGACGCTGACGGCGGTGGTCGAGGCGCTGAAAGCGAGGGGGCAGCCGGTCTTCTCGCTGCTGTCCGACTTCGCCGCCGGCATCCGCGAGGGCTATGTCGGCCTCGACAACCGCAAGGTCGGGCGCACCGCGGCCTGGATGATCGCCAAGGCGGCCAGAAAGCCCGGCAAGGTCGCGCTCTTCGTCGGCAGCCACCGTTTCCACGGCCATGAATTGCGCGAGATCGGCTTCCGCTCCTATTTTCGCGAACACGCGCCGGACTTCACGGTGCTGGAGACGCTGGTCAACCTGGAAGCCAACCAGGTGACGCATGACGCGATGCTCGACCTTCTGGCCCGGCATCCGGATCTTGTCGGCTGCTACGTCGCCGGCGGCGGCATGGAAGGCGCGGTCTCGGCGCTGAGGACGGCGAAGCCGGCAAGCATGCCGGTGGTCATCTGCAACGAGATCAATGCCGAATCGCGTGCAGCACTTGCCGACAACATCCTCACCATGGTGATCTCGACGCCTTTGGCGGCGCTGTGCCGCGAGCTTGTCGGGCTGATGGCGCATGCCATCGAGAGCGGCGCCGCCAACGCGCCGGGCCAGACCTTCCTGCCCTTCGACATCTATCTGCCCGAGAACATCTGAACGGAGATTTCTCCCGGATGATGTGATCCATCAGGCTGATAAGATTTTGTCACGGCTCTAACAGGCCGCAAGATCCGGTCCAAAGGCCGTCGATCCTCGGGCCGAGCCTCTGCCTGGCGCCGTGTGGGAATGAAAATCCGGAGCCTTCATTCCGAATCGCCCTTGACGACTCCAAGCGAAATGGAATAAATATTTCACCAACTAGGCATTTTGGTTCTTTCGTTCCGGAACATCTGTTTCAAACAGAGAACAAGGCGTTCCATTTGCGCAGGAAAATGCCGTCGGAACGACCATAGGGAGAGATTCCCCGGACAGATCGGGGATTCCGGTTCAATCGGTGCAGCCGGACACCAAGTGGAGGAGAAATAAAATGAAGAAACTGCTTTTGGGCGTCGCGCTATCGGCGCTGATGAGTTCGTCCGCCTTCGCCGCCAAGATCGGCGTTTCGATGGCTCTTTTCGACGACAACTTCCTGACCGTGCTGCGCAACGGCATGATCGCCCAGGCCAAGGGCATGGATGGCGTCGAGCTTCAGGTCGAGGACGCGCAGAACGACGTCGCCAAGCAGCTCGACCAGATCAAGAACTTCGCCGCTTCGGGCGTCGACGCCATCATCGTCAACCCGGTCGACACCTCTGCCACGCAGGCGATGTCGGACGCGGCCGCCGCGGCCAAGATCCCGCTGGTCTATGTCAACCGCGAACCGGTCAACGTCGATACGCTGCCTGACAACCAGGCCTTCGTCGCTTCGAACGAGGCCGAATCCGGCACGCTCGAGACCAAGGAAGCCTGCCGCCTGTTCAAGGAAGCCGGCAAGAAGGAAGCCAATGTCTATGTCATCATGGGCGAGCTTTCCAACCAGGCCGCGGTGCAGCGCACCAAGGATATCGATGAGGTGATCGCGACGCCGGACTGCAACTTCATCAAGATCATCGACAAGCAGACCTCGAACTGGAAGCGTGATGAGGCGCAGAACCTGATGACCAACTGGCTGTCGTCCGGCAAGCCGTTCGACGGCGTCATCGCCAACAACGACGAGAGCGCCATCGGCGCCATCCAGGCGATGAAGGCCGCCAACATCGACATGAAGTCGGTCGTGGTCGGCGGCGTCGACGCCACCCAGGACGCGCTGGCCGCGATGCAGGCGGGCGATCTCGACGTATCGGTCTTCCAGGACGCGGCCGGCCAGGGTGCCGGTGCGCTCGACGCGGCGCTGAAGCTCGCCAAGGGCGAGAAGGTGGAACACAAGGTCTATATCCCGTTCCAGCTCGTCACGCCGGCGAACATCGACAAGTTTTTGAAGAAGAACTGAGGCTGCGCCAACGCAATTCCAGTGCAGCGATTTTCCGTACGGAATTGCGTGACAAACCCAGGAGCGGCGCTCCGACGCATCGGACTGGCTGAAATCGGCTGCTGACAAGCGGCGCCGTTCCCTTCCTTCTCCCGCCCCACCGGGCGGGAGAGCGGGCGCGGTCATTCGGAGGAAGAAGACGTGTCACAGACATCGCATGGCATTGGCGGGTTGAGCTATGACGCCAAGAAGCGCCCCTGGCCTGCCGAGTTCAACGTGCTCCTGGCGCTGGTCATTCTGGTCGGCGCGTTCGAGCTTATCGGCCGCGTCTTCCTCGGCGACAGCTTCCTGTTCAACACCCGCGAGAACGTCGACGCGATCTTCAACGAGCAGCGCCTGCAGATCATCATCCTGCAGGTGTCGATCGTCGGCATCATCGCCATCGGCGTCACGCAGGTCATCATCTGCGGCGGCATCGACCTGTCATCGGGCTCGATCGTCGGCGCCACCGCCATGATCGCCATGAGTTTCGCGCAAGTTGCGACCGTCAACGGCAATCCCAATCCCAAGGCGATGTTCATCGCCTATGGCTGGACCGACCTGCCGGTGATCGTGCCGCTGCTGGTCGCTATCGGCTGCGGGCTGATCGCCGGCATGATCAACGGGTCCCTGATCGCCTACACCCGCATTCCGCCTTTCATCGCCACGCTCGGCATGATGGTCACCGCGCGCGGCATCGCCAAATGGTGGTCGAAGGGCCAGCCGA
Source organism: Mesorhizobium sp. (assembly GCA_004020545.1). Taxonomy (GTDB): domain Bacteria; phylum Pseudomonadota; class Alphaproteobacteria; order Rhizobiales; family Rhizobiaceae; genus Mesorhizobium. The sequence goes on along the minus strand of SAQE01000005.1, from coordinate 17,533 downwards.
TCTCGTTTCCGACCGAGAGCTTCGCCGCGATCGGCAAGGGGCTGATGCCGGTCATCATCTTCATTTCGCTGGCGATCCTGTTCCAGCTCATCCTGAGCTACACCAGATACGGCAAGCACTGTTACGCCATCGGCTCCAACGAGGACGCCGCGCGCATGTCCGGCATCAAGATCGCCAACCACAAGGTGCTGGTCTATGTCATCGCCGGCATTCTCGCCTCGATCGCCGCGGTGGTGCTCTCCTCCAAGAACCTCACCGCCCAGGCCGGCATGGGCGTGATGTATGAACTCGACGCCATCGCCATGGCGGTCATCGGCGGCGTCTCGCTGTCGGGCGGCCGCGGGTCCATCATCGGCACCGTGATCGGCTCGCTGATCTTCGGCGTCATCATCTCCGGCTTCACCTTCCTGCGCCTCGACGCCTACTACCAGGAGATGGTCAAGGGCGTGATCATCGTCGGCGCAGTCGTTCTCGATCAATGGCGCCAGCGCCGCCGAGCGATAGGAGCTTGACCATGTCCGACATCGTTCTGAAAACCGAAAACCTCACCAAGCATTATGGCGGCGTACACGCGCTGCAGGAGGCGAATTTCGAGCTGCGCAAGGGCGAGCATGTCGCCATCATGGGCGACAACGGCGCCGGCAAGTCGACCTTCGTGCGCCAGATCACCGGCGTCGAGCAGCGCACCGACGGCAAGATCTGGTTCGACGGCAAGGAAGTGAACTTCGCCGGCCCGATCGAGGCGCGCGAGGCGGGCATCGAGACGGTGTTCCAGAACCTCGCTCTAGCCGACGACCTCGACGTGCCGTCGAACCTGTTCCTCGGCCGCGAGAAGGTGCTGTTCAACCTCGGCCCCTTCTCGATCCTCGACCGCAAGGCCATGCGTAAGGCGACCGAGGCGGCGCTGGTGCGCACGGCGGTGAAAATCCCGAACCTCTCCAGCACCATCCGCCACATGTCGGGCGGCCAGCGTCAGTGCGTGGCGATCGCCCGCACCGCGACCTTCGCCTCCAAGCTGATCATTATGGACGAGCCGACGGCGGCGCTTGGCGTGCAGGAGACCGCGCAGGTCGAAAACATCATCCGCACGCTGAAGGCCAATGGCGAGCCGCTGATCCTGATCAGTCACAATATGCGCCAGGTGTTCGACCTGGTCGACCGCATCGTCGTCTTCCGCCGCGGCCGCATCGTCGCCAATTTGCGCAAGCAGGACACCGACGGCAACGACATCGTCGCCTATATCACCGGCGCCAAGACCGGACAGGCGGAGCTTCAGGCCGCCTGACAGGGGCGCCACGACGGGATTACCAAATCGTCCGCGCCAAGAGGCGCGGACATGCCTTTAAAACCACCCTCGAAGGACATTCCATGACTCTCCGCTTCGCACTCCTCGGCGCCGGCCGTATCGGCAAGGTGCATGCCCGCGCCGTTGCCTCCAACCCGCAGGCCAAACTGGTGGCCGTGGCCGACGCCTTCGAGAAAACGGCGACGGAGCTTGCCTCCGCCTATGGCGCCGAGGTGCGCACGATCGACGCGATCGAAAAGGCCAAGGACATCGACGCCGTCATCATCTGCACGCCGACCGATACCCATGCCGATCTCATCGAGCGCTTCGCCAAGGCCGGCAAGGCGATCTTTTGCGAGAAGCCGATCGATCTCGACGTCAAGCGCGTCGAGCAGTGCCTGGCCGTGGTCGAGAAGGCCGGTGCCACGCTGATGGTCGGCTTCAACCGCCGCTTCGATCCGCATTTCGCCGCAGTCCGCAAGGCGATCGACGATGGCGCCATCGGCGCGGTCGAGATGGTTACCATCACCTCGCGCGATCCAGGCGCGCCGCCGCTCGACTACATCGCGCGCTCCGGCGGCATTTTTCGCGATATGACCATCCACGACTTCGACATGGCGCGCTTCCTGCTCGGCGAAGAGCCTGTCGCCGTCAGCGCCCACGCCTCGGTTCTGGTCGACAAGAAGATCGGCGAAGCGGGCGATTTCGACTCGGTCAGCGTCATCCTCGAAACGGCATCCGGCAGGCAGGCCGTCATCTCCAACTCGCGCCGCGCCACCTATGGCTACGACCAGCGCATCGAGGTGCATGGCTCGAAGGGCATGGTCGCGGCCGAGAACCAGCGGCCGGTGTCGATCGAGCTCGCCAACGACAAGGGCTACACGCGCCCGCCGCTGCACGACTTCTTCATGACCCGCTACATCGACGCCTATGCCAACGAGATCGCGGCATTCATCGCCGCTGCAACCGCGGGCAAGAAGGCGGCGCCGAGCGGCAAGGATGGGCTGATTGCGCTGAAGCTGGCGGATGCGGCCCTGCAGTCCGCGAAGACGGGCAAGACGGTCCGCATCGATTGAGCCCACAGCGCAGAAGTTTTCAATGTGCTGATGTGGTTCCAGGATACTGTCGTGACCAGTAAGCGCGCTTCGGCGTTTGATATTTTGCGAGGCGGGCGGGACAGCACCCCCCTCTGTCCTGCCGGACATCTCCCCCGCAAGGGGGGAGATTGGCAGCTTCGACGGCGCCGCCCTTTCTGCAACGTTGGCGATTGGGGAAGCCGGCGCGACATCCGATCTCCCCCCTTGCGGGGGAGATGGCCGGCAGGCCAGAGGGGGGTGCGAAGGAACTCGACGTTAGGTGCTCGGTCCTGGACCGCGCCCGGCCTCACCTCGATCTCAGTACACCCCCAAGAGACCATTTCAAGCATCGGAGCAAAACGATGAACGCACTAGCCGGTCGCAATTCGGAAACGCGCGCTATCGTCACCGGCGGCGCGCAGGGCATCGGCTTCGCGGTTGCTGAAGCCTTGGTTGACGAGGGCTGCCGCGCGCTGGCGCTTGTCGGCCGCTCGCAGGAGAAGGGCGACAAAGCGGTCGCAGCACTCAAGAAGGGCGGCGTCGACGCCATCTTCATCAGCGCCGACGTCGCCAAGGTCGGCGATTGCAAGCGCGCCATCGCAACGGCCATTGCCCATTTCGGCACGCTCAACGCGCTGGTCAACGCCGCCGCCACTTCCGCGCGGGGATCGTTGGTTGAAACCACCGAGGAGCTGTTCGACCAGATATTCGACACCAATGTGCGCGGCCCCTTCTTCCTGATGCAGGGTCTCGTCGCGCATCTTCTGGAGCGCAAGGCGCCGGGCTCGATCGTCAACGTGCTGTCGATGTCGGCGCATGCCGGCCAGTCCTTCCTGACGCCCTATTCGACCAGCAAGGGCGCGCTGATGACGCTGACCAAGAATGTCGCCAGTTCCTACCGGCGGAACCGCATCCGCTGCAACGCCGTCCTGCCCGGCTGGATGGACACCGAAGGCGAGGCGATCGTGCAGAAGAAGTGGCATGACGCGCCGGACGACTGGCTGGAAAAGGCCGAAGCCGCGCAGCCGATGGGCCAGCTCGTGAAACCGGCGCAACTCGCCCGGCTGATCACCTATATGCTGAGCCCGCAAGCGGGCGTCATGACCGGTTCGCTGGTCGACTACGACCAGAATATCGCCGGCGTGATCGGCGAGTAGAATCGCCGCACGTGACAAGCACCCTCTGATCGACTATATGAGCGCCATGATCCACCTGACCGCCTCGTTTTGGTACTTTAGCTACGACAGCTCGCTGGCGGCGGGAGGATTGCGCTCGATCTGAAGATTGCAGCATCTAAATCCGAAAAGCCGCCAGACCTGGCGGCTTTTTCGTTTCAGCCGGCAGGTCTCCTAACCAGGAGCAGAAGCCGTGTTGACCACCACAGACGACCTTCGGGTCAAGGAACTCAAAGTCCTGAGCACGCCGGACGAGGTGATGCGCGAGATCCCGCGCTCACTGACGGCGACGCGCACCGTTGCCGCTTCGCGCAACGCCATCCACTCCATCCTGACGGGGGCCGACGATCGACTTGTTGTCATCGTCGGCCCTTGTTCCATCCATGACCCGGTCGCCGCCGTGGACTACGCCAGCCGTCTGGCGGCGCTGCGCGAGGCCCTGGCCGACCGGCTCGAGATCGTCATGCGCGTCTATTTTGAGAAGCCGCGCACCACGGTCGGCTGGAAGGGCCTGATCAACGATCCCGACCTCGACGGCAGCTTCAACATCGACAAGGGTTGAGGATGGCGCGCAACGTGCTGTCGGCCGTCAACAATCTCGGCCTGCCGGCGGCGACCGAGTTCCTCGATATGACGACGCCGCAATACATCGCCGACCTCGTTGCCTGGGGCGCCATCGGCGCGCGCACGACCGAAAGCCAGATCCATCGCGAGCTGGCGTCGGGCCTCTCCTGCCCGGTCGGTTTCAAGAACGGCACCGACGGCAATCTCAGGATAGCCGCCGAGGCGGTGAAATCGGCCGCCCAGCCGCATCATTTCATGGCGGTGACCAAGGGCGGCCGCAGCGCCATTGCGGCGACCACCGGCAACGAGGACTGTCACGTCATCCTGCGCGGCGGCGTTGTGCCCAACTATGATGGGGCAAGTGTCGACGCCGCCGCTGCGGAACTCGGCCGCATCGGCGTCGCGCCGCGGCTGATGATCGATGTCAGCCACGCCAACAGCGGCAAGAAGCCGGAGAACCAGCCGAAAGTCGCGCACGATGTGGCGAGGCAGGTGGCGGCGGGCGACGAGCGCATCATCGGCGTCATGATCGAGAGCAATCTCGTCGCCGGCCGCCAGGACGTCGTACCTGGAAAGCCGCTCGTCTACGGCCAGAGCATCACCGACGGCTGCATCGACTGGGCGACCACCGAGACGGTTCTGCACGGCCTTGCCGGCGCCGTCGAGTGGCGCCGGTCCGTGAAGCGCGAAATGCTGGCAACCAGGCAAGGCGCCGCTTGAGAAGTCAGCGCAACCGTTGCCGGCATCTGCCCGGCACGTACCCCACCCCTGACCCCTCCCCACAAGGGGGAGGGGGACCACTCGCATCCGCCTAAGGCATTATTTCCCGATGGCTTCGTGTGGCACGGCGGGCACAAATTTCCCCTCCCCCTTGTGGGTAGGGGTGGGTGTACTACGCCGCCCTCAGCCCTTCCCATGCCGTGAACATCGAAACCGCAAACAAAAGCAGTCCGGCCGCGCGCCCGGCAAAAGCGGTTGCTCCCGGGTTGCCGACCAGCAGCGCCCGGCTGCGGCCGGCGGTGATGGCGAGCCCGCCATAGATCGCCGCCTGCGTGGCGACTGTGAGCAGTCCCATGACGGTCGCCTGCATCCAGATCGGACCGTAATCCGGCTTCAGGAACTGCGGATAGACGGCAAGGATGAAGAGATAGGCTTTTGGATTGATCAGGCAGGTCACGAGCCCCTGGCAAAAGGCCTTCCAGGCGGAGCGGCTGCCCGTGGGCTCGTCATGGCCGACGGTGATCGAACTGCGCATCAGTGAAATCCCGATATAGGCCATGTAGGCGGCGCCGGCGATCAGCAGCGGTTTGAACAGGACCGGCACGAAATGCATCAGCAGGCCGACGCCGACCGCGCCGTTCAGCGTATGCACCGCGCCGCCCAGCATGATGCCGCCCGTCGCCGCCAACCCCCTGTCGCGTCCGCCGGTCAGCGCATTGGCGAGCACGAACAGCATGTCCATGCCAGGCACCGCGATGATGCCGAACAGTAGCACGAAGAAAAGCCAGAGGTTTTCGGTGTAGCTCATGTCAGTTGCCTGTTGCCGCGCCGGCGAAGGCGTAAAAGGAGTCTGTTGATTTTCAAGCCGGTAGGCGGCCCTATAGGTCACCCCAACTGACGGGGGTGTGTCAGTTGCGTTTCAGCCAGGTGAGGAAATGCGCAAGGCCTCGCGCCTGTTCGAGATCATCCAGATCCTGCGGCTGGCCAAAAAGCAGGTGACCGCGGCGACGATCGCTGAGCGGCTGGAAGTGACAGTGCGCTCCGTTTATCGCGACATCGCGGCACTGCAGGCGATGCGCGTGCCGATCGAGGGCGGGCGCGGCATCGGCTATATCCTGCGCCCCGGCTTCGACCTGCCGCCGCTGATGTTCTCGATCGAGGAGATGGAGGCGATCGTGCTGTCGCTGGCCCTGCTCGAGCGCACCGGCGACGACGAGCTCAAGCAGGCCGCAAAACGCGTCGGCGCCAAGATCGCCGGCGCGGTGCCGCCGCCCTTGCGGCAGACGCTCGATGCCAACGCCCTGCATGCCTGGGGTTTTGCAGCACCCTCGGCCTCCGCGGTCGATCTTGCCGTGGTGCGCCGCGCCATCCGCGACGAGGAGAAGCTCGGCCTCTCCTATCGCGACGAAGCGGGCCGTGACACACAGCGCGTCATCCGCCCGGTCGCGCTCATCTACTATGCCGAGACCGCCAACATCGTCGCCTGGTGCGAGCTCCGCCAGGCCATCCGCAATTTCCGCAGCGATCGCATCGAGGACTGCCGCCCGACAGGCCTATGGTTCAAGGGCGAAGGCGACCGCCTGCGGCAGATCTGGGTGGACGGCTGGGAGATCAATAGCCCGGCTGTGGGAACGTGACGCGGCGCGCGCTTATCGCACATCCACCCAGCGCTGTTCCTGGAAAGAGCGCGCCATCGCGTGCACCGTGCGTTCGATCTCCAGCCCTTCGTCGAAATCGATGATCCGCGCCGGCTTGCCGGCGATCCGCATCAACAGCTCGCGGCATTCGATCATCTTGAGGTCGTTGAAGCCGAGGCCGTGACCAGGCGCAGGCAGGAAGGAATCATAGGGCTTGTGGTGCGGCGCCACCAGGATGGTGCGGTAGCCCTGTTCGGTCGGCCGGTCGGCGGTGAGATAAAGCTGGAACTCGTTCATCCGCTCCTGGTCGTAGAGGATGGAACCCTTCGAGCCAAAAATCTGGATGGCGATGCGGCCCTTGCGGCCCCAGGCCGAACGATTGACCAGCAGCGTGCCGGCGACGCCGTTTTCGAGATGCATCAAGACGCTGGCGATATCGTAGGTCTCGACCGCGCGGCGGCCGCCGGAAGCGACTTTCCGGTCGGCATAAGGCTTGACCATATCGCACATGACGCGGGCGACGCGGCCGAACAGCACCTTGATCAGCGACAGCGGATGCACGGCGAAATCGTCGAGCGCGCCATAACCGGAAGCCGCCTCGTGCTTCCAGAAGAACAGCGCCTCAGGATCGGCCATGAAATCCTCGTCCATCTCGATGCGCACGAGATTGACGTCGCCGATGATTTTTTCCTCGAGCAGCGCGCCGATATGGCGGATGGCCGGGTTCTGGATGTAGTTGTAGCCGAGCGCCGCCACCTTGCCGGATGTCTTCGCCGCCTTTGCCATCGCCTCGGCCTCCGCGAAACCCGGCGCCATCGGCTTCTCGCACCACAGATGTTTGCCGGCCTCCAGGATGGCGATCGCCATTTCCGGATGGAACTGGTTGGGCGTGGTCAGCGACACGACATCGACCTCCGGATCGTTGACGACGGCGCGCCAGTCGCCGGAACCCTTGGCGAAGCCGAACTCGCCCGCCTTGCGTTTGGCCAGCTCGTCACTCACCTCGCCCAGATGCACCAGCCTCGGCTTCTCGACATCGGGAAAGACGGCGCCGACCGCGTTCCAGGCGATGGCGTGGCACTTGCCCATGAAGCCTGTGCCGATGAGGCCCACTCCGACCATGTCGATTGTCTCCGAGATAAGGGAAGAAAATTCGTATGGATGAATTAATCCATTTCACCTGAGAATGGAACGTACAAATCATTTTTTATGGTGTTCTTGCGCGAACTCGCTATGATGAGGCAGGAGAGAGAACTTTCAATATGGCCGTGGGCGGAGCGACGATGGACGAACGGGTGCCTCGCGATTTCGAGACGTTGCGCACGACGATCCTGGACCGGCGCGCGAGCCTGCCCAAGCGCATCGCCCAGATCGCCGCCTATGCGCTCGACAATCCCGACGACATCGCCTTCGGCACCGCCGCAAGCATCGCCGCCTCGGCCGGCGTCCAGCCCTCGACGCTGATCCGCTTCGCCCAGCAGCTCGGCTTCGACGGCTTCACCAGCCTGCAGCAGGTCTTTCGCGAGCGCCTGCGCGAGCGCAATTCCTCCTATGACGAAAGGCTCGCCGCACTGCGCGCCAAGGCCGAGGAAGGTGCCGGGCACCGGGCGATCTTCGACGGCTTCGTCGCTGCCGCCAGCACCTCGCTCAGCGACATTTCGCGCGCTTTGAACGATGTGCATTTCGAAGAGGCCGTCGACTTGCTGGCGAAAGCCGAGACCATCTATGTGCTGGCAAAGCGCCGCTCCTATCCGGTCGCGTCCTACATCGCCTATGCGCTTGGCAAGCTCAAGATCCGCAACCAGTTGATCGAATCGGCTGCGGGCCTGAATGCCGAGATGATCGGCTTCGCCACGCCGCGCGACGCCGTCATCGCCATCAGCTTCTCGCCTTACGCGCCCGCGACCATCGAGGAGACGCGCTCGATCGCCGAACAGGGCGTGCCGATCGTCGCCATCACCGACTCATCGTTCTCGCCGCTCGCCCAGTTCGCCAAGGTCTGGTTCGAGGTGGCGGAAGCCGATTTCGGCGGCTTCCGTTCGATCTCGGCGACGATGGCGCTCGCCATGGCGCTCACCGTCGCCGTCGGCGAGAAGCGTCGCGACACCGGCCGTAAGCGCAAGGCCTGAGCGGCCCCGAACAGGCGTTTTTCCATCCGGGAATGCGCATTCCATATTGACTATGGATTGGAATTATTATTTCATATTGACGGCGTCACGCTGCCATCCTCGCGTGCTGCCCACAACGACGCTGCTCTACACAACAAGGCCGATGGGAGGTTCGAATGGGCGAAGCCGTGGAAGCGAAATATCCGCCGCTCGACGTCATCACGATCGGCCGCGCCTCGGTCGATCTCTACGGCCAGCAGATCGGCTCGCGGCTGGAAGACATCACCTCCTTCGCCAAGTCGGTCGGCGGCTGCCCGGCCAATATTTCTGTCGGCACGGCAAGGCTCGGCCTGCGCTCGGCGCTGCTCACCCGCGTCGGCGACGAGCAGATGGGCCGCTTCATTCGCGAGCAGCTCAGGCGTGAAGGCGTCTCGGTCGATGGCCTGAAGACCGACAAGGAGCGCCTGACCGCGCTGGTGCTGCTGTCGGTCGAGGACGAAGGCGTCTCGCCGATGATCTTCTATCGCTCCGACTGCGCCGACATGGCGCTGGCCGAGGAGGATATCGACGAGGCCTTCATCGCTTCTGCGCGCGCCGTCGTCGTCACCGGCACGCATTTCTCTCGCCCCAACTCGGACGCCGCGCAGCGCAAGGCGATCCGCTTGATGAAGGCCAAGGGCGGCAAGGTGGTGTTCGACATCGACTACCGCCCGAACCTCTGGGGGCTCGCCGGCCATGCCGAGGGCTTCGAGCGCTACGTCAAATCCGACCGCGTCTCGGCGCAGTTGAAGACGGTCCTGCCCGATTGCGACCTCATCGTCGGCACCGAGGAGGAGATCATGATCGCCTCCGGCGCCGACGATTGCCTGAGCGCGCTGAAGACGATCCGTTCCTTGTCCTCCGCCACAATCGTGCTCAAGCGCGGCGCCAAGGGCTGCATCGTCTATGACGGGCCGATCAGCGACGACCTCGAGGACGGCATCGTCGGCAAGGGTTTCCCGATCGAGGTCTACAACGTGCTCGGCGCGGGCGACGCTTTCATGTCCGGTTTCCTGCGCGGCTGGCTGGGCGGCGAAACCTTTGCCACGGCGGCGACCTGGGCCAATGCCTGCGGCGCCTTCGCGGTGTCGCGCCTGCTCTGCGCGCCGGAATATCCGACCTTCGAGGAGCTGCAGTTCTTCCTGAAGCACGGCAGCAAGCATCTGGCGCTGCGCAAGGACGAGGCGATCAACCACATCCATTGGGCGACCACGCGCCGGCGCGACATTCCCTCGCTGATGGCGCTCGCCTGCGATCATCGCATCCAGCTCGAGGATGTCGCGGCCAGGGTCGGCGCCGATGCTGCGCGCATCCCCGATTTCAAGGTGCTGACGGTCAAGGCGGCGGCCAGGGTCGCCGCCGGCCGCGACGGCTACGGCATGCTGATCGACGAGAAATACGGCCGCGACGCCATGTTCGAATTCGCCCGCCATCCCTTCGCCTGGCTCGGCCGTCCGGTCGAATTGCCCGGCTCGCGGCCGCTGCGCTTCGAATTCTCGCAGGACATCGGCTCGCAACTTGTCGAATGGCCGGTCGACCACTGCATCAAGTGCCTGTGCTTCTATCATCCGGACGATCCGGAAGCGCTGAAGGCCGAGCAGCAGCAGAAGCTGCGGGCCCTGTTCGAGGCGGCGCGGAAAGTGGGCCGCGAACTTCTCGTCGAGATCATCGCCGGCAAGCACGGCAAGCTCGACGACACCACCATTCCGCGGGCGCTGGAGGAGCTCTATGCGCTGGGCATCAAGCCCGACTGGTGGAAGCTCGAGCCGCAGGCTTCGGCAAACGCCTGGGCGAAGATCGAGCAGGTCATCGTCAAGAACGACCCATGGTGCCGCGGCATCGTGCTGCTCGGCCTTGAGGCGCCGCAGGACGAGCTGGTCGCGGCCTTTGCCGCCACGGCCAACGCCCCCATCGTCAAGGGATTTGCCGTCGGTCGCACCATCTTCATCAACGCCGCCGAACAATGGCTGGCAGGCCGGATGTCGGATGACGAGGCTATCGCCGACATGGCCTCGCGCTTCGAGCAACTGACCGAGGCATGGCTTGCCGCGCGCGGCCGCAAAGCGGCATAAGAAGGCGCCAGCATAACAAGACGGCAAAAGGAAAGCCGGAGGAAACGACAATGACCAAGACCGTTCGCCTGACGATGGCGCAGGCGCTGACCCGCTTTCTGTCCCGCCAGATGACGGAGATCGACGGCAAAAAGGTGCCGATCTTCGGCGGCGTCTGGGCGATCTTCGGCCATGGCAACGTCGCCGGCATTGGCGAGGCGCTCTACAAGGTGCGCGACGAGCTGCCGACCTTCCGTGCCCATAACGAGCAGGCGATGGCGCATGCGGCGATCGCCTATGGCAAGGCGAATTTCCGCCGCCGCTTCATGGCCGCCACCACCTCGATCGGCCCCGGCGCGCTGAACATGGTGACGGCGGCAGCCCTTGCCCATGTCAACCGGCTGCCTGTGCTTTTGCTTCCCGGCGATGTCTTCGCCAACCGCTTGCCGGATCCGGTGCTGCAGCAGGCCGAGGATTTCTCCGACGGCACCGCGAGCGTCAACGACTGCTTCCGCGCCATCTCGCGCTATTTCGACCGCATCACGCGGCCCGAGCAGATTATCCCGGCGCTGAACCGCGCCATGCAGGTGCTGACCGATCCAGCCGAATGCGGCCCGGTCACCCTCTCGCTCTGCCAGGACGTGCAGGCCGAGGCCTATGATTATCCCGAAAGCCTGTTCGCCGAGCGCGTCTGGACGCCGCGCAGGGTTCGCCCGGATCGCCACGAGCTGGCTGCCGCCGTTGCGGCGCTGAAGGGCGCCAGGAAGCCGCTGGTGATCGCCGGCGGCGGCGTCCTTTATTCGCAGGCTTCGGGAGAACTGGCCAAGCTGGTGCAGGGCGCCGGCATCCCGGTCTGCGAGACGCAAGGCGGCAAATCCTCGCTGCCCGACGATCATCCGCTCAACATGGCCGCGGTCGGCGTCACCGGAACCTCCGCCGCCAACCGGCTGGCGGAAGAGGCGGATGTCGTGCTTGCTGTCGGCACCAGGCTGCAGGATTTCACCACCGGCTCCTGGGCGCTGTTCAAGAATGCTGGCCGCACCATCATCGGCTTGAATACCCAGGTCTTCGATGCCGGCAAGCACTGGGCGCTGCCGTTGGTCGCCGACGCCGCCGAAGGGCTCACCGAGTTGTCCGCCGCGCTGAAGGGCTGGAAGGCACCTGGCGCCTGGACCGACAATGCGCTGAAGGGCAAGACGGAGTGGCAGGCCGCCGCCGCCAAGGTGACGGCCTCGACCAACGCCGCCTATCCGTCTGACGCGCAGGTGATCGGCGCCGTGCAGCGCGCCATGGGTTCAGGCGTCACCTTGCTTCATGCCGCCGGTGGCCTGCCGGGCGAATTGCACAAGCTCTGGCAGGCGGGCGCGCCCGGCTCATACCATGCCGAATACGGCTTCTCGACCATGGGCTACGAGATCGCCGGCGGCCTCGGCGTCAAGATGGCGAAGCCCGATCAGGAAGTCGTCGTCATGGTCGGCGACGGCTCCTACCTGATGCTCAATTCCGAGATCGCCACTTCGGTGATGCTTGGCCTGAAACTCACCATCGTGCTGCTCGACAACCGCGGCTATGGCTGCATCAACCGGCTGCAGATGGCGACCGGCGGCGCCAACTTCAACAACCTGCTCAAGGATGCCCGCCACGAGGTGATGCCCGACGTCGACTTCGCCGCGCATGCGGCAAGCCTCGGCGCCGTCGCCGAGAAGGTGGCGTCGATAGCCGAGCTGGAGACGGCGCTGGCCAAGGCGAAGCAAAACAGCAAGACCACCGTGCTGGTCATCGACACCGATCCGCTGGTATCCACCGAGGCCGGCGGCCATTGGTGGGATGTCGCCGTGCCGGAAGTCTCGTCGCGTCGCGAAGTCAACGCCGCGCGCAAGGCGTATGAGGACAAAAAGCATATGCAGAGCATCGGTGATTGAAGCCGGCGCCGCCAACTCCCTACCTTGTGGGGAGGTCGGACCGAAGGTCCGGGTGGGTGTGCGGCGCCGACCCCCACCCCGCTGCTGCGCAGCGGCCCTCCCCACAAGGGGGAGGGTAGGCACGAACCTGATACTGGAGTGACGACTTGAAAGCCAAACTGGGCATGTCCCCCATCGCATGGTGGAATGACGATCTCGTGGAATTGAGCGATGACGTGTCGCTGGAGGAATGTCTGCGCCAGTCGCGCTCGGCGGGCTTCACCGGCATGGAGATGGGCCGCCGCTTCCCCAACGACCCGAAGGTGATGCTGCCGATCCTGAAGGAGGCCGACGTGACGCTCTGCGGCGGCTGGTTCTCCGGCACGTTGGTCGATGAGGACATGTCGAAGAACAAGGATCGCATCCAGCCGATGATCGACCTGTTCAAGGCGGTCAACGCGCCCTGCATCGTCTATGGCGAGGTCGGCCGCTCCATCCAGGGCGACCGCTCGAAACCTTTAGCCACCAAGCCGAAGCTGACCGGCGACGAGATGAAGGCCTATGGCCGCCGCGTCACCGAATTCGGCGAATGGTGCGCCGACCAGGGCATGCCGCTCTCTTACCATCATCACATGGCGGCGGTCATCGAGACCGAGCCGGAGCTCGACGCCTTCATGCGCCATTCCGGCGAAGGCATTCCGCTGCTGCTCGATGCCGGTCACCTCGCCTTTGCCGGCGGTGACGTGCTGCGCGCCATCGACAACCACCACAAGCGCATCAACCACGTCCATGTGAAGGACGTGCGCATGGGCGTGATCGACGGTCTCGACCGCACGAAGCAGTCCTTCCTCGATGCCGTGGCGCTCGGCGCCTTCACCGTGCCGGGCGACGGCTCGCTCGATTTCGGCGCCATCGTCCAGCGCTTCGCCGACTACGGCTATGAAGGCTGGTTCGTGGTCGAGGCCGAGCAGGATCCGAAGAAGAACCCGCCGCTGAAGATGGCTGAGGTCGGCTACAAGGAACTGATGCGGGTGATGACGGCCGCCGGCTACATCGTGGAGACGCAAGGTTTTCCGAATGCCTGAACGGTGGATTAGCCAGGGTGTTCAGTCTACCTGATTCGCTTTGGGCAAATCCTGGATTGGCGCGATGAAAGACTATGAGCACCCCTTCTTCCGGCCGCTGTGGCGACGCATCGCTGTCGTGGCTGTTTGCCTCATCTGGTCGGTGATCGAGTTCGCCTCCGGCACGCCCTTCTGGGGCGTCATCGCGCTCGGCTTCGCCGGTTATGCGGTGTGGCAGTTCTTCTACCTCTACAAGCCGGCCGAGGAGAACAAGGCCGACCCCGAACCGAAGGAGTGACCGCAATGTCGAAACTGCTCGTCAAGGCCGACAAGGGCCACGGCCACGTCGCTCATGTCACCCCGCAAAGCGCCGGCTGGACTTACGTCGGTTTCGATCTCCATCGCTTGCGGCCGGGCGAGACCGCAGCCGGCAGGACGGGCGAGCGCGAGGTTTGCCTGGTCTTCGTGACCGGCAAGGGCAAGGCTGCGGCCGGCGGCAAGGATCTCGGCCTGCTCGGCGAGCGCATGTCGCCCTTCGAGGGCAAGCCCTGGTCTGTCTATGTGCCGCAAGGCTCCGACTGGTCGGTCACGGCGGACACCGAGCTGGAACTCGCCGTCTGCTCGGCGCCGGGCTTGAATGGCGGGCTGCCGGTCCGCGTCATCGGGCCTGATGATCTCGGCCAGGAGGTGCGCGGCAAAGGCACCAACACGCGCTACGTCACCAATATCCTGCCCGAGGGCAAGCCGGCCGACTCGCTGCTGGTGGTCGAGGTCATCACGCCTGGCGGCCACACCTCCAGCTATCCGCCGCACAAGCACGACCAGGATAATCTGCCGGCCGAATCCTATCTTGAGGAGACCTACTACCACCGCCTCAACCCGCCGCAGGGCTTTGCCTTCCAGCGCGTCTACACCGACGCCGACAGGAACGGCGTGCGCGACCTGGACGAGGCGATGGCGATCGAGGACGGCGATGTCGTGCTGGTGCCGAAAGGCTACCACCCCTGCGCGGCCTGCCACGGCTACGATCTCTACTACCTCAACGTCATGGCCGGCCCGAAGCGGACGTGGAAATTCCACAACGCGGCCGAGCACGAATGGCTGGTGAAAGCCTGAGATTTTCCCTCGCGCTCAACCAGTTGGTCCAGTTCGGAAAAATCGTCGGCTAAGGACTGTCAGGGCCTGTTTGCCTTCGAAAACCCACGAAAGCTTCGTCAATCCGTCATGGAAATCACCTATGGCGGGGTCTGACGAGGTTCTTTCATGCGCTACGCCATCTATTTCACCCCACGGCAGGCCGAGCCGCTGGCGCGCATCGCCGCCAACTGGCTCGGCCGCGACCCCTTCGGCGCGGCGACCCGGCCGGTCGAGGCCGTAGGTGAGCTGTCGGCCGCGGAAGTCGCCTTCCACACCGCATCGGCCAGGCGCTACGGGTTCCATGCGACGTTGAAGGCACCGTTCCGGCTGGCTTCGAATGAGACGGAAGCCTCGCTGCGCGCCGCCCTCGACGATTTTGCCGAAGCCACACCGCCGGTCGTCATCCCGCGCCTGGTCGTCGGCCAGATCGACGGTTTCTTCGCGCTGGTGCCGGAAACCCCGTTCGACCCACTCAACAGTTTCGCCGGCGAGGTCGTGCGCGCCTTCGACCGCTTCCGCGCGCCGTTGACCGAAGCGGAGATCGAGCGGCGCAGCCCCGATTCGCTGAAGCCGCAGGAATTCCGCAACCTATGCCAATGGGGCTATCCTTACGTCTTCGAGACGTTCCGTTTCCACATGACGTTGTCGGGACGCGTCGGGCCACAGGAAAGCCTACGTCTTCGTGCAGCAATCGACAGCCTGTTCGCGGATGTGCTGCTGCATCCGGTACCGGTGGATGCGCTCACATTGTTCGTCGAAACCGAGCCCGGCGCGCCGTTCATGGTGCTTTCCCACCATGTGCTTGGGCGCCGCCCGGCCAGAAAGACCGCCTGATTTGACCGCCCTATATGATCGCCCGATATGATCGCTTGAGACAGGACTGCTGAAATGACCGCCGAGACCGTTTTGAACAACGCCCGCATCGTGCTGCCCGATGAGATCGTCGAGGGCTCGCTGCTGCTGCGCGATGGCCAGATTGCCGCGATCGAACCGGGCGCCGCCCGCACCGGCGAGGACATGGGCGGCGACTACATCATCCCGGGTCTGGTCGAGCTGCACACCGACCACCTCGAAGGCCACTATGCGCCGCGGCCGAAAGTGCGCTGGAACCCGATCGCCGCCGTGCTTGCCCACGACGCCCAGGTGGCGACCGCCGGCATCACCACGGTGCTCGATGCCTTGCGCGTCGGCATGGACGAGGACGCCGACCTGAAGTCCAACGACGTGCGCAAGCTCGCCGACGCGATCGAGGACAGCGTCAAGCAGGATCGGCTGCGGGCCGATCATTTCATCCACCTGCGTTGCGAGGTCTCGGCGCCGGATTGTCTCGAGGCCTTCGCCAATTTCGAGACCGACGACAGGGTGAAGCTCGCCTCGCTGATGGACCATGCGCCGGGCCAGCGTCAGTTCGTCAACCTCGAGACCTATGCCTATTACTACCAGCGCAAGCTGAAGCTGACCGACCGCGACTTCCAGAAATTCTGCGAGAAGCGGATGGCCGAATCGGCCATGAATTCCGGCCCGAACCGCGTCTTCATCTCCGCGGCCTGCCGCGAACGCGGCATCGTGCTCGCCAGCCACGACGACGCGACGGCCGGCCATGTCGACGAGGCGGTGGAGCAGGGTGTGCGCGTTGCCGAATTCCCGACCACCGAGGAGGCGGCAAGAGCGTCCAAGGCGGCCGGCCTCGGCGTGCTGATGGGCGCGCCCAACGTCATGCGTGGCTCCTCGCATTCGGGCAATGTCTCGGCCAGGGCGCTGGCCGGCGACGGCCTGCTCGACATCCTGTCGTCCGACTACATCCCCTTCAGCCTCATCCAGTCGGCCTTCTTCCTCGGCGATGTGGTCGAAGGCATCTCGCTGCCGCGGGCGGTGGCCATGGTGTCGAAGAACCCGGCCGAAGCCGTCGGCCTCACCGATCGCGGCGCTATCGAACCGGGCCGGCGCGCCGATCTCGTGCGCGTGCGCGTCGACGAGCACGTGCCGGTCGTTCGCACCGTCTGGCGTCAGGGCAGGCGTGTCGCATGATGGTTTCGGCGCTAATCGAACGCGAGCTCACCGAAACGCTTCCCATCCGCAACGGCGTCTTCGTCGCCGTCGTCGGCCCGAGCGGCGCCGGTAAGGACACCGTAATCGGCTACGCCAAGGCGCGCTTTGCCGGCGAGACGCGGCTGGAGTTCGTGCGACGCGTCATCACCAGGGCGAGCGACGCGGCGAGCGAGGATCATGACACGCTGGCCGACGCCGCCTTCGCCGAGGCTGAAGCCGATGGCGCTTTCGCTCTCTGCTGGGACGCGCATGGCCTGCGCTACGGTCTGCCGGCCGATGTCGACTGGGCGGTTGCCAATGGTCATGTCGCGGTGGCGAATGTCTCCCGCGCGGTCATCCCGGCGCTGCGCGAGCGCTATGCTAATCTGGCGGTGGTCGAGATCACCGCCACGCCGGAAATCCTCGCCGAGCGGCTGGCGCAGCGTGGCCGTGAATCACGCGGCGAGGTGCTGGCCCGTCTGGCGCGCAGCACGAGCGTGACGTTGTCCGGTCCGGACGTCACCTCGATCGACAACAGCGGCGCCAGGGAGATCGCCGGCGAGCGCTTCGCCGAGGTGCTGCGCAAGGCGATGGCGTTCTCGGACCTGTCGGATCAGATCTAGCGCCTCCCCTTCTCCCACAAGGAGGCCTTTGCACGGAACCGGGTTGGTGATTCCGTGGGTAAAGGATGAAGGGGGATGATTCGGATGGTCGATCGTGTGCTTGGTCAACTGAGCCTTGCGGATGG
>SAQE01000059.1 GCA_004020545.1 Mesorhizobium sp. | reverse complement strand
CCTCATCCGTCTCGGCGCTGCGCGCCGATCCACCTTCTCCCACAAGGGGAGAAGGGGGGCGCTAGGCCGCCCGCCGTCCCTCGTCGAAATACTTCTGCAGCCATCCAAGCACCCGCGCCCACGCCTCCGCATGCTCGGCCGCCGCGTCCGGAAAGCCGGCGAAGCCGCCGTGGCAGACGGTGAGCCGCGTCCCACAGACGGTCGGCTCCAGCAGATAGGCGACCGTGGTCTCGTGGCGGCCGAGCGTCGGATGGTCCCAGTCATAGCGCCTCGTCTGCACGATGCGGCGCGGCATCTCGATATCGAGGAACGCGCCGCCAGCGGGCAGGCGCCTGCCGTCGGCCGTCCTCACGTTGACGCTCCAGGTTCCGCCGACGCGAAGATCGGCGGTCCAGCCGGTCATGCGATAGGTGTCGGCGGAGCCCCACCAGCGCTCGACCTCATGCGTGACGAGCGCGGCAAGGACCCGCTCTGGAGCGGCGGAGATTTCCGCTGAAGCCATGGCCGTCTCGCCATTCGCCATGGCCTGCGGCCAGGAATGCCGGAGCATCATAGCGGCCTTCCGGAAAACAGTTTCGGTATCGAAACGAAGCTTCAGACCTTTAACGGCGGGCGCTCAAAACCCTTGCCGGTCTCGAGCAGGCTCTTGAGGCTCGCCAGCACCAGCGGCCAGCCCTTGGCGACATTTGCGATCAGCCGGTGCGGCCCGTCGGCCTCGTGGGTGACGGCAAGCTTCATGAGCTCGCCCTCCTGCTCGATGGTGAAGGTGCAGCGGGTGTAGCCGTCCTCCTTCACCTCGGGCATCCATTCGTTGCGCCATTTGATGACCAGGCGTCGCGGTGGGTCGATCTCGAGGATCTCGCCCGAGTCGGCGACGCGGCCGTCGGGGAAGATGAGCTTCCAGCTCGAGCCCACCTTCCAGTCGCTCTCCTGATAGGAGCAAAGGAAGAACTGCCGGTTGAACTCCGGGTCGGTCAGCGCCGACCAAAGCTTTTCGGGCGTGGTGCGGATATAGGTGACATAGACGAAACGGTTGTCGCTCATGGCTCTTCCCTTTCAAGCCGCTTCTTCAGGTCGCTCAATGCATCCAGCCGATGGCGCTCGAACTTGCCGATCCAGCGCTCGGCGATCTCATTGATCGGAACCGGGTTGAGGTAGTGCTCCTTCTCCCGGCCCCGGCGGACGGTGGTGACGAGGTTTGCTTCTTCCAGGATCGCCAGGTGCTTGGTCACCGCCTGGCGCGTCATGTCCATCCGTTCGCACAGCGCATTCAGCGTCTGCCCATTCCGGGCATAGAGGCTGTCCAGCAATTGCCGGCGTGTCGGGTCGGCCAAAGCGCGAAAGACGGCATCCATGCTCATGGCTTTAATATGCAACCATTTGGTTGCATGTCAAGCGGCGTGACAAAACCAAGCAATCACTTGCCGGTGAATGGCGTCAGTGCTTGCGGGAGAACCAGAAAGCGTCGGTCATGCGTTTCATGCCGATGCGCTCGTAGAAGCCGACGGCGTCGGGCATCGAGATCAGGCTGATGCCGACCGCAGGGCCGAGCTGCCGACGCGCCTCGTCCATCAAGCCTCTGCCGACGCCGAGCCCTTGCGCCGAGGCGGATACGGCGAGCTCGGAAATGTAGCAGACCCAGGAAAAGTCGGTGACGCCGCGCGCGACGCCGACAAGCGGCTTGCCCTCGATATCGAGACGCGCCGTCAGCACCAGGTTGGCGTTGCCGAGCATCGTCTTCAGGCGCGCCTCGTCATCGACCGGCCGTGTTTCGCCGAGGCCGGATTCCACCAGCACGCGGCGGAATTCGGCTACATCGAGCGCCGGCTCGCTTGCGTAAACAACCTTCGAAGTCGCTGCCATGCCGCCAAGATGCCCGATCGGGCCGCGTTTTGAAAGCAGACGATGCCGGCCTTGCATCCAATGGTCCAAACTCAACTGCCAACAGTTGCCTTTCATTTGCCCGCTGCTTTGTGTAAACCGTGCGCCAGCAAATCCCCCGCAGCACGAAGAAGACGGGCAAGGAACCATGGACAAATTCACCAAGCTCACCGGCGTCGCCGCGCCCATGCCGATCGTCAATGTCGACACCGACATGATCATCCCGAAGGATTACCTGAAGACGATCAAGCGCACCGGGCTTGGCACCGGCCTGTTCGCCGAGATGCGCTACAAGGACGACGGTTCGGAGAACCCGGATTTCGTGCTCAACAAGCCGGCCTATCGCAAGGCGCAGATCCTGGTCGCCGGCGACAATTTCGGCTGCGGCTCGAGCCGCGAGCATGCGCCCTGGGCGCTGCTCGATTTCGGCATACGCTGCGTGATCTCGACCTCGTTCGCCGACATCTTCTACAACAACTGCTTCAAGAACGGCATCCTGCCGATCACCGTCAGCCCGGAAGACCTGGACAAGCTGATGGACGACGCCTCGCGCGGCTCCAACGCGACGCTGTCGATCGACCTCGAGGCCAAGGAAATCCGCGGACCGGACGGCGGCGTGGTCAAGTTCGACCTCGACGACTTCAAGCGCCATTGCCTCTTGAACGGCCTCGACGACATCGGGCTCACCATGGAGAAGGCCGGCGCCATCGCGTCCTTCGAGAAGAAGAACGCCGAGCTGCGTCCCTGGGCCTGAGTGGTCTGAACTCATAGCCGGCCATCGCAGGCCGGGTTTGCGGCGGCTGAATGGAGGGACAGTCATGACACGCTTGTTTCTGGCCGGCGCCTGCGCTTCCGTGGCAATCCTTCTCGCCATGGCCGGTGCCGATGCGCAGACCAGCGCGCCGGCCACGCAGCAGCCATCGGCCGACCAGCCCGCCACCGATCAAGGAACGACCGATCAGGGCGCGTCGTCCGACGCCGCACCCGCCGACGAGGACAGCCAAGCGCCGATCGCGTTCGAGGGCGGCCAGCTCACCATCACGCAGCCGGAGCAGGATGGCGAGAAGGTGCTGGCCTATGACGGCAAGCAGCTCGCCAGCAACTACGACGTGTTCTTCGACAGGATCGTCAAGATCGGCGACGTCAATGTCGCGCTGGTCGATGTCGGCGACGGCGGCAATCAATGCGGGCCGGCCAAGGTCATCGTCTGGAAGAAGGACGGCGAGATCCAGACCACGACGGTCGAGCAGGATGAATGCGGCGCGCCGCCGGCGGCTGTGTCGGATAGCGCCATCTATTTCGTGCCCTATCTTCTGCCGGGCGATTCCAAGCCGGCGCTGCAATGGTCGCCAACCGAGGGGCTGACGACCTCCGGCAACCTGACCTACACGCCGGAACCGGGTACCGACTGGAAGGATGTCGATCCGTCGAAATACGACAACATCATCGACGCCTTCCACAACGAGGCCGTCTACAAGGCGGGCGAGGCGCTGCTCGGCAAGGACATGCCCGACATGGCGACCAGCCTGCTGGTCGGCGGCGGCACAGAAAAGACGGCCTCCGGCGTCTTCTATGCCAGCGGCTGCGTGCCGCATGACTGCGGCGGCAATGACGGCTTCATGGCGGTCGACCCGGTGAAGCATAAGGTCTATTTCGCCCGCCGCGGCGACAACGGCGAGCCGCGAGCCTGGCCCGACGTCAAGAGCTGGCCGGCCGACATCAAGAAGGCGCTGGACGAGGCGCAGGGGTCGGGGAATTAGGGTTTCGCGAGGCGCGGCGCGACCACGCGGCTTCGTCATCCACGGGCGGAGCGACGCGCAGCGGAGCGCAGACCCGAGGATCCATGCCGTGACGGTTGTCGTAGAGTGCAAAGATGCAGAATTCTGAACCGCTCGCGTCGCTTCGGCGTAACGGCATGGATTCCAGGTCTGCGCGCTTCGCTTCGCTCCTTGCTCCGCCCTGGAATGACGAAGGGGAGGTAGGTTCCGGCCAATCTCCGAGGCTTGCGCCGGCCATCGTGACAATAGTTCGCTCGGCTTGGCCCACGATCGAGCCGCGCTTCTCCTGCTAGATGAGGGCCGACAATGCGACAAGGCTCCCCATGCGCAAATTGATCTCCACCGGCTCCCCCTTCGAGAAAACCGCCGGCTATTCGCGCGCGGTGGTGCAGGGCGACTGGTGTTTCGTGTCCGGAACGACCGGCTACGACTATGCCACGATGACCATGCCGGAGACGGTCGAGGCGCAGACGCGCAATTGCCTGGCAACAATAGCCAAAGCGCTCGCCGACGGCGGCTTCGATATGGCCGATGTGGTGCGGGCGCATTACTACATCACCGACCAGGCCTATGTTGACGTGGTGTTTCCAATCCTCGGCGAGGCGTTCGGCGACATCCGCCCGGCGGCGACGATGATCGTCTGCCAGCTCAACAAGCCGGAAATGAAGATCGAGATCGAGGTGACGGCATTGCGGCGGACGGCGTGAGGCATGTCGCCCCAACAAGCCGTTTGGGCAATGGCTGCATAAAGCGAGGATCAGCCGATGGTGAAGGTCAAGCGCATCGTCGCCAACATCGCCACGCAAGACACCGCCGCGGCGAAGCGCTTCTATCAGGACGTGCTCGGACTTGACGTGTTGATGGATCAAGGCTGGATCGTCACTTGCGGCTCGGCCGAGACGATGAGCGTGCAGACAAGCTTTATGACCGAGGGCGGCTCGGGCACGCCGGTGCCGGCTCTCTCGATCGAGGTCGACGATGTCGATGAAGCGCTCGACCGCATGCGCAAGGCGGGCTTCGCCGTCGAATACGGACCGGCCGACGAGCCCTGGGGCGTGCGGCGCTTCTATGTGCGCGATCCGTTCGGCCGGCTGGTGAATATTCTGTCGCATCGGTGAGGGCTATGGATCTCTCTTGAGACGGTGGCGGGACAGCACCCCCCTCTGGCCTGCCGGCCATCTCCCCCGCAAGGGGGGAGATCAGCAGCTTCGGCGCTTCGCCTGTTCCTGCAGCGTTCGAGATTAGCGAAAGTGGTCGAGCGCTCAATCTCCCCCCTTGCGGGGGAGATGGCCGGCAGGCCAGAGGGGGGTGCGAAGGATCTCGACGCTCGTACCCTTGCGCCCAGCCCGCTTGGCGTTTAGCAAGGCGCCGGTTCAATTCTTTCACCGGACGGTTCTCCATGGCTTCGAAAAATCTCTTCCTGCTCGCCGGCGACGGCATCGGCCCCGAGGCCATGGCCGAGGTGAAGAAGCTGATCGCCGCCATGAACGCGAAGCTCGGCAGCGGCTTTGCCATCGACGAGGGGCTGGTCGGCGGCTGCGCCTATGACGCGCATGGTGCGGCGATCTCGGACGCCGACATGGCAAAGGCGATGGCGGCGGACGCGGTGCTCTTCGGCGCCGTCGGCGGGCCGAAATGGGATAAGGTGCCTTACGAGGTGCGTCCCGAGGCCGGCCTGCTGCGCCTGCGCAAGGACATGGAGCTGTTCGCCAATCTTCGTCCGGCGATCTGCTATCCGGCGCTCGCGGCATCCTCCTCGCTCAAGCAGGAAGTGGTCGAGGGCCTCGACATCCTGATCGTGCGTGAGCTCACCGGCGGCGTCTATTTCGGCGAGCCGAAGCAGATCATCGATCTCGGCAACGGCCAGAAGCGCGGCATCGACACCCAGGTCTACGACACGTTCGAGATCGAGCGCATCTCGGGCGTCGCCTTCGAGCTGGCGCGCACGCGCAAGAACCACGTCACCTCGATGGAAAAGCGCAACGTCATGAAGTCGGGCGTGCTGTGGAACGAGGTCGTCACCCAGACCCATCAGGCCAAATATAGCGACGTGAAGCTCGACCACATGCTGGCCGATGCCGGCGGCATGCAGCTGGTGCGCTGGCCAAAACAGTTCGATGTCATCGTCACCGACAATTTGTTCGGCGACATGCTCTCCGACATCGCCGCCATGCTCACCGGCTCGATCGGCATGCTGCCTTCGGCCTCGCTCGGCGCGCCGGATGCCAAGACCAAGAAGCGCAAGGCGCTCTACGAGCCGGTGCACGGCTCGGCGCCCGACATCGCCGGCAAGGGCATCGCCAACCCGATCGCGATGATCGCCTCCTTCGCCATGTGCCTGCGCTATTCCTTCGGCATGGTGGCGGAAGCCGACAAGCTCGAAGCGGCAATCGCCGCCGTGCTCGACGACGGCCTGCGCACCAAGGACATCATGTCCGAAGGCATGACCGAGGTCGGCACCGTGCAGATGGGCGACGCCATCATCGCCAAGTTCCTTGGCTGACCTCCGGACACAACGTCTCGGAGAGCAGTTTTCTTTGCCCTTAGGCCGGGCCGGCGCCAGCCGGCATCGGCCCCCACCGGTTCTTCCCGAATTGAGAGGGAAGAAGCCCGAAGACGAGAAAGGCAACAGCGCCCAAAGCCGGAGTGTAGCAAAGCAAGACAAGCCAGCCGGTCAGACCGATGTCGTGCAGACGCCGCACGACGACTGCGATCGACGGCAGGATTGCTATCAGCACGAAAAGCAGGAATGGAATGTGCCCGATCGAAGTCGTTGGACCGTCATCGAAACCGCTTATCGCCAGGTTGAGCAGAATGCCGAAACCGAACAGCGCGACGAACACGACGGAGAACCAGAGATAGAACGCCCAAAACTCCTTGCGCCGGGCGCGGCCGCTGAAATTGCGATAGTCGTCGATGAGCGCGCGTAAGAAGTAGGCCCAAAGCCCCATCGACCTGGCGGAGTGGTTTTCGGCGATGCGGCCGCGCTGCTGAAGACTGCCGTCCAAGGACGGTGCGGTGGGTTTCGCGGCGGCGACGTCGTGCGCCGTCCCGTCGTCCGGTGTGAATTCGACGGGCATGCCTCTGGCAATATTCATTTCCTCGGTCAGGTCGGCACGGCTAAAGATGTAGCGCTTGCCGTCAACGCCGCTGATATAGCCATAGTCGTGGTCGGCGTCGTAGTGAAACACTGCACCGCGCATCATTTCCCCCTCTTACGTAGCACGGCAGTAAACTATCTAAAGTTGCACGAGATTGCAATGTGCACGTTTTACGCTAGAGCCTGACGCCGGCCGGCACCGGTCCCCACTTGTTGTCGCCGGCCTGGGTCGGGATCAGCGCGAAGACCAGGGTGGCGAGCCCGCCGACATAGGGCAGGAGGCAGAGGATCACGAGCCAGCCGGTCAGGCCGAGATCGTGCAGGCGGCGCACGATGAGCGAGATCCAAGGCAGGAACGTCAACAGGAAGAAGAGGCCGACAAGGCCGAGCATGACGATCGGCTCGTCGGCGCCGCCCTCGCCGCGCGACAGGTCCACGGTCAGGCCGACGCCAATGGCGACAACGAGGCCCATCGTCCAGAACAGGCAAAAGCCCCAGAATTCCTTGCGCCGGGCACGGCCGGAAAAGTTGACGTAGTTCGTTGTCAGGCCGCGCCAGAAATAGCTCCACAGTCCAGTGGATACCGCGGTCCCGTTTTCCGCGTTGCGGCCGAAATGCGTCGGCGTCGCAGGCGTGCTGCCCGGCAACGAACGGACGGGACTGGCCGGGGCGGCGCTGTCCGCCGGACCGGCCATGCGGGTGCGAACCGAAAAGATATTGCCGGCACGATCGCCGTTCGGCTGAAATTCGACCGCGTCGCCCCTCGCCAGCGCCATCTCGCGGCGCAGGTCCTCGCGCGCGAATGTGTAGCGCTTGCCGTCGGCGCCGGTGATGAAACCGAAGCCCTGCTCCTGGTCATAGTGAAGAACTTCGCCGCGCATTGCCCTGTCCCCATTGCCGCGCCCGCCCAGACTGTTCAAAGTCGCGGCGAACCGCAAGAGGCATGCGATGAAGCGCGACCGGAAGCCACCACGCTTTCGTCATCCTATGGCGGAGCAAGGAGCGGAGCGAGGCAGCGCAGACCTCGGGTCTACGCGTCCGCTTCGCTCCCGCTCCGCCCGTGGATGACGAAGTTCCGACGCTTCGGCCAACCTCGAAGGTTGCGATTTGCTGCCGAAGGAGGTGCCGGTGTTCCAGCTACCAACTTGATCGCGAACCTACGCTGGCCGCTTCTTCACCTTCTTGTGCTTTGCCGGCCCATCGAACTGCGCCTTGCCGGGCTTTTTCATCCAGGGTTTTGCGTCCGGCGCGCCGGCGGGCTGATGCTCGCCCGGTCCGCGCTTCTGGAATTTGGGCGCGTTCTGATCGAAAGCGCGCTTGCCGCGATGCGGCTTCTTCTCCGGTTTCGGCGGCTGATAGCCGGCCCGCGACAGGTCCGGCGTGCCGTCCAGCCGCTTCACGGCGATGCTGCCCTGCAATTTGCGGTCGGGGCCGATCGCTGCGAGGAAACGGTCGGCCCAGTCGGCCGCGATCTGCACGAAGGTTTCCTCCGGCTGCATCTTGATGGCGCCGATCTCGCGCTTGGAGATGTTGCCGGTGCGGCACAGCATCGGGATCAGCCAGCGCGGTTCGGCGTTCTGCCGGCGTCCCACCGACAGCGAGAACCAGACGCTCTCGCCGAACTCGTCGCGGCGGCCGGGCGCTTCGCCCCTGCGCGCGGCCTTCTCCTTTGACGGCGCGAACGGCGCGACGTCGAGCAGGTCCTCGGGCGCCGAGCGGCTGCCGCGGCAGAGCCGCACGAAAGCGGCGGCCACCAGCTCGGCGCCATGCCGCTCGAGAAGCGCGGTGGCGAAGTCACGCTCCTCATCCTTCACCGGCTCGCTGAAGGCCGGATCGGCCAGGATGCGTTCGTCGTCGCGCCTCAGCACCTCGTCGGCCGAGGGCGGGCTCGCCCAGGTCGCGGTCAGGCCGGCATTGGCAAGCAGGCGCTCGGTGCGCCGGCGGGCGTTACCCGGCACGATCAGCGCGCTGACGCCTTTTCGCCCGGCGCGGCCGGTGCGCCCGCTGCGATGCAGCAGCGTCTCTGGATTGGTCGGCAGGTCGGCATGGATGACCAGGTCGAGGTTGGGCAGGTCGATGCCGCGCGCCGCCACGTCGGTGGCGATGCAGACCCTGGCGCGGCCGTCGCGCATCGCCTGCAGCGCGTGGCTGCGTTCGTTCTGGCTGAGCTCGCCGGAGAGCGCCACGACGGAGAAATTGCGGTTGTTGAAGCGCGCGGTGAGGTGATTGACCGCGGCGCGGGTGTTGCAGAACACCATCGCATTGGTGGCTTCGTAATAGCGCAGCACGTTGATGATGGCGTTCTCACGATCGGCCGGCGCGACGGCGAGCGCCCGGTACTCGATGTCGACATGCTGCCTCTCCTCGCCGCCGGCCGAGATGCGCACGGCGTCGCGCTGGTAGCTTTTCGCCAGCGTGGCGATCGAGCGCGGCACGGTGGCGGAAAACATCAGCGTGCGGCGCTCGGCGGGCGCGGCATCGAGGATGAATTCGAGGTCCTCGCGAAAACCGAGGTCGAGCATCTCGTCGGCCTCGTCCAGCACCACGGCCTTCAGCGCCGACATGGCGAGCGCTCCGCGGGTGATATGGTCGCGCAGCCGGCCGGGCGTGCCGACAACGATGTGGGCGCCGCGCTCAAGCGCGCGCCGTTCGCCGCGCATATCCATGCCGCCGACGCAGGACGCAACTGTCGCGCCGGTCAGTTCGTAGAGCCATTCCAGCTCGCGCCGCACCTGCAGCGCCAGCTCCCGCGTCGGAGCTACCACCAAACCCAGCGGCGCGCCGGCATCGGCGAAGCGTTGCGTGCCGCCGAGCAGGCTCGGCGCCAGGGCAAGGCCGAAGGCAACCGTCTTGCCGGAGCCGGTCTGGGCCGAAACCAGCGCGTCGGCCGAGCCTAGCCCGGGCGCCAGCACCGCTTTCTGCACCGCGGTCAGCTCGACATAGCCGCGGTTTTGCAGCGCCTCTGCAAGCGCAGGCACGATCGTTTCGAAACTGGACATCTTTATCTTTCGGAATTCGGGGTTCTGTGCTCGTCGTGGAGCACAAGGCCGGCACTGCGCCAGCCGAACGAATTTGGGCGTTCGTACTTCCTGCAGCCGCCATTGTACAGAGCAGGCGGCACCGCCTTTTCCTTCTCCCCTTGTGGGAGAAGGTGGATCGGCGCGACAGCGCCGAGACGGATGAGGGGTGTTCCAGCGGAGTGAGACGTTGGTATTCCCTGGAACACCCTCATCCGTCGCCTTCGGCGACACTTTCCCCCACAAGGGGAGAAGGAGAGCGGCGCCAATTGACTCTTTCAGCAAAGCGCGTAAAAGCCCGCGTCGAACGGGATCGTCTCCGATGCGCGGCCTTCTGATGGCTCTTCTTGCATTCGATGCCTCCAGCCACGATGCGGCGCATCGGGCCGGGCGCTTCGGCGCGTCCCCTCGTTCCAGCAAAACTACGGCCAAAACCACCACCAAAACGGTGTGATTCCCTTGGCCTAACCACCCTCTCCCGGGTTCGGCCCGGGGGACGGAACCCGCATGAGGCCGGCGGGTTTTCTCCAACAACCAAGCGGAGAGGGACAGGAGATCTTTATGAGTTTCAAGGTTGCGGTAGTCGGCGCCACGGGCAATGTGGGCCGCGAGATGCTCAACATTCTGGATGAGCGCGGCTTCCCGGCGAGCGAAGTCGTGGCGCTGGCCTCACGGCGTAGCCAGGGCACGGAAGTGTCCTTCGGCGACCGCACGCTGAAGGTCAAGGCGCTCGACACCTATGATTTTTCCGACACCGACATCTGCGTCATGTCGGCCGGCGGCAATGTCTCCAAGGAGTGGTCGCCCAAGATCGGCAAGCAGGGCTGCGTCGTCATCGATAATTCGTCTGCTTTCCGTTACGACCCGGACGTGCCGCTGATCGTGCCGGAAGTGAACCCGGACGCGATCGAGCTGTTCTCGCGCAAGAACATCATCGCCAATCCGAACTGCTCGACGGCGCAGCTCGTGGTGGCGATGAAGCCGCTGCACGACGTCGCCACCATCAAGCGCGTCGTCGTCGCCACCTACCAGTCGGTCTCCGGCGCCGGCAAGGAAGGCATGGACGAACTCTTTACCCAGACCCGCGCGGTCTTCGTCGCCGACCAGGTCGACGTCAAGAAGTTCACCAAGCGCATCGCCTTCAATGTCATTCCGCATATCGACGTCTTCCTCGACGATGGCTCGACCAAGGAAGAATGGAAGATGGTGGCCGAGACCAAGAAGATGCTCGATCCCAAGATCAAGCTGACGGCGACCTGCGTGCGCGTGCCGGTGTTCATCGGCCATTCGGAAGCGGTCAACATCGAGTTCGAGAAGCCGATCACGGCCGACGAGGCGCGCGAGATCCTGCGCGAGGCACCGGGCTGCCAGGTCTTGGACAAGCGCGAGAACGGCGGCTACATCACGCCGCTCGAATCGGCCGGCGAGGACGCCACCTTCATCTCGCGCATCCGCGAGGACTCGACCATCGACAACGGCCTGTCGATGTGGATCGTCTCCGACAATCTGCGCAAGGGCGCGGCCCTCAACGCCGTCCAGATCGCCGAGCTCTTGGTCGAGCGCGGCCTGATCCAGCCGAAGAAGAAGGCGGCCTGACGGCTTTCCGTTTTCGCTCACGGGCCGCACCGCCGCTGCCGCGGCTGGCCCTCCGCGCGGGCGCCGGACGACCGGCGGCCCGCGGTCGCGGGCTCGGCCGTTGGCCGTTGGGTTCTCGCTCACGGGCCGTATCGCCGCTGCCGCGGCTGGCCCTCCGCGGGGGCGCCGGACGACCGGCGGCCCGCGGTCGCGGGCTCGGCCGTTGGCCGGGTAGCTCCCTTCTCCCCGTCACTATACGGGGAGAAGGTGCCGGCAGGCGGATGAGGGGCAGCACCGACGTTGAGAGAGGGTCATCCCCGGCTATGCTCAGCCAAATTTGTCAAAATTTCCATGGCCTCTTTGGCCCGGTCGGCCGGGACGAACAGATGGTCATGATAGAAGGCCGAGACCGGATTGACGCCCATGCCGGCCGCAGCCAGCCGCGTCGTGATCGCAGCGAGGAAGCCGACCGCGTCCAGTGAAGAATGGATATTCAGCGTGATCATCCGGCAGCGGAACGTGCCGGCAAGGCCTGCTGCTTCCGCCTGGTCTTCGGGCACGATCAGCGTCGTGCCCTCCCGCTCGCGGAATTGCATGACCGGGTCGAGTCCGTCCGGCATGGCCACGCCCGGCGCCAGCGTCGCGAAGACGTGGACGCCCGGAAGCAGTTGCGGCGTCATCGACGCCAGCAGTCTCTGCAGATCGGTTTCGCCGGTCACTTTCTCTCCTCGGGTGGTGCGCTCACCGTCTGATGCTTGGACGACGTCCACTCCCTAGTACGGCCGGCTGGGTGCCGCTAGTCCCCCGCTCAACGACATCGCAATGTCGCGAGCGGCCGAGCTTGCGGAGCTGATGAATAGCACAATACACAAGATCAGGGCCGCCCCGCTCAGGCGCGGGATCGGACTGTCTCGCGGAAGCGCGCAGTTTCCCGGAATTGCTCTTGAGAGGTTTCGATGATCGTCCGCCCGCGCCCGGGATTCCTGCATCTGTTCTTCATTATGCGCGGCTCGGTGGTGCCGCGCATCCTGCCGCAGATCTTCGGCTTCGCCGCCTATGGCGCGCTGGTGGTGCTGATCGTGCGGGCGCTGGAGCTCGATTTCGGCAATGCCGGCACCGCGCCCTTCGCCCTGCTCGGCGTGGCGCTGTCGATCTATCTCGGCTTCCGCAACAACGCCGCCTATGACCGCTGGTGGGAGGCGCGCAAGCTGTGGGGCCAGCTCGTCTTCGACATCCGCAACCTGGCGCGCGCCTCGACCGGGTTGATCGAGGATCGGACCGAATTGCGCGGGCTGTTGATGGACGCGATCGCCTTTTGCCATTTCCTGCGCGGTCTGATCAGACGGGTCGATGCTCTCTCGGAAGCACGCGGCTTCATCGGCGACGAGGCCGAAGCGGTCGCGCGTGCCTCCAACGCGCCCGACGCCATGGTGCGCCGGATGGGCGCGCGCGTTGCCGCGTTGCGCAAGGCCGGCGCGATCGACACGATCGGCTATCGCATCCTCGACGAGCGGCTGGCGGAGATCGCTGCCGCCCAGGCCGGCTGCGAGCGCATCATGGGCACGCCGCTGCCCTTCGCCTACACGCTGCTCCTGCAGCGGACGGCCTATGTCTTCTGCCTGCTCCTGCCGTTCGGGCTGGCCTCGGCCACCGGCTGGGCGACGCCCTTGTTCACGGCGCTGATCGCCTACACCTTCTTCGGCCTCGACGCGCTTTCGGAGGAACTCGAGGATCCGTTCGGCACCCAGCCCAACGACCTCGCGCTGGACGGCCTCTGCCGCGTTTGCGAGATTTCGGTGTTCGAGGCGCTGGGCGAGACGCCGCCGAAGATGATCCCGGCAGACAGGTTCTATTTCTCCTGAGGGCACCGAAAGCCTTCCAACCTGGCCGTCCGGTTTGCGAGCCGGATGAGCGTTGCCATGGATTCGATCTTTGGACCGTGCCGCTTGACTCGGTCGCCAGCGTCTCGTATAGAACCAAAAGGTTACATAACTACTTGGTTTAATAAGATATGACGTCGGATAGCCTCAGCCTGACTCTCGCGGCGCTTGCCGACCCGACTCGCCGCGCCATCCTGGCGCGGCTGGCGCTCGGCGAGGCCTCCGTCACGGAGCTGGCGGAGCCGTTTGCCATGAGCTTTCCGGCGGTGTCGAAGCACCTCAAGGTTCTAGAGCGCGCCGGCCTTGTGGCGCGCGGCCGTGACGCGCAGTTTCGGCCGCGCCGCCTGCAGCCGGAACCGTTGCGTGAGATCGACGAATGGCTGGAGTCCTACCGCGCGCTATGGGACGCCCGCTTCGACCGGCTGGAAACTTATCTACAGACCTTGCAGGCGGGTGATCCCGGCGGAAATCAAAATTGAAGGCGGCTAACTAATTTGTCGCCGATGCGAGGCAAGACGATCTGGAGAGGGGAAAATGACAGATCAGACCATCGACACGCCATCCGACGACCCGGTGATCATCATCACCCGGACCTTCGATGCGCCACGCGCGCTGATGTTCAAGCTTTTCACCGATCCATACCATCTGGTGCGGTTCTGGGGGCCGGAAGGGTCGACTTATCCGGTCTGCGAGATGGATGTACGGCCAGGCGGACAGTGGCGTCTGACCATGCGCTTTGCCGACGGCAGCGAGTATCCGACCAATAGTGTCTATCTGGAGATCGCTCCGCCGGAGCGGATCGTCTATCGCGATGCACCGCTCGACCGCAGCCAATGGCAGGATACCTTGCCGCCGCCCAACATGGTCACAACCATCCTGTTCGAGGATGCCGGCGACAAGACGCGGATCGTCGCCAACATCCGCGCCAACTCGGTCGCCGCCCGCGACATGGCGGTGAAGATGGGCTTCGGCCAGATGGTCATGGCGAGCTATGCGCGGCTGGATGCCTATCTCAGGACGCTCTGAGCGAGAGTGCCATTTGGCGCGTCGGAATGAACCGCGCGCCTCAGTGAAAAAAGATTTCGGGACGTGTCGGACCGTCGACTCGTGCCGCGTCCTTGGTTCGAACCTGCCAAAGGCGGCTAGCGTTCGATGATTATCAGGAGGGAACGTCAATGAGCATTTCTCAAACCGCGCCCGTGTCGTCGGGCGCCCTGTGGGCCGGCCGCCTGCTCAGCACCGTCATCGTGCTGCTCATGATCTTCGATGGCACCATCAAGCTGCCGCCGCTCGACATCGTCACCCAGACGATGGTGCAGCTCGGCTGGCCGGCCGATCCCAATGTCGCGCGCATGCTCGGCATCATAGGGCTGATTTCGACGGCACTCTACGCGCTGCCGCGCACCTCTGTGCTCGGCGCCATCCTGCTCACCGCCTATATGGGCGGCGCCATCGCCACCAAGGTGCGGGTCGACAGCCCGCTTTTCTCCCATACGCTGTTCGGCGTCTATCTCGGTATCATCCTATGGGCCGGCTTGTTCCTAAGGGACCCCAAGCTGCGTGCTCTGATCCCGTTCAGCCGATAAGTGGCCGAAAGGAGAAAAAGATGTTCACCACCCTCCTCATCATCCTCGTCGTCATCATCGCCGCCGTGCTTGTCTATGCCGCGACTCGGCCCAACGACTTCGTCGTCAGCCGGTCGGCCAGCGTCAAGGCCCCTGCCGAGGCGATCTTCCCGCTGATCAACGATTTCAAGCGCTGGCCCGAATGGTCGCCCTATGAAAAGCTCGATCCGCAGATGAAGCGCACGCTCTCCGGCGCCGACAGCGGCAAGGGCACGGCCTATGCCTGGGAGGGCAATTCCAAGGCCGGCGTCGGACGGATGGAAATCACCAACTCCGTCCCAGCCTCGCTGGTCTCGTTGAAGCTCGATTTCGAAAAACCGTTCCGGGCCAACAACACCGTCGACTTCACGTTGGCGCCGTCAGGCCCGAACACGACCGTCACCTGGGCGATGCGCGGCGCCAGGCCGTCCATCGCCAAGCTGATGGGCCTGTTCATGAATTTCGACACGCTGATCGGCAAGGACTTCGAGGCCGGGCTCGACAATCTGAAGCGCGCCACCGAGCGGTAAAAAAGCCAGCAATCTCAACGGCATTGCAGGAACCCGGCGCAACCGGCACCGGCACCTTGATCGCCAGTCTCATCGTCCTCGGGATCAAATTAGCCGTCTGCGAGTTAAACACTTGGTGGCGCGGACGGCGATCCCCGTGAGAGAGGAACTGAAATGAAGAAAGCGATTACCATTCTGGTGCTGACGGTGGCGCTGGGCGCCTGTTCGCAAACGGAAAAAGGTGCCGCGATCGGCGGTCTGGGCGGCGCGGCGGTCGGCGCTGCCGTCGCCAACAATCCGGTACAGGGCGCGGTCGTCGGCGGCGCCGTCGGCGCGGTTGCCGGCGCATTGATCGGCCATGCCAGCGAGGCCGGCCAGTGCCGCTACCGCGACCGTTACGGGCGCGTCTACGTCGCGCGCTGCCCGCAAGGCTATTAAGAGCTATTGGCGGACCTAACGAAAACGGCGGGCACCTGGCCCGCCGTTCCCATTAAACGAAGTTGAACGCCGAACTTAACTTACTCGGCGGTCGCGGCTTCCGCCTCGGCCGGCGCGGCGCTCGCCGCGGCAACGGCAGCGGCGGCGTCTTCCTGGGCCTTCTTCAGCAGGGCGGCGCGCTCCTGCGCCTTCTTGCCGGGCAGAGCCTTGCTCGGGTTCGAGCGGGCCTCACGCTTGGCGATGCCGGCCTCATCGAGGAAGCGCAGAACGCGGTCGGTCGGCTGGGCGCCGTGCGAGAGCCAGTGCTTGACGCGGTCGACATCGACCTTGACGCGTTCGCCGTCCTTCGGCAGCAGCGGGTTCCACGAGCCGAGCGCCTCGATGAAACGGCCGTCGCGCGGCGAACGGGCGTCGGCGACGACGACGTGGTAGTAGGGACGCTTCTTCGAGCCCGCGCGGGCCAGTCTGATCTTCAGTGCCATTCTCTATCTCCTAAAAGCTCTGATTTCGTTGATCGGTTTCGGCTTTTGTCTTGTGCAAGTCGTTATCCCAAAACCGCTGCGCACTTTTGGGCGACATGCACTTGATTAGCCGGTTTTCGTCACGCCGTTGTTAGCGGCGATCTGTTCGTGATGACGGATCACTTCGCGGACCACGAAGTTCAGGAATTTCTCCGCGAAATCCGGATCGAGATGCGCATCCTTCGCCAGTTGGCGGAGGCGGGCGATCTGCTGCTGCTCGCGCGCCGGATCGGCGGGCGGCAGGCCATGCTCGGCCTTCAGCACGCCGACCGCCTTGGTGCAGCGGAAGCGCTCGGCCAGCATATGGATGAGGGCGGCGTCGATGTTGTCGATCGAAGCGCGGTAGCCCGCCAGAATGGCGCGTGCCTCGGCCATGTCCTTCTCCTCGTTCATCGCCCCCTCATTTTTTCTTGCCCAAACCTGGCAGCCCGCCGCCGCCGCCGAGGCCGGGAAGGCCGGGCAACTTCATGCCGCCGGGCAGGCCCGGCAGACCGCCGCCGGGAAGTCCGCCGGGCAAGCCGCCCGGCAGGCCTTTGCCGAGGCCGGCAGCCTGGGCCTGCTTCTGCAAGGCCTCGAGCTGCTTCGGGTCCATCTTGGAGAGGTCGGGCATGCCGCCGCCGGGCATCATGCCGCCAAGGCCCATCTTCGAGGCAAGGCCGCCCATCATGCTGCGCATCAGGCCGCCGCCTTTGCCCTTGCCGCCCATCGCCTTCATCATGTCGGCCATGCCGCGATGCATCTTCAAGAGCTTGTTGATCTCGGCGGCATCTGTGCCGGAGCCGGAAGCGATGCGCTTCTTGCGCGAGTGTTTCAGAATGTCGGGGTTTGCCCGCTCCTCCCTGGTCATCGAGGAGATGATGGCGAGCTGGCGGCGGAACATCCTGTCGTCGAAGCCGGCGGCGGCAAGCTGGTCCTTCATCTTGCCCATGCCGGGCATCATGCCCATGATGCCGCCCATGCCGCCCATCTTCGACATCTGCTGAAGCTGCTGGGCCAGGTCGTTCAGGTCGAACTTGCCCGACTGCATCTTCCTGGCCATCGCGGCCGCCTGCTCGGCGTCGATGGTCTCTGCGGCCTTCTCGACGAGCGAGACAATGTCGCCCATGCCAAGGATGCGGTCGGCGATGCGCTTGGGGTGGAATTCCTCCAGCCCGTCCATCTTTTCGCCGGTGCCGATCAGCTTGATCGGCTTGCCGGTGACGGCGCGCATGGAAAGCGCCGCGCCGCCGCGGCCGTCGCCGTCCATGCGGGTGAGCACCAGGCCGGTGATGCCGACGCGCTCGTCGAAGCTCTTCGCCAGATTGACGGCGTCCTGGCCGGTCAGCGAGTCGGCGACCAGCAGGATCTCGTGCGGCGACGACACCTTCTTGATGTCGGCCATCTCGACCATCAGCGGCTCGTCGATATGGGTGCGGCCGGCGGTGTCGAGAATGACGACGTCATGGCCGCCGAGCTTGGCCGCCTGGACGGCGCGGCGCGCGATGTCGACCGGGCTCTGGCCGGCGATGATCGGCAGCGTCGCGACCTTCACCTGCTCGCCGAGCTGGCGCAGCTGCTCCTGCGCGGCGGGTCGCCGCGTGTCGAGCGAGGCCATCAGGACCTTCTTGTTCTGACGCTCGGTCAGGCGCTTGGCGATCTTGGCCGAGGTCGTCGTCTTGCCGGAGCCCTGCAGGCCGACCATCATGACGACGACGGGCGCCGGCGCGTTGAGGTCGACGGCGACGCCCTCGGCGCCCAGCATGTCGACCAGCTCGTCATGGACGATCTTGACGACCATCTGCCCGGGCTTGATCGACTTCAGCACCGCGGCGCCGACCGCCTTCTCGCGCACCTTGTCGGTGAAGGAACGCACCACCTCCAGCGCCACGTCCGCCTCGAGCAGCGCGCGGCGCACCTCGCGCAGCGCCGCCGAGACATCCGCCTCGGACAGCGCGCCGCGGCCGGTCAGGCCGTTCAGGATGGAGCCAAGGCGCTCCTGAAGTGATTCAAACATTCTTTTCCTTTCCCTGGCACCCGGATGATGCCCGAGAGGTAGTGCGTTCGCGGCGGGTCGCCAAGCAAAAGTCCAAAGCCAAAAAGCACCCGGGGGCGCATCGCGCTGCCGGGTGTTGGCCTCCAGGATCTCTTTATAGCTCTTGCCTCGAAGAGGCCTCGGCGTCCTGGTCGGCTTTCGCGAAGGTGTGCTCGTCGCGGAATTCGTGCGCGTCTAGACAGGAAATCGGCGGCTGAGTCAAGGCCGAGGCACTACCAACGGTCATTTCCGGCGGTTGGCCGCGAATCCGGCTGCAACCTCGGGATATTGCACAGCCAGTAGCCTGGCATCGGCGTGAGCAGTAAACACGGCGTTGGCCTTCGATGCGCTGAAACGAGCGCGCCGCTTGCGCTTCTCGTCGTTCAGGAGCAGCCCGATCAGGGCATCGAACCTCCGCCCGAACTTCTTCAAGCCGCCGCGCTTGAAGGGAATTGTATGTTCAAACCGATCGGCCCAAGGCGTTTTGCTTGAAAGGTCCCGATAGATAGCGAGCGCCTCAACCTCTACGCCGATCGGCCGTCTGTCCCATGGCTTGCCCCAGCTAAAATGCCGGGCGAAAGCCTGGTTGAACGGTATCTGATCCGAATAGTTGGTCATCACGTTCCAGTTCGGATGCATCGTCTGCCATCTGCCTTCGAAAGCCACGTTCAAAGCCTCTTGATCGAGGCCAAAGACACGGCGGGATGCTGCTTCCCGAGCGATTTCCAAAAGGTTGTCGCGGCGCACGGCAGGCATGTCGAAGACGAGTACACCAGAATTGAAGCTCGGCGCCCCCGGTTGCATCGAAAGGCGGCTTCTGTATTTGGGCGCAAAGTAGGCCTGCACGTCGTGCGCAGCGAGCAGCGGAGCTCTCAACTCGGTTTCGGCAAGATCGACAATGGAGCGGTTAAACAAGACGTCAGCATCCGTATAGACAACCCGCTCAAACCGCTCCAACGCCCCGATCTTGTCAGCAAACAGACGGATGTATGCGGCAAGGCTTAGATGGCCCGGGTTGAAGTCCTGACCCTCCATAAAAGCGGAGACATCGGCAATCTCGATCCGGCCTTGCAAGTAGTCATTGGCCGCATTCAGCTCAGCGTCGGGCACCCCCGTCTGAAGGATAAAACCCGGCAAAGGCGCTGAGACGTCCAAAATCCGTCGCGCCGCCAAACAAGCGAACGGAAAATACTTCGCGTCTGCCGCCAAGAAAAAGCACGTACTTGGCGACACCGATGCCCCCTGCCGATTTTGGCTCAGGCTCATATCCGAAAACTTTCCACAGCCCAAGAGACTCCCTCCGCCGCCATCGCTCCCGTTCGGGCCGAAGATGGCCCGGAATCTCCGGCGCGCGCTTGTGCCAATCCCAGCGGCGACACGATGGCACTTGCCTTGAGACGGTCGCGCGACGGTAGGCTAACGGGTAGCGTGGCGCGTTATAAAATCATCAATCGATCCGAAGAACGAGGGCTGCTCGGCGCGGATCTTCTCGTCGCTCCATTCCCACCAACGGATCGCCAGCAGGCTTTCAATCTGACCCTCGCTGAACCGGTAGCGGATCAGTTTGGCAGGGTTGCCAGCCACGATCGCATAAGGCGGGACGTCCTTGGTGACGATTGCTCCTGCGCCGATGACCGCACCGTCACCTATTTCTATTCCGGGCATGATGATAGCGCGACGTCCGATCCAGACGTCGTTGCCTATTTGCATGGCCCCTTTGAACAGGAGGTCCGACTCGGTCGGAACCTCCTTCGTCATTTTGACCTTGAAGGGATAAGTGGAAACCAGCGATATCGGATGATTTGCCCGGCACAGGAAAACCACCTCGTTCCCAATCGAGCAAAAGGAACCGATCTTCAACTCAGCGCGCTCTACGCAACCGAATATCATTTTCGGATTGACGCCATAGGTCCAGCGGCCGACTGACGCGAATTTCGGCAAGGGTTTCGTTCGCCGCAGGCCGAGTTTGGTCCTCAACGTCCTAGCAAACGCCATGCTGTTTTCCTTTCTTGCTCGGCCAGTGTCGTCTCGGGATGCGGGGCGAATATCGCCGATCCGACGCCCGCCAGGTCGGCGGGATTGCGATCCTGGGCTGATGTTGACAATGCCTGGTCCATGACGCAACTGAGCCGGTTTGCGAAAGAGGATGGTGGGCAAGCTCAATGCGAATAACTCTTGTTCTGATGGGAGCCATTCCCGGCAGAGGCTATGCCGGTATCGAACGGCAAGTTGAATGGCTGGCGACGGAGCTGGTTCGCCTGGGCCACAAAGTCGTGATCATAGGCGCGCCGGGATCAAGCCATCCGCTCTGCGAGGTGCGGCACGCCTCGACCGACGCCGAAGCGATAGCGGCGATACCCGATGATACACAGATCGTCCACACTCATAGCTGGCCGCTCGATCTCGGCCGGCCTGTCCTGAACACGATGCGTGAAATCCTGACGAGCCTACCCAACGTGCCGAATTGGAGCTTTATCAGCGCCAACCACGCGCGCTTCTATGGCCACAAGACCTTCGTCTACAATGGTTTTCCCGTCGACAAATACCGGCTGTCGGCGGCGAAGAACCGCAACCTTCTTTTCCTCGCAGGCATAGCGCGATCAAACAAGGGGCTAAGCCGCGCGGTGGACCTTGCCAGGAAGTTCGATTTCAATCTCGACATTGCCGGCGGTTCGCGCTGGAAACTGCTCGGGCGCAGTCAAGCGCGCCGCGATCGTGTGTTCCTCAGAACCCTCGGCAGCCGCTACCGGTTTCATGGCCTCGTCGATGGCGAGCTCAAGTTGCGCCTGCTTGGAGAAGCACGAGCTTTTCTCAACCCGATCGCATGGGAGGAACCCTTCGGCAACGCGCCGGTGGAAGCTATGCTTTGCGGCACGCCGGTGCTGACGACGCCACGTGGCGCGCTGCCGGAGACAGTCGATGCCGATAGTGGGCGCTTCTTCCAGACCGATGAGGAATTCGCCGCCGCGCTTGAGGAAGTCGGGAGTCTTACGCCTCAGCAATGTCGCGAATCCGCCGCAACGAGGTTCCCAATCCGGAAGACGGCGATGGGCTATCTTGACCTCTATGCACGGATCCTTGACGGCGAAGCATTGTCTTGAAAGTCAGCGTCCAAACGGCTTTTCCGGCCCGTCGCGCGCGCTGATCAACTGGTTGTTTCGCCTTTAGCCCGGCCCGCCAAGTTTCGAATCCACCGGCCCGATCTTCAGTGGCGAGCGGCGATGCAGAAGCAGGAGCATCGTCAACAAGGTGCTTGCGATGCCGATCCCGGCGATGAGAACGGCGTCCAAATTCGTCCAGCCCGGGCCTTCGAGCGGTTTGGCGTTAAACAGGGCGAAGGAATTGTAGCTCTCCTGATGCGAGATCAGCAGGAAGCCGGTCAGGTTGTTGCCGAGATGGGCGCCAAGCGCAGCGCCCAGATTGCCGGTCACATAGACCAAAAGGGTCAAAAGCAGCGCGAAGATGGCGATCGAGACCAGCACGCAGGCATTGATGGCGAGCGTCGAGGCCGAGCTCCAATGCAGCGCGGTGAACAGAAGCCCCGGCAGTGCCGCCCAAATCAGCGGGCTGGCGAATCTGCTGGCGAGGCCGCGCAGCAGATAGCCGCGAAACAGCGCCTCCTCCGAGGAGGTCTGCAGAAAGGTAAGCAGCACGATCGGGACGAGGAAGAGCAGCCAGGACGAGAACGCGATCGATCCGCGCGCGATCTCCGGCTGCAGCCAGTAGAGCAGGACCTCCGAGAACAGCGAGGTGATCAGGACCGCGACCAAGCCTTTTAGGAAACCGCCGCGCGAGATGTGGCGGCTGGCGCCGATCAACGCCGAGAACGGCTCGCCATGCGCGAAGCGCATCGCCACCCAGAGACCGATCCAGATGCCGGCAAAAGACGCCAGCGCGGTGAGGATGCCGACGGGCGAAGCGAGGAAATCCTGGATCGGCTGTCCGGTCGACGGACCGGGAAGACGCAGGACGATGAAGGCGTAGGTGCCGGCGACCAGCACGACGAATGTCATGGCGAGCCAGAAGAAAACGACGATCGCCGTTCCCAGCATGAGCCGGAGCAAGGTGGTCTTTTCGTTCGGCGAGCGCCGGTAGCGCTCGAAGGCGGCACTGTCGATGATCACGCGGGTCCCCTGCCGGACGCGTTAGCGCAGTTCACCGCTTCACGGAAACGGCGACCTGCTCTAACACCTCGTTTTGAGGCAATTCCGGACGAAAACCGGTTCACACTTTTCCTAAATTGCCCCAGGGTCGCATGATCTAGGAGATCGGCGTGCCGCGCGCAATCGTCCTCGTTGCGGCGCGCGTCGAGGATATCGTCTAGCATAAAAGGGCGGCCGCCGATCGCCGGCGGCCGCCCACCCAATCGGCAACGCTGGATCAGCGCATCACATAGACGATGCGGCGCGTGCCCGGATCGACCAGCGCCGGCTGGTTGTTCACATAGACGTAGCGGTAGTTGTAGTCCGGGATCTCGCGCAACTCGACCGTGTCGGGGAGCGTGGCGCCCGTCACCACTTCGCCTTCGAGATAGACAGGGTCGACCCGATGGGTGGCGACGTAAGTGCCGACCTCGGCCGGCGGTCTGGCAATCGGATCAACCGGATCGCTTGCAACAATGCCGCCGGTGTAGTCGTCCTGCGAATAGACGTCGTCGGTCGGCGGCGACACCACGGCGATGCCGGCATCGGCAGGCCGGCGGGTGAGCACCACGCGGCTGCCGCCGAAGTCACCCGTCACATAGTCGGAATAGACCCAGCCATTGCCGCCAGCCTCGGCGATGGTGCACCATTTGCTGTTTGCGATGCAGCCGGTGAGCGTTGCCGACTGGCCGGCCGCGAGCACGCCGATCACCGGATATTGCGGGCCTGGGCCGGCGCGGACATTCAAATCGGCCACGGCCGAGACCGGCGTGTCGGCAAGGGCCGCGCCCGACATGGCAAGCAGCGCGCCGGCAAGCGCCGGAAACAATACGCGTTTCATGGTTTCTCTCCGTTTTCAACGCTCCCTCGGGCTCGAAAACGAAACCAGGCCTCATGCGTTCCGGCTAAAATGCCGCCGCCGGCTCACGAATTGTTCCATCTTCTTTCGGCGGCCCGGTCAAAAGCGCATGGACGAAGGCCAGTTTTTGCGCCGTCACATCCGAAATGACGAAAGGATAGAGGTCGGGCAGCCCCATGCAGCGGTTGATCGAATTGGAGGCCTCCGACAGCACCAGCCAGCGGGCCAGCACCTTCTCGAACGGCTCGGGCGGTGGGGTTGGCTCGGCCGGAGCTCCCTGAAGTTTTCCACCTGTGTCACCGTAAGGCAGGGTGTCGGCGTCCACCGTCTCCAGCCGGCCGAGCGGGAAATTCAGCGCATGCACCATCTCCAGCGTGTCGGTGATGTGCAGATAGTGGGCCCAGGTTTCCGCCCAGTCCTCCCACGGGTGGGACGTCGCGTAGGCCGAGATGTGCCGCTGCTGCCAGTCTGCCGGCGAGCCACTGGCGTAGTAGGCCTTCAGCGCCAGCTCGTAGTCGACCCGCTCGTCGCCGAAGAGGGCGCGGAAAGCCGAGAGCCGCCCGGGATCGTCGCGGATCAGCCGGTCCCAGTAGTAATGGCCGAGCTCGTGGCGGAAATGGCCGAGCAAGGTGCGGTAGTTCTCCCCCATCTCGATGCGCCTGCGTTCCCGCTCGGCGGAATCGGCCTCTGCGACATTGAGAGTGATCAGGCCGTTGTCGTGGCCCGTGAGGATGCGTTCGCCGCCCGGCCCGCCGCCGATCGGATCGGCAAGGAAATCGAAGGCGAGCCCGGCTTCGTCCTCGAGGCCGCTCTTGGGCGCGACCGGCAGTCCGAAGGCGAGCAGCGAATAGACGGAGCGTTTCTTCGCCGCCTCGACGCGGATCCAGCGCCGGCGGTTGCCGTCCACCGACAGGTCCGGGATCGTCTGGTTCAGCGCGCAGGCGCGGCAGAAGCCGTGGTCCGGCTCGGCCCGCCAGTTGCAGGCGCATTCGTCGGCATTGCCGCACGGAACGGCCTCATCGGAAAGCACGAAACGCGCCCGCACGGGGTCATAAAGCACAAGGCTGGAACAGTTCAGGCATTGGGCGTTCTCGAAATAGAGGCGATGGCCGCAATGCGGGCAGTCGAACAGCTTCATCTGCTATCAACCCATGGGGACAAGGGCGGGCCTCGTGCAAACGCCGTGCAGCGTCCGGCGTTCCGATGCTATTTCGTCGCAAGCAGGGCAGCCACCTGGCGGGCCACGCTTTCGCCCGACAGCCTGGCGCCGCCGCAGGTCTGGATGAGCGGCCCGGCGACATGCTCGCCGGCGAAGAAGATCTTTTGCGCCACCGGCCGCATCAGCGTGGCGCGCGCTTCGGAACGGCCGGGCCGTGCGGCCGCATAGGCGCCGCGCACGAAGCGCTCGCTGCCCCAATTGGTCATCATGGCGCGGCCGACATGCTTGCGCACGTCGCCGCCGAAGATGCCGCACAGCCGGTCGACGACGAAGTCGACGCCGGCCGCCTCGCCGGCCGCCGACATCTCCCATGCGAAATCGCCGCCGACGAAGCCGACCATCAGGTCGAGGTCGAAGGGAAAGCAGAGGAAATAGATGTCATGCCTGGCCATGCGCTCGATCAACAGGTCGTCGAAAGGCTGCAGGCCAAGCCGCGTGCCCTTTATCTCGACCGGCAGCTTGGTCAGCATGCCCATCGGCAGGTCGAAGAACGCGCCGAAATGCGCATCCGGCAGCGCCGGCGAGAATTCGATCTCCTCGAAGGCCAGCACCGCCGGCGAGGCGGTGACGATGATCGCCTTGGCGCGGATCGTGCCGCGATCGGTGACGCAGGCGACATCAGGCCCATCCCACAGGATCCTGCGCACCGGCGTCGACAGTTCGACCGGTACATCCGCGCCGAAACGTGCGACCAGCGCGCCGAACCCTTCCTTGGTGAAGTAATTCGGATCGAGGTCGGCGGCGGCCTGGAAGTCGCGGATCGAGATCTCGTCCTCGTCGGCGCCGAAATCCATCGGGCCGGCGAAGGTGGCGGCGGCGCGCGGCGCATGGCCCTTGGCCAGCAGCGCCGAAAGGCGGTCATCGTCACCGTCCCGGACTTGATGCGCGACCAGCAGTTCGAACAGCCGCGCGTCGGCGGCCTTCATGTCGAGTTCTTCCTCCTCGCTTGCCTTGCGGTCGCGATAATAGAGATGGTCGACATTCATGTCGTGGTGATGCAGCGTCCAGCCGGCTGCCTGCGCCTCGCCGAAATAGGGATTGCGGTCGGCGGCATGGAGCCAGGCGCAGCCGATGTCGAATGGTACGCCGAAATGCCGGTCGCTGGTCCAGGCGCGGCCCCCGATGCGGTTCATGGCTTCGAGCAGCGTGAAGGACAAACCGGCCGTCCGCAACGACCTGGCCGCGGCAAGCCCCGCGGAATCAGCGCCAATGATCACGACATCAACGTCTTCCATAAAGCCACCCCGCCATAATAAATGCTTGATCGTAGGCAAATTCCCCGGCAATCGCCA
The DNA here is from genome assembly GCA_004020545.1 of Mesorhizobium sp. Classification (GTDB taxonomy): domain Bacteria; phylum Pseudomonadota; class Alphaproteobacteria; order Rhizobiales; family Rhizobiaceae; genus Mesorhizobium. The sequence goes on along the minus strand of SAQE01000059.1, from coordinate 15,341 downwards.
GCGGCGAGCGCCACGTGGCCCGTGTGTGGGCGGTGACAATCGGGCGTTTCACTGGCAGATTTGCAACCGGGACGTGATTCAGGCAACCAGGAGAACGATATGGCATTTTTTGCCAAAGGAAGGATTTTCGTGGCCGCGGCTGTGGCGGCACTTGGACTGGCGACGGGCGCGCAGGCGGCGGCCAGTTGCGGCAAGAACGGCGCTGGCTTCGATGCTTGGAAGCAGCAGTTTGCCGCCGATGCGCAGGCTGAGGGCGTGGGTCAGCGGGGCCTGTCCGCGCTGGCTGGCGCGACTTACGCAACCAGGACGATCGCTGCCGACCGCGCCATCCACAAGGCGTTTAGCGGTTCGGTGGAAGCGTTCATGAAGCGCCGGGGCGGGGCCGCGATCATTTCCAGAGGCCGTGCGCTGAAGAAGCAGAACGCGGCGATGTTCGACAAGATCGAACAGAACTACGGCGTGCCGCCGGGTGTGCTGCTCGCCATCTGGGGCATGGAAACCGGGTTCGGCGCCTCCATGGGCAACCAGAACACGGTTTCGGCCATTTTGACGCTGGCCTATGATTGCCGCCGCCCGGATTACTTTACCCCGCATGCCATTGCGGCGCTCAAGCTGGTCGATCGCGGTGCGTTGAGCGCCTCGTCGGTCGGCGCCATGCATGGCGAGATCGGCCACACGCAGTTCCTTCCCGGAAATGTCCTGAAGTATGGCGTCGGCAGTGGGAACCTGCGCGACAGGAACACGGCGCTCGCTTCCACCGCCAACTTCCTCAAGGGTCACGGTTGGCGGGCCGGCGCGAGCTATGAGGCGAATATGGGCGCCATCGCCGGCTGGAATTCGGCCAGCGTCTACCAGCAGGCCATCGCCCGCATTGCCGAGGCGATCGACGCTGACTGATCGAATATCTCCATTCCAACGAAAAAGTCCGGCCATGCGCCGGACTTTTTTGTTTGTGGAGCAGCGATCAAACCCGATCACTCGAAATGACCGGGCTCGACCTCATCATGTCACTCTCAATAGTGCGCGTAGCCGCTCAACGGGCATTTTTGGGAAACGGGAACCTGGAAGGTGCCGTCAATACCGGTACAGTTACGGAACTTGGCCTGGGCTTGCGCGGCGCCTGCTGCAAAGGACTGCCAGCCTGTCAAAACGACGCCCAAAGCTAGAAGAAGAAAAATTCGATTTTTCACTATTAAGTCCCCTATCCCAGAAGAGAAACTTAATCGGATTCGCCAAAAGGTCAAACAGGAACTTCGTTGTATATGACCGGCTTCAATTACATTGGGAACGTCAAATAAAAACCCGGCGTCTCCGCCGGGTTGTCCTGGTCGTTCGGTTTTCGCCGGTCGATGAAGGCCGAGAGCCCCCGTCGCGCGAACATCAGCTTCCGCGGTTCCTTGCCGCCAGCGTCCTGAGCCGCAGCGCGTTGAGGCGAATGAAGCCCTCGGCGTCCTTCTGGTCGTAGGCGCCGCGGTCGTCCTCGAAGGTGACCAGCGCATCGGAATAAAGCGTCTTCTTCGACTTGCGGCCGGTGACGATGACGTTGCCCTTGTAGAGCTTCAGCCGCACCGTGCCTTCGACGTCTTCCTGGCTCCTGTCGATCATCGCCTGCAGCATGAGGCGCTCGGGCGAGAACCAGAAGCCGTTGTAGATGAGCTCGGCATAGCGCGGCATGAACTCGTCCTTGAGGTGGGCGGCGCCCCGGTCGAGCGTGATCGACTCGATCGCCCGGTGGGCAGCGAGCAGGATCGTGCCGCCGGGGGTCTCGTAGACGCCGCGCGATTTCATGCCGACGAAGCGGTTCTCGACCAGGTCGAGGCGGCCGATGCCGTTGTCGCGGCCGAGATCGTTGAGCGCGGCCAGCATCGTGGCCGGCGACAGCTTCTTGCCGTTGAGCGCGACGGGATCGCCCTTCAGGAATTCGATCTCGATCTCGGTGACGACGTCGGGCGCGTCCATCGGCGAGACGGTGCGCTGGTGGACGAATTCCGGCGGCTCGGACCACGGATCCTCCAGCACCTTGCCTTCGGAAGACGAGTGCAGAAGGTTGGCGTCGACCGAGAACGGCGCCTCGCCGCGCTTGTCCTTCGGCACCGGGATCTGGTGCTGCTCGGCGAAGTTGATCAGGTCGGTGCGCGACTTGAACGACCAGTCGCGCCACGGCGCGATGACCTTGATGTCGGGGTTCAGCGCATAGGCCGAGAGCTCGAAGCGGACCTGGTCGTTGCCCTTGCCGGTCGCGCCATGGGCGATCGCATCGGCGCCGGTTTCCCTGGCGATTTCGACCAGATGCTTGGAGATCAGCGGCCGGGCGATCGAGGTGCCGAGCAGATAGGTGCCTTCATAGACGGCATTGGCGCGGAACATCGGGAAGACGAAGTCGGCGACGAACTCCTCGCGCACGTCGACGATGCGGATATCCTTGATGCCCATCATCTCGGCCTTGCGGCGCGCCGGCTCCAGCTCGCCGCCCTGGCCGAGATCGGCGGTGAAGGTGACGACTTCGGCGCTGAGTTCGGTCTGCAGCCATTTCAGGATGATGGAGGTGTCGAGGCCGCCGGAATAGGCGAGCACGACTTTCTTGACGTCTTTGAACTTGGACATTGTTGGCGGTTCCGGGGTAAAAGGTTCGGGGGCGAGTATCACGCCGTTTCCGGCTCATGCAAGAGACGAAGGCGTGCATGGCGCAGGCAGAGCCTGGGCCAGACGCTGCTGGCGAAACGGAAGTGGCTGCGCTATAGGGGTCCGCGATCCATCTCGCAGGGGCGCGACCATGTCCTTCATTCCCGACACCACGACGCTGATCCAGTTCGCCATCGCCACGGTGATCCTGGCGATCACGCCGGGACCTGACATGACGCTGTTCGTGTCGCGGACGCTGAGCCAGGGCCGCGCCACCGGCTTCGCCTCGATGGCCGGCGCGCTGTGCGGCACGCTGATCCATACCACGCTGGTGGTGGTCGGCGTCTCGGCCCTGATCGTGGCTTCGCCGATGGCCTTTTTCGTGCTGAAGATCTTTGGCGCCGGCTATCTCGTCTTCCTGGCCTGGCAGGCGGTGACGAAAGGCTCGGCCTTTTCGCCGGAGAAGAAGGCAGGGCCGCGGATCTCGCTGTTCCGCAGTTGGGCGGCCGGGCTCGGCGTCAATCTGCTCAACCCGAAGATCATCCTCTTCTTCATGACCTTCCTGCCGCAATTCGTCTCCGCGCATGACCCGAACGCGCCGGGAAAACTGTTCTTCCTCGGCGTGATGTTCATCGTGCTGTCGATCCCGGTGACGGCGCCGATGGTGCTGGCGGCGGAGAAATTCGCCGCGGCGATGAAGGCGAGCCCGCGTGTCACACGCGTTGTCGACTATTGCTTCGGCGGCGTGTTCTCGGCCTTCGCGCTCAAGATCCTAACCGCCCAGGCGAAGTAGACGGCACCTCGCACAGGTCAGGATTCCAGGTCGGGCAACGGCTCACGGCGCCAGGTGCCGGCCCAGCGGCCGGCGGAGAGCCAGTAGAAGATGCCGCCGACCATGCCGCTACCGACCAGCGCGAGCCTGACATTGTTGTCGGTGACATCGAAGTCGGCATCGCCGAGATTATGCGCGAAGCCGAGGAAGACGACGGCGATGACGGCGCCGCCCAGCGCGTAGAACAGCCAGTCGCGACGGCCGAGCGCTTCGGCAATCAGGATGACGATCGCCGCCGGCATGAAGCCGAAATAGGCGACGAACAGCGCCACGAAAGGCACCGAAAAATAAAGCGCGGGTGCGATCGTCGGATGCCCAGGCTCCGGCGCATAGCCGAAATAGCCGAGGAAGAGCAGATTGAGGAAGGCGCTGGCCGCCAGCGAGGCGACCGTATAGCCGATCAGGATGACGGCGAAGCGGACGAGATAGGCGATGATACGCCTCACGCCTCGCCGTGCCCCGCAATCATCATCGCCTCGAGCGCCAGCCGGTCGACCTTGCGCATGCGCTCCGATTCCGACTTGAGCTGGCCGCAAGCGGCCAGGATGTCGCGGCCGCGCGGCGTGCGGATCGGCGAGGCGTAGCCGGCATTGTTGATGTAGTCGGCGAACTTCTCGATCGTCTCCCAGTCCGAGCACTGGTAGTTGGTGCCGGGCCAGGGGTTGAACGGGATCAAATTGATCTTGGCCGGAATGCCCTTGAGCAGCTTCACCAGCGCCTTGGCGTCATCGAGCGAATCGTTAACGTCCTTCAGCATCACATATTCGAAGGTGATGCGCTTGGCATTGGAGAGACCGGGATAGGCCTTGCAGGCGCCGATCAGCTCCTTCAGCGGAAACTTCTTGTTGATCGGCACCAGAAGGTCGCGCAGATCGTCGTTGGTGGCGTGCAGCGAGATCGCCAGCATGACGCCGATTTCCTCGCCGGTGCGGGCGATCTCCGGCACGACACCGGAGGTCGACAGCGTGATGCGGCGCTTTGACAAGGACAGGCCGTCGCCGTCGGACGCGATCAGCAGCGCCTTCTTCACCGCCTCGAAATTGTAGAGCGGCTCGCCCATGCCCATCATGACGATGTTGGAGACTTTTCTGCCCTCGGCCGGCACGATGGCGCCGTCCGGCGTGTCGCGGTCGGGGAAATCGCCCAGCCGGTCACGCGCGGTGAGCAACTGCGCCAGGATTTCTTCCGTCGTCAGGTTGCGCACCAGCTTCTGCGTGCCGGTGTGGCAAAAGGAGCAGGTCAGCGTGCAGCCGACCTGCGAGGAGATGCAGAGCGTGCCGCGGCCTTCCTCGGGGATATAGACGGTCTCGATCTCGACCGGGCGACCGGCGCCGCGCGGCGGAAAGCGGAACAGCCATTTGCGCGTGCCGTCGGAGGAAATCTGCTCCTCGACGATCTCGGGGCGCGCGACGGTGAAATGCTTGTCGAGCTCGGCGCGCAAGTCCTTGGAGATGTTGAACATGTGCGCGAAGTCGGAGACGCCGCGCACATACATCCAGTGCCAGAGCTGCTGGGCGCGCATCCTGGCCTGGCGCTCCGGGACGATGCCGGCCGCGATGAGAGCAGCGCCAAGCTCGGCGCGGGTCAGGCCAATCAGCGACGGCTTCTCGGTCGGCGCGGCGCGGGCGCGCAAGGCATCGCGTGCGCCTTCGGCGGTCAGATCGAACGAAAGGGTCATGGTTGCGCCAATATAAGCGGTTTGCGGCCGATTTCAGCATCGTGCCCGAAATGAAGCGCGGCGCATAGCACAGCTTGCCGGCCGAGTCATGGGTTTGCTGTGAAGGCACCTGGTATAGGGAGCGATCGTGTGATCGTTATCGTCGCCAGGAAACCGATCACATATTCGTGTTGGCGTAACAGCCCGAGGCGCATCCGCGAACCTGAAAAGGGCGACCATGCCCTTGCAAAAATGGGAGTACGCGGAATGCATTCGATCAAGCTTGTCGCGATTGCCGGCCTTATCTGCCTGTCCGTCTCGCCGGCGCTTGCCGAGGACACGATGGGAACGATGACCATGATGAAGGCAGGGCAAGTGACGGCGATCATGCCCGACGGGCACATGGGCACCATGACGCCGGACGCGAAGATGGGGGCCGAAATGATGAAGTCGGCCAAGCCTATCAAGCACTGCATGATGATGATGACCGACGCCAAGGGCAAAGCCTACATGATCGACACGTCGACCAAGAAGGCCCAGGCCGAATGTGAAAAAATGGCGATGTGAGGCCGGACCTCTCAAGCCGACCTGCCCGCCCGGCGACATGCCGGCGGGATGAAAGCAAAAGGCCGGGCTCACAGGGCCCGGCCTTTTTCGTCAGATTTGGCTCTTGCCTATTTGCACTTGGCGATCGAGGACAGCGCCGCCGAAATGCCCTTCAGCGAAAAGACGTAAGAAGTGGGGTTGCCGCGGCCGGACTTCGCCTGCACCTTCATGTCGGTGCCGGTCTTCATGGCGGCGATGAGGACCGGTTCCTCTGCCGCGTTCTCGACCCAGGCCGACTTGCCGCGGGTGAACATCGAGAAGGTCTTCTTGTCGATGGTGACGGTGGCCTTGGAGCCTTCCTGGAAATTGTAGCCGGCGATGAATTGCGGCTCGTAGGAAACCTGCTGTCCGGGCCGCTGGCTGACGAAGAAGAACATGTCGCCGTGATCGAGCGACGGCGGCTGCTTGTCGGTCGGCACGGTGAGCACATAGCAGACCTTGCCGCCCGCCGACTGGTAGCTGTAGGTGCCCCAGGCGTTGTGCTGGCCGATCTTGGTCGCCTGCTGCGCCAGCGCCGGCGCCGCGAAGGCGGCCGCCAGGACCAGGCTCGAAACTGTAGCAATCAATCCGCGCATCGTTCTTCCCGTATTCCAACTGGTGCGGAGGCGGGCCGCCTGGCGTCCTGCCGTCGCTTCATTTTGATTTAATCAGGGTTACCAAACGGTGAATTGTCCTCAAGAAAAGGAACTCACCCCAGGAACCGCCACCATCCGCGCCACCGCTGGAAATGCGGCGATCACGATGTCCCGGCGCGAACTTGGAGGCCACGAAAGCGGCAAGAGTTTGTCTTTTCGCGCGGGCGTTTCGCGGCCTCGTTGTGCCAAAATGTCGGCCAGGGTCAACGCTTGTCAGCCAGCGCGTCCCTGGCGGCCTGCCGGTGCGCCGGCGTGATATGGGCGCTGACGGCGGTGATCGCTGCGGTCAGCACGGCAAGGTCGTCGGTGAAGCCGAGACCGAAAACGAAGTCGGGGATGAAATCCACCGGCAGCACGAAATAGCCGAGCGCGGCGATGAGGACGCCCTTGGCGCGCAGCGGCGTGTCCTTGTCCATGGCGCAATAATAGGCGGCGACCACCTCGTCCATGAACGGGATCTGCCGGGCAGCCTTCTTGGCGGTGCGCCAGAATTTCTCGCGCACCTCGCCTTCGCCGGCGAGCTTGTCGCCAAAGCCGAAGAAATCAAAACCGGAGTCCTGCGCCATCAATCTCTCCTTGGCCGCGCGTGTCCTTGCACGTCGGCCTGCCGCGGAAGATGTGGTGAAAGGGTAAAGCTGCTACAAGAGTTCGGCGGTCGCTCGGCCCGAAAATCGGAATCACCTGGTGTTTGGCAGCGATATGGTGCTGCAGTACTCCCATGCCGGTTGGTGGTGCGATTGGCAATCGCCTCAGTCTGGTGATTGGCCGAGGCATCCCTCCGCCTGGAATGACGAAGTCAAACTGCCGCCCTTGAAAAGCGAGTCTTTTCGCCTTCAGTGAAAATACCGGTTCATTCGCTTGGCCAGCTCGATATCGAGCGCCGTGACGCCGCCGGCATCGTGCGTGTTCAACGTCACGTCGACGGTCTTGTAGACATTCGACCAGTCGGGGTGATGGTCCATCTTTTCGGCGGCCAAAGCCACGCGGGTCATGAAGGCGAAGGCCTCGGAGAAGTTCTTGAAGCCGAAGCTGCGCTTGATGGCGGCGCCATCGGCGGCCAGCGACCAGCCTTCGAGCTCGGCGAGTGCGGCCGTGATCGCGTCCTTGCTCAGTTTTTCTCTGGTCATATCGGGTTCCCCTGCTATTCGGAAAAAATGACCCGCACCATAGCGCCGGATCGATGAGCGCGAAGCCCATAAAATCCATTCTGTTCGTCTGCCTCGGCAACATCTGCCGGTCGCCGTTGGCCGAGGGCGTTCTTCGGACCGTGCTGGCCGACCGCGAGAGAGGCGAAGGCATGGTGCTCGATTCGGCCGCGACCAGCGGCTGGGAGGTCGGCTCCGCTCCCGACCCGCGCTCGATCGCGGTCGCCGTAAACCACGGCATCGACATTTCCGGGCAAAGAGCACGCAAGATAGCGCTCGCGGATTTTTCCCGCTTCGACCTGATCCTCGGCATGGACCGGTCGAATGTGCGCGACCTCAAGGCACTGGCGCCGCAGACCGCGCGCGATCGCATCCATCTCTATCTGGACTTTGCGACCGGAAGCGAACGAGAAGTGCCGGATCCCTATTATGACGGACCGGAAGAGTTCGCTTCGGTCTACCGCATGATCCGCGAGGCGTCGGATGCGCTGGCGAACCGGCTGGACGCGCGCGCGTCGGCGCCGACCAGCGGCCAGGCTTCCTCGACGATGTAAGGGCCGCCGCCGACCGAATCGCGCGACGACATCAAGACGAAGCGGCCGACGCGGAAAGGCAGCGTGGAAAAATTGCCGCGCGCCGAAAGATATTGCGCGACGTCGAGCGGGTTCGCATTGCGCAGGCGCGCCAGCGTCACATGCGGCGTGAACTTGCGCGGATCGGCGGGCAGGCCAAGCCGCTGGCAGATGCGGTCGATCTCGCTCTGCAGCGCCACCAGGTCCGGCGAGGCGGACACGCCGGCCCACACCGCATGCGGCTTCTTGCCGCCGAAAGCGCCGACACCGGAGAGCGTCAAGGGGAAGGAGGGGCGGTTGACCCGGTCGAGCGCGTTGGCGATCTCGTCGGCGACATGGCCTTCGACATCGCCGATGAAGCGCAGGGTCAGGTGATAGTTTTCGACATCGATCCAGCGGGCTCCGGGCAGGCCGCCCCGGAGCAGGGACAGCGAAAGAGCAGCGTCACGCGGAATTTCGAGGGCGGTGAAAAGACGTGGCATGAAAAGCCTCCTGTCCTCGAATCGAAACTCTCACCCCTAGCGAATCATCGATATCCGCGCGGGGCAAGCGGTTTGTTGTCCACAAGGTTTCCCCAACGGAAACCGTAATATTCCAGCCTCACGATGCCCCGCCATTCGCAACAATCGCCTTCTCGACGGCGGGCAGGATGCGGTCGACGATCACGTCTACGCCCCCGGGATTGGGATGCAGGCCGTCCTCCAGCTGCAGGTCGGGATGGCCGGCGACGCCGTCGAGGAAGAACGGATAGAGCGGCACGTCGTATTTCGCGGCAAGCTTCGGATAGATGGCGTCGAAGGCCTTCTGGTATTCGGCGCCGAGATTTGGCGCGGCCCGCATGCCAGCCAGAAGCACCGGGATGTTGCGCTGCCTGAGCTTGCCCAGCATAGCATCGAGGTTCCTTTCGGCGACGTCGGGCGAAACGCCGCGCAGCATGTCGTTGGCGCCGAGTTCGAGAATGACCAGCCTGGTGCCGTCCGGCACCGACCAGTCGAGCCGCGCCAGCCCACCGCTGGTGGTGTCGCCGGAGACGCCGGCATTGGCGACGGCGACGTCTTGGCCTTTCGCCTTCAGCGCCGCCTGCAGCCTGTCGGTGAATCCCTGGCCTGGGCCAAGGCCGAAACCCGCCGTCAGGCTGTCGCCGAAGCCGACGATCGTGAAGGTGCCGGCACGCGCGGACGAAATGGCGCCGCAAACCGCAACGAAAAGGATGAGGGCAGCGGCAAATGTCTGTTTGAAAGCCATGCGGCGAGCCCCATATGACCGGAACATTCGCGGGGAAGATGCGCCCCCTTTTTCCACCATATAGGACGCTTTCATTGTGACAGAAGCCGTCATCGCACTGAGGGATGTCTCGCTGACGCTCGGCGAAGGTGCTTCCTCCGTCCACGTGCTGAAAGGCGTCAGCCTGGATGTGGCGGCGGGCGAGGCCACCGGCATCGTCGGCCCGTCGGGGTCCGGCAAGTCCACCTTGCTGATGGTCCTGGCCGGACTGGAAAGGGTCGACCAGGGTGCGGTGCGAATTGCCGGTGAGTTGCTCAACGGCAAAAGCGAGGACCAGATTGCATCGTTTCGGGGGCGAAACGTTGGCATCGTCTTCCAGTCCTTCCATCTCATCCCCAACATGACGGCGCTCGAAAACGTCGCGGTGCCGCTGGAGCTTGCCGGCCATGCCGATCCGTTCGGCGTGGCCGCGCGGGAGCTGGCGGCGGTGGGCCTGAGCGACCGTGTGACGCACTACCCTGGCGAGTTGTCCGGGGGCGAGCAGCAGCGCGTCGCGATCGCGAGGGCGCTGGCGCCCTCGCCGCGCATCCTCATCGCCGACGAGCCGACCGGCAATCTCGACCAGGCGACGGGAAAGCAAATCGCCGATCTTCTCTTCGCCAAGGCCGCCGAGCGCGCCATGACGCTGGTGCTGGTCACGCATGATCCGGCGCTCGCGGCCCGCTGCTCGCGCCAGGTGTCGATGCGCTCCGGCCGGATCGAGGATGCGCCTTTGCTCAAAGTGACGGCATAGAGGCATGGCAGACGAGACCCCCGCGAAGCGGCCGGATGAGGGGGGTTCCTGGCCGCGCACATTGAAGCTCGCCGTCCGCTTCTCGCTGCGCGAGATGCGCGGCGGCCTGTCCGGCTTCATGATCTTCCTCGCCTGCATCGCGCTCGGAGTCGCGGCGATCGGCGGGGTCAATTCGGTGGCCCAGGCGATCACCGCCGGCGTCGCCAACCAGGGCCAGACGCTGCTTGGCGGCGATCTGCGCTTCCAGATCAACCAGCGCGGCGCATCCGACGCCGAGCTCGGCTTCCTCACCAGCCTCGGCGCGGTCTCGCTGAACTCCGGCATGCGTTCCATGGCGCGGCTCGAGGACGGCTCGGACCAGGCGCTGGTCGAAGCCAAGGCGGTCGACGACGCCTATCCGCTTTACGGCACGCTGGAAACCGACCCGTCGCTGCCCAGGAAGGAATTGTTCGGCGAGAGGTCCGGCATCTTCGGCGCCGCCGCCCCCGATCTGTTGTTCGATCGCCTCAATCTTCATATCGGCGACCGGCTGAAGCTTGGCAGCGCCACTTTCGAGCTGAGGGCAAGGCTTATCGGCGAGCCCGATGCGATATCCGACGGCTTTGGCTTTGCGCCACGGCTGATGATCTCGAGCGAAGGGCTTGCCGCGTCCGGGCTGGTTCAGCCCGGCAGCCTGGTCGAGAACGCCTACAAGGTGCGGCTGCCCGACGGCGCGTCAGAGGCGCGGATCAAGGAAATCCAGGCCGAGGCGGCAAAGGAATTTCCGCAGGCCGGCTGGTCGATCCGCACGCGCAGCAACGCAGCGCCGGCGCTCTCGTCCAACATCCAGCGCTTCTCGCAGTTCCTGACCCTGGTCGGGCTGACCGCGCTGGTGGTCGGCGGCGTCGGCGTGGCGAATGCGGTGCGCGCCTATCTCGACGGCAAGCGCGGCGTCATCGCCACTTTCAAAAGCCTCGGCGCCTCGGGCGGTTTCGTCTTCACTGTCTATCTGGTGCAGATCCTTTTGATTGCCGGCCTCGGCATCGTGCTCGGCCTGATCCTGGGCGCCGCGATGCCGTTCGTGGCGAGCACCCTTTTGCAATCGGTCATTCCGGTGCCCGCGGAAGGCGGGTTCTATCCCGGCGCGCTTGCCATGGCGGCGTTGTTCGGCCTCCTGGTGACGCTGGCTTTCGCGCTCCTGCCGCTCGGGCGAGCGCGCGACGTGCCGGCGACAGCGCTGTTTCGCGAGATGGGCTTTGAAAGCCGCGGCCTGCCGCGTTTGCCTTATGCGGGCGCTGCGCTCGCGATCGTGCTCGCGCTGGCGGCTTTGGCCATCCTTTCGGCCGACGACCGTCGCATCGCCTCGATCTTCGTCGGCGCCACGGTCTTCGCTTTCCTGGTGCTGCGGCTGGTGGCGGCGCTGGTGCAATGGGCGGCCAGCCGAAGCCCGCGCGTGCGCTCGGTCTCGCTCCGGCTCGCGCTCGGCAATATCCATCGCCCCGGCGCGCTGACGCCGTCGGTCGTGCTGTCGCTCGGGCTCGGCCTGACGCTGCTGGTGACGCTGGCGCTGATCGACGGGAATCTCAGACGGCAGATCTCAGGCAGCCTGCCGGAGCGGGCGCCGAATTTCTTCTTCGTCGACATCCAGAGCGGCGATGTCGATGCCTTTGCCGCCCTGGTCGGAAAAGAGGCGCCGCATGGGACGCTGGTCAAGGTTCCGATGCTGCGCGGCCGGATCATGGCGCTCAACGGCATCGACGTCGACAAGGTGAAGATCCCGGCTGAAGGCGCCTGGGTGCTGCGCGGCGACCGCGGGTTGACCTATGATGCCAGGCAGCCGGAAAACGCCACGCTGACCGAAGGCATATGGTGGCCGCAGGACTATTCCGGCGAGCCACTGGTGTCGTTCTCGGCCGAGGAAGGCAAGGCGATCGGGCTGAAGCTCGGCGACACCGTCACCGTCAATGTGCTCGGCCGCAACGTGACGGCGAGGATCGCCAGTTTCCGCCAGGTCGAGTGGGAAACCATGGGCATCAATTTCGTCATGGTGTTCTCGCCCAACACGTTCGTCGGCGCGCCGCATGGCTGGCTGGCGACGCTGACCGACAAAGGTGCCACCACGGCCGACGATGCCCAGCTGCTCAATGCGGTCACCCGCGCCTTCCCGGCGGTGACGACGGTCCGCGTCAAGGACGCGCTCGACATCGTCAACCGGCTGGTCGCGCAGTTGGGCACAGCCATCCGCGCCGCCGCCGGCGTGGCGCTGATCGCCTCGGTGCTGGTGCTCTCCGGCGCTTTGGCCGCCGGCAACCGGGCGCGCATCCACGACGCGGTGGTGCTGAAGACGCTCGGCGCGACGCGGAAAACGCTGATCGCCGCCTTCTCGCTGGAATATGTGCTGATCGGCCTTGCGACCGCGCTGTTCGCGCTGGCGGCGGGCGGCATCGCGGCATGGTTCGTCGTGGCGCATATCATGACGCTGCCGTCGCACTTCATGCCAGAAGTGGCGGTGGCGACCATCCTGGTGTCGCTGGCGGTCACCGTCGGCATCGGCCTCGCCGGCACCTGGCGGGTGCTCGGCCACAAGGCGGCGCCGGTGCTGCGCAACCTCTGACACCGCGCCTGGAAGATCGGCGCCTGCGTTAAATCTTCGTAAGAATGCCGCGCGGAAGGGCCGGAAACCGGCCTTTTGCCTTCTCACGCGGCGTTACACGCGGTTACCGTCTTGTTCTTGACGTCAAGAACCATCATATTTTGCGCAGGCATGCTGGAGCCCTGCCAGCGGCGCCTGGTCCAAAGGGGTCACTTCCAAAGTGGTCCTTCCAGGGGACCTGTCACCGGACGGGGCAGAAGCAACAGAGGATTTTCAATGGCTGATCCCATTCGCAACTACCAGACGTCCGCCGCCCCCGGCGCGCGCGTCGATATCGATCAGGGCCTCAGGGCCTATATGATCAAAGTCTACAACCTGATGGGGCTTGGCCTGCTCATCACCGGCCTTGCTGCCTGGGGCGCGTTCCAGCTCGCCGTCACCGGCGATGGTCAGCTGACCGCCTTCGGCCAGCTCATCTATGCAAGCGCGTTCCGCTGGGTCGTCATCCTGGCGCCGCTGGCTGCGGTGATGTTCCTGTCGTTCAGGATCCAGTCGATGAGCGTGGCGGCGGCGCAGACCACGTTCTGGGTCTATGCCGGCCTCGTCGGCCTGTCGCTGTCGACGATCTTCCTCGTCTACACCGGCACCAGCATCACCCAGACGTTCTTCGCCACGGCCGCAGCCTTCGGCGCCCTTTCGCTCTATGGATACACGACTCGGCGCGACCTGACCGCCTTCGGCTCGTTCCTGATCATGGGCGTGATCGGCCTGCTGATCGCGATGGTCATCAACATCTTCCTGGCGTCTTCGGCGCTTGCCTTCGCCATCTCGGCGATCGGCGTGCTGGTGTTCGCGGGCCTGACCGCCTACGACACGCAGAAGATCAAGGAGATGTATTTCGAGGGTGATGTCGCGGACGTTGCCGGCCGCAAGGCGATCATGGGCGCCCTGCAGCTCTATCTCGACTTCATCAACCTGTTCATGTTCCTGCTGCAGTTCATGGGCGACCGCCGCTAAGGCGAGCCCCGGTCCTGCTGGACCACAGACTTCGGAAAGGGCGGCCCAACGGCCGCCCTTTCCTTTTGTGCGCCCCTCTGCTGTTGTCGAGGCAAGAAAACGAGCTGCACAAATTATGAGCAATATTGCGATCAGGGCCGCTACCAGGGCCGACCTCGACCGAATCACCGAAATCTATGCAGACGCGGTCACGCACGGCACGGCGAGCTACGAGCTGGAGCCGCCCGGCCGCGCCGAAATGGCCAATCGATTCGACAGCTTAGCGGCGGGCAGCTTTCCCTATCTCGTGGCGGAGAAGGATGGCGCGGTGCTCGGCTACGCCTATGCCGGACCGTTCCGGCCGCGGCCCGCCTATCGCTTCGTCGTCGAGGACTCGGTCTATGTCGCGCCCGAGGCCAAGGGGCAGGGTGTGGGTTCCCTGCTGATGCAGGCGCTGATCGAAGCGGCTCGCCTGGCCGGCTTTCGCCAGATCATCGCGGTGATCGGCGACGGCCATGCCGACAGCGCTTCGGTGCGGCTGCACGAGAAGCTCGGCTTCCGCCACTCCGGGCGCCTGGAAGGGTCGGGCTACAAGCATGGTCGCTGGCTGGATACCGTGTTCATGCAGCTGCCGATCAATGGCGGCGCAGAGCTGCCGCCCGACACCGAGTCATTGCCGGAGCGGAAATTTCGAGAGGGGCTCAAGGGGAACTGAAGAATTGAAGAATTGAGGAATTGAAGAAGGCGACGGTTACACCGGGCGCGCCAAGCGCCTTATTCTCCAACTCTTCATTCCTCAGTTCTTCAGTTCCTCAATTCCAGTTCTTCAATTCCCAACTCAGGCCTCGACCAGCTTCAGCTTAGGATCGAACACGCCGAGCACGCGGCCGAGTTCCTGGCCGCGCTTCAGGATGCGTCCGCCGGCGGCGATGACGGCGAAGGCGCCTTGCCGGCGCGCCAGCTTCGGGTCCTTGACTATCTGGAACAGCGGCACCTCGCTGGCGCGGCGGAAGACCGAAAACACAGCGCGATCAGAGAGATGATCGATCGCATAGTCGCGCCATTCATTGGCCGCCACCATGCGTCCATAGAGCCTCAGGATCTGGTCGAGTTCGCGCCGGTCGAAGCGCACCGGCTGATCGAGGCGTTCGCGCCGCGCCTCGTGTAGCGGGATCAATATTCCGGATGCTTCCCCATCCTCCATCCCGCTGCTGTGATCGGTCATGCGTCAATCCTTCGATTGAATCGTGCGCCAGCCAAGGTTCGCGCTTTCGCGGCCGAATTGCAAGGGCCGGCGAAGCAAGCGGAGCGACGCGCGGTTTCCGAAAGGTCCAGTCACGTTTGCGAAACGTGTGTTGTCATTGGTGATGCTCCGCCACATTCTCGCCACAAATTATCCGCGCTCATGCCCCAATGTCCAACGAGTTTACCGGCGTTGCCTGAGACGGTTCGGTCCGGCACCGGCTCGTAAACCCCAAGCCCCCCGCCCACGGGTCAGCGTCGGATCGAACCAACCTCGGTTTTTCCTTGGAAAAATCAGGTGCGACGATCCCAAAACCTGAATGACCGGCGTCAGAAGCAAGCTGACGCCGGTTTTTTATTGGCCGGTGGAGCACCCCTTCTCCCACAAGGGGCTAGCGTGCGCACACATTTGCTTCGGGCTCATTTTTGCGAGGCCAGAACGAAG
>SAQE01000058.1:40952-41299 GCA_004020545.1 Mesorhizobium sp. | reverse complement strand
GGTTGCGGCCGCTCCGATGTGCTGCCGACCGGCCGCAACCTTTTCACATCCGATCCGCGCACCATGCCGACGCCGACCGCCTATGATCTCGGCCAGGTGGCAGCGGAAGAAGTGGTGCGCAGCTACATGCAGAGCCATGGCGACTGGCCGCGCTCGCTGGTCATAGACCTCTGGGGCTCGGCCTCGCTGCGCACCGGCGGCGAGGAGATCGCGCAAGGCCTGGCGCTGATGGGCTGCCGGCCGCAATGGGATGCCGCAACCGGCCGCGTCACAGGCATCGAGGTGCTGCCGCCGGCAGCGCTCGGCCGCCCGCGCGTCGACGTCACCTGGCGCATTTCCGGCCTGTT
>SAQE01000058.1:0-40942 GCA_004020545.1 Mesorhizobium sp. | reverse complement strand
GTTCCGCGACATGTTCCCGACCCAGATCGCGCTGATCGACGCCGCAGCCGACGCAGTTGCGAGCCGCGACGAAGACGATTCGGAAAATCCCCTCGCTGCCGCAACCCGCGCTCAGGGCAAGGTCGGCCCGCGCATTTTCGGCACCTCGCCCGGCACCTACGGCGCCGGCGTCGAGGATCTGCTGTCGCGCGGCGAATGGGGCGTACGCGAGGAGATCGGCCGCGCCTATCTTGAGGCCACCTCGCATGCGTATGGCGGCGCCGACGGCGAAGCGATTTCCGCCCCCGGCGCCTTCGAGGACCGCGTCGCCGAAGCCGATCTGCTCGTCCACACAGGCGATGACCCGGGGCGCGACATCCTCGAAGGCTCCGCCGATGTCGCCTTCATCGGCGGATTTTCGGCCGCCCTTGCAGCACTTGGCAAGAACGCCGATGTCATCGTGCTCGACACGACCGATCCAAAGAAGCCGAGGCCGCGTTCGGTTGGCGAGGCGGTTTCGCGTGTGGTGCGCGCCCGCGCGGTCAACCCGCGCTTCATCGCCGGCCAGATGCGTCACGGCCCGCGCGGCGCCTCGGAATTCGCCGAGACGGTCGACCGTCTCGTCGGCTTCGCCGAGACCACGCATGCGATATCGGGCGCGTTGATCGAGGCGGTGCACGACGCCTATCTCGGCGACTTGGAAGTCCGCGCCTTCCTCCTGCGCGAGAATCCCGCCGCCGCGAAGGTCATTGCCGAGCGGTTCCTTTCGGCGCGGCGGCGCGGCCTCTGGCATCCGCAACGCAATTCCATCGACGACGATCTCACGGCATTGATTGCCGAAGCCCAGGGAGTGGCGGCATGAACGCCTTTTCGCGCCGCGGCGCTTGCCCCGCTTTATCCGCTCCGATGCAAACCGGCGACGGGCTGCTGGTGCGGCTCAATCCGGTCGCTGGAGGACTTCTTCCCAAGTCGCTGATCGGACTCGGTGAATCCGCCCTGCGCCATAGCAATGGCATCATGGAGGTGACCGCGCGCGGCAGCCTGCAGATCCGTGGCCTGACGGCGGAAAGCGCGCGCCTGCTGGCAGCCGAGGTGGATGCGCTGGGCATTGCGGCACGCACCGGCGTGCCGGTCGAAATTGGGCCGCTGGCGGGCATCGATCCGCAGGAGATTGCCGACCCTCGCCCGCTGGCCGAGCGGGTCCGGGCGGCGATTGAAGAGGCCGGGCTGACGGCAAGACTGGGGCCGAAGGTCTCGGTGATTGTCGACGGCGGTGGGCAGTTGGCCCTGGATGCGCTGACGGCCGATGTGCGGCTGAAGGCGGTGCAGGCCACAGCGGGCGTCCGGTGGAGTGTGTCAGTTGCTGGCGACGAGCGCAGTGCAAAGCCGCTCGCGGCGGTCGAAGAAGATGCTGCCCGGGACATCACTGTTGCAATACTCCGGATGGTCGCTGAAAAAGGCCGCGAGGCGCACACACGGGATTTGTCGGAGAGACAGCTCAACTCGCTCGCAAGCTGGCACTCCGTCCCACCCCCCTCTGTCCTGCCGGACATCTCCCCCGCAAGGGGGGAGATCGGCAGTTCGGCCCACGGCTCCTTTCTTGCGTCGCTGGCGATTAGCGAAGGCCGAAATGAGAGAGCAATCTCCCCCCTTGCGGGGGAGATGTCCGGCAGGACAGAGGGGGGTGCGCAGGAACGCCGGCCTGCGAGAAGTCCCATTGGCACCTTCGGTCTCGCGGACAACCACGCTGTCGGCATCGGCCTGCCCTTCGGCAGCATGCCGGCGCAAAACCTCATCGAATTCGTCGGGCAAGCACTGCAACTCGGCTCAACCGAAATCCGTATGGCACCCGGCCGCGCCCTGCTCCTCCTCGGCTTGACTCCACCCGCCTGCTCTTCGCTGCAAGGCGCTGCGTCCACCCTCGGCTTCGTCACAGCCGCCTCCGACCCCCGCACCCGCATCGCCGCCTGCCCCGGCACGCCGGCCTGCGCTTCCGGCCGCATCGCCACCCGCGCCATTGCCGAGACGATCGCAAAGGAAAGCGCCGACCTCCTCGACTCCTCGCTCACGTTGCACGTTTCCGGCTGCGCCAAGGGTTGCGCGCATCCCGGCCCGGCGGCGCTCACCCTGGTCGGCGACGAAAACGGAGCCGGACTTGTCGTGGACGGGACGGCAAAGGCCCTTCCTGCCGGATACAGGCCGGGCTATGACGCCGCGCACGGGGTCGCCGGCATTGCGGCGGCGCTCCGCGACGCACGACATCCCGGCGAGACCGCCGCGGCCTGCCTGGCAAGGCTTGGCGCGGAAGGCATCGCCGAACTCTATCGACGGAACTAAAGAATGGCCGCCTACGACTATATCCATGACGGGATGGCGATCTACGAGCGCTCTTTCGCCATCATCCGCGCCGAGGCGGATCTCTCGCGCTTCTCCGAAGCGGAAGCCGATGTCGCGATCCGCATGATCCACGCCTGCGGCCAGGTCGAAGCCGCCGGCCATTTCATCTTCTCCAGCGGCTTCGTTGCTGCGGCCCGCGTGGCCCTTGCCGCCGGCGCTCCGATCTTTTGCGACGCGGAAATGGTCGCCCATGGCGTCACCCGCGCCCGGCTGCCGGCCGGCAACGAGGTGATCTGCACGCTGCGCGACCCGCGCACCGCAGGGATCGCCATGGAAATCGGCAACACCCGCTCGGCCGCGGCCATCGACCTCTGGGGCGAGAGCATGGCCGGATCGGTCATCGCTATCGGCAATGCGCCGACCGCGCTCTTCTATCTGCTCGAAAAGCTGCGCGACGGCGCGCCGAAGCCGGCGGCGATCATCGGCATGCCGGTCGGCTTCGTGGGTGCTGCCGAATCCAAGGATGCGCTGGCCGGGAATTCCTACGGCGTGCCCTACGCCATCGTGCGCGGCAGGCTCGGCGGCAGCGCCATGACAGCGGCCGCGCTCAACGCATTGGCGAGGCCAGGCCTGTGAACGCGATTGTAAAAGGCCGCCTGGTCGGCGTCGGCACCGGTCCCGGCGATCCGGAGCTTCTGACGCTGAAGGCGGCGCGCGCCCTGGCCGAGGCCGATGTCGTCGCCTACTTCGCCAAGCGCGGCAACAACAGCAATGCACGCGCCATCGTCGAGGCGCGGTTCCGGCCAGACATGATCGAGCTGCCGCTGCTCTATCCGGTGACGACCGAGATCGACAAGGATCACGACGACTACCGCTCGCAGATCACCGATTTCTACGAACAGTCGGCCGAACAGGTCGCCGAACATCTTGGCGCCGGCAAGATGGTCGCGGTGCTGTCGGAAGGCGATCCGCTTTTCTACGGCTCCTACATGCATCTGCATGCCCGCCTTGCGCACCGCTTCCCGACCGAGGTCATCCCCGGCATCACCGCCATGTCCGGCTGCTGGTCGGCGACCGGCGTGCCGATCGTCCAGGGCGACGACGTGCTGACCGTGCTGCCGGGCACGATGAGCGAGTTCGAGCTGACGCGGCGGCTGGCCGATACCGATGCCGCCGTGATCATGAAGGTCGGCCGCAACCTGCCAAAAATCCGCCGCGCGCTGGAAGCGGCCGGCAAGCTGGCAAAGGCGGTCTATGTCGAGCGCGGCACCATGCCGGGCAGCGTCTCGATGCGGCTTACCGAAAAGCCGGACGACAAGGCGCCTTATTTCGCCATCGTGCTGGTCGCCGGCTGGTCGGCCCGTCCCGGAGCCCCCGGAGCAAAGCCATGAGCGGCCGCCTCACCGTCATCGGTCTCGGTCCCGGCAATGCCGACCAGGTCACGCCGCAGGCCAGTCAAGCGGTGGCCGACGCCTCCTTCTTCTTTGGTTACAAGCCCTATCTCGACCGGCTCGAGCTGAGGCCGGATCAGACCCGCGTCGCCTCTGATAACAGGGAAGAACTCGCCCGTTCCAACGAAGCGCTGGCCAAGGCCGCCGAAGGCCACAACGTGGCTGTCGTGTCCGGCGGCGACCCCGGCGTCTTCGCCATGGCGGCGGCCGTCTGCGAGGCGATCGAGGCCGGGCCAGCCGAATGGCGCGCCATCGACCTCGCTGTCGTCCCCGGCGTAACAGCCATGCTCGCGGTCGCCGCTCGCATAGGCGCGCCGCTCGGCCACGACTTCTGCGCTATCTCGCTCTCGGACAATCTGAAGCCTTGGGACCTGATCGAGCTGAGATTGCTGGCTGCGGCCGGCGCCGGCTTCGTCATCGCGCTCTACAATCCGATCAGCAAGGCGCGCCCCTGGCAGCTCGGCCGCGCCTTCGAATGCCTGAAGGCGATCCTGCCCGGCACCACGCCGGTGATCTTCGGTCGCGCCGCCGGCCGGCCGGACGAGCGCATCGAGGTATTCCTGCTGGCGGACGCCGATGCGGAAAAAGCCGACATGGCGACTTGCATCATCATCGGCTCGCCCGAGACCCGGATCATCAAGCGCGGCGAACGCCCAGCGCTGGTCTACACCCCGCGTTCGGCAACAGGGTCGAAAAGATGATCGACTTTTGCGGCCAGTTGATCGACGGTCTCGGCCGAAGGAACGTCTGGCAGAGGCGGCCGGCGCACGATGATCACCTCGATGCCGAGCGCCCGCGCCGCGGCGAGCTTGCCGTAGGTCGCGTCACCACCGCTGTTCTTCGACACGACAGCATCGATGCTGTGCTTTTCGAGCAGCGCCCTTTCATCTGCTTCCGGAAACGGCCCGCGCGCGAGCAGGTAGACCACGTCCGGCACCGCGAGCTTCGGCTCCACCGGATCGACGCTGCGGATCAGATAGTGATGCTGCGGAGCAGCCTCGAAGGCGCCGGCCTCCTGCCGGCCGATCGCGAGAAGAACGCGACGTGGCGCCATGCCGAGCGCCTTGGCCGCTTCAGCAACGCCGTCCACGAACGTCCAGCGATCACCAGCCACAGGCTCCCAGCCACGACGTCGCAGGGCAATGATCGGCACACCGGTTTGCTGGGCCGCCTCGGCGGCATTGGCCGAAATGCGCGCCGCGTAAGGGTGCGTGGCGTCGATCAGCAGGTGGACGTGTTCCTCGCTGAGATAGACGGCCAATCCCTCCGCGCCGCCAAAACCGCCGACGCGCACGGGCACGCCTTGCGCGACGGGACTTTCGGTGCGGCCGGCGAGCGACAGCGTGACCGAGAAATCCTTGCGACGCGTCAGCTTGCCCGCCAGTTGCCGGGCCTCCGTGGTTCCGCCGAGGATCAGGATACGGTGGGTCATCATGCCTGCTAAGGGTCCGCGCGGCGCCAAGCTCACCTCAAAATGGCTGACGGTGGTCGGCATCGGCGAGGACGGTTTAGCGGGTCTCGGCGACGAGGCCAAGCATCGGATTGCCGACGCCGAAGTCGTCTTCGGCGGCAAGCGCCACCTCGCGCTGGTCGCATCCCTGGCCAAGGGCGAAGCCCGCTCGTGGCGGACGCCATTCGACGCCGAAATGCGCGATGTGCTGGCACTGAAGGGCCGGAACGTCTGCGTGCTTGCCTCCGGCGACCCGTTCTTCCACGGCGTCGGCGTCACGCTGGCGCACAAAGTGAAGCCGGATCAAATGCTCGTCCTGCCGGGGCCTTCATCGCTCTCACTGGCCGCATCCCGCTTGGGTTGGGCGCTGCAGGATGTCGAGGTCATCTCGCTTCACGGTCATTCGATCGACCTGATCCGCCCCCTGCTCCATCCCGGCGCGCGCATCCTTGCCCTCACATCGGATGGCGACGCGCCGCCAGCCATCGCCGGACTGCTCAACGAACTCGGCTTCGGCTCTTCGCGATTGACAGTCCTCGAAGCGCTCGGCGGTCCCAAGGAAACGCATCGCACCACCCGCGCCGATGCCTTCGATCTCAAAAACATCAACCCGCTCAATGTGCTGGCCCTGGAAATTGAATCGACGCCGGATGCGCGCATCCTGCCTTTGACCGTCGGCCTTGCCGATCATCTGTTCGAGCATGACGGCCAGATCACCAAACGCGAGATCCGCGCCATCACGCTGTCGGCGCTGGCGCCTCGGCGTGGCGAGTTGCTGTGGGATATCGGCGCCGGCTCCGGCTCAATCGGCATCGAATGGATGCTCGCTCACCCTTCAATGCGCGCCATCGCCATCGAAGCCGATAGCGAACGCGCCGCCCGCATCCACCGCAACGCCGCGCATTGCGGTGTGCCCGGCCTTGTCGTGATCGAAGGCTCGGCACCCAGGGCGCTCACGAAACTCGAGACGCCGGACGCGATCTTCATCGGCGGCGGCGGCAGCGATGCCGGCGTGCTTGAGAAGGCGATCAAGGCGCTGCGTCCCGGCGGCCGGCTCGTCGCCAACGCGGTGACGCTGGAGATGGAGGCGCTACTTCTCGATCAGCACACCAGGCGCGGCGGCGACCTCACCCGCATTGCGCTTTCGCGCGCAGCGCCGGTCGGGTCCATGCAGGCCTGGCGTCCGGCCATGCCGGTCATGCAGTGGAGTTGGGTGAAGCCATGATGGTCGCGGGAATCGGCAGCCGGAAAGGTGTGACGGCGCGCGACGTGCGCGCCGCGATCGAGACCGCGCTCGAGGCGCACGGGCTGGCGATGACAGCACTTTCGGTGCTGGCGACCGGCGAAATCAAACGCGAGGAGGAAGCGATCTTCGTGGCCGGCCGTGATCTTGCCCTCCCGGTGATCGTCGTCAGCGACGACGCGTTGCGGGCCGCCTCCGCCGGCACGCTCAGCCACTCCGATCTCTCGCAGGCGCATGCCGGCACGCCGTCGGTTTCGGAAGCCTCGGCCCTGGCCGCAGCCGGCAAGGACGCAAAACTGCTCGGGCCGCGTACCGTGCTCGGCCCGGTGACCTGCGCCATCGCTCTCGGTGGAGGTGCTGCATGACGGTCCATTTCATCGGCGCCGGACCGGGCGCGGCCGACCTCATCACCTTGCGCGGCAGCCGCCTGCTGGCGACCTGCCCCGTGTGTCTCTATGCCGGTTCGATCGTCGCGCCAGAACTGCTCGAACATTGCGCGCCGGGCACCAAACTGATCGATACCGCGCCAATGTCGCTCGACGAGATCGAGGCCGAATATCTCGCCGCCCACAAGGCCGGCCACGATGTCGCGCGCCTGCATTCCGGCGACCTCTCGGTGTGGAGCGCCGTGGCCGAACAGATCAGGCGGCTGGAAAAGCACAATATCCCCTACACGCTGACGCCGGGCGTCCCCTCCTTCGCGGCGGCAGCGGCCGCGCTGCGCCGCGAGCTTACGATTCCCGAGCTCGCCCAGAGCCTCGTGCTCACTCGTGTCTCCGGCCGCGCCTCGAAAATGCCGCCCGGCGAGACGCTTGCCGGCTTCGGCCGCACTGGCGCCACGCTCGCCATTCATCTCGCCATCCACGCCATCGACCGCATCGTCGCCGATCTGACGCCGCTCTACGGCGCCGAGTGCCCGGTAGTGGTCGTTTTCCGCGCCTCCTGGCCGGATGAGCGCATTCTGACCGGCACTCTGGGCACCATCGAAGCGCAGCTCGCGGAAAACCCGATGGAACGCACGGCGATCATCTTCGTCGGCAGCGCCTTGGCCGCGCAGGATTTCGGCGAAAGTTCACTTTACGACGCCCACTACCAGCGGCGTTTTCGCGGACGGGACGGATTGTGAACGCCAGCACCAACAGAAACGGACGGGCAACGGTGGAACAGGCGCTGGCGCGGCTGAACTTCAAGCCGCGCGCGCTGGAGTCAGGTCATGTCTGGCTGGCCGGCGCCGGCCCCGGCGATCCCGGCTGCCTGACTCTGGAAGTGCTGGCGGCGCTCGGACAGTGTGATGCGCTGGTCTATGACGCGCTGGTCTCGCCCGATGTCGTTGCGGTCGCTGAAGGCGCCGAGCTTTTCTACGCGGGAAAACGCGGCGGCCAGCCTTCGATGAAGCAGGACGACATCAACGCATTGCTCGTACGGCTGGCGCGAGAGGGCCGCCGCGTCGTGCGCCTCAAGGGCGGCGATCCCTATATTTTCGGCCGAGGCGGTGAAGAGGCACTGGCGCTGGCGCGGGAGGGAATCCCGTTCCAGGTGCTGTCCGGCCTGACCTCCGGCCTCAGCGCCTTGGCTGCGACCGGTATCCCCGCCACCATGCGCGGCATCAACAAGGCCGTTATCCTTGCTACCGGCCATGCCGCGGGCACCGATGACGACATCGACTGGGCCGCGATCGCGCGCACCGGCCAGCCTGTCGTCGTTTATATGGGCATGGCCAACCTGCCGGTGATAGCGGCAAAGCTGCTCGACGGCGGCCTCGCGCCGTCGACGCCGGCAGCGGTGATCGTTGCAGCGACCACGCCGCAGGAGCGCATCGTCGTCGCAACGCTCACGACAATCGCCGAGGAGGCCGCGGCCGCCGGACTCGCCTCGCCGGCGCTGATTGTCGTCGGCGGCATCGTCACCCTGCGCGCGGCACTGGCGGGCACGGCATGACCGCCCGCGCGATCATCATCGGCGCGCCGCGCTCCGGCTCGGGCAAGACCAGCGTCACCATCGGCCTGCTGCGCGCGCTTTCCCGGCGCGGCCTGAAGGTGCGCGGGGCGAAGTCCGGACCGGACTATATCGACCCCGGCTTCCATGCCGCCGCGACTGGCCTGTCCGGCGTCAATCTGGACAGCTGGGCGATGTCCCCTTCCCTGCTCAACGCGCTAGCCAGCCAGGCGGCAGACGACGCCGAATACGTCATCCTCGAAAGCGCGATGGGCCTGTTCGACGGCATTCCCGCGCCTGAAGGCCGTTCGGGTTCGGCCGCAGATCTTGCGCGGCTCTATGGCCTGCCGGTGCTTCTGGTGCTGGACGTTTCTGGACAGTCGACCACGGCTGCGGCCGTCGCCAAGGGGTTTGCCACCTACGATCCGGACGTGCGCATGGCCGGCGTCGTTCTCAATCGTCTGGGCAGCGAACGGCACAGGCGGCTATCGGGCGACGCCATCGAGGCGATCGGCCTGCCGGTGGTCGGCGCCATCCTGCGCGATCCGACGCTCAACCTGCCGGAGCGCCATCTCGGCCTCGTTCAGGCCGGCGAGTACGAGAACCTGATGGCGCATCTCGACCGACTGGCCGACATGGTCGAGAAGTCGCTCGATATCGACGCCATCCTCGCGCTGGCAACCCCG
Source organism: Mesorhizobium sp. (assembly GCA_004020545.1). GTDB lineage: Bacteria > Pseudomonadota > Alphaproteobacteria > Rhizobiales > Rhizobiaceae > Mesorhizobium. The sequence continues at coordinate 31,861 of SAQE01000058.1, read as the reverse complement.
CTCGAGCCATCGTTCGGCGACGTCGGCGACGCACTACAGCCACCTGGACAGCGTATCGCGCTGGCCGAGGATGCCGCCTTCACGTTCCTCTACCCGCATGTCGCCGCGCATTGGCGCAACGCCGGCGCCGAGATCGTCCCTTTCTCACCGCTTGCAGACGAGACACCCGCTGAAGACTGCGACGTCTGCTGGCTGCCCGGCGGCTATCCGGAACTGCATGCTGGCAAGCTCGCGGCCGCGACGAAGTTCCGGACGGGAATGGCTCGCTTTGCCGCGACGAAGCCCGTGCATGGCGAGTGCGGCGGCTTCATGGTGTTGGGTGAGGCGCTGGAGGACGCGGACGGCCAAAACCACAACATGCTCGGCTTGCTCGGCCATTCGACCAGCTTCGCCAGGCGCAAGATGAATCTCGGCTACCGCGAGGCGCGGCTGCGCGCCGCGTGCCCGCTGGGGCCGGAGGGCACCCTCATCCGTGGCCATGAATTCCACTATGCGCAGATGACGGCCACCGGCAATGACGAGCCGCTGGCCGACCTCGCCGACGGCCAGGGCAATCCGCTCGGCGCCTCGGGCTACCGGCGTGGCCTTGTCAGCGGCACCTTCTTCCATGCCATTGCGAGGGGCGCATGAGCGGCCCTTCCGCACGGCGGCAATTGCTTGACGATATCGGCCTCAGCCTCGTCTTCTTCACCAGGTTGAGGCTTCCGTCGAGTGATTTCGGCGGGCGCGGCCTTGCGGACGCGATCTGGGCCGCACCCTTTGCCGGTCTCGCCGTCGCCATCATCGGCGCGCTCGTCTACGCCGTCGCTTCCGGGCTGGGCGTAGCCACCGCTCCGGCCGCGGCGCTCACACTCGCAGCGACGATGCTTGCCACCGGCTGCCTGCATGAGGATGGGCTTTCCGACATTGCCGATGGCTTTGGCGGCGGCAAGACCCGCGAGAGGAAGCTTGAGATCATGCGCGACAGCCGCATCGGCGCCTATGGCGCGGCGGCGCTCGGCATCTCGCTGCTCATTCGCTGGAGCGCGCTTGCCGAGTTGGCCGGACCCGGCCATGTCTTCCTGGCCCTGCTGGCCGCGCATGCCGCTTCACGCGGTCTCTTCGGCGCCTTCATGCATTTTCTGCCGCCGGCCCGCGCCGACGGTCTGTCCGCCGATGCGGGCACCGTCGGCGCCGAGACCGCAGCCATCGGCGCGGCCCTCGGTGCCGTGGCGCTGCTGGCGCTCGGTCTCGGCGGCGCGATAGTGGCGCTCGTTCTGCTCGGCCTCTCGTTTGCCGCCTTCCGCGCGCTTTGCCTCCGCCAGATCGGCGGCCAGACCGGCGACACGATCGGCGCGCTGCAGCAGCTCGGCGAAATCGCGGTCCTGCTCGTTGCCTCAGTTTCCCTATCCCCCTGACTCTCAATTGGAGACATTGCCCCCATGTCGTTCAAATCGCTCGAAGACCTTCGCGCCGCCTGCCTCGATCTTCCCGCCGGCAGCGATACCGCCGCGAGTGCCGTCGCCCGCCGACAGGACACGCTGACCAAGCCGCAAGGCAGCCTCGGCCGGCTGGAAACGATCGCCGCATGGCTGGGGCGCTGGCAAGCCCGCGAGATGCCTAAGCTCGACACGGTGAAGGTGTTCGTCTTTGCCGGCAATCACGGCGTCACCGCGCAGGGCGTGTCGGCCTATCCGTCGGAAGTCACCGTGCAGATGGTGGCGAACTTTGCCGGTGGCGGCGCGGCCATCAACCAGCTTGCCCGCATCGCCGGCGCCAAGCTCGACGTCATCCCGCTCGATCTCGACCATCCGACGGGCGATTTCACGCAAGTGCCGGCCATGGACGAACAGGCCTTCCTCGCCGCCGTCTCGGCCGGCTACAACGCCGTGACCAAGGACCTCGACCTCGTCTGCTTCGGCGAGATGGGCATCGGCAACACCACGCCGGCGGCCGCGATCTCGGCCGCCCTCTTCGGCGGCGGCGCGGAAAAATGGACCGGGCGCGGCACCGGCGTCGACGATGCAGGCCTGATTCGCAAGATCACGGCGATCGAGGCCGGCCGCAAGCGCCACGCCGATTCGCTCTCCGATCCGCTGAAGATCGCGGCTGCGCTCGGCGGGCGCGAGCTTGCCGCGATCTTCGGCGCCACGCTTGCCGCGCGCAAAAACAACGTGCCGGTGCTGCTCGACGGCTTCGTCTGCACGGCCGCCGCGGCACCCCTGGCCCGGCTGCACCCCACTGGCCTTGCCCACACCATCGCCGCCCATGTCTCGGCCGAATCGGGCCACCGGCGCCTGCTCGAAGCGCTCGGTCTGCCGCCGCTGCTCGACCTCGGCATGCGGCTCGGCGAAGGCTCCGGCGCCTGCCTCGCCGTCAACATCGTCCGCGCGGCGCTGGAGTGCCATGCCCGCATGGCGAGCTTCGCGGAGGCGGGTGTGTCGGAGAAGTAATCCTGTTCAACATCGGTCTATGAACTTGATACGCAAAAGGTCGTGGTTGGCATTCTGGGAACCGCAGCACGGATGCTGGATCGCAGATCATATAGCCGCTGTGCCCTGCATTTCACCGCGCTCACTGTTGGGACCTACTTACACGTTCGATGCCAACCAACTTGCATATTTCATCAAGGCAGCGGTCCAAGTTCTGATGAATTTCCGTCCCGGTAAAGCGTAGGACGGTCCATCCTTGGCCATACAACCAGCGGTCTCGTTTTGCATCGTGGGTTCGCTGGTATTTGGTCTTGTGATACTCATGTCCATCAAGTTCGATGGCTATGCGCTTGTCCGGGATTGCAAAGTCCAAGCGATATTTCCCGACAGGATGCTGCGGATATTTGTGCAGATCTAGAAAGGCGAGTTCGTAGAACATCTGCTCAAGTGGAGAATCGAAGATATTCGGAGAAAAGGCATGGCGGACGGACGGGTCACGCATTAGGAGCTTCGAAATAATTTCTTCGCCCTCGAAAATCGGCAGAACCAATTCTCCGTCTGGAGAAACTCTAGCCTCCGAAACGTCGACCGCAGGCGTCATATGCCCCGGCGCCTTTGTGTACCACATATCTACGATACGGCATCCGATGCATGGGCAGTGCGGCGTTGGCCGGCAGCCCCGTGATATGACACGCCTGTCTACGGTCGGGGAAACATACGAATGGGTGAATGTGCCGTCCTCTTCAGGTTTGATGATCAAAGCAGCATCTGGAAATCTGAAGATCTTGTCGAGCTTCTCTTTATTGATCGTGCCCTTGTAAGCCTTGTAGCTGTGCTTAAGGCCGAAAAGAAAGATTTCTCCCTCCTCTGTGAACGAATAAGCCATGAGATTTTCATCCAGAGCCTTCGCTCCATCAAGGTCAAGGACCGAGAATTCGGCTTCGCCAAACAACACCTTCGACGAGAACATCATGCAGCCGATGCAGCCGCAATTCGGGCCGGAACAGCTCTTGGTGAGAACAAAATCACCAAAAGTTTCGGAAATTTCACGAATATTCTTCGCGTCTCTTCAGTATATACGATGGCGTAGTGATCGGGAACCAAGCGTTCTCTTTTCGCTGACTAGAAAACGGCAAGCTTGGAAAATGCCACCTAGCTTGTCATACGTCTAGCCAAGAGGGAAAATATCCCGCTGCTCGCAGCCAAGCATCAAAGCGGGCCGAAACGCGCACTCCAACCTTACATGAGACTGGGAGAGTTGGCATCCATGAGACTGGGTGCCAGGTTGTTCTCGTTGAGACGTCTCGCTCAAAGCACTGTAATGTCAGCGGAAAAATGGTGGGTGTGCACAGGATCGAACTGTGGACCCGCTGATTAAGAGTCAGCTGCTCTACCAACTGAGCTACACACCCACACCGCCGGGAAACCCAGCGTCGGCGGCGCATATAGCCGCCGGTTTCGGCTATGTCCAGCCCCGCCGGATCATTTCCCGACAAATCGCCGAATTGCCGCAGGCATCAGACGAAAAGCTTGCCTTCCGCGACCTTGATCGCATGGCCGCCGATGCGCGCCGAGGCCAGTTTTCCGCCGTCGACATTGAGCTCGAGCCGGATGCGCGAAGGCCTGCCCATTTCCAGCCCCTGCTCGATCCAGAGCTGCGAGATTCCGTCCGTCGGGCCATCGAAATGCATGATGGTGCCGGCAAAGGCGGCGGCGGCCGAGCCGGTCGCCGGGTCTTCGTAGGATGGGGTACCGGGCACGATCATGCGGACATGGAAGGCGCTGTCGTGATGCACAGTCTCGCGGCAATACACATAGGGGCTGGCAAAGGCCCATTCGCTCTTGCGCGGCGCGAGCTCGGACCAAGCCTGGTTGTCGAGCCGGATTTTTGCCGCCGCCTCAAGGCCGGCGACCGGAATAGTGACGTATGGCACGCCGGCCGACCAGAAGGAGACGCGGTGATTCTCGAAGCCGAGCTCATGCGGGCCAAGGCCAAGCGCCGCGCCGATCATCTCCGGATCGGCGGCGAGTTCCAGCCGCTCCGGCAGTTTCGCCAGGTCGAATTCGGCGAAGGTGGCGCCATCATGTGTGCTGACCGCGCAGCGCACCGGGCCGATATTCTCCTCCAGCACGAAGACGCCCGCAGTCTCGCCTGCCAGTTCCGCAAGCGCGATCGCTGAGCCGACCGTCGGATGACCGGCGAACGGCATCTCGTAGTCCGGTGTGAAGATGCGGATGCGATTGCGGTGCTTGGCATTGTCGGGCGGCAGCACGAAAACCGTCTCGGACAGATTGAATTCGCGCGCGATCGCCTGCATGGCGGCGGTGTCCAGCCCCTGGCTGTCGAGCACCACGGCGAGCGGATTGCCGGCCAGCCGCCCGGTCGTAAATACGTCGTAAAGGAAGTAGTTGCGCGCCATCGAGAAAACCTTCCGCCTCGCCCCGAATTTCGGCCTCAATCCCAACATGAGGGAAATTTAATTTGAAATCCGAACCTCAAAGCCTGATTTGTGCACGGATAGGGACATCAATTTTTCGTTATAGGGGTCCGGTGTGGATCAGGTTGTCAATCCACCAAAGGCGGAATCCGATACTTCCATCGAGGCAGCTCTCGGGCTCGACCGCAAAGGCGTGACCCGCAAGCGCCGGCGCGGCTGGCTCTACGCGCTGCTGGCGCTGGCGGTCGTGGCGGTCGCGATTGGCGTCTACCGGTGGAGCGCCGCCGCCCCGCCCCGGATCGAATACACGACCGCGCCGGCGACGGTCGCCGACCTGACCGTCCAGGTGTCGGCGACCGGAACGCTGCAGCCGCTGACCCAGGTCGACATTTCCAGCGAGCTTTCCGGCATCGTCCGCTCCGTCGAGGTCAGCGAGAACCAGCAGGTGAAGAAGGGCGACGTGCTGGCGAGGCTGGATACCGCCAAGCTCGAAGTCCAGATCGAGCGCGCCACCGCCTCGGCCAAGGCGGCAGCCGCGGCCGTCGAGAACGCCAAGGTCACGTTGCAGGAAAGCGAGAACGCAGTGGTCCGCGCGAGCGCGCTCACCAAGCGCGGCATGGCGACGGACCAGTCGCTGGAAGCGGCGACCGCGACGCGCGACCGCTCCAAGGCGGCGCTCGACAGCGCCGCAGCCAATCTCGCCATCGCCGAGGCCGATCTCAAGGCGCAGCAGACCGATCTTGCCAAGAGCACCATCTACGCGCCGATCGACGGCATCGTGCTCACGCGCTCGGTCGATCCCGGCCAGACGGTCGCCTCCTCGCTGCAGGCGCCGGTGCTGTTCATCATCGCCGCCGACTTGCGGAACATGGAGCTGCAGGCCGCAGTGGACGAGGCCGATATCGGCCAGGTCAAGCCCGGCCAGCATGCCCGCTTCACCGTCGACGCATTCCCGGACCGTCCCTTCGACGCCGAGATCCGCGACATCTCCTATGCCTCGGTGACCACCGACGGCGTCGTCACCTACAATGCACGGCTCGAAGTCGACAACGGCGAGCTCCTGCTCAGGCCCGGCATGACCGCCACCGTCTCCGTGGTCACCAGGCAGGCCAAAGGCGTGCTCACGGTGCCTGCCACCGCCTTCCGTTACCGCCCGGCCGAGCAGGCGGCTCGCGGCTGGAGCCTGCGCGATCTGTTCACCGGCCGCATGGGCCGTCCCAACCGGCAGCGGGAGGCGACAAAGACGCCGACTGACGGCTCACGCACGATCTATGTGCTGGAAAACGGGCGGCCGCATGCCGTCAACGTCAGGATCGGCTCGACCGACGGCGAATTGACCGAGATCACGTCCGGCCTCGACCAGGACGCCGAGGTCATCACCGGCTCGCAGCAGCGGAGCTGATCCTGTGTCCGCTCCCTTGCTCATCACTTTCGACAAGGTCTGGAAGAGCTATGGCGAAGGCGAGGCGCGCGTGGACGCGCTTGCCGGCGTCGATCTTGCGATACGCCGCGGCGAGTTCGTCGCCATCATGGGGCCGTCCGGCTCTGGCAAGTCGACCGCCATGAACATCATCGGCTGCCTCGATACGCCGACGGCCGGAACCTACCGCTTCATGGGCGTCGATGCCGGCAGGCTCGACCGCAACCGCCGTGCCGTGCTGCGCAACCTCTATGTCGGCTTCGTCTTTCAGGGCTACAATCTCCTGCCCCGCACCACGGCGGCCGAAAATGTCGAGCTGCCGCTGATCTATCGCGGTGTTTCCGCCCGCGAACGCCGCGATCTCGCAATGCACGCGCTGGCCCAGGTCGGGCTGGTCGGGCGCGAGCACCACACGCCGGCCGAGCTGTCGGGCGGTCAGCAGCAGCGCGTTGCGATCGCGCGCGCCATCGTCACCAAGCCGACGCTGCTCGTCGCCGACGAGCCCACGGGAAATCTCGACACGGCGCGCACGCACGAGATCATGGACTTGCTGACCAGGCTCAATGCCGAACTCGGCCTCACTATCGTCATGGTCACGCATGAGGCCGACGTCGCGGAATATGCCAGGCGCACCGTGCGCTTCCTCGACGGCCATGTCTCCTCGGACGCCGCAAAAGCCGAGGCCGCATGATCTGGGAGACCGTCCGCCTTTCGCTGATTTCGATCCGCAGGAACGTGCTGCGCTCGTTCCTGACCCTGCTTGGCATCGTCATCGGCGTGGCGGCTGTCATCGCCATGCTCACCATCGGTTCCGGGACCACCGAGAAGGTCAAGGCCGATATCTCGAAGCTCGGCAGCAATCTGCTGGTCGTGCGCTCCGGCCGTCCCGCCGGGCCGGGCGGACCGGGCGGGCTCGACCAGGCCACCCGTCCCCTCGCCGACAAGGACCTTGCGGCGCTCGTCGTCCATCTCAGCGGCGCCCGCGCCATCGCCCCGGCCTCGCAGAAGCAGGTGCGCGTCATCTACGGCACGGAGAGCCTGACGTCGGGCGTGACCGGTACCGACAGCGCCTATCTCGACGCGCGCGACTGGAAACTGGTTTCCGGCCGCCCGTTCAGCGATTCCGAGACCCGCGCCGGCGCTGGCGTGTGCCTGATCGGCGAGACGGTGCGCCAGCAATTCTTCGGCGCCGGCGATCCGGAGGGCGAAATCATCCGTGTCAACCGCACTTCCTGCAGGATCGTCGGCCTGCTGGAGCCGAAGGGGTATACCGGCTTCGGCCAGGACCAGGACAATGTCGTGCTGATGCCGCTTGCCGCCTATCAGCGGCGCATCGCCGGCAACCGCGACATCGACAACATCTACATCGCCGCCGACGACGGCACGCCGACCACCGAACTGCAGCCGCGCGTCGAGGACATCCTGCGCGACACGCGCCGCATCACGCCGGACCGCGATCCCGATTTCTCGATCCGCGACATGACCCAGATCGCCGACGCGATGGCCAGCGCGACCACCACCATGACCGGCATGCTGGGCGCGGTCGCCGGCGTCAGCCTGCTCGTCGGCGGCATCGGCATCATGAACATCATGCTGGTCTCGGTCACCGAGCGCACGCGCGAGATCGGCATCAGACTGGCCATCGGAGCGCATGAGAAGCACATCCTCGTCCAGTTCCTGGTCGAGGCGACGGTGCTGTCGCTGCTTGGCGGCATCATCGGCATCCTGATCGGCTTGGCGCTTGCCGGCCTTGCCTCGGCGACGTTGACGATACCCTTTGCGCCGAGCCCGGCAGTCATCCTGCTCGCCGTCGGTTTCTCGGCGCTGATCGGCGTGGTGTTCGGCTTCTTCCCGGCGCTGCGCGGCGCAAGGCTCGATCCGATCGACGCACTGAGGCATGAATAGGCGCAGCCGCCGCCGGTATTGGCCTCGCCTGCCCTCTGTCGCCGCCCATCCGGCAATGCTACTGCAGTGGTCTTTGCTATGTGGGGGAGATTCGAATGACTAAGAAGGCGCGGCTGATCCTGGTGTTGGCGACCGTCGAGGTCGGCTTGGCCGGCCTGTGGTGGTACCTGGCCGGCTACGGCATCCAAAATCCCGATCGCGTCGCCGCGAATTTCCAGGAGGTCGTCGGCCAGACGATGGGAATGGCGATGGGCGCGCTGCTCGGCCTCGGCGTCATTCTTTTTTTCGTCGCCGCCCGCAACGATCGCAAGGCATTGCAGGACAAGGGGCGACGCTGACCACCGTCAAGGTCGCTGCCTGTCAAAACGGCAGCCGCGCATTCTCCTTGACCTCCTTCATGACGAAGAACGTCCGGGTTTGCCGCACGCCCGGCAGCGCGATCAGCTTCTGCCCGTGAAGCTTGTTGAAGTCCGCCATGTCCCGGACTCTTATCTTCAGCAGATAATCGAAGTCGCCGGCCACGAGATTGCAATCCAGCACCTCCTTGAGCTGAAGCGCGGCCTCCTCGAAAGCGGCGAAGCTCTCCGGTGTGGAACGGTCGAGCACGACGCCGACCATCACCAGTGCGCCAAGCCCTACCGCGGCGGGCGCGATCTCCGCCCTGACCCCGGTGATATAGCCCTCTTCGAACAGGCGCTGCGTGCGCCGGTGGCATGTGGCGGCGCTGACATTCACGCGAGCCGCGAGCTCCGCATTGGTCAACCGTCCCTCGGCCTGAAGGGCCCGCAGGATCTTGACGTCAATGCGGTCGAGAGTCGGGGTGGAAGATTCTTCCATTTCTACCCGCCACAATGAATGAATGCATCTATCTTAGCGCATTTTTTGAGGAAAGCGCAAATCCTTGAGGTTCGGTTCGAGAGCACCTTTCGCTGGAATTGATCTATCCTTTGCCCATTGAAAACGACCACCGTGGAGGGCAAATCGATGTCACTTCTCGAAAAGTTTGAACGGTATCCGCTGACCTTCGGCCCGACGCCGATCGAGCATCTGCCGCGGCTGAGCGCGGCGTTGGGCGGGAAGGTGCAGGTCTACGCAAAGCGAGATGATTGCAATTCCGGTCTCGCCATGGGCGGGAACAAGCTGCGAAAGCTCGAGTATATCGTGCCGGACGCTATTCGCACCGGTGCCGACACGCTGGTGTCGATCGGCGGCGTCCAGTCGAATCATACGCGCCTGGTCGCGGCGACGGCGGCCAAGATCGGCATGAAGTGCGTGGTGATCCAGGAAAAATGGGTGCCGCACTATGATGCGGTCTACGACCGGGTCGGCAACATCCTGCTGACGCGCCTGATGGGCGCGGACAGCCGGCTTGTCGACGACGGCTTCGATATCGGCATCCGCAAAAGCTGGCAGGACGCGATCCAGTCGGTGAAGGACGCCGGCGGCAAGCCCTATCCGATCCCGGCCGGCGCCTCGGTGCACAAGTTCGGCGGGCTGGGCTATGTCGGCTTCGCCGAGGAGGTGGCCAGGCAGGAGGCGGAGCTCGGCTGCACCTTCGACTACATCATCGTGTGCGTCGTGACCGGCTCGACGCAGGCCGGCATGATCGTTGGCTTCGCCGCGCAAGGCCGTGCCGACCGGGTGATCGGCATCGATGCCTCGGGAACGCTCGCTCAGACCCGTGCCCAGGTCCGCCGCATCGTCGACGACACAGCCGCTCTCGTCGGGCTGGGCCGCGCCGTGCGCGAGGACGAAATCGTGATCAACCCCGACTATGCCTATCCGGCCTATGGCGTTCCGTCGGAAGCCACCAACGACGCAATCCGGCTGGCGGCGCGCACGGAGGCCATGATCACCGATCCGGTTTACGAGGGGAAGTCGATGCAGGGCCTGATCGATCTGACCAGGAAAGGCTTCTTTCCCGAGGGCTCAAGGATTCTCTTCGCGCATCTCGGCGGCGCGCCGGCCATCAACGGCTACAGCTACTATTACAAGGACGATGGCCCAGCTACTGTCCTCGCGAGCAAGCCTGGCGTCCCGGAGGTCGCGCCGGATGACGCGTTGGCTCCAATCTTTCCATAATCCGGCTTCCGCCCAGGCGGCCGGCCGCCGATGGGTTGACGGGGCGCGGGAGAATTTTTCGCGCGCCCCTACAAGGTAACATTAAAGGTCGGAGTCCTCGTCGCTCTCCGCAAAATGCCATTCGATGAGCGGCTTCATATGGCCCATCAGCCCGTCCGGTAGATCATCGGCATTGCGGATGATGACCGGAGCTTCGATTTCGGGTTCACTTTCGGCGGCAACGAATTCGCTAATGCGCCGCGCGATCTCATCGGCCGGCTCAGCGACCCGGTAGCGACGGAAGATCACCGTGCCGTTGGCTGTCGAAAGCGCGTTATAGCGCCGACCGCGCTGAGCCGCGGACAGGTCGATCCCGGTCTCCTCGCCCACTTCGCGGATCATGTTGAAGTCGACATCGACGAGACCGTCGCGGAAATCGATCGGCTCGAAGGAACCGGCGGCGAAGTAGACGCGGCCGGCGTTCACCGTGTGCGAGCCCATGCGGATCGCCACCAGCGCATTGTCGCCGGCGGCCAGCACGGCATGCGCATAGGCATGCTCGGCGCCGCTCCGCTCACGGTTTTTGCGCCAGAGCATGAAGGTCGAGTACTTCACGGCATGGCAGCGGCCGACAAGCCGGCTGTCGCGATAGGCGAGCGCCGAAAGCAGCACCACGGTGCCATCGTAGAGCGCCGGCTTCGCTGCCATTTCGCGCTGCCAGTTTTCGGCAATCGCTGCCTCGTTGTCGCGTTCGAAAGGGTGAGGGCTTGGGTCGAGCCGCACGCCGACTTCGTCGACGGGCAGAATGACGTTGCGTGGCAGGTCGAAACTCATGGGCGTTCAGGCCATGTCCAGGGTGATCACCACCGGGCAATGGTCGGAGGCCTTCGGCCGGTCCCAGCCGGCACGCGGGAAACGTTCGACTTCCTGCCCCGGCGGAAAGATGGTGCGCCAGGGCTGGCCGTTGCGGATGATGTCCGGAACCGCCGTCGCGTTCTTCGCGGCAAGCCCTTTCGACAGCAGGATATAGTCGAGCTGGCAGAGATGCCGCTCTTCCGGTCCGCGTGTGTGATAGAAACTCCAGCGATCCATTTCCGGCCGCCGCTCGACGACGTTCTCGCAGAAGCCGCCGGCGGTCAGAACACTGATCGCGGACTGGGCTTCGTCGACCACCTCGAAGCGATAGCCGTCGAAGCTGTCGCCTTCGATCTTCACGCGCTGGCGGTAGTCGTTCATGTCGCCGCAGATCGCCCAGCGCTTGTCCGCCGCATGATCCTTGCCGAAACGCGCCTCGATGATGCGGCGCACGGCCTGCGCCTCGGCGATGCGTAGCGGCATCGTCGCCTCGCGGCCGTCGAGCCCGTTGCGCGGCGAACCCATCGATTTGAAATGCACCAGATAGAGCGTCAGCGGCACGCCGCCCACCGTCACGTCGATTTCCAGACAATCGCGCCTGAAGATGCGCTCGTTGGCCAGGAACCCGAGCGCCGCCAGTTCCGGCGTGAACAGCTCGAACTGCTCGAACGTGACATAAGCGTGGCTGGTCATGCGCACGAACTCGATCGACTGGCCTTGCGCGGTCTCGCTGCGCATCATCACGGCAACATCGATGCCGCGGGTGTCGTTGCCGGTGGTGGTGAATTTCTGGCGGTAGCCCTGCCCGATCATCTTGAACAGATAGCCATATTCGAAGGCCTTCAGCGCCTCGATGTTGTCGACCTCCTGCATGCAGATGATGTCGGCGCGGGTTGCCGCTATGGCGAGCGCCGTCAGTTGGCGGGTATCGTCGGACTGGGCGATGGTGCGCGCCTGTTCCAGCAGCCTGTATTCGGCCTCGCTCCGGATGTCGAACAGCGCCAGCGTCCGGTCCTCGTTGAGTTGGTTGCGATAGCCGGAAAAATCGAACCTGTTCATCAGGTTCTCGACGTTGAAGGTGGCGAGGCGCAGCGACATGGCCGAGACCTTTGCCCGCAAGCGATAGCGAACACAAGAGCCAGGCGCATGCCCGTCATGGTTGACGGAACCTTTCCGTTCATCCTCCGTTCAGACGGAAAGTCCTATCAATAGGCCCATTCCCGGGGTGTTCTGGGCGTGGGACCTTACTCCTTGGAGAGTGAAATGAAACCGCTCTTGTCTTCCCTTGGCTCGGGGCTGGTGGCCCTGGGCCTAATGGCGGGTTTGACGGCGACGTCGATCGCCGGACCGATCCTGCAACCCGATCTCTCGACCGCGACCAATGCGACTGCGCCGCAAATCATCCCGGTCCGAGACGAATGGGCCGGCGGCAACGACCGGCAGCAGATGTATGATTGGCGCTGGCGGCGCGGCGGCGACTTCAGGTGGCGCGGCGACAACTTCCGCGGCCGTCATTTCTCCCGCAACTGGGATGGCGGCGATTGGAATGGCGACTGGCGCTGGCGGCATCATCGCCATCATCGGCATTTCCGTGATAGCGACGCGGCCATTCTGGGGCTCGGCCTCGGCCTAGGCCTGGGCAGCCTGGCCTACGGCAACTACTACGATCCCTACTATTATGATCCCTATCCTCGCTACTATCAGCCGCGGCGCATCTACCGGACGGAGCGGCTGTCCAGGGCCCATGTCCAGTGGTGCTACGACCGCTACCGCTCATATCGGGCCTGGGACAACACGTTCCAGCCTTACTATGGCCCGCGCCGGCAGTGCATTTCGCCCTATATCTGAGCCCCGTCGGCAGGAAGAATGAAACGGCGCCCATCGCGGCGCCGTTTCTATTGCGGCAAAAAAGAGAGAGCTTGCGGGGCAATGTAACCCTAAATTTAGCAGGGGCGTCTATCCGTGATGCGGTGCCCCACATGACGATCGCCGTGTTGCGATCCGTTAGGACGTGCCCGCCATGGCTGAGAACGAGTCGAGAGACAAGCACCGGCAACGCGTGCTGAAAGGTGCGGCGATCCTGACCGGCATCAACAATTCCGAGGTCGCGTGCACGGTGCGCAACATGCATCCGGGCGGCGCGGAATTGAAGGTGCCGATCGAGGCGCGCGTGCCCGACGAATTCCTGCTCTACGTGCCGACCGACGGCATCGGCTACAAGGCGGTCGTCCGCTGGCGCCGCGAGGACCGCATCGGCATCGAGTTCACCGGCACCGAGCCGAAACCGCGCTGGCACTATGGCTGAGCATGAAAACGCCGGCGGATCGCTCCGCCGGCTTTGATGTTTCACGCGGGAAGTCAGATGACAATTCGCCCTGCCGAGTCGGTTGGTGCGGGTTTCGAGAACCGGAGCGGAGCGGACTTGAAGTCCGTGAGCACCGGAAGCGCAGAAACCTGCAGCAGATGGCCGGCAGGGTAGAATTGGCGCAGGCTTCCTAGTTCTTCGCCTTGTCGACCAGCTTGTTCTTGGCGATCCACGGCATCATTGCGCGCAGCTTGGCGCCGACTTCCTCGATCTGGTGGCCGTCGTTCATACGGCGGATGCCCTTGAAGCGCGCCAGGCCGGCGCGGTATTCCTGCATCCATTCCGAGGTGAACTTGCCGGTCTGGATGTCCTTCAAAACCCGCTTCATCTCGGCCTTGGTGTCGGCGGTGATGATGCGCGGGCCCGAGACATACTCGCCCCATTCGGCAGTGTTCGAGATCGAATAGTTCATGTTGGCGATGCCGCCCTCATAGATCAGGTCGACGATCAGCTTCACCTCGTGCAGGCACTCGAAATAGGCCATTTCCGGGGCATAGCCGGCTTCCACCAGCGTCTCGAAGCCAGCGCGGATCAACTCGACCAGGCCGCCGCACAGCACCACCTGCTCGCCGAACAGGTCGGTCTCGCATTCCTCGCGGAAGTTGGTCTCGATGATGCCCGAGCGGCCGCCGCCGACGCCGCAGGCATAGGAGAGCGCGAGGTCGAGCGCGTTGCCTGACGCATCCTGGTTGACGGCGACCAGGCACGGCACGCCGCCGCCCTTCTGGTATTCGCCGCGCACCGTGTGACCGGGGCCCTTCGGCGCGATCATGACGACGTCGACCGAAGCCTTCGGCTCGATCAGGCCGAAATGCACGTTGAGGCCGTGCGCGAAGGCGATCGCCGCCCCGTCGCGGATGTTCGGCGCGATTTCGTTTTTGTAGATGTCGGCCTGCAATTCGTCGGGCGTCGCCATCATCATCAGGTCTGCCCATTTGGCGGCTTCCGCCACGCTCATCACCTTGAGCCCGTCGGCCTCGACCTTCTTGGCGGTCGCCGAGCCGGGCTTCAGACCGATGGCGATCTCCTTGACGCCGGAATCCTTGAGGTTGAGCGCATGCGCCCGGCCCTGGCTGCCATAGCCGATGATGGCGACCTTCTTGCCCTTGATCAGATTGAGATCGGCGTCACGATCGTAATAGACACGCATTTTCGTCTTCCTTCCCGTTTTGAAGATCAGAGGCCTTGCGGCCGGTTGTGTGCTCCCCCGGTCCTTGATCCGTAAAGAGCGAGAAACTGCTGCGTCGCGCGGGCGGCGTCGCCGCCGATTGCTGCCTCGGTCAATTGCAGCCGGTCGCCGAGCAGAAGCCGGATCTGCACGTCGCGGGCGACCAGCCCGAAAAAGGTCCGGAACGCCGTCTCGGCGTCCTCGAAGTCGAGCAGCCCGGCCCCGCGTCCGGCTTCCAGCACCGGCTTCAGGCGCCTGGCGAGCGCGAAACGCCCATTCTGCAGCACGATAGCGCCAAGGTCATCCTTCCCGGAACCGGCATGGCCGACCGCGACGCGATTTAGTGCGATGGAGGTATCGCTGGAGATCACCCTCAGCCAGTCAGAGGCGAAGCGTTCGAGGCTTGCCGTCAGCGAGGCAAGGTCGAGCCCCTTGCGGTCGACCGGCGCCACGCGCACCTTCGAGGCCTGCCACTGCACCGTTGCGGTGAGCAGCCCGTCCCGGTCGCCGAACCATTTGTAGAGCGTTTCCTTGGAGCAGCTTGCCCGCCGCGCCACCGCGGTCATGGTGAGGCTGTCGCCCTCCTCGACCAGCAGGCGAAGTGCCGCGTCCAGAACGGCCTGCTGCCGTTCCGTCAAAGCCTCGCTGTTGTCGATATCGGCAGCCGCCTGCAACACGCTCTTTCCGTTCTCGGTAGCTTCCAATGGCGTACCGTACGTTACGGTTCGGCTTATTGCGCATTCCGACTTCCGATGCAAGGGGCCGTTGCCGAAAAGTCAAAACGGCGTAAGTCCGAGGAAGAACCTCGCGGCTAGTCCCCGACCGGCGGATCGCGCAGGCGCCCGAGCAAGCTGGCCAGTGCCTCCAACTCCTTGGCGGAAAGCTTGTCGCCCATTAGATCGGCGATGGCCGCGCCATAGACCGCCCAGATGCGGCGGCGCATCTCCCTGCCGCTTGGCGTGATGCGCACGGTCTGGCCGCGGCCGTCGTCCGAGACAGGCAGCTTTTCCACAAGGCCATCCGCCTCCAACCGGGCGAGCAGCCGCGAGACGTTGTACTGCGCCAAAAGCACGCGATCGATCAGCTCGAATGGCCGCAAGCCGCCCTCGCCCGCTTCGGCAAGCTCGTGCAGCACGTCGTACCAGGCGAGCGGCGGCAGGCCGCCGGCCTTCAAGATATCTTCGGTCTTCTCGACCAGTTGGCGCGACACGCGCAGCAGGCGGCCCCAGGCTTTGACGGCCTCGGGCGCAGGAGATTTTTTCGTCATGGACGGAACCTATCCAATAGATGCAATTGCATCAAGCTTGACGATCGATGCAAATGCATCCATATAGATGCAATTGCATCGATAAGGAGTTCTCCGATGAAACGCGAAATCTGTAAAGTGGCCGACATCCCGCGAACCGGCAGCCTGGTCGCGCCTTTCTTCGGCCGCGAGGTCCATGTCTGGCGCAGCGGCGAGCGCATCCGCGCCGCGGCCAATGCCTGCCTGCATTTCGGCGGGCCGCTCGACTGCGAGGACGGCGCCTTCGTCTGCCAGTGGCATGGCGCCCGCTTCGACATGGAAAGTGGCGAGCGCCTCGAGGGCCCGGCGCCGAAAGGCTCGCGCCTGATGTTCCTGTCAACCCGTGTCGAGGACGGCGCGCTGAACTATGTCTGGGGAGAGTGAAATGGCCGCCGGACTTATCCTCGTCAGCCATCACCTTTGCCCCTACGTGCAGCGCGCCGCGATCTCGCTTGCCGAGAAGGGAATGCCGTTCGAACGGGTCAACGTCGACCTTGCCGACAAGCCGGACTGGTTCAGGGCGATCTCGCCGCTCGGCAAGGTGCCGCTGCTGCGCGTCCCGCGCGACGACGCGGAAGAGGTGATTTTCGAATCCGCCGTCATCCTCGAATTCCTCGAGGAGACCGAGGCCGATCCGTTGCATCCGGCTGATCCACTCATGCGGGCCAGGCATCGCGCCTGGATCGAGTTCGGCTCAGCCATCCTCAACGCCATCGGCCGCTTCTACTCCGCGCCGGATGAAGCCGCGTTCTTCCGTGAAAGCAAAGGCCTGTCCGAGATGTTCGGTCGCGTGGAGGCGGAGCTTGCAGCCAGGCAAAGCGGCCCGTGGTTCGCCGGCGACCGCTTCTCGCTGGTCGACGCCGTCTATGGGCCGATCTTCCGCTATTTCGACACCTTCGACCGCGTCGGCGATTTCGGCATTCTCGATGGAAAGCCTCTGATCAAGGCTTGGCGCAAAGCGCTGAGTGAAAGGCCGTCGGTGAAGCAGGCTGTCGGCGCCGACTATCCGCGACGGCTGCACGCCTTCCTGCGGGCAAAGGAATCTTATCTGTCCGAGATCATCCAGTTGCAGGCCACTGCAACTCCGCAAGCCCGATCGGCCTGAACGGGTCGATCACCGTTCCGGCGACCATGGCGGCGAGGAATTGCGGTCCCGGCGGGATCCTCGCCTATCGCCGCCAGTCGGCCGCGCCTCAGGCCCGGGAAGAAGCATCGAAAACGGCCCGCGCATCGCGCACCGCGTCATGGTTGAGTTCGGCCCATTGGACGAGTTGATAGAGGGGAACGAACATCGACCGACCAAGATCGGTGAGGCTGTACTCGACGCTCGGCGGCTTGGTGGGGAACACCTCGCGATGCACATATCCGTCGCGCTGCAGCTCGTGCAGCGTCTGGGTGAGCATGCGTTGCGAGATGTCGGGAACCAGGCGTCGCAATTCGCCGAACCGGTAGGGCTTCTCGGCCAGCGCCATGACCAGCAGCGAGCTCCATTTGCCGCTGATGCCCTGAATCACGTCGCGAACCGGGCAATCGGCGAAATTGCCGCCATCGGTCATGGCCTTGTAGACCTCCAGCTTGGATTTCAGATTGAAGATCTTGCTGTCCATGGCGACATCCGTTGAAGCGGCGACCGGCCCGGCGGTTCCCTGGCTGTGCCTACCTCCCGAAAAACTGCCTTCTTTACGGCCTGCGGTCAATTCCTATTTTAGCGCTGGTCTCTTTTTGAGACCGATACCCGCACCCGCCCTTCGGCGCAATATTCAGGAACCTCTCATGACCGAAACCCTCCTCGTCACCGGCGCTTCCGGCCATCTCGGCCGCGCCGTGATCAACCATCTGCTCGGTGCGCAGAAAGTCGCGCCGGCGAACATCGTCGCCACCACGCGCAATCCCGAAAACCTTGCCGACCTGGCAGCGCGCGGCATCACCGTCAGGGCGGCCGATTTCGATGACCAGGCCTCGCTGGAGAAGGCGTTCACAGGCGCCGACCGGGTGCTGATCATCTCGACCGGCGAGCTCGACTTGAAGAGCGACCGGCGCCTGAGGCAGCATCAGGCTGCGGTGGCCGCGGCCAAGGCGGCCGGCGTCTCGCATCTGCTCTACACCTCGATGCCCAACCCTGAGCCGGTCTCACCGGTGCTGTTCGCCGGCGATCACTACGGCACCGAGCAGGCGATCAAGGCGAGCGGGATTCCCTACACCGTCTTCCGCAACGGCTGGTATCAGGAGAACCTGTTCCTGGCGCTGCCGCACGCCATTGCGTCCGGCAAGTGGTACACCTCGGCCGCCGACGGCCGCATCGCGCATGGCGCGCGCGACGACATGGCGGCCGCCATTGCCGCAGGCCTCGCCTCCGGCTCGAAGGAAAGCCAAATCTACACCCTGACCGGTCCGCAGGCTTACACGACGAACGAAATTGCCGCCCTGGTGAGCGAAGTCACCGGCAAGCCGCTGGAGGTCATCCAGGTGCCTGACGAGGCGCTGACGGAGGGCGTCAAGGCGGCGGGGATTCCAGAGGACTTCGCCCGTATCATCGTGTCCTTCGACGCCAACACGCGCTCCGGCCGTATCGGCATGGTGACCGATACGGTCGAGACGTTGTCAGGCCGCAAGCCGCAGACGCTGAAGCAATTCCTCGAAGCAAACAAAGCCGCCCTGCTCGGCTGAAACCAGAGCAATTCCAGGAGAACTGCGTGGCCGTTTTCCGTCCGGAATTGCGTAAAAACAGATGGTTAGAGCAGTTCAGCGATCTGAAGCTGAATTGCTCTAACGCTGCCAGGATTGCAGTGAGCGCCGAGGAAGCCGGACCCGCCGGTGACGAGCACCAATTCGCCGCTCATGCCCGCCTCCCAGTTCCCCCTACGCATTGCAGCCCGTCAGATGGCGACCTGCGTGCCGATCTCGACCACGCGCCCGGTCGGGATCTGGAAATACTCTGTCGCGTCCGCCGCCGTTTTCGCAAGGCCGATGAACAGCCTGTCCTGCCAGATCGGCATGCCGGAATTGGGCGAGGCTTTCAGCGAGCGCCGCGACAGGAAGAAGGACGTCGTCATGATGTCGAACTTCCAGCCCTGCTTGCGGCAGATGGCCAAAGCACGCGGGATGTTCGGCTGCTCCATATAACCGAAGGTGAGCGTCACCCGCATGAACAGCTCGTTGACGGTCTCCATCTTCACGCGCTCGCTGTCCGGCACCACCGGCTGCGGCGCGGTCACCACCGAGAGGATGACGTTCTGTTCGTGCAGCACCTTGTAGTGCTTCAGGCTGTGCATCAGCGCCGTCGGTGCGCTGAGAGGGTCGCTCGTCAGGAACACTGCGGTCCCCGACACCAGTTGCGGCTTCTTTTTCAGAAGGTTCGCCGCCAGGAAGTCGAGTGGGATCTCGTTGCGGCGCGTCTTGTCGAAGAGATAACGGCTGCCGCGCACCCAGGTCCACATGCCGAGGATGATGGCAAAGGCCACGGCCAGCGACGCCCAGCCGCCCTCGAACACCTTGACGATGTTGGAGGCGAAGAAGCCGATATCGATGAGCGCGAACACTGCCGTCAGCGCGACCGCCGGCCAGATGTTCCACTTCCAGATGCGCGTCATGACGACGAAGAGCAGCGTCGTCGTCACCAGCATGTTGCCGGTGACCGAGATGCCGTAAGCGGAGGCGAGCTTGCTGGACTCGCCGAAGCCGACCACCAGCAGCATCACCACAAGCGCCAGGAGCATGTTGACGCGCGGCATGTAGACCTGCCCGGACTGCTTCTCCGACGTGTGCAGGATTTCGAGCCGCGGCAGCATGTTGAGCTGGACCGCCTGCCTGGTCAGCGAATAGGCGCCGGAGATGACGGCCTGGCTGGCAATGACGGTCGCCGCCGTCGCCAGCACCACCATGGGGATCAGCGCCCAGCCCTCGTTCATCTCGAAAAACGGATGGCCGACGACGCCGCCCTTGGCAAGCACGAAGGCGCCCTGCCCGGCATAGTTCAAAAGCAGGCACGGAAACACGATCGCCAGCCAGGCGAGCACGATCGGCTTGCGGCCGAAATGGCCGAGATCGGCATAAAGCGCTTCGGCCCCGGTAACCGCCAGAAACACCGCACCGATAGTGACGAAGGAAACATCAGGCGAATTGATCAGGAAGGCGACGATGTAGTGCGGACTGATGGCCCACAGGATTTCGGGGTCGTCGATGATGTGCATGAGGCCGGAAAGGCCGATGGCCAGGAACCATAGGGCGGTGACCGGACCGAATACGAGGCCGACGCCGCCCGTGCCGAACCGCTGCACGGCAAAAAGAATGGCCAGAATGAGCAGTGTCAGCGGCACCACGTAAGGCTGGAAGGTGGGCGTGACGACATTCATGCCTTCGACCGCCGACAGCACCGAGATGGCAGGCGTGATGACCGCATCGCCGAAAAACAGCGACGCTCCGACGATGCCGATGCCGAGGATGATCGCCGAGCGCGTCGCGAAGCTGCCGCGCGCCAGCGCCATCAGTGACAGCACGCCGCCTTCGCCGCGGTTGTCGGCGCGCAGCACGAACATGATGTATTTTATGGTGACCGTGATGGTGAGCGACCAGATGATCAGCGACAGCACGCCGAGAATATCGGCCCGGTTGGCGACGTCGCCACCGGACGAGGCATGCAGCGCCTCACGGAAGGCGTAGATCGGGCTGGTGCCGATATCGCCATAGACCACACCCAGCGCACCCAGCATCAGCACCTTGGTGCTGTGCTGCTCTATTTCCGGATGCCCCGTATGGTCGACGGGTTCTGCCTCAGCACCATTGGCAAGGGCCATGGACGACACTCCGATAAAACGCGCGGTGCTCTACGCTTGCTGCAGTGCAATATCAAGTGCCCCGACGTTAGGGCTCCCGTGCCGTCAACGCACGGCTCGATCTGCGCCTGTCCATGAATCTATCGTGCAAGAGGCCGGCATAAAGGGTCAAATCGCGACTTGCGTGCCGATCTCGACGACGCGCCCGGTCGGGATTTGGAAATACTCCGTAGCATCCGCCGCGCTGCGCGCAAGGCCGATGAACAGCCGGTCCTGCCAGACCGGCATGCCGGAATTGGGCGAGGCCTTCAGCGAGCGCCGCGACAGGAAGAAGGACGTCGTCATGATGTCGAACTTCCAGCCCTGCTTGCGGCAGATGGCCAACGCACGCGGGATGTTCGGCTGCTCCATATAACCGAAGGTCAGCGTCACCCGCATGAACAGCTCGTTGACGGTCTCCAGCTTCACGCGCTCGCTGTCCGGCACGACCGGCTGCGGCGCCGTCACCACCGAGAGGATGACGTTCTGTTCGTGCAGCACCTTGTAGTGTTTCAGGCTGTGCATGAGCGCGGTCGGGGCGCTTAGCGGATCGCTGGTGAGAAACACCGCTGTGCCGGACACAAGCTGCGGCTTTTTCTTGAGGAGATTGGCCGCCAGGAAGTCGAGCGGGATCTCGTTGCGGCGCGTCTTGTCGAAGAGGTATCGGCTGCCGCGCACCCAGGTCCACATGATCAGCCCCATGATCGACGCCACCGTGATCGACACCCAGCCGCCTTCGACGATCTTGACGACATTCGCCAGGAAGAAGCCCATGTCGATGGTGCCGAAGAGCAGCGCCAGCGCCAATGCGAGGGCGAGCTGCCATTTCCAGAGCCAGCGCATCACCACGAACAGCAGCACTGTCGTCATCAGCATCTCGCCGGTCACCGAAATGCCGTAGGCGGCGGCCAACGCGCTCGAGCTGCCGAAGCCGACGACCAGAAGCATCACGCCGAGCGCAACCAGCAGATTGACCCTCGGCATATAGATCTGGCCGCTTTGCATCTCGGATGTGTGCTGCACCTCGATGCGGGGCAAAAGACTGAGCTGCACCGCCTGCCTGGTCAGCGAAAAAGCGCCGGAAATCACCGCCTGGCTGGCGATGACTGTCGCGGCCGTCGCCAGGCCGACCATCGGCATCAGCGCCCATTCGGGAAGCATCTGGAAGAACGGATTGGTCGGCTTGCCGCCATGTGAGAGCACGAAGGCGCCTTGCCCGAAATAGTTCAGCAGCAGGCAAGGGAAAACAATGGAAAACCAGGCCAGCACGATCGGTTTGCGGCCGAAATGGCCAAGGTCGACATAGAGCGCCTCGGCGCCCGTGACCGCCAGGAAAACCGCGCCGACGGTGACGAAGGCGCCCGTCGGGGTGGTGGCCAGATAGTAGAGCGCGTAATACGGGTTGATCGCCAGCAGGACGGACCAATCGTCGACGATGTGATAGATGCCAGCAACGCCGATGGCCACGAACCATGTCGCCGTCACCGGCCCGAAAACCGCCGCCACCTTGCCTGTGCCGAAGCGCTGCACGGCAAAAAGCACCGCCAGGATGACCAGCGTGATCGGAACGACATAGGCGTCGAGCGCCGGGGTGACGACCTCCAAGCCTTCCACCGCCGAAAGCACGGAGATGGCCGGTGTGATGATCGAATCGCCAAAAAACAACGCCGCGCCGCAGAGGCCGATGGCGAGGATAACTCCGGATCCACTGGGATAAGCGCTTCGGGCAAGCGCCATGAGCGACAGCGTGCCGCCCTCGCCCTTGTTGTCGGCTCTCAACACGAACGCGACATATTTGATCGTGACGATGATCGTCAGCGCCCACACGATCAGCGACAGCACGCCAAGAACGTCGTTGCGGGCGACAGCGCCCGGCGAAGCATGGAGCGCCTCCCGGAACGCATAGATCGGGCTCGTGCCGATATCGCCATAGACGACGCCGAGCGCGCCAAGCATGAGAACCTTGGTGCTGTGCTGCCGTTCGGTTTCGGCATGGCTCGAACGTTCGAGGGTTTCCGACTCGCTGCTGGTGTTGGCTAGCACCATGGACCCCGCTTTATCAGAAGCGCGATAGCCTCCCTTCGCTGCAATGGATGCGACACTCCATAACCGCCGGAGCTACGCAAGGCTTCCTTGCCCTACCATCCACAGGCCTTCAAGAAACGTCCCACCGTGCCGGCCATGCCATACTCCAGGGCATCGGCTGTCAACCCATGTCCGATCGATACTTCGGCCAATGCCGGGATACGCTTGGCAAGCGCCGGCAGGTTGTCCACGGTGAGATCGTGTCCGGCATTGACCTGAAGCCCTGCCGCGAAAGCCGCGTCGGCGGTCATTCCCAGTTTTTCCAATTCCTTGGCAGCCTTGGCGGAATCGGAATGGCAACTGCCATACGGGCCGGTGTAAAGTTCGATCCGGTCGGCGCCGGTATCGCGCGCGGCATTCACGCCGGCCGGATCGGCGTCGGAAAACAGCGACACGCGAAACCCGCCCTTCTTCAGCCGCCTGACGATCGGCGTCAGGAACGCGGCCTGCGCGACGAAGTCCCAGCCATGGTCCGATGTCGCTTGCGCAGGGTCGTCGGGCACCAGCGTCACTTGTTCCGGCTGATGCTTTTCGACAAGCGCCAGGAAATCCTCGTTCGGATAGCCTTCGATGTTGAATTCCGCGCCCGGAAACTCGTCGTCGATCAGCGCCCTGATCTCCGGCAGGTCGGAATGCCTGGTATGCCGCTCGTCGGGACGCGGATGCACCGTCAGCCCGTGCGCGCCGGCGGCAAGCGCGATGCGGCCAAGCCCTGTGACGCTCGGCCACGGCAGGTCCCGGCGGTTGCGCAGCATGGCGATGGCATTGAGGTTGACCGAAAGCTTCGCGGGCATGAATTGGCGTCCCTGTGGTTTTGGCGGGCATCTATAGCGCCTTTGCAGGGAACAGATAGAGGGTTTCCGGTGTTCCATAGGACGAGATGATGGCCACCGCAAGGATTTGCCAGTGAAGCACCTCGAAGCCGTGCCGGCGATACGCCGCCTCGACACCAACCGCGACGCGCTTTTTGCCATCGACGTCGTCGGCGACGTTGCGCCTGCGGATGCGGAAAATCTGTTTGGCCTGCTCGAAGCAGCCTATGCCCTTCATCCAAGGATAGACGTGCTGGTGAGACTGACTGACGAGGAGAGCGTCGATTGGGCCAACATTTCGGAAAGGACGCTCCGGCAAGGTGTGGGCGACGCGCTGGAGCATGTTGTCCGTTGCGCGGCCATAGGCGAGCCGCGCTGGGCGTCCTATGTCGGGGGCTTGTTTCCGAAGGCTTTGCCGTTCGAGTTCAGGCGTTTCGGCAGCGACGACGAAGAAGCCGCCTGGCGATGGCTTGGCGCAAGACCGGCATGACAATGCCGGTTCGTCTCAACGCACGATCGTCAGCCGCTCTGCCGCGCGGGTGATTGCCGTGTAGAGCCAGCGCTGCCGCGTCTCCTTGAACGCCCAGCTCTCGTCGAACAGCACGACGTCGTTCCATTGCGAGCCCTGCGCCTTGTGCACCGTCAGCGCATAGCCATAGTCGAAATCGTCGAAGCGCTTCTTCTGCTGCCAGGGGATTTCGGCGTCCGGATCCTCGAACGCCGCCTTCAAGAGCTTGATCTTGGCGACGCCGCGGTCGGGATCGTCCTCTTCCGGCGAGACCAGCAGGTTGATGCCGGGCTTAACAGTCTCCCGAGACGAGGTCATCACCTTCCAAAGCGAGCCGTTGAGCAGCCCCTTGGCCGGATCGTTGCGCAGGCAAACCAGCTTGTCGCCGGCCTGCGGATAGTCGGCATTGAACCCTTTGAGTTCGCGCAGGCGCTGGTTATAGCGCCGCCGCGTGCGGTTTGTGCCGACCAGCACCTGGTCGGCCTTGAGCACAAGATCCTGGGTGACCCCTTCCCTGCCGATCACCTGTGCCGTGCCGAAATCGCCGTGCATGAACTCTCGGCCTTCGCGCACGTCGAGGGCGAGGCGGATGATCGGATTGTCGCGCGCCTGCCTATGGATTTCCGTCAGCAGCACGTCCGGCTCGTGCTCGGTGAAGAAACCGCCACCCGAGATCGGCGGCAACTGTGCCGGGTCGCCCAGCACCAGGATCGGCGTGCCAAAACTCATCAGGTCGCGGCCGAGCTGCTCGTCGACCATCGAACACTCGTCGATGACGACCAGCTTGGCGCGCGCGATCGGGCTTTGCCGGTTGAGCGCGAAGGTCGGCGAGATCGAAGTCTTGCCGGTCACTTCGTCCTCGACCGACTCCTCGCCCTTCGGCCGGTAGATCAACGAATGGATGGTGCGCGCGTTGATCGCCCCCTTGGAGCGCAGCACCTGGGCTGCCTTGCCGGTGAAGGCGGCGAACTGCACCTGCCCGTCGACATGCTCGGCGAAATAGCGCGCCAGCGTCGTCTTGCCGGTGCCGGCATAGCCGAACAGACGGAATATCTGCGGCCGGCCGTCCTTCAGCCAGCGGCCGACCGCCTTCAGAGCCTCGTCCTGCTGGGGAGAGAATTCCATCAGTGCGACAGACCGGATTCGCGAGCGAAATACAAGGTTGGCCACCCCGCCATCAATATCGCCGGCGGCAGCTCATTGCCTCCAGCCCGTGCACGCTAGCAGGCGCAAAATAGAACGTAAAGAGAACAAACTGCCGCGACTCGCCTACCTGCCAGGCCCCGGATCGTTCTCCAGCAGGATCGGCTTGCCGTGCGGGGTGGCGTGCGCGGCGCGCTCCCAGGCGGCCGCGAGCGCGTCGACCTCGACCTTGCCGGCAATCCCCTTTCGCGACAGCAGTTTTTCCAGCGCCGCCAGCCAATGCTCGTAATAGTCGTGGCCGTCGCTCGCGGCGTCCGGCGTCTTCACTTCCGCCGACAGGGCGTCCGCCCATTCGCTCCACGAAAACAGGCCCTTGTCGTGCAGCGCCACCGTCATAGCGAAGGCTTGCGCCTGCCATGGTTCGGTGAACACCGGATCGTCGAAACCGCCCGGCAGTTTGGCCTCATGCCGGTTCAAGATAGCTCTCCCAAGCATCGATCGACACGCTCAGCGTTGGGTCGGCGCCCTCGCCCCAGATCTCCGCCCCGTCGAAAACCACCGTATAGACCCATTGCGGGTTCTCGCCCTTGCCATGCGCGTTGCTGTCGGGGAACACGAAGCCGTCGCGCACCGCCTCGATCGTCCCGTTCTTGCCGCGCGCATAGCGCGGCAGGCGCGTATGGCCGGTGGGATTGAAATTCTTCGTTCGCACGCGATCGCCGGCCCGGAATCGCGCCACCGTGGCGACCGGCCGATCGCACGGCCCGCCCTTGGCGAGCACCGCCGGCACATCTGCCGCCTTCAGTACACGCTTGGGCGTGGCTGCCGGATCGATCGCCTTGCCGGCCGCAAGGTCGCGCTCGGTAACAAAGCCGTGGCGCTTCAACAGCGTCTCCAGCGCCTTGATCCAGATCTGGTAGTAGCTCGAGGCATAATAGTCGGCCGGATGGAGAGATTCCCGCGCATGCCGGCTCTCGTCGATGTTCCAGGCGCCCATGGCGCCGGCGGTGAGCGTCACGCCCAGCGCGCGCCTTTCCCATTCGGCGTGGAAATAGGGCTCGTCCTTTTCGGGCGCTACCGCCCCAAAACCCATCTGCCCGCCGAGGTCTTGCGGCCCGTTCATGCCGGCTCTCCCTTTATCCCGGCTCTTTGGCCAGCGCCGTACCTATCATCGCATCGCGGCCGACCAGCCCGGCAAGCTGTTCCTCGCTCCAGCCTTCGGTGCCCTTCGGCCGCATCGGCACCACCAGGTAGCGAAGCTCGGCGGTCGAATCCCACACCCGGATCTTCTTGTCCTTGGGCAGCGTCAGCCCGAATTCTTCCAGCACACCGCGCGGATCGATGACAGCCCGCGAACGGTAAGGCGGCGCCTTGTACCAGACCGGCGGCAGGCCGAGCACCGACCACGGATAGCAGGAGCAGAGCGTGCAGACGACGAGGTTGTGCGTCTCCTCGGTGTTGAAGACGGCCTGCATGTGCTCGCCTTGGCGGCCGGTATAGCCAAGCGAGGCGATCGCCGCCGTCGCGTCGCGCTTCAGCCATTCGGCATAGACGGGATCGCTCCAGGCCTTGGCCACCACCCTGGCGCCGTTGCGCGGGCCGATCTTCGTCTCGTAGGTATCGACGATGACGTCGATGGCCGCCGGGTCGATCAGGCCTTTGTCAGTGAGGATCGTCTCCAGCGCGCGCACGCGCGCGGCGAACGGATCGAGCTCGTTGTCGTGGTCGTGATCATGGGACATGGCGCAAGGTTACGATCGTGGGCATGCCCTCACAAGCTCGGCGCCTTGGTCCAGAGGCGGTCGCCTATTCGGCAGCCACCTTTTTCGGTTCGGCTTCTTCCTCCGAATCGAACAGCGAGGGCTGTTCAACCGGCTCGACCGCATGCAACTCCGGCCGGTTCTTCTTCGACGAGAGGCCGAGCAGCCAGCCGGAGAAATTCTCGAAATAGACGTAGATCACCGGCGTGACGAACAGCGTGAGCGCCTGCGAGGCGAGCAGGCCGCCCACCACCGCGACGCCGAGCGGCTGGCGCAATTCGGCGCTGGCGCCGGTGCCGAGCGCGATCGGGAACGTGCCCATCAGCGCCGCCAGTGTCGTCATCATGATCGGCCGGAAACGCATCAGGCAGGCCTTGTGGATGGAGTCCACCGCCGACATGCCTTGTCGTCTGAGCTCCAGCGCCACGTCGACCATCATGATGCCGTTCTTCTTGACGATGCCGATCAGCATCAGGATGCCGATCACCGCGATGACCGACAGGTCCATCCCCGCGAGCTGCAGCGCGACCAGCGCTCCCAGCACCGCCGACGGCAGGCCGGTGAGGATGGTGAGCGGATGGATGAAGCTCTCATAGAGCATGCCGAGCACGATATAGATCGTCAGGATCGCGCCGCCGATGAGCAGACCCTGGTTGGCGAGCGAATCCTGGAAGGTCTTGGCCGTGCCGGCGAAGGTGGTCGAGATCGCCTTCGGCATGCCGATCTGCTCTTTGAGCTGGTCGATGCGGGCCACTGTGTCACCGAGCGACACGCCCTGCGGCAGGTTGTAGGAGATCGTCACCGCCGGCAACTGGCCGAGCTGGTTGACAGTCAGCGCGCCTGCCGTGCGATCGACATGGGCAAAGGCGCCGAGCGGCACCAGGCTGCCGCTTGCCGTCCTGACCTGGATGGCCAGCATCCGCTCGGGTGACCACTCGATGTTCGGATCGAGCTCGGTGATGACCTCATAGCTGTCGGCCGAGCCAAAAATGGTTGAGACCTGATCGGTGCCGAAACCGCCATAGAGGGCCGAACGCAGCGTGCTGGTGTCGATACCGAGCTGGGCTGCCTTGTCGCGGTCGACCACCAGCGTCGCCTCCAGGGCATTGTTCTGCAGATCGCTGGTGACGTCGGTGAACGTCGTGTGATCCGCCGCCATCGCATCATTGAGCTTCTGCGCCCAGATATCGGTCTGGCCGGTGTCGAGGCCCTGAACGACCAGTTGGTAGGCGCTGGCGGAAGAGCGCGAGCCCAGCCTGAGGTTTTGAACCGGCTGCATATAAGTCTCGATGCCGGCGACGCCCGCCAGTTGCCGCCGCAGGTCTGAAAGCACCTTCTCGATGTTGGGCCTCTGGCTCTTATCCTTCAGCTGAACGTAGAGCTGGCCCTGGTTCAGCGCGTTGTTGCCGCTACCGGCCGACCAGGCCACATGCGACACATAGGGAGAATGCGCGAAGACGTTCGCCACCTGGCCCTGCAGCTTCACCATGGCGTCGAAGGAGATGTCCTGCCGAGCCATCGTCGTCACCGAAATCTGGCCGATGTCTTCCTGCGGGAAGAAGCCCTTCGGCGAGGTCTGGATCAGCCAGACCGACGCCGCCGCCGTTCCGGCGAAGACAAGGAACACCAGGAAAGTGTGCCGCAGGCAGAAGGTCAGGAGCCAGTCGTAGCCGCGCGTGAAGATATCGTGCCTCCGGCCCTCGCCATGCGCCTCGCGGTCGGCCTTGGTCACCGACAGCAGCCGCGCGCACAGCATCGGCGTCAGCGTCAGCGACACGAACATCGACGCCAGGATGGCGACGGTCACCACGACCGCGAATTCGTTGAAGATGCGGCCGATGACGCCGCCCATCAGGAGCACGGGGATGAATACCGCCACCAGCGAGATCGAGATCGAAATGATGGTGAAGCCGATCTCGCGTGCGCCCTTCAGCGAGGCGTCGAAGGCTGACAGCCCATCCTCCTCCATGTGGCGGAAGATGTTTTCCAGCATGACGATGGCGTCGTCGACGACGAGGCCTACCGCCAGCGTGAGGCCCATCAGCGAGATGTTGTCGATCGAGAAGCCGAACAGGAACATCGCGCCGAGCGTGGCGATCAGCGAGATCGGCACGGCCACGGCTGGAATGATCGTCGCGGTGACGCGGCGCAGGAAGACGAAGATCACCATCACCACCAGGGCAATGGTCAGGAGCAGCGTGAACTGGACGTCTTCGACGGCGGCGCGGATCGACGTGGAGCGGTCGTTGAGCAATTTGATACTGGCCGCGCCGGGCATCTGGTCCTGGAAAGAAGGCAGCATCGCCTTCACGTGATCGACCACTTCGACCGTGTTGGCGTCGGGCTGGCGCTGCACGGCCATGATGATGGCGCGGGTGCCGTCATACCAGCTCGCCGTCGTCGTGGTCTGCACCGAATCGATGACGCGGGTCACCTCGCCTAATCGCACCGGGCGACCATTCTTGGTGGCGATGATCAGGTTGGAGAAGCCGGCCGCATTGGTCAGCTGCGTGTTGGCGGTAATCGTTAGCTGCTGCTTGTTGTTCTGCAGCACGCCGAGCGGCGTGTTGCTGTTGGCCGAGGCAATCGCCGCCTGCAGCTGATCGATCGAGATCCCGCGCGCGGCGAGCGCCGTCGGATCGATCTGGATACGCACCGCGTATTTCTGCTGGCCGAAGATCGAGACCTGCGCCACGCCGTCGATCGTCGACAGCGACGGCGAAATGACGTTTTCGGCGAACGCGTCGAGATCGGTGAGCGGCACCGTGTCGCTGACCAGCGACATCAGAAGGATCGGCGCGTCGGCCGGATTGACCTTTCGATAGCTCGGCGGCGATGTCATCTCTGGCGGCAATTGCCGCTGCGTGCGCGCTATAGCCGCCTGGACGTCGGCCGCGGCGGCGTCGATATCCCGGTTAAGCACGAACTGGATGGCGATCGAGGTCTGGCCAAGCGAATTGGTCGTGGAGATCGAATCGATGCCGGCGATGGTGGAGAACTGCTTGATCAGCGGTGTCGCCACCGACGTCGCCATCGTTTCCGGCGACGCGCCCGGCAACTGGGCCGAGACGTTGACCACCGGGAATTCGGCGCTCGGCAGCGCTGCCACCGGCAGGAACTTGTAGGCAAAGATGCCGCCCAGAACGAGGGCGAACGACATCAGCAGCGTGGCGACGGGCCTGCGTATGCAGAATTCGGAGATCATGGCCGCGCCCCGCCGGCCTTGTCGGCTTCCGCGACCTTGGGAGCGGCCTGATCGGCGCCGTTGCCGGCGGTTTTGCCTTCGTGGACGGCAGCGCCGTCCTTCAGCCTCGTCTGGCCTTCGACGACCACTTTTTCACCGGCCTTCAGCCCTTGGCTGATGGCGCTGTTTTCGCCTTCCGTCAGCGCCACCTGCACCGGGCGCATCTCGACGGTGTTGTCCGGCTTGACGACATAGACGAAGGAGCCTTTCTGGCTGGGCTGCACCGCGACCGTCGGCACAGAGGTCATTTGCGGCATCGTGCCGGCGTCAAGCACGACGTTCACATACTGGCCGGGCCAAAGCGAAAGATCGGAGTTCGGTATGCTCGCCCGCGTGGCGATGGTGCCGGAGGCGGTATCGACGCTGGAATCGACAAAGTCGAGCGTGCCCTTGCCGATCGGCTTGGGATCGCCGTCCTTGGTCAGCGTCACGTCTCCTTGCTGTGGGTTCGCCAGTTCCTTGTGCAACAGGGCAAGGTTGCTTTCCGGCAGAGTGAAATTCACCTGCAGCGGGTCCATCTGCGTGATGGTGACAAGCGGCGTCGTGCTGCTTGAGCTGCCGTTGCTGGTGGTGACGAGATCACCCACAGAGACGTTGACCGCTCCGAGCCTGCCTGAGATGGGCGCGGTGATGGTCGCGTAGCTCAACTGGACCGTATCGGCGTCGATCGTCGCCTTGTCGGCATCGATGGTGGCGGCCGCGGCCCTTTGCGCCGCCAGCGCCTGGTCGTAAGTCTGCTGCGTGCCCGCCTGCTTGGCGACAAGGTCCTTGGCGCGCTGCAGATCGGCCTGGGCGCTGACGAGCATCGCCTGGTCCTTAGCGAGCGTCGCCTGGTCCTTGGCAAGCTGTGCCTTCAGCGCGCGATCGTCGAGCGAAAAGAGAAGATCGCCGGCTTTGACCATTTGGCCGTCCTTGACGGCGATCGACATGATCTGGCTGGAGACGCGGGCGTTCACGCTGACTACCGACGGCGAGGAGACGAAGCCGATGGCGTAGCGGCGGATCGGAAAATCGGCGGTCGTCACGGTTGCCGAAACGATCGAGGCCGAACGCGAGCCGCTACCGCCCTTGCCGCCATCGCCCTTCGGATTGTCCGATGCCTTGGCCGTCTTGTCCGCGCCGTCCGCCGTGACCTGCCGGCCCGAGATCAGCTGCTGGATCTTGCCCATCGTAGCGGGCGAAAGGTAGAGGCCGGCTCCTGCAAGGCAGGCCAGCGCAACGACTGCAAAGGCGATTTTTCCGCGCATCGACAACAAGCCTTCTACCCGACACGCCGATCCCGGTGGTCCATCTTAGCTCGTTTCACGGTCTTTCGTCGTGATTTTCGCCGAATAGATAGGACAAGGCTTTGGCGGAAAAGGGCCAAAACGCGGCATTACGAAGATTTAATGTGCACTGCACAATCGCTATGCAGCCGGCTAACGGGTCCGGACACGGCTCCCCAGCCGATCAAAAAAGGCGCCAAGATGTGTTGAGATTCAGGTCAGGCCGAGTCGAAGCCTTGCGAGAACCGGAGCGGGAGCGGACATTCGGTCCGTGTTGGGGTGGACGGCCCCCGACGGCATCACAATGTGCCAGAATGAGGTCGTT
>SAQE01000057.1 GCA_004020545.1 Mesorhizobium sp. | reverse complement strand
CTGCACCGGCCGTCACATCACAATCGATTCATCGATCCCCGGACGTGCTCTAGAATCCATTCCGTGACATTCGAGCGTCTCGACGGTGCAGAATTCTGCGCCTTTGCACTCCTCGGCGGAGGTCATGGAATGAATCCTCCGGTCAAGCCCGAGGATGACGAAGAGAGCTTCGCCGCTAATCCAAAACCGCGAACGTTGTCATGAGCAACGCGCCGACTATGCCCTCAGCGCGGCGCGGACCGACGCGGTGATTTTCCGCAGTTCCGCCTCATCCAGCTTCTCGATGCTCTCAGCCAGAAGGTTCGCCAGCTCGGTCGCGGCGGGCGAGAGACCGGACGTGTCGATCCTGACCCTCGGATGAGAGGTTTCGGCGAGGCGGGCCAGGTCCTCGGCATCGTCCCAGATGATGTTGAAATAGCCGATGATCTTCTGGATCAGCGTCCAGGTCGGGGCGCCGCGGCGACCATGCTCCAGCGCCGACAGATAGGCGGCGCTGACGCCGATGGCCTGCGCCATCGCCTTCTGGCTGACGCCGCGTTCGGCGCGCAGCGCCCGCAGCCTTTCGCCGAACGGGGTCATGCCATCCCCTTGCTCACGACCGTATCCTCATGCGCGCGTGCGCCTCAGCCGGATATAGAGCGCGCCCGAGCCGCCATGGTTGCGGGCGGCATGATCGTGGCTGGAGACCAGGTGCCGGAAGGCCGGCGTCGACAACCAATGCGGCACCGAGCGCCGCAAGATGCCGTCGCCGCCCGAGGACGAGCCCTTGCCGGTGATGACCAGCACATAGCGGACGCCGCCGGCATGCGCGCGGTGCAGGAAGGTGAGCAGCAGCGAATAGGCCTCGTCCTGCGTCATGCCATGCAGGTCGACGCGACCCTCGATCGGCAGCCGGCCTTTCTTCAGTTTTTCATGCGTCTGGTCGTCCAGCACGTGCGAGACGTGCTGCGTCTTGGGTTTCGCGGTAACGGCCGAGACGCCGTTGACCGGCGCCGATGCCGGCACCGGCTTGGGTTCGACGACGTCCGGAATCTCGACCGCTGCCTTGCCTTTCAGCGGGCGCGCCGTTCGCGCCACCAGGTTCCAGAGGATGCGGTCGTCGTCGCTGAGCTCACCGGCGCGGCGGGTCATCGGCGCCTCCCGTCGACCAGCCCATATGGGACCAGCCCGCGCGGGACCAGCGCATGGAAATCGGCGGCGTTGCGCACCACGCCGGCTATCTCGCCGGCGGCGTCGCCGGAGCCGGCGAAGAGGTCGCCCCGCGCCGTGCCCGTGATGGCTGAGCCGGTGTCCTGCGCGATCATCAGCCGCCGGAACGGATTTCCGTCGAAAGCGGTGAGCGTCGGCGCGACGATATAGAAGGGCGTGCCGAATGTGTGCAGCAGCCGATCGACGGCGACCGAGCGGCCTGGCGTCAGCGGCACCTTGGCGGCGGCGATCGGGCCGAGCGCCGGATCGTCGACCGGCGCCTCGCGGAAGAAGATATAGGAGCGGTTCTGCCACAAGATCTCGTCGACGCGATCCGGATGCGCCTTGAACCAGGCACGGATCGACTGCATCGTCACCTTTGCAATCGGGATTTCACCGAGTTCGCTCAAGATTTTGCCCGGGCCGGTGAAGCGCTGGCCGGATTTGGCGGCATAAGTGACCCGGCACAGCCGGCCGTCGGTCATCTTCAGCCGCGCCGCGCCCTGCACATGGATGAAGAAAGCGTCGACCTTGTCGGCGAGCCAGGCAATCTCGAGATTCCGGCCTGAGAGCGCGCCGCGCTCGATCTCGCCGCGGTCGGGATATTCGACGGGGCCTGCCGGCGTATCGCGCCCGAAGGCGAGATAGGGATCCGTGCCGGCGGGGCGGTTCTTATCGTCTATGTCGATCAGATCGGCGGGGCGGGAAAGCAGCGGCACGGTGAACCGCTCCGTCCTCAC
This sequence comes from Mesorhizobium sp., assembly GCA_004020545.1. Taxonomy (GTDB): domain Bacteria; phylum Pseudomonadota; class Alphaproteobacteria; order Rhizobiales; family Rhizobiaceae; genus Mesorhizobium. The sequence continues at coordinate 39,893 of SAQE01000057.1, read as the reverse complement.
CGGCGAGGCCTCGACCTGCGGCTCATAGAAGCCGGTGACGAGGCCTGCGCCGCCGTCGTCGGCCGGCACCAGCATCGGAACAAAATGGCGCTCGAAGAAGGAGCGCGCCTCGGACCGATTCGCCGGCGCAACGCTGCGCGCCTCGGCATAGGCCCCGGCAAAGGCGTTGAAATCAACGCCAAGCGAGCCAGTGCGATAAGGCTTGGTCAGCACATGGAAAGCGGAACGTTTGAACGCCGCGAACGCGGCGAGGTGATCGCCCTCGTCCCAGCCGGGCAGGTCGCCGAAGGATCTTTCACTGAATGCGGGAGATAGCGACACGGCAGCAGCCGCCTGGTCTCAGTCTTCTTCTTCCGTGGCGACGAGCTTCCAGTTCGGGTCGCGCGAGCGGGTGTCGCGGAAGAAGGTCCAGACGTCCTTGACCTCGGCGACCTTCTCGGGATCGCCGTCGATGACGGCGCCGACCTTGTCCCGGGTTGCCGAAATCAGCTCGCTGACGATGCGCAGCGTGATATGCGCCTCGGTGCCCTTCATCTCGGCGGCGACAACGTCGACCTTGTCGATGCCGACGAAGGAAGACTGGATCTTCTCCGATTTCGCCTCGCGTTCGCCGATCGCGGCGGCGAAGCTGTCATAGACCTCGCGCGACAACAGGTTCTTCAGTGTTTTCCGGTCGCCATCGGCAAAGGCCATGACGATCATCTCGTAGGCCATCTTGGCGCCGTCGACGAAGGTCTTGGGATCGAAGGACGGGTCGTTGTCCTTGATCGTGCGCAGGCCCTTGTTGAGATCGGTCTCGGGCTTGGCGAAGGCGTCGATCGCGGCGTAGGTCTCGGCTGCCGTCTCGCCCGGCATGCGCTTGCGCGGCAGCGACACCACATTCTCCGACTTCTGCGCCGCGTCCTGCTCGCGCGTGCGGCTCGCCGAGTAGGGATCGAAGGGCGGGCGCTCGTTTCCGGTGCGGCGGCCCAGCACGTTGCGCAGTTGGAAGAAGATCACAACCGCCGCAATCAAGAAGAAAATCGTGCCGAAGTCGAAGAAACCCATATCTTCCGCCAATTCGATCCCTGTCCCGGCCGGACCACCGGAGCCTCGACCAGAGGCTCACAAAGGCGGCGGTCGCATAGCATTCAACATCCAAAGCATATAGAACGGCGGGCGCAATCATTCAAATCAAAGGCAGCCATACCTATCTAATGGCCCCAGTGCCAGCGGCGATTGCCCGCGGCCCGCAAAAGAAGAAAACGATCGGTCAAGATTTGCGCGTTTCACTCTTCCCGTTGTTCCTGCTCCTGCTGCCGCTGCTGGAGATCGCCGGCTTCGTCATCGTCGGCCGCGAAGTGGGTGCCTTGGCGACGGTCGGGCTGGTCATGCTTTCCACGATCGCCGGCAGCCTTCTGCTTCGGCATCAGGGCTTCGGCGTGATGGCGCGGGTGCGGGCGGAAATGGATGCCGGCCGCGACCCCAGCCGCCAGCTCGCGCATGGCGCGATGATCGTGCTGGCGGCGATCCTGCTCATCATTCCGGGCTTCATCACCGACATTTTCGCCATCCTGCTGCTCTTGCCGCCTGTGCGCGATCTCGCCTGGCGCCTGCTCAAGAGCCGCATCGTGATGGCGACGAGCTTCAGAAGCGGCTTTAGCGCCCGCGGCCGCGACAAGGTGATCGATCTCGACGACAGCGACTATTCGCGCGACGACTACAAGCGCGGGCCGGACCACAACTCCCCTTGGCGACGGCTGAAAGACGACTAGGTCTGGATGTAGGCTCGTCTCCTATCTCGTGCACGTCATTGCCCGGAACCGCCGCGCAGTTTGGACGACCTGCAGCTTTTGCCTGACGCATGTCGTTGTCCCAAAGCCGCTACGCACTTTGGGCGACATGCAGATATTGCCTGATGCATGTCGTTCTCCCAAAACCGCTTCGCACTTTTGGGCGACATGCATAAAGGCGGCAAAACTTGTCTTGTCATGCCGACCATGGTAGCGAACCCCCGATTTCAATCCGGTCAGCAATGCTGCCCAGGCAAAAGGACAAAGGCTCATGGCCAGCAATGATGACGGCGCGGCGGGCGCCGCAAACGGCAACGGCAACCAGGCACAGCCCTCGCTCAACGTGCTTGCCCAGTATGTGAAGGACCTGTCCTTCGAAAGCCCCGGCGCGCCGAATTCGCTGCGCGGCCGCGACAAGGCTCCCGGCATCGCCATCAATGTCAACGTCAACGCCAACCCGCTTTCGGACAAGCAGTTCGATGTCAATCTCACGTTGAACGCCAAGGCCTCCTTCGACCAGGAAGTGCTGTTCAACGTCGAGCTGGTCTATGGCGGCGTCTTCGCCATCAGCGGTTTCCCGCAGGAGCACATGCTGCCGATCCTGTTCATCGAATGCCCGCGGCTTCTGTTCCCCTTTGCCCGCCAGATCATCGCTGACGCCACCCGCAACGGCGGCTTCCCGCCGCTGATGCTCGACCCGATCGATTTCGCGCAGATGTTCCAGCAAAGGATTGCCGAGGATCAGGCAGCGGCGAAGGTCAAGGTGAGCTGAGGCGGTTCGGTCTCTCCAAGGTTTGAAAAGCCCGGCCTCGCGCCGGGCTTTTTTGTTGGAGACGCTGGCGGGACAGCGCCCCCTCTGGCCTGCCGGCCATCTCCCCCACAAGGGGAAGATCAGATGTCGCCTAAGCTTTCGCCAATTTACAACGTCGAGGAGCGGGCGAAGCGCCGAAACTGCCAATCTCCCCCCTTGTGGGGGAGATGCCCGGCAGGGCAGAGGGGGGTGCGAAGGATCGCCGCCTGTCCGGTTATCCGTTAACCCGCGGCCGCCACCTTCAACCACAGCGCCTTCTCGCCGAGCGTGCCGACAAGACCGGCATGAGCGGCCCGATCCGCCTCGGTCAGCCGCGGCGGCAGGGCGATCGGCCTTGCGCCGATCGAGATGTCGATATCGGCCACCTCGCCGGCGCCGTTCGCCTGCACCGCCACGGCGTCGAGGATGAGCGCGGCCTGCTTGCCGCCGATGAGCTCGATATAGACCTCGGCCAGCAATTCGGAGTCGAGCAGCGCGCCGTGCTTGGTGCGGCGGGTGTTGTCGATGCCATAGCGCCGGCAGAGCGCATCAAGCGAATTCGGGCCCATCGGATGCTTGCGGCGCGCGAGCGCCAGTGTGTCGACGACGCGGGCGCCATCGATGGCCGGATGGCCGAGCCGGCCGAATTCGAGATTGAGGAAGCCGATGTCGAACGTGGCGTTGTGGGCGATCAGCTTGGCGCCGTCGGTGAAGGCCAGCCACTCCTCCACGACTTCCGTGAAGGTCGGCTTGCCGACCAGGTCGGCCGCGCTGATGCCGTGCACGGCCTGCGCCTCGGCATGAATCGCGCGCCCTTGCGGATTGATGAATTTGTGGAAGGTGCGGCCAGTCGGGAAGCGGTTGACCAGCTCGACGCCGCCGAGCTCGATGATGCGGTCGTCGCGCAAATCGAGGCCGGTGGTTTCGGTGTCGAAGATGATCTCACGCATTCGAATCAGTCCGCTGCAAAGAGCAGAATCATAAACCAGAACAAAATGGCAATGGGGACTGCTGACAGCAAGAGTCAGGAGCGAGCCTTATCCCCTGTCAGTTCGCTGACGATCGCCTCTACCGCCCGGCGCGCGGCATCGAAGCCTTGCCCGGTGTCGACGATGAAATCGGCCTGGCGGCGCTTTTCAGCGTCCGGCACCTGCTTGGCGAGAATGGAGGCGAACTTTGCCTCGCTCATCCCGGGCCGCGCCAGAACGCGGGCACGCTGGATATCGGCGGGCGCGGTGACAACCACGATCTTGTCGACGCGGTTGCGGCCGCCGGTCTCGAACAGCAGCGGGATGTCGAGCACGGCGATCGGCGCGCCGGCGGCGCGGTGGTGGCCAAGAAACGCATCGGCGTCGGCGCGAACCAGCGGATGGATGATCGCCTCCAGCTTCTTCAGCGCGGCGGGATCGCCCAGCACCTTTTCCGCCAGCCTGGCGCGATCGACCACGCCCGCTTTTGTCGTGCCGGGAAAGGCCGCTTCGACCAGCGGCGCGGCCTTGCCAGCATAAAGGCGATGCACGGTCTCGTCGGAATCATGCACCGGCACGCCGGCATCGGCGAACATTTTCGCCGTGGTCGACTTGCCCATGCCGATCGATCCGGTGAGGCCGAGCACGATCATGTCAGCGCGCTTCGATGTCGGCGACGATCATGCGCCGCAGTTCCGGCGTGACTTCCGGCCTTTTGCCGAACCAGCGCTCGAAACCGGGAACGGCCTGGTGCAGCAGCATTCCCAGCCCATCGACCGTCTTCAGGCCGCGCGCCCTGGCGGCGGCTAACAGCGGCGTCTCCAGCGGCACATAGACGATGTCGGTGACGATGGCATGATCGGGCAGACCGGCCGGATCGGCGGCGAGGGTCTCGTTGCCATGCATGCCGAGCGCTGTGGTGTTGACGAGCAGGCCGGCATCGGAAAGCAGTTCGCCGACTGCGCCGGCGCCATGCGCGGAAACCCCGGCGCCGAACCGGTCAGAAAGCTCCTCGGCCCTCGCCAGCGTGCGGTTGACGATGCGGATATCCTTCACGCCGCGCGCCTTCAGCGCTTGGATGACCGCCCGGGACGCGCCGCCCGCCCCCAACACCACGGCCGGGCCATTGCCCGCCCAGCCCGGCGCGTAGTCATCGAGATTGCCGGCAAAGCCGAGGCCATCAGTGTTGCCGCCCCATAAGACGCCGTCTTCCAGCCACAGCGTGTTGACCGCGCCGATCGCTTCGGCCGCCTCGTCGCGCCGCTCCACCAAAGCGAAGGCCGCTTCCTTATGCGGAATGGTGACATTGCCGCCGCGATAGTTGTTGGCGCCAAGCGATTTCAGGAACGCGGCGAAATCCTCCGGCGCGACATCGATCGCCCGATAGCTGCCGTCGATGCCGTATTTCGCCAGCCAATAGCCGTGGATCTTCGGCGAGCGCGAATGCGCGATCGGATGGCCGGTGACGAAAGCCTTTTTCTCAGCCATCGATGGCTCCCAGCGCGCGCAGCTCCTTCAGCACCGGCAGAAGCGGCAGGCCGACGATGGTAAAATAGTCGCCCTCGATCTTCTCGAAGAGCTGAATGCCTTCGCCCTCGATCTGGTAGGCGCCGACGCTTGCCAAAGCCTTGGCGCCGACCCGCGCCAGATGGCGGCCGATGAAGGCGGGATCGAGCTTGCGCATGGTGAGGCTGGCAACGCCGACATGCCGCCACAGCACCTTGCCATCACGGCAAAGCACGGCGGCGCTGTTAAGCTGATGCGTCTTGCCCGACAGAGCCAGGAGATGCCTGCGCGCGCCTTCCATGTCGGCCGGCTTGTGAAAGATATCGTCGCCCAGCGACAGCGTCTGGTCGCAGCCCAGCACCAGGGCGCCAGGACTGCGCTCGCTGACTTCGGTCGCCTTGGCCTCGGCGAGGATCGACGCGACATCTTCGGGAGACACGCCGCTATCCTGCAAGGGTGCCTCGAGCGCACGCTCGTCGACGTCGGCCGGCACCGCCTCGACGTCAAGCCCGGCAACGACGAGCATCGCCTTGCGGAACGGGCTGCCCGAAGCGAGGATGATTTTCTCGGCCATGCTGGTTCACCCAACGGCTGCGATCCGTCCAGCACCCCTCATCCGTCTCGGCGCTAAAGCGCCGAGCCACCTTCTCCCACAAGGGGAGAAGGAAAGTCCTGCGCTAACGCCGCTGCAAATCGCCACCTGGTGGTATCTGCGGGACGCTGTCGCCACGTTCTTCCTTCTCCCCTTGTGGAAGAAGGTGGCCGAGCGAAGCTCGGTCGGATGAGGGGTGTTGGACGGAGTGCTCACTTATATCGCCTGCCCTAGCGCGTCTTTCCCCGCAGGGCAACGATGGCCGCGGCCGTTTCCTCGATCGAGCGCCGGCTGACGTCGATCATCGGCCAACCATGTTTCGTGCAGAGCTGGCGCGCATAGGCGAGCTCTTCGTTGATCGCGGCGCGGTCGATATAGTCGGTCGACACATAGGGGGCGGTGTTGCCGAGGATGCGGTTCTGGCGCACATGCGAGATGCGCTCGGCGGTCGCGACCAGGCCGACGATCAGCGGCGTCTTGGCGGCGATCAGGCTTTCGGGCAGCGGCACGCCGAGCACAATCGGGATGTTGGCGGTCTTGATGCCGCGATTGGCGAGATAGATGCTGGTCGGTGTCTTCGAGGTGCGCGAGATGCCGATCAGCACGATATCGGCGTCATCCATATTGGCCGGCAGCTGGCCGTCATCATGTTCCATGGTGAAGTTCAGCGCATCAATGCGGCGGAAATATTCGGCGTCGAGCACATGCTGGGCGCCGACACGGCGGCCGGCGGGGGTGCCGAGATAGGACTGGAAAACGGCGAGCACGGGCTCCAGCACCGACACGCAAGGCAGGCCCATGGCCGCGCAGCGCTCGTCGATGCTGCGCGCCAGCTTCTGGTCGACGACGGTATAGAGAATGATGCCCGGCTCCTCCTCGATGTCCTCGAATACCTTGGCGACCTGCTTTTCCGTACGGATCAGCGGATAGATGTGCTCGATGGCGCGCGCATCCTTGTATTGGGCGGATGCGGCGCGGCCGGCCGCCAGCAGCGTCTCGCCGGTGGCGTCGGAAATCAGGTGCAGATGGAAGAAGCTCTGAGGTTTGTTCACAAGCGCGGTTCCAGGCTGTGGGCAGGTGTGGATAAGGCTGGATGGAAGAGCCGATCCGGTGAGGGTGACTGTATCAGATGGCACCTTGTCCACAATTCGCCCCGCTGTCGGCTTTGTCGGGGCGCTGGGGACAAAACCGGGGATCAACTTTTCTTGGCCGGTTTAGTCCACAGCGCGAAGCTCCGCGCCAACAAGCCAAGCGTTTGACTCGAAAGCCTGAATCCGGTTTGTCCCCAGATCCCTCCAATTTGCGAATGCGGCCGCGCGACAATATGCTGCCTGGCCTTTCTGGCCCGCAAGCTGGACAGGTCGCAACCACCACAACCAACAGACTCTTAGAATCAGAAGACTCTTTTAAAATAGATATTTGATTTAAGAGCACCGCGCATGACCCCGAACCGGAGGTTCGGAAAGGATCATGCGCCAAATGAAAGTGCTACAGCGTCCTTTACGCGTCCTAAGGACGCGTGGCGCTGTAGGGAGGCGAGCGCTGGATGGCTGGGAAACGGATCATGCTGGACGTCCTCAAGGGCGAGACGGTCTCTCCGCCGCCGCTCTGGATGATGCGTCAGGCAGGCCGCTATCTGCCGGAGTATCGGGACACCCGGAAGCGGGCGGGATCCTTCCTCGACCTTTGCTACGATCCTGACCTTGCGGTCGAAGTGACCTTGCAGCCGATCGAACGTTTCGGTTTCGATGCCTCGATCCTGTTCTCCGACATTCTCGTCGTCCCCAATGCGCTGGGACGCGAAGTCCGCTTCGAGGAAGGACACGGGCCGATCCTGAAGCCGATCGCGGCGGCCGAGATTGCGACCCTGAACAGCGAAACGTTTCACGTGAATCTCGAACCGGTCTACGAGACGGTCCGCCGGCTGCGCGCGAAGCTGCCGGAGGAGACGACGCTGATCGGTTTCTGCGGCGCGCCGTGGACGGTGGCGACCTATATGATCGCCGGCCATGGCACGCCGGACCAGGGGCCCGCGCGGCTCTTCGCCTATCGCGAGCCGGAGGCTATTGCTCGGCTTCTGAAGATATTGGCCGATCATTCGGCGGCCTATCTGATCCGCCAGATCGAGGCCGGCGCCGATGTGGTGCAGATCTTCGACTCCTGGTCGGGCGTTCTCGACGAGGCATCCTTCGACGCGTTCTGCGTCGAGCCGGTGGCGGAGATCGTCCGGCAGGTGAAGGCGGCGCATCCGGATGTGCCGGTGATCGGATTTCCAAAAGGCGCCGGCGAGCGCTATCGCGACTACAGGAAGAAGACCGGGATCACCGGTCTAGGCCTCGACTGGACCGTGCCGCTGTCGATGGCGCGGGAGTTGCAGGGCGAGGGCGCGGTGCAGGGCAATCTCGATCCGCTGCGGCTTGTGGCCGGCGGCAAGGCGCTGGCGGACGGTGTCGATGCTATCCTTCGCACTCTGGGTGATGGCCCTCTGATCTTCAATCTCGGCCATGGCATCACGCCGGAGACGCCGGTGGCGCATGTCGAGGCCATGGTGAAAATGGTGAGGAGCCACCGATGACCGATATGAGCAATGAGAACAGCATCGGCCATGCGATGAAGCGCATGACAATCGGCATCGTCGTTCTGGCCGTACTGACGGCGCTGCTCTTCTTCGTGGCGCCCGAGAGTTTTTATCCTTGGGCAAAGGCCATCCATGTGATCGCCGTCATCTCCTGGATGGCGGGCATGCTCTATCTGCCGCGGCTCTTCGTCTATCACGCCGATGCCGAGAAAGGCTCCGTGCAATCCGAAACCTTCAAGGTGATGGAACGTCGGCTGCTGAGAGCCATCATCAATCCGGCGATGATTGTCACCTGGGTGTTCGGGCTCTGGCTCGCCTGGAAAATGTTTGGCTTTCAGGGCGGCTGGCTGCACACCAAGATCGCCGCGGTGCTCCTGCTTTCGGGGCTTCACGGTTATCTCGCCGGCGCGGTGAGGAAATTCGCCGAGGACAAGAACGAAAAGCCGGCCAGGCACTGGCGGATCGTCAACGAAATCCCCACATTGCTGATGATTGTCATCGTCATCCTGGTCATCGTGAAGCCGTTTTGAGGCTCAAACGATCCCGCAAAAGGCGGCTTGCTCTTTCAGGCGACCGACGATAAAAGACGGGTCTTCCTTCCCGTCATGCGCCGCCCCTTTTCTCGCTTTCGGCCGCGCCCGGCATTTGTCGCATCCAGCCGATTTTTCTCCCCAAAGCCTACCCAGAGTCCATCTAATGCAAGAAATGAAACTCGCAGAGTTTAAGAACAAGAAGCCGCCGGAGCTGATCGCTTATGCCGAATCGCTCGAGGTGGAGAACGCCAGCGTCATGCGTAAGCAGGAGCTGATGTTCGCGATCCTGAAGAAGCTCGCCATCCAGGATGTCGAGATCATCGGCGAAGGCGTGGTCGAGGTGCTGCAGGACGGTTTCGGCTTCCTGCGTTCGGCCAATGCCAATTACCTGCCAGGTCCCGACGACATCTATATTTCGCCGTCGCAAATCAGGCGTTTTTCGCTCAAGACCGGCGATACGGTCGAAGGGCCGATCCGCAGCCCGAAGGAGGGCGAGCGCTACTTCGCGCTGCTCAAGGTCAACACCATCAATTTCGACGATCCGGAAAAGATCCGGCACAAGATCCACTTCGACAATCTGACGCCGCTCTATCCGACTTCGCGGCTGAAGATGGAGGTCGACAATCCGACCACCAAGGACATCTCGCCGCGCGTGATCGATCTGGTCGCGCCGATCGGCAAGGGACAGCGCGCGTTGATCAACGCGCAGCCGCGAACCGGCAAGACGGTGCTGTTGCAGAACATCGCGCACTCGATCACCGCCAATCATCCGGAATGCTACCTGATCGTGCTTCTGATCGACGAGCGTCCGGAAGAAGTCACCGACATGCAGCGCTCGGTTAAGGGCGAAGTGATCTCCTCGACCTTCGACGAGCCGGCGGCGCGCCACGTGCAGGTCGCCGAAATGGTGATCGAGAAGGCCAAGCGCCTGGTCGAGCACGGTCGCGACGTCGTCATCCTGCTCGATTCGATCACCCGCCTCGGCCGCGCCTACAACACCGTCGTGCCGTCATCCGGCAAGGTGCTGACCGGCGGTGTCGACGCCAACGCGCTGCAACGGCCGAAGCGCTTCTTCGGCGCCGCCCGCAACATCGAGGAAGGCGGCTCGCTCACCATCATCGCGACTGCGCTGATAGATACCGGCAGCCGTATGGACGAAGTCATCTTCGAAGAGTTCAAGGGCACCGGCAATTGCGAAATCCAGCTCGACCGCAAGGTGGCCGATAAGCGCATCTACCCGGCGATCGACATCCTCAAATCCGGCACCCGCAAGGAAGACCTTCTGGTGCCGCGCTCGGACCTGCAGAAGATCTTCGTGCTGCGCCGCATCCTGGCGCCGATGGGAACGACCGACGCGATCGAGTTCCTCATCGACAAGCTCAAGCAGACCAAGACCAACGGCGACTTCTTCGATTCGATGAATACGTGATCGGGGTGGGATTGAGGCGAAGAGTCTTTCGACCCCCACCCCGCTCCGCTTCGCGGATCGACCCTCCCCACAAGGGAGGGTGGGAGCCCTACCCTCGCCGCAACAACTTCTCCAACTCCGCCGCGTCCGTCACCACCGGCAGGCACACCTGCCCGGTGCAGAACCAGGCGCCGGGCTTGTCCGTCGGCGGCAGCACGCCGCCCGGCAGAAGCGGTCGATTCGCTTCCGTACCGACCGGCACGACGATATCGATCCGGCGCAGATCGGGATTTCGATTCGTGACCGGAACGAGGCTTGAGGAATCCGGATTGTCGATGATGACAAGCTTCAGCGGTTCGAGGGCCAGCGCGCAGGCGTTGACGATGCCGGCCTGGCCATAGGACTGTTGCGTGGCGCGGCCCATGGCGTGCTCGGCGGTCGTCCAGGCTTTTTCCCAAAGATCGAGATCGCCGGTGAGCGAGGAGAGCCGCACCAGCGCTTCGACGATCTGGCTGGTGGCCGACGGGATCGCCTCGTCGACGTCGCCGCGGATGCGGATCAGGACATCGCCGCTGTCGGATGCCGTGAGATAGTAGCCGGTCTTTTCGCTGTCCTGATGCCAGCGGTCGAGCTGATCGACGAATTGCCTGGCCTGCTCCGAGTAGGCTGGATTGCTGGTTGCCTCGAACAGGGCGATCGCGGCATTGGTCATGGCGGCATAGTCGCTCGACAACGCCGGAAAGAGTCTTTTCGCACCCAGCATCGAATGCGGCAGGCGGCCGTTCTGGCTGGCACCGATGATATGAGCGAAGGCCTTCGCCGCGGCCTCAATCCAGTCCGCCCGCGCAAGCGAGCGACCGGCTTCCGCGAGTGCCGCGATCATCAGGCCGTTCCAGTCGGTGAGCGCCTTGCCGTCACGGCCCGGCCGAATGCGTTTTTCCCGGGCGGCAAAGAGTTTTGCTTTCAGCGGCGCGATCTCGGCGTAATCGGCAACGCCTTGGCGCTGTTGCGCTTCACTCTGACGGATGATCGGCTTGCCTTCCCAGCCATGGGGAGCGGCCAGTTCGAAATGCCGGAAGAAGGACGTCGCATCGTCGTCGAGTGCGGCTTCAACCTCTTCTTGGCGCCAGGTGTAAAAAAGTCCCTCCTCGCCCTCGCTGTCGGCATCGAGGCTGGCGGCGAAGGCGCCGCCGTCGACACGCATCTCGCGCAGCAGCCAGGCGACGGTCTCTTCGATTCGTATCCGGAACAAGTCGTTGCCGCTAGCGGCAAAGGCCCAATTGCACATGCGGACGAGCTGGGCGTTGTCGTAAAGCATCTTCTCGAAATGCGGCACCAGCCATTCCGCGTCGGTCGAATAGCGACTGAGGCCGCCGCCGACGTGATCGTAGATGCCGCCGGCGAGCATCTTTTCCAGGCTGAGCAGCACGGCGTCGCGATGCGCGGTCTGGCCGTCACGCAGCCAGGATAGCCACAGACTGTGCATGAAGGGCGCATTGGGGAATTTCGGCGCGCCGCTTAAACCCCCGAGATCGCGGTCAATCATGCCGTCGATACGGCCGGCGAGGTCGGCAAGCGTGTCGCGGTCGAAAACCGCCTTGCCCTTTGCGCCGGCGAGCCGCTGCTCGACATGGGCCGTCAGCCCATCGGCGCTTTCGGCGAGGCTTTGCTGCTTTTCCCGCCACGCCTTGTCGACGGCTTCCAGCACCTGGATAAAGCCTGGCCGCCCATAGCGGGCCTCGCGCGGAAAATAGGTGCCGCCCCAGAAAGGCTTGCCGTCAGGCGTCAAAAACATGGTCAGCGGCCAGCCGCCCTGCTCGCCCATGGCATGAAGCGCCGCCATATAGATCTGATCGATGTCCGGGCGCTCCTCGCGATCGACCTTGATATTGACGAAGAGCCGGTTCATGACGGCGGCCACAGTGTCGTTCTCGAAGCTTTCATGCGCCATGACATGGCACCAGTGGCAGGCGGCGTAGCCGATGGAGAGCAGGATCGGCCGTCTGGACTCTTTGGCTTCAGCAAGTGCCGCCGGCGACCACGCCCGCCAGTGCACGGGATTGTCGCTGTGCTGCTGCAGATAGGGGCTGGCCTCTTCGGCAAGCAGGTTTCGCGCGGGCAGGGTCACCATAGGCGGCTCGGCATTGTGGATTTGAAAGACAAAGGCTAGGGCGCTTCAGCAGGTCCGGCAAATGGTTTCCCAGATGACCTCGAAGGATTCGATCGTAGCGCTTTCGAGCGGCCGCCTGCCCGCCGGCATTGCCGTGATCCGTATTTCCGGCCCGAAGACTCGATTCGTAGTCGAAACAATCGCCGGCGCCGTTAGGGACCGCCTGGCCGCGTTGCGGAGGTTCAAGGCAGCCGACGGCTCCCTCATCGACCACGGGCTCGTCTTTTTCTTTCCCGGACCGGGAAGCTTCACGGGCGAGGATGTCGCGGAGTTCCACGTCCATGGCAGTCGCGCGGTGGCGGCAAAGATGCTGGAGACGATTACCGATATCGAGGGCGTCAGGCACGCTGAGCCCGGCGAATTCACGCGGCGCGCTTTCCTCAACGCCAAGCTCGACCTGGTCGAGACCGAAGCGCTGGCCGATCTCGTCAATGCCGAGACGGAGGCGCAGCGCCGCTTCGCCCTGCGCAATGCCGATGGGGCGCAGAGCGAGCTCTATTCGAGCTGGCGCCGCCGGCTGATCCATGCGCGAGCCATGATCGAGGCGGAGATTGACTTCGCCGATGAAGAGGACGTGCCGGGTTCCGTTTCGGAGGCGGTCTGGTCCGACGTGGCTATGATGATCGATGAGATCGAACGTCACATCCAAGGGTTCAAGGCAGCGGAGATCATTCGCGATGGCTTTGAGGTCGTCATCCTCGGCGCGCCGAATGCCGGCAAGTCCAGCCTGTTCAATGCGCTGGCCCGACGCGAGGCGGCGATCGTCACCGATGAACCGGGCACCACGCGCGACCTGCTCGAAGTGGTGCTCGAGCTTAACGGGATGATGGCGCGGATCGTCGATACGGCGGGCCTGCGCGAGACGGCCGGCAAAGTGGAGATGATCGGCATCGAAAGGGCGCGCGCCAAGGCCGGTGAGGCCGACCTTGTGCTGTTGCTGGAGGACATGGTTGATCCGCAGTCCGTGGGCGAGGTTCCGGCACACGTCCCGTTGCTGAAGATCGGCACGAAGGCCGACCTCGAGGGCGCGCGTAAAGGGACCTATGATATGGTCATTTCTTCCAAGGACGGCTTCGGACTTTCCGAGCTGCTGGACGAGATCGGCCGTCGCGCCGCGGCGGCAGTCGGAAACGTTGGCGACGTCCTGCCGTCCAGGCTTCGCCATGTCGAACTGCTGAAGGAAGCGAAGGGTTTTCTCGTGGCGGCTTTGTCAGGGCAGAGTCAGGAACTGCGTGCGGAGGAGCTGCGGCTGGCGGCGGAGCGGCTTGGGCGAATCATCGGGGCGGTCGATGTCGAGGACTTGCTTGACGTCATCTTTTCGCAGTTCTGCATCGGGAAGTGACTCACGTGAAACACGGAGACGTCGTGCGCGCGGGCGATTCACCTGAAACACTTGCAAGGTGCGTCCGATACAATGTTTCACGTGAAACGAGTCCTCCCCTCCGCCTTGACAGCGAAGGCCGTCGGGGACATGTGTCGGTCAATCTCTGAATCCGGATTCCTGAAATGACCAATCACTATGATGTGGTGGTGGTGGGCGGCGGCCATGCCGGATGCGAAGCGGCAAGCGCTGCCGCGCGCGCCGGCGCCAGGACCGCGCTGGTGACGCTGCGCTTCGACACGATCGGCGTCATGTCCTGCAACCCGGCGATCGGCGGTCTGGGCAAGGGACATCTCGTGCGCGAGATCGACGCCATGGACGGATTGATGGGCCGCATCGCCGACGCCGCCGGCATCCAGTTCCGGCTGCTCAATCGCCGCAAGGGCCCGGCCGTGCGCGGCCCGCGCACGCAGGCCGACCGCAAGCTCTACCGCCTCGCCATGCAGGCCGCGATCAGCGAGCAGGCCAATCTTGAGGTGGTCGAGGGCGAGGTCCTGGATCTGGAGGTCGAGGAAGGACGGGTTGCGGCCGTGCTTGTATCCGGCGATCGGCGCCTCGCTTGCGGCGCCGTCGTGCTGACGACCGGCACCTTCCTGCGTGGGCTGATCCATATCGGCGAAAGAAAGATTGTCGCCGGCCGGATGAACGAGCAGGCAAGCATGGGCTTGTCGAGGACGATGGCTCGCGCGGGTTTCAAACTCGGGCGGCTGAAGACGGGAACACCCCCTCGCCTCGACGGCCGCACCATCGACTGGGGCTCGCTGGAAAGCCAGGCGGCGGACGAGGATCCGGTGCCGTTCTCGCTGATGACCGACCACATCGCCAATCCGCAAATCCATTGCGGCATCACCCGCACCATGCCGGCGACGCATGAATTGATCCGCGCCAATCTCGGCCGCTCGGCCATGTATTCCGGGTCGATCGAAGGTGTGGGGCCGCGCTACTGCCCGTCGATCGAGGATAAGATCGTCAAGTTCGGCGACCGCGAAGGCCACCAGATTTTTCTCGAGCCGGAAGGCCTCGACGACGACACCGTCTATCCGAACGGGATTTCGACGTCGCTGCCGGAAGACGTGCAGCTCGACATCTTGAAGACGATCCCCGGGCTTGAAAAGGCGACGATGCTGCAGCCGGGCTATGCCATCGAATACGATCACGTCGACCCGCGCGAGTTGTTGACGACGCTGGAGACCAGGCGCGTCGGCGGCCTGTTCCTGGCCGGGCAGATCAACGGCACGACCGGCTATGAAGAGGCCGGCGCGCAGGGTCTGCTCGCCGGCATCAATGCCGCGCGCAAGGCATCGGCGAGCGATCCGATCGTGCTCAGCCGCACCGAGGCCTATATCGGCGTGATGGTCGACGACCTCACCAGCCGCGGCATCGCCGAGCCTTATCGCATGTTCACCTCGCGCGCCGAATTCCGGCTTTCGCTGCGCGCCGACAATGCCGACGAGCGGCTGACGCCGCTCGCCGCCAGGCTCGGGATTGCCTCGTCAGAGCGCTTGCAGCGGTTTGATGGTTTTGCCGGCAAGCTCGACCTGGCCCGCGCGCTGGCAAAGTCGATCACGTTGACGCCGAATGAAGCGGCGCGGCTTGGTCTGGAGATCAACAAGGATGGGGTGCGCCGTTCGGCCTATGAGCTGCTTGCGCATCCGGGCGTCGACATCGCCTGGCTGACACGCGTCGAACCCCGCTTCGCCGCGCTTGACGCCAAGACGGCGGAGCGACTTGAGACGGAAGCAAAATATTCCGTCTATCTCGACCGGCAGCAGGCCGACGTCGCGCAAATAAGGCATGAAGAGTCGCGGCTTATTCCCGAGAGCATCGACTTCTCGTATGTGCCGGGCCTTTCCAACGAGCTCAAGCAGAAGATGAAGACGCGCCAGCCGCGCTCGATCGCGGATGCGCAGAGGATGGAAGGGATGACGCCGGCGGCGCTCGCCATCATTGTCGCGCATGTCCGCAATGCCGAGCTCGCCACGCGAAGGGATGTGGCGTGAGCGCCGATGCCTGGGTGGACCTGCAGAAAGCAGCGGGTCCGGTTTCACGTGAAACATTCGAGCGGCTACAGGCCTTCGAGCAGCTCTTCCTGAAATGGAACCGCAGCATCAATCTGGCGGCGCCGTCGACGCTGGATGACGTCTGGCGCCGCCACATCCTGGACAGCGCCCAGCTCGCCCGAATCGCGCCTGCTGCGACACGCTGGGTCGATCTCGGCTCGGGCGGCGGTTTCCCCGGCCTGGTGCTGGGTTTCCTGCTGGCCGAGCGGCCGGGCGCCTCGATCGATCTGGTCGAAAGCAACCGCAAGAAGGCGTCATTCCTGCAATCCGTCATCGGCCAGTTCAGCCTGCCGGCGCGTGTGCTGGCGCGACGTATCGATGACAGCTATCACCTTGTTTCCGCACCGGAAATCGTCACTGCGCGAGCCTTGGCCGCGCTTCCGGACCTGCTCGATCTCGCGGCACCCTGGCTATCCAAAGGGGCGCGCGCGCTTTTCCACAAAGGCCGGGATTACCGCGCCGAAGTGGAAGAAAGCACTCACCGCTGGGCCTTCGATCTGGTAGAACATCCAAGCATGACCGACCCTCACGGCGTCATCCTGGAAATCACCGATCTGCGCCCGGCGACCCCGCAATGAATTACTGGCATAAACCCATGAAAACTGGACCGCGTATTATCACCGTCGCCAACCAGAAGGGCGGCGTCGGCAAGACCACCACGGCCATCAACCTGGCCACGGCGCTGGCTGCGATCGGCGAGCAGGTGCTGATCGTCGACCTCGATCCGCAGGGCAATGCCAGCACCGGCCTCGGCATCGACCGCAAGGACCGCACGGTCTCGTCCTACGACGTGCTGACCGGTGAGCTGGAGCTGGAGGCGGCAGCGGTGCCGACGGCGGTACCGGGCTTGTCCATCGTTCCCTCGACGCTCGACCTGCTCGGCATCGAAATGGAGATCGCCTCGGCGCCCGACCGCGTGCTCAGGCTGCGCAATGCGCTGCGTGCCGCGGCCGAGCGCTCGGCGCCGTTCGGCTATGTGCTGATCGACTGCCCGCCGTCGCTCAACCTTTTGACTTTGAATTCGATGGCGGCGGCCGATTCGGTTCTCGTGCCGCTGCAATGCGAGTTCTTCGCGCTGGAAGGTCTCAGCCAATTGCTCGAGACGGTCGAGCAGGTGCGCCGCACCATCAATCAGGATCTCACCATCCAGGGCATCGTGCTCACCATGTACGACGGACGCAACAACCTCGCTAACCAGGTGGTGCAGGATGTGCGCACGCATATGGGCGACAAGGTCTACGAGACCATCATCCCGCGCAATGTGCGCGTTTCCGAAGCGCCCTCCTACGGCAAGCCGGCGATCCTCTACGATCTCAAATGCTCCGGCAGCCAGGCCTATCTGCAGCTTGCTTCCGAAGTGATCCGCCGCGAGCGCAAGCTGCGCGCGGCTTGAGCCGCGCGGACAGGCCCATCCTGTTAACGAATAGCCGATTCCGAAACGACCTGGACAATATTATGAGCGAAGACCAATCGAGAAAAAGACTGGGCCGCGGCCTCGCGGCGCTGATCGGCGAAATCGACCGTCCGGCGGCGCCGGAAAAGCCGAGCGCGGTAGCGGCGGACGGCAAGGTGCCGATCGAGTTCGTCAGCCCGAACCCGAAGAATCCGCGTCGGCATTTCGGCGACGCCGAGCTCACCGATCTCGCGCAATCGATCCGCGAACATGGCGTGGTGCAGCCGGTGGTGGCGCGGCCGTCACCGTCGCAGCCCGGCCGCTACGAGATCATCGCCGGCGAACGGCGCTGGCGGGCGGCGCAGCGCGCCGGCCTCACCGAGATCCCGCTCATCGTGCGCGACGTGAACGACCGCACGGCGCTGGAGCTGGCGATCATCGAGAACGTGCAGCGCGCCGACCTCAACCCGGTCGAGGAGGCGCAAGGCTACCAGCAGTTGATCGACGAGCACGGCTACACGCAGGCCGATCTTGGCCAGGTGATCGGCAAGAGCCGCAGCCACGTCGCCAACACGCTCAGGCTGTTGAAGCTGCCCAACGTCATTCACGATATGCTGGTCGACGGCGATTTGTCGGCTGGCCATGCCCGCACTCTGGTCACCGCCCAGGATCCGGCCGGGCTCGCCAAGCGCATCGTCAAGGAAGGGCTTTCGGTGCGCCAGGCCGAGGCGCTGGCGCAGATGCCCGCCGGACCGACGCCGGCCAAGGTGAAGTCCGCGGCGAGCGCGCCGGACAAGGACCCTGACACGCTGGCGCTGGAGAAACTGATGACTGACACGATCGGCATGATCGTGAGCATCGAGCACAAGGGCAAGGGCGGTACGCTCAAGGTCAATTATCGCACGCTCGACCAGCTCGATGAACTGTGCCGGCGGTTGAAGGATGAGCGATAGGGCGTTGGGGCGGCATGGTATTTATCCGGCTAATGATGTTCCGGTTTAGGATTGTGTGCGCCTGATATATTGGTGATAGACTGAGAGAAAGGGCCGGCGTCACAGCCGGCCCTTTCGTTTGCAGCGGTGAATTGGCAAAGGTGGTTGCGACGGCCAATCTCCCCTCGTGGGTTCCTCGCGAGGGAGATGCCCGGCTGAGCAGGTGGGTACGAAGGCCAACATTTCGGTCCATGCCGTGACGCTAAAACGTTGCAGCGGTTACAGAATTCTGCACGGCCGCACTCTACGTGGAAGGTGACGGCATGGATCCTCGGGTCAAGCCCGAAAACGACGAGGGGCGCTCAGGGGATCGGCCAATCGCCTAGCGCTGCCCCAGTCTCGCGCTTTCCACCGCAATGCCGAGCAGCGCTTGGCGGGCCAGCGCTTCCGACAAATCCGGCCGCTTGCGCGTCTGCAGCACCGCTGTCTGCAAGCGGTTCAGCGCGCGGCCGAGCGCCTCGACATTCCAGCGCTCCAACGTCTTCTCCACCAGCTTGCGGCGCGAGAAGAAGACCGGCGGACGGGCACCAGCCACGACCGAGGTCGCGTTGCGGCCGCCGGAGTCCATCTGGCCGCGCAGCACCTGGATCGCCTGTAATTGACGCATCGCCGATGACAGCACCAGGAACGGGTGGCCGCCCGACTGGCAGTGGCGGGTGAAGGCCACATCGAAATCGGCGACCCTGCCGTCGAGCATGGCGTCGACCGCATCGTCGAAGGAGGCGCCGGAGACGTCGCCGGACATGGCATTGACGTCGTCGAGATCGATCTCCTTCTTGCCGTGAGCATAAAGCACCAGCTTCTCGATCTCGCCGCGCGAGGCCAGGCGGTCGCCGCCGAGATTGCGGCGCAGCGCCTGGCGGGCGTCGAGCATCATCGACATGCCGGCCTTGCGCAGCTCGTCGTCGATGACGGTGTCGAGGTCGCGCGCCTCGTCGGCATAGCAGGGCAAGGCGATGGCGTTGCCGGCCGCCTCGACGATCGCCCTCAAGCCCGTGCCCTTCTTCAGGTCGCCGGCTTCGATGAGGATGATCGCATCCCGCGCCGGCTCGGCAGTCAGCGCCTTGATGTCGTCGGCCAGCGCCTTCTGGCCGCTGGCATTGCGCACCCAAAGCAGCCGTCGGTCGGAAAACATCGGCACGGTGCGCGCCTCGTCGAGCAGGCGGCCCTCGTCGCGGTCGACCTCCGCGCCGTCCAGCTTGACCACCGAGAACGGGTCGTCGAGCGGCAGGCCGGTCTTGGCGGCGAAGGTCTTCGCCCGCTCCGCGACCAGGCCGCGATCGGGACCGTAAAGCAGGACGATCCCCATGGCCGGGTCCGGCTTCGCGAGCCACGAATCGACCTCGTATCCTTTCTTCTGTGCCATGCGGGATGAGTTAGCATGAGGCAGGGTGAGGGAACCAGCGTCCTCTCCTTCTCCCCTTGTGGGAGAAGGGAGGGCCGCGCCCGGCCTCACGGCCCGTCAATTGCATTATCTGGCGGCAATCCCCTCGCAATCTTCCGCCAAATTGCGCGGCGGGCGAAAACATCGACAAGAAATTTCGCCGCCGTATCTGCATCTTGTCGGCCATGTGCCGCATCGGCTTTCAGCAGCCGATCGCCGGGAGGACGGCCGCCATTTCGCCCGATGAATTGGCGGCGCGGATGTGCAAATATCGCACCGGCAACATTGGAGGACGTGAACTCATGCCCGATGCTGGAATGTTGCGCTTTCATGTGCCCGAACCGGAAGTCCGGCCCGGCGGGACGCCTGACTTCTCGAATGTGACCATTCCCAAGGCAGGCTCGGTGCCGCGCCCGGAGATCGATGTCGATCCGCGCACCATCCGCGACATGGCCTTCTCGATCATCCGCGTGCTCAACCGCGCGGGCGAGGCGGTCGGGCCATGGGCCGGGCTGCTCACCGACGAGGAGCTTCTGCAAGGCCTGCGCCACATGATGACGCTCAGAACCTTCGACGCGCGCATGCAGATGGCGCAGCGCCAGGGCAAGACCTCCTTCTACATGCAGCATCTCGGCGAGGAGGCGGTGAGCTGCGCCTTCCGCAAGGCGCTCAAGCCTGGCGACATGAACTTCCCGACCTACCGGCAAGCCGGACTGCTGATCGCCGACGGCTACCCGATGGTCATGATGATGAACCAGATCTACTCCAACGAGGCCGATCCGCTGAAGGGCCGGCAGCTGCCGATCATGTACTCGTCGAAGGAGCATGGCTTCTTCTCGATCTCCGGCAACCTGGCGACGCAGTACATCCAGGCGGTCGGCTGGGCGATGGCCTCGGCGATCTCGAACGATTCGCGTATCGCCGCGGCCTGGATCGGCGACGGCTCGACGGCGGAATCCGATTTCCATGCGGCGCTGGTGTTCGCCTCGACCTATAAGGCGCCGGTCGTGCTCAACGTCGTCAATAACCAGTGGGCGATCTCGACCTTTCAAGGAATCGCGCGCGGCGGCTCCGGCACATTCGCCGCGCGCGGCCTCGGCTTCGGCATCCCGTCACTGCGTGTCGACGGCAATGACTATCTCGCCGTGCATGCGGTAGCCAAATGGGCGATCGAACGGGCGCGGCGGAATCTCGGTCCGACGCTGGTCGAATATGTTACCTACCGCGTCGGTGCGCATTCGAGCTCGGACGATCCGTCCGCCTACCGGCCGAAGGCGGAGTCCGATGCCTGGCCGCTCGGCGATCCGGTCGTTAGGCTGAAGAACCATCTCATCCACAAGGGCGTCTGGTCGGAGGATCGCCACACCCAGGCGGAGGCCGAAATCCTCGCGACGGTGATCGCGGCGCAGAAGGAGGCCGAAAGCCACGGCACGCTGCATGCCGGCGGCAAGCCGTCGACACGCGACATGTTCGAAGGCGTCTATGCCGAAATGCCGCCGCATCTCAGGCGCCAACGCCAGCAGGCAGGGGTCTGACCATGCCGAGACGGACCATGATCGAGGCGATCCGCGACGCCATGGACGTATCGATGGGGCGCGACGAGCGCGTGGTCGTGTTCGGTGAGGATGTCGGCTTCTTCGGCGGCGTCTTCCGCTGCACGCAGGGCCTGCAGGCCAAATACGGCAAGAGCCGCTGCTTCGATGCGCCGATCAGCGAATCCGGCATCGTCGGCGCGGCGATCGGCATGGCCGCGTATGGGCTGAAACCCTGCGTCGAGGTGCAGTTCGCCGATTATGTTTATCCGGCTTACGATCAGATCGTGTCGGAGGCAGCGCGGCTGCGCTACCGCTCGAACAGCGACTTCACCTGCCCGATCGTGGTGCGCATGCCGACCGGCGGCGGCATTTTCGGCGGCCAGACGCACAGCCAGAGCCCGGAAGCCTTGTTCACGCATGTGTCCGGCCTGAAGACGGTGGTGCCGTCCAACCCGCACGACGCCAAGGGGCTTTTGATCGCGGCGATCGAAGACCCGGACCCGGTGATCTTCCTCGAGCCGAAGCGGCTCTATAATGGCCCCTTCGACGGCCATCACGACCGGCCGGTGACGCCCTGGTCGAAGCATGAGCTCGGCGAGGTCGCCGACGGTCATTACACGATTCCGCTCGGCAAGGCGGCGATCCGCAGGCAGGGCTCGGCGGTCACCGTGCTCGCCTATGGCACCATGGTCTATGTCGCTGAAGCCGCGGCCGAAGAGACCGGCATCGACGCCGAAATCATCGACCTCAGGACGCTTTTGCCGCTCGACCTCGACACGATCGTCGCCTCGGTGAAGAAGACCGGGCGCTGCGTCGTCGTGCACGAGGCGACGCTCACCTCTGGTTTCGGCGCCGAGCTCGTCTCGCTCGTGCAGGAAAACTGCTTCTACCATCTGGAGGCCCCGGTGGCGCGGGTCGCCGGCTGGGATACGCCCTATCCGCATGCGCAGGAGTGGGAGTATTTCCCCGGCCCCGCGCGGGTCGGGCGGGCCCTCGTCGAGACCATGGAAGCCTGAGGAGCCTCGCGATGGGTGAATATGTGATCAAGCTTCCCGATGTCGGAGAAGGCGTCGCCGAGGCCGAGCTTGTCGAATGGCACGTCAAGATCGGCGATCTCGTGCGCGAGGATGCGGTGCTGGCCGCCGTCATGACCGACAAGGCCACCGTGGAAATCCCGTCGCCGGTTGACGGCGAGATCGTGTGGCTGGGCGCCGAGATCGGCGACACGGTGGCGATCGGCTCGCCGATCGTGCGGCTGAAGGTGGCCGGCGAAGGCAATGTCGCTCCAGGTTCTTCGCCTAAAGATGAGACGGCTGCGGCTGAAATTACCCCCACCCCTAGCCCCTCCCCACAAGGGGGAGGGGAACGCGCCATGGCCGCTGACGTCAGCGCCAAATCCGAGGCTGGGTCGCCCAAAAAAGTTCCCACGCCCAAGAGTGAGCCGGCGCTGCAATCCCCCTCCCCCTTGTGGGGAGGGGTTAGGGGTGGGGGTACTGCGCCGACGGCTGCTGGTTCAGCGCCGACTTCCGGCGCGCCACGGCCCGAAGGCGAAAAGCCGCTGGCCTCACCCGCCGTCCGGCTGCGCGCCAAGGAAGCCGGCATCGATCTGCGCCAGGTTCCGGGCAGTGGGCCGGCCGGGCGCATCGGCCATGAGGACATCGAGGCCTTCCTGGCGCGGGGTCCGCAGCTTGCCCGCGCGACCGGCCTTGCCCGCAAGGACGGCGTCGAGGACATCAAGATCGTCGGCCTGCGGCGCAAGATCGCCGAGAAGATGGCGCTCGCCAAATCGCGCATCCCGCACATCACCTATGTCGAGGAGATCGACGTCACGGCGCTCGAGGAGCTGCGCGCCACGCTCAACAAGGAGAAGCGACCCGCCAAGGGGGCGGAGAGGGCGAAGCTGACGCTGCTGCCTTTCCTGATGCGGGCCATGGTCAAGGCGATCGCCGACCAGCCGAACCTCAACGCCGTGTTCGACGACGAGGCCGGCATCATCCATCAGCATGAAGGCATCCATATCGGCATTGCCGCGCAGACGCCCAACGGCCTCGTGGTGCCGGTGGTCAAGCATGCCGAGGCACGCGACCTGTGGGACTGCGCCGCCGAGGTCAACCGTCTCGCTGACGCCGCCAAGTCCGGCACGGCGAGCCGCGAGGAGCTTTCCGGCTCGACCATCACCATCACCTCGCTCGGCGCCATGGGCGGCGTGGCGACGACGCCCGTCATCAACTATCCGGAAGTGGCGATCGTCGGCGTCAACAAGATGATGGTGCGGCCGGTATGGGACGGCACGCAGTTCATTCCGCGCAAGATGATGAACCTGTCGTCCAGCTTCGATCACCGCGTCATCGACGGCTGGGACGCCGCGGTGTTCGTGCAGCGGATCAAGGCGCTGCTTGAGACGCCGGCGCTGATCTTTGTGGATTGAGGCGATGAGGCCGGTCTTGAACACAGATCGGGCGGAGAGGGCTCGCAAGTGTGCGGCGCCGGGATGCGGGCTCCCCCTTCTCCCCTTGTGGGAGAAGGTGTCGCCGAAGGCGACGGATGAGGGGTGCTCCAGGGAACGCCAGCGTCTCACTCCGCTGGAACACCCCTCATCCGTCTCGGCGCTAACGCGCCGATCCACCTTCTCCCACAAGGGGAGAAGGAGAAGCGCCGCGCTATTCTCCGAAAGGATGCAGCTGACATGAAAGAGATCTCCTGCAAGCTGCTCGTTATCGGCGCCGGTCCGGGCGGCTATGTCTGCGCCATCCGCGCCGGCCAGCTCGGCGTCGACACGGTGATCGTCGAGGTCGGCAAGCCGGGCGGCACCTGCCTCAATGTCGGCTGCATCCCGTCCAAGGCGCTCATCCATGCCGCGGAGGAGTTCGACAAGGTCGCGCATATGGCCGGCGGCAAGAGTCCGCTCGGCATTTCGGTCGCCACGCCGGCGCTCGAACTCGCAAAAACCGTCGCCTGGAAGGATGGTATCGTTAGCCGGCTTAACAGCGGTGTCGCGGGCCTGCTCAAAAAGGCCGGGGTCAAGACCGTGCATGGCTGGGCGACGTTCCGCGACGGCAAGACCGTCGAGGTCGAGACCGAGACCGGAAGCCAAGTGATCCGCGCCGAGACGGTGGTGATCGCCACCGGCTCGGCGCCGGTCGAGCTGCCGTTCCTGCCCTTCGCCGGTCCGGTGATCTCGTCGACCGAGGCGCTGGCGCTGAGCGAAGTGCCGAAGAGGCTTGCCGTCGTCGGTGGCGGCTATATCGGGTTGGAGCTTGGCATGGCGTTCGCCAAGATGGGCGTGAAGGTGACCGTGGTCGAAGCCCTGCCGCGCGTGCTCGCGCAATATGATGCAGAACTGACCCGGCCGGTGCTGAAGCGGCTCGGCGAGCTCGGCGTCGAGGTGATCACTGGCGCCAAGGCCAAGGGGCTGTCGACCAGGGGCGACGCGCTGCTGATCGAGACGGCCGACGGCAAGAACGCCAAGGTCGCCGCCGACAGGATCCTGGTCACGGTCGGGCGCAAGCCACTGACCGAAGGCTGGGGGCTGGAGCAGATCGACCTCGACATGGCCGGAAAATTCATCCGCATCGACGATCAATGCCGGACTTCGATGCGCGGCATCCATGCCATCGGCGACGTCACCGGCGAGCCGATGCTTGCGCATCGCGCCATGGCGCAGGGCGAGATGGTCGCCGAGATCGTCGCCGGCCACAAAAGAAGCTGGGACAAGCGCGCGATCCCGGCGATCTGCTTCACCGATCCGGAACTGGTCACCGCCGGCCTGTCACCGGAGGAGGCGAAGGCGTTGGGCGGCGAGATCAAGATCGGCCAGTTTCCCTTTGCCGCCAACGGCCGCGCCATGACAAAGCAAGGCGAAGACGGCTTCGTCCGGATCGTTGCCCGCGCCGACAACCATCTGGTGCTGGGCATCCAGGCGGTCGGGCAAGGCGTTTCGGAACTGTCGGCCGCGTTCGGCCTGGCGCTCGAAATGGGCGCGCGGCTGGAGGACATCGCAGGGACGATCCATGCTCACCCGACGCAGGGCGAGGGTTTCCAGGAAGCGGCGCTGAAAGCGCTTGGGCACGCGCTGCATATTTAGCTCCCCCTTCTCCCCTTGCGGGAGAAGGTGTCGCCGAAGGCGACGGATGAGGGGTGTTCCAGCGGAGTGAGACGCTGGCGTTCCCTGGAGCACCCCTCATCCGTCTCGGCGCTGAGCGCCGATCCACCTTCCCCCACAAGGGGGGGAAGGGAAGATTGCGCAGCTCAACCCGCCAGCCGGCTCACCATCTCGTGCTGCGCGTAGGCGCGGCCGAAGCGGTTGGCGAGAAATGCGTCGAGCGCGATATCTTCCTGGCGGACAAAACCTTCGGCCGGCAGCGAGCCGTCAGCCAGCATGTCGAGCACGGCGCAGATGCCGGAGGCGGTGGTGATCTGGATGGCGCTGCGCACGATATTGCCGACGCGGTGCGAATAGATCTTGTTGGCGTAGGTCTCCTGCAGCAGGCGGCCGTTCCTGCGGCCCGAGACGGTGACGAAGACGATGACCACGTCCTGCAGCGTTGCCGGCAGGGCGCTCTCGAAAATGTCCTTCAGCACGTCGCGGCGGTGGCGCAGCCCCAGATCGTTGAGCAGCGCCTTCATGATGGCGGCATGGCCGGGATAGCGGATGGTGCGGTAGTTCAGCGTGCGCACCTTGCCTTTCAACGTCTCGGCCAGAGTGCCGAGACCGCCGGAGGTGTTGAAGGCCTCATAGGTGACGCCGTCGAGCGAGAACTCCTCGCGCTCTTCCAGCGGCGGCACCTCGATCAGCTCGCTCTCGACGATCGCCTCGCAGGGTTCGCAATATTCGTTGATGACGCCGTCGGTGCTCCAGGTCAGGTTGTAGTTCAGTGCGTTCGACGGATATTGCGGCAGCGCGCCGACGCGCATGCGCACGCTCTCCAGCGTGTCGAAGCGGCTGGCGAGATCGTTGGCGACGATCGAGATGAAGCCCGGTGCCAGGCCGCATTGCGGGATGAAGGCGCTCCTGGCCTCACGCGCCAGCTCCTTCACCCGCCGGGTCGAGACGACATCCTCGGTGAGGTCGAGATAGTGCACGCCGACAGCAGCCGCGGCTTCCGCGATGCGGGTGGTGAGGTGGAAGGGGGCGGCGCTCAGCACGGCGAACTTGCCGGCGAGTGTCGCTTCCAGCGCGCCGGGGGCGGCGATGTCCAGCTCCTGCATCTCGACGCCGGCCGGCAATTCGGCGGCTGCGAGCTGGGCGGCCGAGCGGTCGACGAGCGTGACGCGATAGTCGCCCGTGGCGCTAAGCATTTCGGCGATGGTCGAGCCGATCTTGCCGGCGCCGACGACAACGATATTCTTCATGATCAATTCCCCTGCCAATTCGAGTTGGTGAAGATCATCGCAACTTGCCTGTCGAAAGGAAGTGTGAAATCCGGCAAAGTGAAGCTAGACTTTAAGCGATACGCCGAAGGAATTCGTCACAATGCTCAGCCAAGCCGAACAAGCCCTGCTAACCTTGCTGCGCGCCAACGCACGCGCCTCGACCGCTGATCTGGCGCGGCAGCTCGGCGTGTCGCGCACGACGGTGCAGAGCCGGATCGAGCGGCTGGAGCGGCGCGGCATCATCACCGGCTATGGGGTCAGGCTGTCGCCCGACTACGAGCAGGGGCTGGTCAAGGCGCATGTGC
Organism: Mesorhizobium sp.; assembly: GCA_004020545.1. Taxonomy (GTDB): domain Bacteria; phylum Pseudomonadota; class Alphaproteobacteria; order Rhizobiales; family Rhizobiaceae; genus Mesorhizobium. Next base: position 13,153 of record SAQE01000057.1, on the reverse strand, counting down.
TGCTCACCGTCACGCCCAAGCTCGCCGACAAGGTTGTGCGCAGCCTCGAGGCGATGCCGCCGGTGCGGACGGTGCATTCGGTAAGCGGCAATTTCGACATGATCGTCATCGTCGACGCGCCGTCGATCCGGGACCTCGACGCGCTGCTCGACCGGATCGGCGCGATGGATGGGGTCGAGCGGACGTCGTCGTCGATTATCTTGTCGACAAGGGTGGATCGTTAAGCGGAGGCGGCGCAGCTGCCAATCTCCCCCCCTGCGGGGGAGATGGCCGGCAGGCCAGAGGGGGGTGCGAAGGAACGCTACCTTGGCCAGGTCGTCACGCTGCCTCGACTTTTGGCCAGTTGGAGACGTCGGCGGGACAGCACCCCCCTCTGCCTTGCCAGGCATCTCCCCCGCAAGGGGGGAGATTGGCCGTCGCCTCGGCTTTCGCCAATCTCCAATAGCGCGCTACGCCCTGCCCCGCTCCGGCCCCTCATCCAGCCACTCCAAATCCTCCGCCGTCAGCGCAATATCCAGCGCCTTTAGGCTATCCTCCAGCTCGTCCAGCGTGCGCGGACCGATCAGCGGCACCGAGGGGAAGGGCTGCGCCAGGACATAGGCGAGGGCGACATGGATCGGGCTCTTGCCCAGCCGCTTGGCCAGTTCGATGGCGCGGTCGCGGCGGCCGAAGTTCTTCTCCGAATACCAGACCCGCACCAGCTCTTCATCGTCGGTCCGGTCGCGCCCGGCGCGATCGGTGAAGAAGCCGCGGCCCTGGCTCGACCAAGCGAAGTTCGGCATTTGCCGCGCCGTCAGCCAGGCTTTCCAGGCATCGGTCGAGGAGGTGATGCAGCCTGCCCAGATCGGTTCCAGCATCTCGGCCAGCGAGAAATTGTTGGAAAGCGCGCCGGGCTTCTGCTTGCCGTTCTTTTCGGCATAGGCAATCGCCTCGTCCATGCGCTCCATCGTCCAGTTGGAGCCACCGAACAGGCCACGGATGCGGCCGGCTTTAGCCTCCCGGTCCATGGCGTCGACGAACTCGCCGACCGGCACGTCCGGATTGTCGCGGTGCATGAAATAGATGTCGACATGGTCCGTCTGCAGGCGGTCGAGCGACTGGGCGAGCTGCTTGCCGATCACATCTGGGTAGCAGAGCGGCGAATGCGCGCCCTTGGCGATGATCACCGACTGCTCGCGCACGCCGCGATTCCTCAGCCACTGGCCAAGCAGCGCTTCGGTGTAGCCGGCGCCGTAGACAAAGCCGGTGTCGAACAGATTGCCGCCGGCCTCGAAGTAGGCGTCGAGCAGGATCGCACCGGAAGAGAAGGTGCGGAAATCCTCGAAGCCGAGCGCCAGAAGCGAGGCCTGTCGCGGCAGGCCCGGAATGGCGCGCTTGCCGATGGCGGTGCCGCCCGTACGCAACGGCCTGCCGGAGATGGTGTTGACGCGCTTAGCCGGCTTTTCGATCTCGTACTCCAGGCCCACGGCGGCGCGCCATTTGTCTAGGACGCGCAGTGTGCCCAGGCTGTCGGCCCAGCCCATGCCCGGCCAGGCGAATTCCTGGCGGCCAGCCAGGATCGCCTCGCAGGCGGCATCGACCTCGAATGAATAGAGATGGCGCGTCTCGTTGAGGCTGATCAACTCGCGCGCGGCACCAGATCGGATCACGTCGATCCGGCCCGGTCCGACATCGCGGTTGCCGCCCGCGAACCAGAAATCAGGCACTTCGATCTGACCCTTGGTGCCGAAGATGCGCAGCATATTGTCCTGGTTCAGCGAAATGCTGCAGGAGACCTCGGCGACGATGCCATTGGCGAAGGTGAGCAGCGCCGACGCCCATTCGTCGACGCCGGACTGGCCGAGATGGGCCGCGCCCACCACCTTGTCCGGCTCGAGGAAGGGTTTTCCTGCCGCAGCGCCGGCGATCAGCCGCGCCATCGATACGGGATAGCCGCCGACATCGAGGATGCCACCGCCAGCCAGCTCGTTGGCGTAGAGCCGGTGCTCCGGCATGAAGCCCGGCATGGCGAAGCCGAAGCTCGACTTGATCATGCGGACATCGCCGATGACGCCAGATTTGATCAGCTCGACCAGCTGCAGCGTCTGCGGGTGCAGCCGATACATGAAGGCTTCGCCAAGAAAGGTGCCGGCCTTGCGCGCCGCATGCATCATCGCATCGGCCTCGAAGGCGGTCAGCGCCAGCGGCTTTTCACACAGCACATGCTTGCCGGCCTCGGCGGCCTTGATCGTCCATTCGGCATGGCCGGGATGCGGGATCGAGATGTAAACGGCGTCGACCTCCTTATCGGCAAGCAGCGCATCGTAGCCGTCGAGAATGCGCGCGCCGGGAAAAGCCTCGGCAAGCCCCGGCTTGCCGGGGTTGCGGGCGCCAAGCGCGACCAGCGCGCCGTTGCGCGACTGCGCCACGCCGCCGGCAAAGGATTTTGCGATGCTGCCGGGCCCGAGGATGCCCCAGCGAATTTTCCCAGATGTCATGTCGAATTCTCCATGGGTCGCCGCCATGCCTGGCATGCCGGCAAAGAAAAACCGGGGTTAGCGGATCCTCGCGCCTGTCTTGTCGAAGAGCAGCGCGCGCTCCGCCTTGATCGAGACCGTGAAATGGTCGCCGCTGGCGCGCTGCCGTGCGGCTTCGCGCTCGACGATCAGCTCCTCGGCTCCGGCATTGGCGTAGACGTAGCTCACCGAGCCCAGGTGCTCGGCGACGTCGGCCTTGACCGGAATGTCGCAGTCGCCCTCGCCAACCTCGAAGAAATGCTCCGGCCTGACGCCAAGCACGACCTCGGCGCCGACCGCCGGCAAAGCCTTGCAGAGCGGCTTGCGCAATCTGGCGCCGCCATGATTGATGAGCTCGACCGTCGCTGCGCTGTTGGACGTCTCGACGACTTTTGCTGTGATGAAATTCATCTTCGGCGAGCCGATGAAGCCGGCGACGAAACGGTTGGCCGGATCGTCGTAGAGGTCGAGCGGCGCGCCGATCTGCTCGACATTGCCACCTTTCAGCACCACGATGCGGTCGGCCAGCGTCATCGCCTCGGTCTGGTCGTGCGTCACATAGACCATGGTGACGCCAAGCTCCTTGTGCAGGCGCGAGATCTCGACCCGCATCTGGACTCTCAACTCTGCGTCGAGGTTGCTCAGCGGCTCGTCGAACAGGAACACCTGCGGCTCGCGCACGATGGCGCGGCCGATAGCGACACGCTGGCGCTGGCCGCCGGACAATTGCTTCGGCCGCCGCTGCATCAGCTCGTCGATGCACAGGATCTCGGCGGCGCGCTTCACCCGCCGTTCGGTGTCGGCCTTGGGGTTGCCGTTCATCCTCAGCCCGAAGCTCAGGTTCTGCTCCACCGTCATGTGCGGATAGAGCGCGTAGGACTGGAACACCATGGCGATGCCGCGGTCGGCCGGTTCGACATCGTTCACCACCTTGCCGCCGATGGCGATCTTGCCGCCGCTGATGTCCTCCAGCCCGGCGATCATGCGAAGAAGCGTGGACTTGCCGCAGCCGGATGGGCCGACGAAGACGACGAACTCGCCGTCGGCGATGTCGATGTCGGCGCCGTGGACGACCTCGAAGCTGCCGAAGCGCTTGACGACATTGGTGAGTGTGACGGCGGCCATCGCGCTCCTATCCTACTTGACCGCGCCGGCGGCGATGCCGGCGATGAAATGGCGCTGCAGCAGCACGAAGACGATGAGCATCGGCACCGTCAGCATCACCGCGCCGGCCATCAAGCCGCCCCAGGAGACCTTGGTGAGGCCGATCAGTGTGCCGAGCGCCACCGGCGCCGTCATCGCGCCGGGCTGACTGTTGATCAGCAGCGGCCAGAGATAATTGTTCCACGAGGCGAGGAAGAGGATGATGGCCAATGCCGCCAGCATCGGCCGCGCCAGCGGCAGCGCAACGAAGAGGAAGATGCGCCATTCCTTGACGCCTTCGACCCTGGCCGCGTCGAACAGTTCGGCCGGCATCATCGAGAAAGCCTGGCGCATGAAGAGCACGCCCAGCGAATTGAACAGCGGCGGCACGATCAGCGCGATCCAGGTGTTGGCGAGCTGGAAATCGCGCGCCACCATGATGAATTGCGGGATCAGCACCACCGCGTAGGGAAGCGTGATGGTGCCGAGGATGATCGCCACCACAAGCCGCTTGCCGAGGAACTCGTAGCGCGCCAGCGCCCAGCCGGCCATCGAGGTGAGCAGCACCGACAGGAAGGTGTAGGTCACCGCCACCGAGACGGAGATGCCGATCGCGCCGATGAAATTGGTGTCGCGCTGCAGATTGTTGACATTGTCGAGGAAATTGTCGTGCGGCAGAAGCTCGATGCCGGGGCTGAAGATGCCGTAGTCGGGCATGGTGGAGAACACCACCATCATCCACAGCGGGAAAAGCCAGACCAGCGCCAGCGGCGTCAGGACAAGATGCAGCAGAATGCTGCGCCCGAGCCGTCTTTGAGAGCGCGAGATCATTTCGGCTCCCTCGTCAACCAGAGCTGCACCAAAGTGATAGCGATCGCCAGTCCGGCCATGGTGTAGGCGATGGCCGAGGCATAGCCGAAATTGAGCGAACGGAAGCCCTGCCGGTAAAGCAGCAGGCCCAGCGTCTCGGTGCCGCCGCCCGGTCCGCCGCGCTCGGTGATCAGGAAGGGTTCGGTGAAGAGCTGCATGGTGCCGATGATCGACAGCACGGCGCAGAAGACGATGACCGGCTTCAACAGCGGCAAGGTGATGTGGAAGAACTGCTTCACCTTGCTGACGCGGTCGAGCGTCGCCGCCTCGTAGACGTCCTCCGGAATGGACTGCAGGCCGGCGAGGATGATGATGGCGTTGTAGCCGGCCCAGCGCCAGGTCACCGCGATCATGATCAGCGCCATCGCCGGCGTGACGTTGGAGAACCAGTCGACCTTGGGCAGGCCGACGCTGTTCAAGAGCTTGTTGACGATGCCAAAATCGAGGCTGAACATCAGCCGGAACACCGCCGAATAGGCAACCTCGCCGACCACGACCGGGGCGAAGAAGGCAAAGCGATAGAGGCCGCGCGCCTTCAGCAGCGGGGAATTCAAAAGCACCGCCATCACGATCGCCAGCGAGATCATCACCGGCACCTGGATGACGAGGATGAGCAGCGTGTTCTTCAAGGCGTTGAAGAAGGCGGAATCGCCGATCAGGCGGCCCCAGTTGAAGGTCGGCGCGAAGCGCCACGGCACCGTGCGGGTCGCCTGGAAGGAGATCAGGAACGAGCTGATGATCGGCCAGATCCAGAAGACGGCGAAGATCAGCAGATAAGGCGTGAGGAAGCGATACGCGGTGGCGTTCCGATAGCGCATCGTCCTTCCTCCTCTCTCTGTTGTCGCCTTACGGCGCTATTTGTCGGGGTGAGCGCCGCCCAATCGCATGCGGGTAGCGAAGGCTTTGCCCTACGAATACCCCCACCCCTAACCCCTCCCCACAAGGGGGAGGGGGACTTTCGTAACCGCGGGCCTCTGCAAGACCACCGGCGTTCCGCAATAGAGGCGCGCGGCAGCATTCCCTCCCCCTTGTGGGGATGGTTAGGGTGGAGGTCCTTCTTCACAAGAATCCATATGCGATTGCCCTGCCATAAACGGGGAGAAAGAAAGCCGATCGCTCACTTGACCGGCAGACCCGTCGCCGAGGCGATCTGGCTGGCGGCGTCGTCGAGCGCGGCCTTCGCGTCCGGATAGCCGCCGGCCAGATATTTGGTCTGCACGGCGCGCACGATGATCTCGGCGTCGCTCTGGAATTGTGTGCCGCGGCTCGGCACCACCTTCGGCAGTGTGGCGAGGATGTCCTTCCACACCGCCTGGTCGCCCCAATAGGGCTGGCCCTGCGCGACGTAAGGATCGTCCAGCGCCGAGATCAGCGAGGGCACCAGGCCGAAATCCTTCAGCATGGTGATCTGGCCTTCATTCGTCTCCAGCGTGTATTTCAGATAGGCGTAGGCGGCTTCCTTGTTCTTCGAGGCCGAGGTGATGGCCAAAGAGGAGCCGCCGAGATTGGCGGCGCGCGGGCCGTCGGCGGTCAGGCTCGGCATCAGGTAGACGCCCCATTTGCCGCTTTCCTTCGGCGATTCGGTGCGGATCGTGCCCTCATACCAGCCGCCATAGACCTGGGTGGCGACGGTGCCGGCGGTGTTGTTGGTGATCTTGGTCGACCAGTCGGCGGAAGACACGATGCCGGCGTCCTTCATCTCCTTGACCTTGGTCATGGCGTCGACGCATTTCGGCTGGTTGACCGTGATCGACTGGCCATCCTCGGCGAAATAGGCGCAGCCCTGCTCGTTGGAGATCATGCGGAAGAATTCGGTGTCGCCGTTGAAATCGGCATTGGTCATGGTGACGCCGGGATTGGCGGCCTGGATCTTCTTGCCGGCGGCGATGAAATCGTCCCAGGTCTTGATCGAAGCCGGATCGACGCCGGCCTTCTCGTAGAAATCGCGACGGTAGAAGACGGCGACCGGGCCGGAATCCCAAGGCATCGCATAGGCCTTGTCGCCGACCTCGAGCTCGGTGCGCTTGAAGTCGGGGAATTTCTTCTGGTCTTCCGCCGTGTAGCCCAGTGTGTGCAGGTCGACGAAACAGTCCGGGAACTGGCTCCAGTAGTTCTCGGCCTCGCCGTTCTCGATCGAGACGATGTCGGGCAGGCCGACGCCACCGGCGGCACAGCCGGCGATCGACTTGTCATAGGTCGGCTGGTTGCCGAGGTCCTGAACCGTGACCTTGATGTCGGGGTATTTCTTGTTGAAGCCCTCGACCGTCGACTTCAGCGACGAAGCGGCGATGTTCCAGCTCCAGATCGTGAGTTCGCCGGATTGCGCGAGGGCCGGGCCGGAGCCCAGGGCAAGCAAAAGCGTGGCGCAGGTCAGTGTGGTGCGCATTGAAATCCTCCCATTTCGTTTGCTCTCTCACCGTGAGCATGGATAGATTATGCGGCGCGGTAGGCTTGTCCCCGACAAAGGGAATAAGAAGTTGGCGGAAAGTAAGATGCCCGGGCGTCCGTTCTACCAGCCAGGCGCCAGCAGCGTCGAAGGCCTGCCGCTGGCCTTGCAGATGTTCCATAACCACCCGCTGGTGATGCTGAAGCCGCACTGGCACGCCCAGGTCGAGGTGAACTTCATCGTGCGCGGCAGCGTGCACTACCGCATGGCCGAGCATGAAATTGCGCTGTCGGCGGGCGAGATGTGCCTGTTCTGGGGCGGGCTGCCGCACCAGATGGACGATCTCAGTGACGACGCCATCTATGCCGGCGCGCATCTGCCGCTGGTGCATTTCTTCCGCCTGCATCTGCCGGCCGATGTCCGGCACCGGCTGATGACCGGCGCGACGCTGGTGACGAATGCCACCGACCAGTCCGACAACGACAATTTCAAGCGCTGGAACGATTACGCGCGCTCGGGCGATCCGGCCAAGGCAGAACATGCCGTCAACGAGCTGCTGTTGAGGCTAGAGCGGGTGCGCTTCGAGCCTTACCGGCTGGTCCCGGAAACCATGGCCGGGCAAGGGACGGGCAGTCCGTTCGACCAGCAGTCCTCGCGCAATGTCGGGCGCATGTGCGATTTCATCGCCGAGAATTTCCTCTACGATATCGACTGCGTGAACATAGCGGCGGCCGCCGACATCCATCCCAAATACGCCATGAGCCTGTTCAAGAAATCGACCGGCATGACGCTCAACGAATATGTCAATCTGCTGCGGCTGAGCTACGCGCAGGCGCTTTTGATGCATGAGGGCGCCAATGTGCTGAAGGTCGCGATGGACTCGGGCTTCGGCTCGCTCAGCGCTTTCAACAAGTCTTTCCGCAAGCTTGCCGGCATGTCGCCCTCCGATTTCCGCAGGGCGGGCGTCAGGTAGCTGCGGGCGGTTTGGCCGATCAGGCCGCTGGCGACTTCACCGCCGGAAAGCTCACCGACACGACGAGCCCGGGATTGTTGTCCTCAAGCGTGATCGTGGCGCCGTGCAGGTCGGCCACCGCCTTGACGAGGCTGAGGCCAAGGCCGCTGCCGGGCGTCGTGCGGCTGGAATCCAGCCGGTAAAGCCGCTCGAAGACCTTCTCGCGCTCCCCGGGCGGAATGCCGGGGCCATTGTCGCGGACACGGACGAGGATGCTGTCGTCCTGGCGGGACACCGCCAGCTCGATCGCCGTGCCCGGCGGGCAATGCCGCAGCGCGTTCTCGACCAGATTGGAGAGCATCTGCATCAGCAGATCGCGATCGCCGTGGATATACCATTTCGTCTCCGGAACGAGGCTTGTGGATAGGGACTTGCCGTCGTCCTCGGCGACATCGGCATAGACCTCGCCGATGGTGTCGACGACGCCGCCGACGTCGAGATCGACGAAGCGCGCCTTGCGCGCCCCGGCCTCGATCTGGGCGATACGCAGCAAAGCGTCGAAGGTTTCGTTGATCTGCAGGCTTTCGGCGCGGGCATCGGTCAGCTCAGTGGAAACATCCTCGCCCGAGGCCGCCTTGTCGACGGCCTGCTCCAGGATCATCTGCAGGCGGTTGAGCGGCGTCTTCAGGTCATGCGCGATGTTGGCGCTCACCTCCCGCATGCCGTCGACCAGCGCCGAGAGGCGGTCGAGCGCGGCGTTCACCTGGGCGGAGACGCCGTCGATGTCGTCGCCATTGCCGGTCAGCGGGATGCGCGCATCGAGCCGTCCGTGCGAGACGTCGACCATGGTGGCGGCAATGCCGTCGAGGCGCCGCTGGACACGCGAGGCAAGCAGGGCGCCGCCGGCGATCGCCAGGCCGGTGATGAACAGCGTGCCCCAGCCGAAGCTCATCAGCACGATGGTCTCCAATTCGTCGGTCTCGGCGAGCGAGAAGGCGACCGGTTGCCGCCAACCTTGCCCGTATAGGCGCGGTACATCGTGTCGGGCGGCACGCCCGGCAATCTGACGGCGAACATCGAGAAACCGTCGGGCAGGCCGGAAGCGGTGAAGTTCCCGGCCAGATGGTTGCCGTCGGGATCGGTCAGCGAGAAAAGCTGGTCCTTGTCCGGGCTGAGGTCGGCATTGTTTTTGACCGAGGCGATAAGGTCGTCCCTGTCGTCCTCCGCATAGGTCAGGGCGACGACCGAATAGGTCTCCTTGATGGATTGATCGAGCCGTCTCGCGAGGTCGGCGCTCATCAATTGATAGACGATCGCGCCGGACAGGATGAAGGCAAGCACGAACAGGAAGGCAAAGGTCAGCGCCAGCCGGAACGGCGTGCTGCGCAGCAGGCTGACGCGAGTCTTATTCATATCGGAGCCATCGGTGCCAGAATCCCCGACAGGTGGCGAATATCTCTTTTGCGAGACGGGGCTGTCTTAGACAAAGGGCTGGACTGGCTTCGGCCAGAACAGCCACAGCAACGCCAGCGCCGCCGCTATCCAGACCGCGATCATGAAGATCAGGCCGGCCTTGCTGACCGGCTTGGCCCTGCGCGTGGCCTCGTCGCGAAACTCCTGCATGAGACCGGCCGGAACCAGCTTGACCGCAAGCATGATGCCGAGCGGGACGATCAAAAGGTCATCCAAATAGCCGATGATCGGGATGAAATCCGGAATGAGATCGATGGGGCTGAGGGCATAGGCCGCGACGGCGCCGGCGGTCGCTTTCGCATACCAGGGCACGCGCGGATCGCGGGCGGCAAGCCACAGTGCCACGACGTCGCGCTTGATGCCGCGCGCCCATTGCTTTGCAGAGTTCAGCATCGACATATCGCATATTTACGGACAGGCTGCCGGAAGTGCGAGATGCAATCAAACATGGATCGTCAACACGGCGCGTGCAGGCTGTAGCCGGTGTTGCGCACCGTGTGGATGAGCGGCACGTCGAACGGCCTGTCGACCTTGGCTCTCAGCCGGCTGATATGGGTCTCGACGACGCTGGTCTTGGGATCGAAGTGAAAATCCCAGACCCGTTCCAGCAGCATGGTGCGGGTGATGACGCGGCCCTCGCCGCGCATCAGCACTTCGAGCAGGCTGAACTCCCGGGGCTGCAGGTCGATCGCCTGGCCCTGCCTGGTCACGCGCCGCATGATCAGGTCCATTTCCAGATCGGCAACGCGCAGAGCCGTCTTCTGCTCCTGCGCCGCCGGCCTGCGGCCGAGCGCGTTGATGCGGGCAAGCAGCTCGGAAATGGCGAACGGTTTGACGAGATAGTCGTCGCCGCCGGCCTCCAATCCCTCGACCCGGTCGTCGACGCCGCCGATCGAGGTCAGGAATATGGCCGGCGTCTGGGTACCTGCGGCACGCACCGCCTTGATCAGGGAAAGACCGTCCAGGCCGGGGATCATGCGGTCGGCCACGATGACGTCATAGGCATCGCGGGTGGCCGCGACGAGCGCGTCATGGCCGTTGCGCAGGAGATCGCAGGCGTGTCCGGCCTCGGCCAGCCCCCTGACGATGTAGTCGGCGGTCCTTGGGTCATCCTCAACCAGCAGAAGTCGCATGTTGGCCTGTCGTCCGGAGTCCAGCGCTAGCGGCATGCTAGCATCGGCGACGGCCCATTCCCACAAGCCAGGCTTACGCACGCCTGTACGGTTCCTTACAAATTCGTAAGGATGATCGAAAATACTGATGAGGCCTCGCAATGGGGCAAGAGAAAGGCTAGTGGGATAACGTCTTTGCCCGGGCCGGAGTGACTGATCCCGAATGGCTTACACATCACTCAAGTCGGCGCCAAAAGCGTTCGACCAGCACAAGCGCCTGATCGTCGTCCAGGTCGCCGCCGTGGTGGCCATCGTCCTGCTTCTGTTTTCCAAGCCGTCTCTCAGCGAGGGCTCGAACGGGCACGAGTTGATGGAGACGGTCGGCTTCGGCCTTGTGCTCATCTGCTTCCTCGGCCGGCTGTGGAGCATCCTCTATGTCGGCGGCAGGAAGAATGACGAACTGATCGTCTCGGGTCCGTTCTCGATGACCCGCAACCCCCTCTATTTCTTCTCGACCATCGGCGCGGTCGGCATCGGGCTGATGTTCGGATCGGTGCTGGCGGCAGCGGCGCTGGGGCTCGCAAGCTTCCTCGTTTTCCGGTTCACCGCCCGCAGGGAGGCCGAGTTCCTGGCCGGCAAGTTCGGCGCCGCCTACACTGCCTATGCCGAGCGGACGCCCCGGTTCTGGCCGAACCCGCTGCTTTACCAGGACCAGGATCAGTGGGTCGTTTCCACCGGCGCGCTGAAAAGCACGTTCCGGGACGGGCTTTATTTCCTGGCCTTGTTTCCGCTTATCGAAACGGTCGAATATTTTCGCGCGGCCGGCGTGCTGCCGACCTTGTTTACCGTCTATTGATATTTCACCGCCTAACCCAAAGCGGATCGCGCTGAAACGAATTCAGGCGACGCGCTTCAAGTCTTTGTTTTGATGCATGTTATTGTCCCAAAACCGCTGCACGCTTTTGGGCGACATGCATTGAGCCGATTTGCACCCAAAAGAAGTCAGCGGCAACGCCTTGATGGCCTGAGCCGATCGAACATAAAGATCGGGTCTGAACCTTGGCTGGCGGCAACGCGATGGACGCTCGCATATCGAAGCGCAATATACCCGGACAGATGTCGGTTTTTGAGCTCGATGCCCTGCGGGAGGCTTTCAGGCGATCCGTTCGCGAGAACAACGTCACAGAAGTCGAGTGGGCCGAACACGCCAAGCTTTTCGTCAAAAGAGCGACCTATAAAGAAAGCCGCGCTATCAAGGCCTGACGCCCTGCGGTCGCGGGTGCCGCGCCTCCGTTTTCCACCGGCGTTACGCTGCCGCCTCCTGACGGTAGACGAGTCCAGCCTCCTTCAACGGATGACAAGGCGGCGAACATGTCTTTGACGGATCCGTAGCGATTGACGGTCTGTATCCGTTCGGTGTCCGTTGAATCGCGGTATTGCTCCAACTATTTGTTTTCACGCAATTCCGAGGCAGAAAGCCGTTTTACGCTGCCTTGATATTGCGCTGGAGCAACAAATGAATTTGAGGGGCCGGGCGAGCCTTTCTGAACCGGAATGGAGCGCATGAAGAAGATCGGATTTTTGTCGTTCGGGCATTGGTCGCCCTCGCCGCAGTCGGGCACGCGCTCGGGCTCGGACGCGCTGCTGCAGTCGATCGATCTTGCGGTGGCGGCCGAGGAGCTCGGCGCCGACGGCGCCTATTTCCGCGTCCATCATTTCGCCCGCCAGCTCGGCTCGCCCTTTCCACTGCTTGCCGCCGCCGGCGCGAAGACCAAGCGCATCGAGCTCGGCACCGCTGTCATCGACATGCGTTACGAGAACCCGCTTTATATGGCCGAGGATGCGGGTGCGGCCGACCTCATCGCCGGCGGCCGGCTGCAGCTCGGCATCAGCCGCGGCTCGCCCGAGCAGGTGATCGATGGCTGGCGCTATTTCGGCTACGTGCCGGAAGAGGGCAAGACCGACGCCGACATGGCGCGCCGCCACGCCGAGATCTTCCTCGACCTGTTGCGCGGCGAGGGCTTTGCCCAGCCCAATCCCAGGCCGATGTTTCCCAATCCGCCCGGCCTATTGAGGCTGGAACCCTTCTCGGAGGGTCTGCGCGAGCGCATCTGGTGGGGCGCGGCCACCAACGCCACCGCCGAATGGGCGGCCAAGCTCGGCATGAACCTCCAGAGCTCGACGCTCAAATTCGACGAGAGCGGCCAGCCGTTGCACATCCAGCAGGCCGAGCAAATAAGAGCCTACCGCGCCGCCTGGAAGGAAGCCGGCCATACCAGGGAGCCGCGCGTCTCGGTCAGCCGCAGCATCTTCGCCCTGGTCAACGACATGGACCGCGCCTATTTCGGCGGCAGCGAGGGCGAGGATCATTTCGGCTATATCGAGCCGGAAAAGCGCGCCGTGTTCGGCCGCACCTATGCCGCCGAGCCGGACAAGCTGGTTGAACAGCTCAGGCAGGACGAGGCGATCGCCGAGGCTGACACGCTGCTGCTCACCGTGCCCAACCAGCTCGGCGTCGCCTACAACGCCCATGTCATCGAGGCGATCCTGAAGCACGTCGCGCCGGCGCTGGGCTGGCGGTGAGGTGGTTCCGCGCGCCAACCCTCTCGGCGCTGGTGATTGGCGAAAGCGGCGAAGCGCGTAATCTCCCCCTGAGGGCAGGGTAATTGCATATGGAAAGCGACGGCTTGCGCCCTACGAATACCCCCACCCCTAACCCCTC
>SAQE01000056.1 GCA_004020545.1 Mesorhizobium sp. | reverse complement strand
ATCTTTGGCGAGTTCGTTCACCCATTGCTGAGCCTGCTCGGCTGCATGCGCGATCAAAGTGTGTGAAACAGAGTGCGCCATCGTTGGGCCCCTTCGACCTGTCCCTTTCTCCGCCATTTAGACCTGCGCGCATTGCGTTTGATCAATTCGCGCGCGCCCTTGACCATCCGGCTCATGTTGGGCCACTGGCGGATCGTCAAGGAGATGCTTCGGGCCTCGCCGGCGCCCGAACTCAACCGGTCGCAGCAGTTTGGAAGGCGGTTGCAGCGAATGTGAACAAGTCAGGGTAGGATATCGAAGCTATTGGATATAAGCTCGATGGCAATGCGTCTTGTCGGCAATTGAGGACTGTCGTGGACCGGTTCATTGCTCAGGCCAACATCGCCCATTTCGAAGATCTGCTTGCCCGGGAAACCGACCCGGAAAAGCGGATGATGATCCGAGGCCTGCTTGCGCGCGAAAAGGAGAAGCTCAAGATCGCGGAGCGCCAGGCAGAGACCAACCAGAAGCGGGCTCCTTCCAGGGCCGAGGATCGATCGGTCTAAAGCGCGTCGCGCTGAAACGAATTCAGGCGATGCGCTTTTAAGTCTTTGTTTGATGCATATCGTTCTCCCAAAACCGCTGCGCACTTTGGGCGACATGCATTAAGCGAATGAGGCCGGCAGGCGGAGGGGTTCTTTCTCAGTGCGCGTCCGGCGCGCTGAGAAAGTGATCGTTCGAGCCGTTATGCGGCCTTCACGGTGATCTTCTTCTCGGCCTTCCGGGCTTCTGCCGTCTTGGGCAGCTTGACCGTCAGCACGCCCTTGGCGAAGCTGGCGTCGATCTTGTCGGCGTCGACCCCCTCAGGCAACTGGAAGGATCGCTGGAAGGAGCCGTAGCGGCGTTCCGAGAGGTAGTAGTCCTTCTCCTTTTCCTCCTTCTCTTCATTCTTCTCGCCCTTGATCGTCAGCACGTTGTTGGCGAGCTTGATCTCGATGTTCTTCTCATCGATGCCCGGCAGTTCGGCCGTGATCTCATACGCATTGGCCTTTTCCACCAGGTCCATTGCCGGCGCCACCGACCATGCGCTGTTCACCGCCGGCAAATCCCGGCCGAACAGCGAACGGGTGGAGGGCAGGCGAAAATCGAACGGATGGAAGTCATCGAAAAGCCGGTCGATTTCACGACGCAGGCTCTCGAACGGTCCCATCCAGTTGTCCGACCGGGCAGGAGCGAGGGCATTCTTCTCGGACTTCACGGGCAGTTTGGTAGCGGCCTCAGCCATGGTTCTCTCCATAAGACAGATTGATTGATCAGCAAGTGCCGCTGCCTCCGCCCTCCACCTTAGGTTACCCAAGAGGAGCCGGAGGCCAGCGGACCCGCCCGACAGGCGTCTTCGCTGAACCGGTCCATTGCTTCGCGATTTCCGCGTTTGACACGGATCGTCGCGCCCGCATCGCCAATTCATGCTCGGCCGATCGAGACTACGCATCAAAGCAAAGGTCTGAGCAGCCATCCTTGATCAACATCAAACAAGCCCGAAGAAGAGCGGATTTGAGATCAAGTGACCGAAATGATTCCGCGTGGCTGCCAGCCGAATTTCGATGCCGGCACATGGCCAGACATTTTGTTGCAGCTGAGCGCCGGGTTGATGCGGATCAACGCCAATGCCTTGACGCAGATCAACGCTCGCTCGCCGCATCCGGACGAGGGTAAGAACAAGGCGCTGGCGCCCGTCGTCTTCTGGGTTTGATTAGGAATCGACGAATGCCCAACACCAAGGTCATCAATGACGGCACCGAGTTGCTCCCCTCGAACGACCGTTCGGGGAGCCGAATGCTCATGCCGAGCCAGCCTGAGCTCAACCTCCCGGAGATTATTCCTGCCGCCGCCGTGAAACGGCGCCGCCGGCTTTGGCTCGCCTTGGCGCTGGTTGCGGTCGCCGGCGCTGCGACAGGCGGATATTGGTGGCTGCATGCCCTTCCCGGACTGCCCGCCGGGATTGCCTTCGGCAATGGCAGGGTCGAGGCAGACGAGATCGACATCGCGGCCAAGTTCAGCGGTCGCATCGCCGCGCTTCTCGTTGATGAGGGTGATGTCGTTCGCGCCGGCCAGGTGGTCGCGCGGATGGACACGCAGGACCTCGAGATGTCGCTTCGCAAAGCGGAGGCACAGGTGCTTGGGGCCAATCGGATGCTCGACGAGGCGCGAGCTGGCGTCGAGCAGCAGAAAGCCCAGGCCAAGCTCGCCGAGCAGCAGCTTACCCGCGCGATTGTCCTCGTGGACAAAGGATACGCGACCGCCGAGATTCTCGACCAGCGTCAGCAGCAGATGAGCGCTGCCGATGCCGCGCTCGCTGCAGCCAATGCGCGCGTCGGGCAAGCCGAACAAACGCTGACGGCCGCCAATCACGATGTTGACCTCTATCGGATCAACATCGCCGACAATTCGCTCGTCGCTCCTCGCGACGGCCGCGTTCAATATCGCCTCGCCAATATCGGCGAGGTAATCGGCGCCGGCGGGAAGGTCTTGACCATTATCGACACCGGCTATGTCTACATGGACATTTTCCTGCCCACGGCGGAGGCCGGTCGCACGACCGTAGGCAGCGACGCGCGCATCGTACTTGACGCCGAACCTGAATCGCCAATCCCAGCTAAGGTTGTCTTTGTCTCCGGGGAGGCGCAGTTCACGCCAAAAGCAGTGGAGACCAAGGCGGAGCGCGACAAGCTGATGTTTCGGATTCGCGTGCGCGTTGACCCCGACTATCTGCGCATTCATGCGGCGGAGATGGGCTCGGGGCTTCCCGGGCTCGCCTATGTACACCTCAACGGCGGTGCCGAGTGGCCGACCTCTCTCGCATTGGGGCGGACGGATGAGCCATCCCGCTAGCGTCATCGCCGTCGAGGGGCTCTCTCACTCCTACGGCCGCACGCTCGCGCTCGACGGCGTGACGCTCAGGGTCCCGACAGGTGCGCTCGTCGGATTGATCGGCCCGGACGGCGTTGGCAAGTCGACCCTGCTCAGCCTGGTCGCCGGGGCCAAACGCATTCAGACGGGCCGCGTGGAGGTCTTCGGCAGCGATATGGCCGACCAACGCCATCGTTCTGCCGTGTGCCCGCGCATCGCCTTTCTGCCGCAGGGGCTCGGCAAGAACCTTTATCCCGATCTTAGCGTCCGAGAGAATATAGATTTCTTCGGACGCCTCTTCGGCGAGCCGGCCGGCGAGCGCGCCCGGCGCATTGACACGCTGCTCGAGGCGACCGGCCTGGCACCCTTTCCCGACCGCCCGGCGCGGAAACTCTCGGGCGGCATGCGGCAAAAGCTCGGCCTTTGCTGCGCGCTCGTTCACGACCCCGACCTACTCATTCTCGACGAGCCGACCACGGGCGTTGACCCGCTGTCGCGCCGGCAATTCTGGGAGCTGATCGAACGTATGCGAGCGAGGCGGCCCGGCATGAGCGTGGTCGTGGCCACCGCCTATATGGAGGAGGCAGAGCGCTTCGACGAGCTCATCGCGATGAATGCCGGGCGGATCCTCGCTTCGGCGGCGCCGGCCGAGCTGAAACGGCTGACAGGGCAGGGGAGCCTGGAGGAAAGCTTCATTGCGCTTTTGCCCGAGGCGGTTCGTGCCGGGCGTCGTGCGCTCTCCATTCCGCCGCGGCCATCTGGCGAACACGAGGCAGTCATCATCGCTGATGGCCTCACTCGGCGCTTCGGCGAATTCGTAGCGGTTGATGGCGTGAGCTTCGCCATCGAACGCGGCGAGATCTTCGGCTTCCTCGGCTCGAACGGCTGCGGCAAGACCACCACGATGAAGATGCTGACCGGGCTGCTGCCGGCCTCTGACGGCAAGGCCTGGCTGTTGGGGCAGCCGATCGACGCCGCCAACATGCGCCTGCGCAGGCGTGTCGGCTATATGTCTCAGTCTTTCTCACTCTATACCGAGCTGACCGTCAGGCAGAACCTCGACCTGCATGCCCGTCTCTTCCATATCGCCGCCGACAGGGCGAAATCGCGCATCGCCGCGCTTATCAAGCGGTTCGGCTTCGGCCCCTATGTGGACCAGCGGGCATCGCAGCTGCCCCTCGGCATCCGTCAAAGGCTCTCGCTCGCCGTTGCCGTGGTGCACGAGCCGGAGCTCCTTATCCTCGACGAGCCCACTTCGGGAGTTGATCCGCTTGCTCGCGACAGCTTCTGGGAGCTCCTCGTCGAGCTTTCGCGGCGGCAAGGCGTCACCATCTTCGTCTCGACCCATTTCATGAACGAGGCGGCGCGTTGCGATCGCGTCGCGCTCATGCACGGCGGCAGGGTGGTGGCCGCCGGCACGCCGACCGAGTTGGTCGAAGCCAAGGGTGCAGCCGATCTGGAGGATGCCTTCGTTGCTTATCTCCAGTCAGCAGGCGGCGAAAGCTCCAACCTTGTCAGCAGCCCACCAGAGCCCGAGCGCGCCGCGATCTCCCCCTCCGCGCGCGTGGCATCACGGGCCGGCTTCAGCTTGGGAAGGCTTTTCGCCTATTCGTGGCGCGAGACGCTGGAGCTTTGGCGCGATCCGGTGCGGCTCGGTTTCGCCCTGCTCGGCACTGCGTTTCTTATGGTCGTCTTCGGGCTCGGCATCAATACCGATGTCAATCTGGTGACTTTCGCCGCCCTTGACCGCGACAACACGCCGGAAAGCCGTGCCTATCTGCAGGAGTTCCGCGGATCGCCCTATTTTGCGGAACGGAAAACACTGACCAGCTACGACGATCTCGATCGGGCGCTGCGCAGCGCCGGCTTCGCATTGGCCATCGAGGTACCGCCGGGCTTTGGCCGCGACATCCGGCGCGGGACGGCGCCCGAGATTGGTGCCTGGGTTGACGGCGCCATGCCTTTCCGTGCCGAAACCGTCCGCGGCTATCTCACCGGCCTGCATCAGCAATATGTCGCCGATCTCGCGGCCACGGCCGGCAATCGGCCAGCGTCGCCGGTCATTGAGACTCGATTCGTCTACAATCAGGACTTCAAGAGCATCTTCGCCATGGTGCCCGGGACGATCGCTATGCTGCTCGCATTCATGCCTGCCATGTTGATGGCCGTTGGCGTGGTCAGGGAGAAGGAACTGGGTTCGATCGTCAATCTCTACGTAACTCCCGTGACGCGGCTCGAATTTCTCCTTGGCAAGCAGCTGCCCTACGTCATCCTTTGCCTGATCAGCTTTCTTACCCTCTTCGTAATGGCCGTTTTCCTGTTTGGCGTGACGCTGAAAGGCAGCTTCTGGGTGCTCCTTCTCGGCGCGCTGCTTTACGTGACGGCGATGACCGGCTACGGCTTGGTGATCTCGGCATTCACGCGAACCCAGATTGCCGCGCTCTTCGTTGCGGGGATCATGACCTCGCTGCCCGCCGTGCAGTTTTCCGGCATGTTGGCGCCCGTCTCTTCACTGGTGGGTTTTCCGGCCTTCATGGCCCATACCTTCCCGGCGATGTATTTCCTGCGCATCTCGGTCGGCACCTTCACCAAGGCGCTCGGCTTCCAGGAACTTGCCGGAAGCCTGTTGGCGCTGGCAGCCTTCATCCCCATCCTCATCTTGATCAGCCTGGCATTCCTCCGCCGCCAGGAGCTATGATGTCATGCAGCACCTAGCGAACATCTTCTGGCTCGGCACCAAGGAGCTGCGCAGCTTCTCGCGCGATTTCGTGCTCTTCGGCTTCGTCATCTACTCCTTCACGCTGGCGGTCTATGCGCAGGCCGAGAGCCCGGCGCAGGAGGCCCATAACTCTTCCGTCGCCATCGTCGATGAGGACCATTCGGCGCTCTCGCGTGCGATCGCCGCGGCTTTGCTGCCGCCCTATTTCAGCCCCCCGACCGAGGTCGTCGCCGGTCACGTTGACGAACAGATGGACACGGCCCGCAGCACGTTCGTCCTCGATATTCCACCACATTATGAGCGCGACATCATGGCGGGCCGCCGACCGGCTATCCAGGTCAATGTCGACGCCACCGCCATGATGCAAGCCGGCATCGGCGCCGGCTATCTGCAGCAGATCATCGCTCGCGAAATCGCTCGCTCTGCTACGGATGCCGAGCCTTCACAGGCCGAACCAGCGAAACTCGCTGTCCGCGTCGCCTTCAATCCCAATCTCACCACGCAACTCTTCAATGCGGTCATGGCCATCATCGGCAACGTCAACATGCTTGCCATCATACTTGCGGGTGCGGCAATCATCCGCGAACGGGAGCACGGCACGATGGATCATCTGCTGATCATGCCGCTCACGCCTTTTGAGATCGCGGCTGCCAAGGTGTGGGCGAACGGCCTGGTGATCACCGTCGCGGTCGGCCTGTCACTCTGGTTGGTGGTAGAGACGCTGCTCGGAATTCGGATCGTCGGTTCCATTCCGCTCTTCATGGCGGGCGTCACGATCTATTTGTTCTTCGCGACTGCCATCGGTATCTTTCTGGGCACGGTGGCTCGCTCGATGCCGCAGCTTGGGCTCCTGTTCGTCCTTGTCGCTCTGCCAATGAACATCCTGTCCGGTGGCAACACGCCGCTCGACAGCATGCCGACGTTCTTGCGAGCGGTGATGCAGCTGTCACCCTCGACCCATTTCGTAAGCTTCGCGCAGGCCATCCTTTATCGAGGCGCCGGCATTGACGTGGTCTGGCCGCAGTTTGCTGTCGTCGGGATCGTCGGCGGCGTATTTTTCGCCCTCTCCATCATGCGTTTCCGCAAGATCAGCGCCGCCATGATGTGAGGTCGGGGCAATGACCGTGGCGCTGTGACTCGTGATCCTCATAGTGTTCTTCCGATCGCCGGAGGGGAAGTCGTTGGCTGTACAGCGGCTCAATGAGCCGCATGGCCAACTTCCGTGGGTTGGTTACGGCGTACGACAAGTGCGTCAGATCCGATCAGCGCCAGCAGCGCGACGACGGCCGTTACCAGCAGCGGTACCTGAAGGGTGCTGAAGCCTTCCAACTTCCCTGCTGCAGCCAATGCCCGGGCAACGCCGAAGACACCCAGGAAATTGTGGAAGGCCACCGTCGCATACACGTCCCGGGAGAGGAAGAAGAAGGCGCTCGTCCACAGCCCGATAAAGGCCAAGAAGGCGACCATGCTGACCGTGTTGAACGGCGCGCTGTGCCCGAAGTGGTAGATACCGAAAAGGATACTGGACACTACTGTTGCGCCGATCGTGCCGATCCATTTCGAGCGTCCGATATGCGGCACCTTCCGTGAACCATAGGCGCCGAACATCCTCTTGAGGACGCGGCCGACCAACGCCCAGCAGACGACGACTTCCGCGACTGAAACAGCCAGCACCTGAGCGCAAGCATTGATGATCACGACAGGGTCGTAGGAAGGCGCGCCTTGCACGAGGTAAAGCCCCAATCCCAAGGCCAGGCCAATGGCGATCCACGTCGCCGACGGCCTTCCGCGGCCGAACCCCGTATCCCCTCGATCCGCACCGTTTGATTCGACGGAAAACCTGATGGCGAATGCCGCGCCGGCAATGCCGATGATCAGGTTGGCGACCACGATGTAGATCAGGCGGTCCGCGGCCGCCTCAGGTCTCAGAAAGGTGTCAATGCGACCTTCCAGGAGCCATGTCGCACCTGCCCATACGACGAACAAACCTGTTGCGACAAGTATCGCACTCCTCGGGCCAGTAGACATCTCCGCCTCCATCGCTGCCGTCAATGACGCGAAATGCACCGAAAGCCGAGAGGGTAACCCGTGACCGTCAAAGGTCGTTGACGTGTGTCAATCAAGCAAGCCTGCCTCGGCCTGACGCGACACCGACTGAAGCGTTTCGGCTCATCTTGACGGGGATCAAAGTCGCCAAAAGCGAAAACCGGCACAGTGACTCCGATTTCGGAGGTGACGTGATGGCTGCGCAATCCAATCCACGGATCGTCTGGTTCGAAGACATCGGACGAGATGATGTTGCCCATGTCGGCGGCAAGAATGCCTCGTTGGGCGAACTGGTCCGCTCGCTGAGTTCGGAGGGCATCCGCGTTCCCCCGGGTTTTGCGACTACAGCCGAGGCCTATTGGACGTTCGTCCAGGCCAATGGTCTCGAGGAACGGATGCGGCGCCTGCTCGCCGATCTGGGCGAGGGCAAGATTTCCCTCGAGGAAGCGGGCAAGGCCATTCGAGAGCTGTTCTTGCGTGGTGACTGGCCCGAGCAGATAGCGAACGAGATAGTTGCCGCCTATCGGCAGCTTTGCGAACGCGCCGGCAGGCCGGAAGTCGACGTCGCCGTCCGTTCCAGCGCAACAGCCGAAGACCTGCCGGGTGCCAGCTTTGCCGGCCAGCAGGAGACCTTCCTGAACATTCGCGGCGAGCGGGCATTGCTCGGTGCCTGCCGCCGCTGCTACGCCTCGCTCTTCACCGACCGAGCGATCAGCTATCGAAAGGCACAAGGCTTCGACCATATGAGCGTCGCCCTCTCGATCGGCGTTCAGCAGATGGTCCGTTCGGACATTGGCGGATCGGGAGTGATGTTCTCGATCGATACAGAGACAGGCTTCAAGGATGTGGTGCTGATCGACGCCAGCTGGGGGCTTGGCGAGAACGTCGTGCAGGGCATCGTCGATCCCGACGAGTACCAGGTCTTCAAGCCGCTGCTGGCGAATCCGGCCGTGGTGCCGATCATTGGCAAGAAGCGCGGCAGCAAGGGGCAAAAGCTGATCTACGCCGCCAGCGAGAAGCCGACGCGCAATGTCCCAACCTCCAAGGCGGAGCGCATGGCCTTCGTGCTGGAGGATACGGAAATCCTGACGCTCGCCAGATGGGCTGCCGCGATTGAAGCCCACTATGCCTGCCCGATGGACATGGAATGGGCCAAGGACGGCGAGACGGGCGAGATATTCATCGTCCAGGCAAGGCCGGAGACGGTTCAGTCGCGTCGTCAGGCGGCGGCGTTCAAATCCTATAGGATCGTCAAGGCCGGGCGGAAAATTCTGAGCGGCCTTGCCGTCGGGGACGCGGTCGTAGCGGGTCGTGTCTGCCTGATTGAAGACCCCCGCGACATCGGCAACTTTGTCGATGGTGCGGTTCTCGTCGCCCGCACCACCGATCCGGATTGGGTGCCGGTGATGAAGAGGGCGGCTGCGATCGTCACCGACCATGGCGGGCGCACGTCACATGCCGCCATCGTCAGCCGTGAATTGGGGCTGCCGGCGATCGTCGGCGCCGGCAACGCCACCGCGTTGCTCCATGACGAGCAGGAGGTGACGGTGTCCTGCGCGGAGGGAGATCAAGGCTTTGTCTATGAAGGGACGGCGACGTTCGAAGCCGAAACGGTCGAGGTAGGTGACCTCCCGCAGACCCGCACGCAGTTGATGCTGAACCTTGGGAATCCCGCGGCGGCTATGCATTGGTGGCGCCTGCCATCGGACGGTGTCGGCCTCGCCCGCATGGAGTTCGTGGTGGGTAACCACATCCGCGTCCATCCGATGGCGCTTCTGCGCTATGATGAGCTCAAGGATGAGGCCGCAAGGCGGGAAATTGCCGAGCTGACGGTCGGCTACCCGGACAAGGCTGAGTACTTCGTCGATCGCCTGGCGCGCGGCTTGGCGCGCATTGCCGCCGCGCTCTACCCCAAACCGGTCATCGTCCGCATGAGCGATTTCAAGACGAACGAATATGCCGGGCTGGTCGGTGGCGCGGAGTTCGAGCCGAAAGAGGAAAACCCGATGATCGGCTTCAGGGGCGCCGCCCGCTATTACTCGCCCCGTTACCAGGACGGTTTCGCGCTCGAATGCCGCGCGGTCCGCCGTCTGCGCAACGACATGGGGTTCCGCAATGTCGTCATGATGATCCCGTTTTGCCGATCGACACACGAGGCCGACCGTGTGCTGGAAGTCATGGCCGAGAACGGCTTGCGGCGCGGAGAGGACGGACTTGAGGTCTACGTCATGTGCGAGGTTCCCTCGAATGTGATTCTTGCGGCCGAGTTCGCAAAACGCTTCGATGGGTTCTCGATCGGCTCGAACGACCTCACGCAGCTCACTCTCGGCGTCGACCGGGATTCGGCCGACCTGGCCGCCCTGTTCGACGAGCAGGACCAGGCGGTGAAGTGGATGATTTCCAGCGTCATCGCCGCGGCTCGAAAGGCGGGCGCCAAGATCGGTCTCTGCGGCCAGGCACCCAGTGATCATCCCGAGTTTGCCGCCTTCCTCGTCGAGTGCGGCATCGATTCGATTTCCGTGAGCCCCGACAGTTTCATCGCCGTGAAGCGCCAGATTGCCGCGGCGGAAGCAGCAGGGAAATCGGAGAAGGCACAATGAAAGCCAACGACATCATGACGATCGGCGCGATAACGGTGCGCCCCGACAGCACGGTCACTCATGCGGCGCGCCTGATGGTCGAGCGCGGGATCAGCGGCTTACCCGTCGTGACCGCGCACGGAAAGCTTGTCGGAATGATCACCGAACACGACTTGCTTCGCCGCAAGGAACTCGGCACCGCCGATCATCGCTCGCACTGGCTTGGTCTTTGGCTGGATGCGGACACGTTGGCACATCACTATGCTCGCGAACATGGACGCAGGGTCGAGGACGTGATGACCCGCGACGTCGTGAGCGTTGGTCCGGATACTCCAGTCAACGAGATCGTGGATACCATGGAAACCAAAGGGATCAAGCGCGTTCCGGTGGTTCGAGATAAGCAGGTGATCGGCATGGTGAGCCGCGCTAATCTGTTGTCGGCCCTGGCGCGCCTGATGGGTGAGCCGTCTCAACCAGTTGTCAGTGACCTGGCAATTCGCAAGAGCATTGTGGACGAATTGACGGGAAGGGGCTGGGCACCGGGCGTCATGATCGACATTCTCGTCCGCGACGGCGTCATCATGCTGAACGGAACGGTCAAGACCGAGCATATACGGGACGCTATTCGCGTGGTTGCCGAGAACGCACCTGGCGCAGTTCGCGTATGGGACAATATTCGCGTCGCTACCGATTCCTGCGAGTGACTGGCGGCGCAGCCACCGCTGCCCGCGGATCCGAATAACGCAACGGAATAAGGGCAAAATTCTCCAGGACCCAGTTCAGGTTGCGTTCGGACATCCCGCTCATCCAGAGGAAGATCGCGAAATTAATTGCGATCACGCCGAAGACGATGAGCGGCCGTCGGGCTCGTGGAGCAGTGTCATAGATCGGTATCATGCAAGGCCGTCTCGTCCATTTCGCTGCGCATCAGCCAAAGCCCCGGCACCATTGGCAGCCAGAGTGTGAAACCGCGCAGGATCAGGGTGGCGGCAAGACTGGCTTCGATGCCGCTTCCCATAACGTGAAGCAGGCCTGTGCAGGTTCCCTCGAAAGTGCCCAGGCCGAGAGGGATTGGTGAGAGCGTGGCCACCACCGAGGCCAGGACGAAGCTCAGGAACGCGTCGATTGGACCAACGGCGAGCCCTACCGAGCGGGCGGCAATCCACAAAGTCGCTGCGTCCAGCAGAAAAACGCCGATCTGCAGGAAAAAGGCCTCAAGGATGAGTTTCCCGTCGCGCAGCATGTCCGTGCGGGCGCTGCCGAGAATCGCAGCCATCTTTGCCGCCGGCGCCCAGCGAAGCGTGGCCTTCGGGATGATTCGCCCTTGTCGCCGGATCAGAAGGAAGGTGGCGAGCACCAGCGCGAGAAGAACGAGGACGAAAGCGGTCGCAAGCGGAAGCCAGGCTGTGCCAAGGTCGCTGCTGTGCCACAAGATCACGAAGGCCAAAAGACCGACCATCAGGTAGCTCGCATAGTACGAAAACCCGTCGACCAGAAGCGCTGTCATGACCAGTGACGGGGCCACTCCCCGCCGTGCCAGTCCTTTCGCGACGATCACCGTACCGCTGAAGCCCCCGGAGGGAAGCGCCTGATTGGCAAAAAGCTGCACGACCGCGAGCTTGAACAGACCGGCAAACGACTGTCGGGCTTCAGTGCGCGAAAAAATCCTGAACCAGACCGCAGCGGCGCAGGCATAGGTGGCGATCTGGCATGCCACGGCCACGGCGAGCCAGAGGGGATTGGCGGATCTCAACGTGGAAAGGAATACCTGAACATCGCCGAAATGCAGTGCAAAGCCGACAATCACGCCCAAGAGAAGCAGGCCTGACAGCCAGCCGATCGCAACGCCGATACCCGGAAGCTCGATTTCAGGAAGGCCAGGCACGGATTTGGGATGCATGGCCTCCACTCCTTTGGGAGGCAGGGTTGCGTCCTGTCGATGCTGGAGGGGAGTTTCCCCGCTCAAGGGCGCGCAGCCTCAGATGGCTAGTGATAGGTTTGCATCTGAAAGCCGGTGACGATTGGCGGCGGCGAAAAGTTCTTGAAGCCAAGCCGCGGCTCGTCACAGTTTGGGTCGAATTTGCCGAGCGGAACCGAGCGATGACAATGAGGTCCGCTCGTCTGAGGTGTGCTCGAGGTGCTAATCGAACCAGTGGTCTGCGAGCACCCGGCTACCGTCAGAAGTAAAACGATCGAGGCAACTAGCTTACTGTCCTTGAGAATCTGTTTTCCTCTTGACATGGATACGCCCTTTCCCGCTTGCAAAACAACAAATTAATCAATCATCTACCATAACCCGCTCAAAGGTTTCTTTGTCCTGGATCAAAACACAGCACGGATTTGAAGCACCGAGAGACGGCCGCGTCGCAGGTCCGTTGCCTTCGGCAGCGGCGGTCATAAGCGGTGCGATTTGATGCCTATCAATGCCGGATCGGCAATTTGTCGGGAAGCTGCAAAAAATGGGCTTGATCACTGGCAATGCTGATCGGGACTGGATTGGAGGGCGATCGATTCAGCATATTCAGCTGGCGACGGTCGAAGAGCGCGGGGGCGGGCAACGAGGTTTGCCGCGGATCTGGCGCGAGCCATGGGGCCAGGCTGTCCATTCTCACGGTTGGCGAAGCGCTTTCCGAAGACGTCAAGCAGTACGCACGAGCGGAAGGAAGTGTCGCCGACGCTCTCGAAGGATTCTCCGATCGACTGCTGCAGCAGGCAAGGATTGCTGCCGAGAAGGTGGGCGTTTCGGCGATTCACACCCAATCAGGTTGGGGCGACCCCGCCGAAGTGATCATCGAGATGGCTCGGCGCAAAAAGGTGGATACTATCGTTGTCGGCCGCCGTGGTCACGGCAGGCTTACAGGACTGCTTTTGGGCAGCGTTTCGCAAAAGCTGGTCAGTCTCGCCCTTGCGTGGTGGCCGTTGTTCCGTGATCTTTTCATGAATTCGCGCGGTTCATCGAGGCAGTGGGCCAGAGCCTTGGCATCAAGGAGCGGCGGACTCTTCCACTAGGCAGCGGAGCTGCTGCGCCTTCCCATTTGCGCGGCAGAGACCGGAAGTCCGCTGTCCGAAACGGGGCAGTAAGTTTGATGCACGTCAAGGCTAAATCTGCCGGCCCAGGCGAGAAAGCTCTCTTGGAAGACGCGGGAGCTCGCCTATGGGAATTGAACAAAGGCTGCGTGCCCCAGCCAACGATGCACCAAAGATTGCTCCGGCGCCGGTACCAAGCTTGGCCTCGATCCTCGGCGATCAGGCACCGCGCCGTAAGCGTATCCTGGGTCGCGTCTGGCAGTGGCTGCTGCTTGCGGTGGCAATCGTTGCGGGCAGCCTGCTCCTTTGGAGCTACTACGGGCAGGGCAGTGTCTACACCTACACGACGCAAAAAGTCACTCGCGGCGACCTCACCGTTGTTGTGACAGCGACCGGCTCGGTACAGCCCGTCGCCCAGGTCGATGTCTCCAGCGAAATTTCCGGGATCATCCGCAAGGTCAACGTCGACTACAACAGCGAAGTCCATCGCGGTCAGGTCCTGGCCGAACTCGATACGGACAAGCTCCAGGCGACGGTCGCCAGCTCTCAGGCGAAACTGGTCGCAGCGAACGCCAATGTCGCGAAGGCGAAGGCGACGCTGAACGCGGCGAAGGCCACTTACGACCGGCAACTGGTGCTCTTTGAACGAAGCGTCATGTCCGCCCAGAGCCTGGAGGACACGCGGCTGACCATGGACGCCGCCGACGCGGCCCTCAAGGCGGTTGAGGCGGACGTGCTTGTGGCGGAGGCGGACCTTAGGACGGCAGAAACAAATCTCACCAAGGCGCAGATCATCTCACCCATCGACGGGGTCGTGCTGACCCGCAATGTCGACGAAGGCTCGACCGTGGCCGCCTCCCTGCAGGCACCGGTGCTGTTTTCCATCGCCGGGGACCTCAAGCAGATGGAGGTTCAGGTCGACGTTGACGAAGCCGACATCGGCAGCGTGGCCATCGGCCAGACAGCAACGTTCACCGTGGACGCCTATCGGGACCGTTCGTTCCCCGCCGTGATCACGGATATCCGCTTTATCTCCGAGACGATCAACAATGTCGTCACCTACAAGGCGCTTCTGAAGGTCGACAACACCGCTCTTCTTCTTCGGCCGGGCATGACGGCCACGGCCGACATCGTCGTCGAAACCGTGAAGTCGGCCCTGCTCGTGCCCAATGCGGCGATGCGCTATTCGCCGCCGACGGAAAGCAGCAGCAGCGGCGGCTTTCTGGGCATGTTCCGGCCTCCGCGCATGGGCGCCGTGACGACAGCGGAGGTTCCCGGCGGGGCACGGACCGTTTGGGTCATGCGCGACAAGATTCCGACTGAGAAGGCGGTCGTTGTCGGTGCGACGGATGGGCAGAACACCCAGCTGATCTCGGGTGATCTCAGGGAGGGTGACGAGCTCGTTGTCGATGCAGTCGCCGCGCAATGAGACGATGGCGCCCGCTGTCCCGCGCAATCCCCTGATCGAATTCCGGGCGGTCAGCAAGGTTTACGGCAGCGGCGAAGCCGAGGTTCGCGCCTTGGCGGGCGTCAACCTTGCAGTGGAGCACGGCGAGTTCGTCGCGATCATGGGGCCGTCAGGGTCAGGCAAGTCCACGGCCATGAACATCTTGGGTTGCCTCGACGTACCGAGTTCCGGAGAATATCTGTTCGAGGGGGTGCCGACGAGTGGCCTCAGCCGGGACGAGCGGACCATCCTTCGCCGTCACATGCTGGGCTTCGTCTTTCAGGGGTTCAATCTGCTCGCCCGGACCACTGCGATCGAGAATGTCGCTCTCCCGCTGATCTACCGTGGCATGCCCGAGGATGAGCGGCAGCGCCGCGCCATGCGCGCATTGGACCAGGTGGGGCTCGCCGATCGCGCGCATCATACCTCGGCTGAGCTGTCCGGCGGCCAACAGCAACGGGTCGCAATCGCGCGTGCGATCGTGACCGACCCGGTCGTGCTTCTCGCTGACGAGCCGACCGGGAATCTCGACACACGGATCAGCCGGGAGATCATGGCCATCATCGGCGGACTGAATCGTGACCGCGGCCTGACGGTCATCATGGTCACCCACGAGGACGACATCGCCGCGTATGCCCGCAGGCTGATTCGTTTTGTCGACGGCAAGATCGCCTCGGACAGCCAGCAGGAGCCAGCCGGTGTTCTATGAAACCTTGAAGCTTGCCGCGCAGGCGATGCTGCGAAACCCGATGCGCTCGTTCCTGACGGTGCTCGGCATCGTGATCGGGGTCGCTGCGGTCATTGCCATGGTCACCATCGGTAACGGCACTACGGCCAAAGTGACCGAACAATTGGGTAAGCTGGGCAGCAATATGCTGTTTGTCGTGCCAGGACAGTTTGGTCCGGGACGGGCGAGCATGCAGGCGAAATCCTTCACCTCCAAGGACGTCGCGGCGGTCTGGAACCAGATATCCGGCATTCGTGTAGTCGCGCCGGTCGCGCAGTCCACCGCCACCATTATCTTCGGCGGCGAAAGCCGATCGAGCACGGTGGTCGGAACGACCTCCGATTACCTGACGGCCGGCGACTGGACGATCGTCGCCGGCCGGGGTTTCGTCGAGGCGGAAGAACGCGGCAGCGCCGTCTGCATGGTCGGTGAGACGGTACGCTCGAAGCTGTTCGGGAATGCCTCGGCGCTCGGGGCCGACATACGCGTAGGCAAGATCTCCTGTGACGTGATCGGTGTCCTAGGCAAGAAGGGCCAGTCGGGCATGGGGCGGGACCAGGACGATGTCGTGCTGATGCCGCTGCGCACCTTTCAGCGCCGCATTGCCGGCAACAGCGATGTCGGCACCATCATGGTTTCGGCAAGGGCTGGATCGTCGACCAAGAAGGTCCAGGGCGACATCGAACGCCTGATGCGCGAGCGTCGCGGCATAATTGCCGGAAAAGAGGACGACTTTTCCGTGAACGACATGACACAGATCGCCGCGACGCTGTCGGGGACCACGACGATTCTCACCGGACTTCTCGGCGCGGTAGCGGCCGTCAGCCTGCTCGTCGGCGGGATAGGCATCATGAACATCATGCTGGTCTCGGTGACGGAGAGGACACGCGAGATCGGCATTCGTCTCGCCATCGGCGCGCTGGAACGCCAGGTTCTGACCCAATTTCTGGTCGAAGCGACCGTGCTGGCGCTGTTCGGCGGGATCGTCGGTATCTTGTTGGGCCTTGGGCTTGCCTATGTTGCGGGCGCGTATCTGGATGTGCCCTTCGTCACCAGTCCTTCGATCATCCTGATCGCATTCGCTTTTTCGGCTCTCATCGGCACCGGCTTCGGCTACTTTCCCGCACGTCAGGCGGCCCGCCTCAACCCCATTGAAGCATTGCGCCACGAGTAAGCCAGCGCGGCCAATGTGGCTTTTGGCTGGCGCGGCCGCGGCAGCCAATGGATTGCTACTGGGAAGTACCTCACAGAAGTTGGTGAGCTTAGCGCCTTGCGCCGTCGTTGTTGTGCCGTGATGCCATTCTTGTTGGCCGCGCAGCCGATCAAGCGGGCAATAATAAGCTGCAACTTGGGATGCCGACATACTGAGCGATGAAGATGGCACTGGGCAATTTCGACACCAGTTCAGTCAAGGCATCGATGCCGCTGAGCGATGCGCCGATAACAAAGATGCGTCCCTTCATGGTGCCCTGCTATGCTGCGGAGCAGCGATGCCGAGGTCGACGATCGCTCTGCGCAACGCTGCGGGGGAGAGCTTTGTCCAATCCTTCGAAACTTCCTTGATGACCGCGCCGCTGAGCTTCGGAGAGAGTTTCTGACGGAGCAGACCCAGCATTCGCGGTTCTGCCACGATCGCCAGCCCATCGAACTCATGGGCGGCATGGCAGCGCTCCAGCTGTTCGATCAACATATCCGCAAAGGCGGACTCCTGCTCGCGAACAGGATCTGAATGATATTCCATCGCGGAGCGGCGCGACCCTTCAGAGGCAAAGCTGCGCCCCGGCCGGTCAGCCATGATCTCGCGCAATTGCTTCTGGTCGGTATCGAAAGTCAGGTCCTGCAACCGATCGGCAACTTCGCCAGTTGCCTCCAGATCGCGCACGATGCGAGCTCGAGCGCCGTCAGCGATCAGTACCCAGGTAATCTTTGGTTTCATTGTTCAACTCCCACTATCCAGCAGGCTCGGCTTTACGACGCAATGGTCACAGCGGATGCATGGGGACCCTGTGCGCCGGCGCGCTCCGAAAAACGAACTTCCACTCCCTCGGTCAACGCAGACCATTGCTTGTCCGACGCCACGCTCTCGCGGCGAAAGAAGAACTCCCGTCCATCCTGTGCCGCAATGAATCCGTAGCCTTCTTCGGGGACCAGCCGGGCAATCGTGCCGCGCAGCGTTTCGGGATGGGACTTGACCCGATAGCCACTGCTTTTGCGGACGTGGTCTTCCAATTGGCGCTGTGCCGCGTTGAAGCTGTCCCTGATCGCGACGTAGACATCTTCGTGAGCGCGGTTCTCCTCGTGTTCCCTGCCGGTCACGATTTCCAGTCCCGGAACAGTGACGTCGACCTGCACACGGTAGATCCGGCCCTTGTGGCCATGTCTGTGCGGGGCCTCTACCAAGACCGCACATGACGTTATTCGATCATGGAACCGGGTCAGCCGGCCAATCCGCTCGCGAACTACCTCCTCTATCGAAGCTGAGGGTTCCATCCCGCGGAACCGTATCTGGGGCTCAATCTGCATGGCAATTCCACACCTGATAAATTGACCAGGAACTTTGCCATGGTCGGAGCGTCTGGCAATTGACCGGGATCAAAGTCGTCGCGACATGCTGGCGTGAGAGGCGTCGATGGTTGTCGCCTCTTTTGACGTCAGTCAATGCAGCGGAACGCTCGAAATGGTTCATGCGAACCGTCGAGGTGACGCCATGAAGCGAAGCGAACGTCAGATCATCAAGATAGCGGTTTCTGCAATTGTCACGCTGGTTGCGGTCGGCATCGGAGTAGCCTTGCCATGGGCCCTGTCAAACGGCAGATCGCCGCATGGGCACTCGCCAGCCGCTGAGTTCGCCACGACGGTCAGCACGACTGGCTTCGTCCCGAGCACGCCGGCGGCGCAAGCGCCAAGGCTGGTGACCGGCCGGGCAACTCTGCCACCCGATTTCCCCTTGGTCGTCCAGAACAAGGCTGGCTGAGGCGCTCGGACGTGCCCG
The DNA here is from genome assembly GCA_004020545.1 of Mesorhizobium sp. GTDB lineage: Bacteria > Pseudomonadota > Alphaproteobacteria > Rhizobiales > Rhizobiaceae > Mesorhizobium. The sequence goes on along the minus strand of SAQE01000056.1, from coordinate 23,825 downwards.
AGGCCCGTCGCGGACTTCGACGGCCTGCCCCACGGCCTCGGCCGCAGGGGCGTGCGGGAATTGGGCGCTAAAGCGTGAAGCAGCGATTCCGGGGATGAGTGAGGTCGAATTGGGAAACCATCTTGAAAAGATAGGATATTGTTCCTATTCTTGAGCTGCCCGCGTCCTCGCATTCGTGGGCGAGCGATGGATTGTCCTCCCTGATCCATCGTGGTGCTGAGCCCGCTGCCGCTGCTTCGGCCGCGGGCTCCCTTTTTTGTCGAGCGCGGTTGAGACGTCGATCGCGGCCGATAGGCCCGATGGGCGCTTGCGGAAGCGATAACGATGGCATTGCTCAGGAATGTTCTGCGAGCTCGCTTGGCGCAACGCAGGCCGGCTGTACCTGTTCTGCATGTGACCAACGCAGTTCCTCCGGAGGCCATCGCGATTCCGCCGCGAGCTCAGACGACTTCTCGCTTGTGGAAGAAATCGCGATCGGTGCAGCGTCACGACCACCCTCCGCTCAGCTTCAAGCCACACAAGTCGAGGACCCGCTGGGCGGTCCGAAATCCATGACGTAGCCCTTGCTGCGGATCTTTGACCTGGATCAATGCCCCATCTGTCTTCAGCATCAGGATGGTCGTGGTTGTGGGGTCCGCCATGCGTAGATGCCGCCTATGTCGCGGTCGAAAATCGCCCCCTACGTCGTGGCGGCGTTTGCACTCCTGCTGATGCTGAGTTCCGCGGCCGCTGTATCGTCGATGAGTGAGCAGCGGGCACGTTCGAAGGCCGTAGCTTTCCTGAAAGGCGATCCCTACGGCCAAACCCACGCTCAGGTCGCGCGCGCCATCAAGGACGCTCGGCTCAGGCCACAAGGTCCGGCGAAGGCCTGCACAGGTTTGGCCGCGCCAGCGTGGGAGTTCCATGTCGTGGTGACGACAGTGGACAAGGACCAGTTCGACCACGGCGTTATTGACGGCAACCTCGCGCTGGATGCAAGGAGCGGCGAATTCCTCTGCGGAAATTTGCCCTTGCTGGACTGAGGGTGCGGCCCAGGATAGTTGGCGCGCGCCCCGCTCTCGCCGCAGCAGCTTATCTTGAGAGATTTGCTTCATATCAATAACGGCCGCCCGGCAGTCCGTTATCAGTTGATCAGTCTTCGGTTCGGTGAGCGACTAGGCATAATCCCATGACCAGCTATCGCGTGACGTTCTTCAAGAACCTCGTCAATTCGAGCGGCCACCGATTCAAGTGTCCACAAGGCACAGTCGAAATTCGGCGGGCCCGCAATCTGGACCGCGCGTTCCAGGCCGCCGAGCGACGATACGAACGGCAGAAGAAGATCGGCAACTGGACCCTCTATGCCGATGTTGCCGAGCTCGAGACCGTTGAGACCGATGGCAATTCTCTGCACTTGGTCGAGCCCGCGTCACACGAGCATTTCATGGCGAGCCCCTGTGAGCGGCGTGGCGCGATCCACCGAGGTTACTCGGTCTCTCATCCCAGCTCGGCGCTCTGAGCAGTCATTGGGAAACCGTCATGGACTTTGGTCACGGGCCAAGTCGAGGTGAGGGCGGGGGGTGAGACTTGAGGGTGATGACCTCATTTTTCGGAACGCCGATGATCGGGTTTGCAGGGTGGCGTCTGCTGTGCCGACTTGCAGCGGTGACTTTGCTTGCTGCCCTGACGGCGCCTGCAGGGGCCGAGGAGATGACAATCCGAGTGGGTCATTTCCCGAACATTACGCATGTCCAGGCGCTGGTCGCCAGGAATTTCGAGCGGCAGGGGAGGGACTGGTTCGCTCCGCGGCTAGGGCCGGGCGTCAAGGTCGAATGGTACGCCTACAATGCAGGCCCGAGCGCCATGGAGGCGATCTTCGCCGGAAGCCTTGACCTGACTTATGTCGGGCCCAACCCAGCCATCAATGCTTATGCGCGCTCGAACGGTGAGGAGATTCGCGTCATTGCGGGCGCCGTAAATGGTGGATCGGCTCTCGTGGTCCAACCAGATGAAGGTCTCGAAGGTCCGGCGGATTTTCGGGGAAAGCGCATCGGCACGCCGCAATTCGGCAATACGCAGGATGTGGCAACACGGGCCTGGCTGATAGCCGGCGGGCTGCGGATCACGCAGGCAGGCGGCGACGCGCAGGTATTGCCGACGGCAAATCCGGACCAGCTTGCGCTCTTCAAGACCCGGCAGCTCGACGCAGTCTGGACGGTCGAGCCATGGGTCTCGCGCCTTGAACTGGAGGCTGGCGGCAAGGTACTGGTCGAGCACGGGGAGGCGGTGACGACATTGCTTGTCTCGCGGACCGAGTTTCTGACCTCTCACCGCGACATCGTCCGGCGTTTCATGGCCGCCCACCGTGAGCTGAGCGAGTGGATCATGCAGCATCCGGACGAAGCCCGAGAGATGATCAGGAATGAACTCAAGATCGGATTCAGGACTGATATGGCGCCGGAGCTCATCGCGCGTGCCTGGGGGAGAATGCACATCACGAGCGACGTCTCACTGCCCGCCCTGCGAATCTTCGTCGCGAATGCCCAGCAAGTCGGTTTTTTGCGCTCGGTGCCCGACCTGTCGCGCCTGGTTGAGGCGCCATGAGCCGAAAAGACCCGCAAGGCCCCTCGAAAGGTGTCAGTTCGACTGTCCTGCCAGCAAATAAGCTTGTCGTTGACGGCGTGTCGAAGTGGTTTCGCACTCCGCGAACGACCGTGCATGCCCTCGACAACATCTCTATTGAGGTTTCTGCAGGGGAGGTGATTTGCATCGTCGGCCCAAGCGGTTGCGGCAAGTCCACGCTGCTTGACATCATAGCGGGACTGACCAAGCCCGACACCGGGCGGGTGCTCGCCGACGGCGAGCTTGTCATTGAGCCCGGTCGGCAGCGGCTCATGGTGTTTCAGGAGCCATCGCTATTTCCGTGGCTGGACGTGTTCGGCAATGTGATGTTCGGCCTTAACCTCTGCCCCGAGTTGACCAGGGCCGAACGTGTCGAGACGGCACACAGATTCATAGCGCTGATCGGGTTGGAAAACTTCGAACATGCCCATGTGCATGAGCTGTCCGGCGGCATGAAGCAACGCGTCGCGCTGGCACGTGCGCTCGCGCCCGACCCCCAAGTGCTCTTGATGGACGAGCCCTTCGGCGCGCTCGATGCAATGACCAGGGAACATCTATATGACGATGTTCAGCGTATATGGCACGACAGCGGCAAGACGATCGTCTTTGTCACGCATAATATGCGTGAGGCCGCCTGCTTGGGTGACCGGGTTCTGCTGATGTCGTCCTCGCCGGGGCGCATTGTGCAGGCGTTTGACATTCCGCTGTCGCGCCCACGAAGCATCTACGATGCGGAGTTGGTTGGTTATGCGGCGCGCATCGCCGATGCGCTAAGGGGCAGAACGGGAGGCGGGGTGCCGGAATGAGGCGGTTCATCGCCGCGTCGATCTTCTTCCTTGGACTGCTGACTCTCTGGCAAGCAGGCGCGGAGAGCGGCCGTTGGTCCCCCGTTCTCTTTCCGTCGCCATGGAGCGTCGGCGCGTACCTCTGGGATGCGTTGCTTGACGGCACGCTTCTCGAAGCGATTTGGGTAACGCTGAAGCGGCTCCTGGTCGGCTACACGGTTGGCGCAATGATCGGCCTTCCGCTTGGCCTGCTGGCCAGTTCGTCGCAGACGCTGGAGGATACTCTGGGCGCGCTCGCCCTTGGGCTGCAGACGCTGCCAAGCGTCTGTTGGGTGCCGCTTGCTCTGCTATGGTTCGGGCAGACCGAAGGCGCAATGTTGTTCGTAGTCGTGATGGGAACGGTTTGGTCGGTGATCATCGCGACGGATCATGGGGCCCGCACGATTCCGCCAATTTATGCACGGGCGGCCCGCACAATGGGATCCAGGGGGCTTCACCTCTGGACTATGGTCATGCTGCCGGCGTCGCTGCCGTTCCTGGTGAGCGGCATGAAGCAGGGATGGGCTTTCGCCTGGCGCTCGCTGATGGCCGCGGAAATCTTCGTCACGATCCTGACCGGCTTCGGCCTGGGCCAACTGCTGCACTACGGGCGAGAACTGAATGCGATGGACCAGGTAATCGGTGCAATGGCAGTGATCGTGCTGATCGGCTTGTTGGCGGACCGAGTTCTGTTCTCGCCATGGGAGCGGTTCATGCACCGCCGCTGGGGCACGAACATCGGATGAGCTCTGTGGGCAGTCGTTGCGACGATCACGCTGGGTCAACAATTGCCGACCTCCGTGTGACGACTTCCCCAGCACCAAACGCCTGAGTTCGCGGGAATAGTGTAGGCCGTATCGCGACATTGTCTTTACCGCATTGGGAAATTCCTCAGGGAAAGTACCTAAGGGACCTCCCGAATTGTTTCGCGGCCGTCTTTGCATTGAAACTTAGGCTCTGAGGCGTGCCGATATGAGATCGAAGTATCTCATGTTCGTGACGTCCATCTCAATCGAACCTGAGGAGAGGCGCGATGATGCTCTACGTGCACTCCATGTCGCGCGGCGTGGCAACGACGATCGGCACAGGCATATACTGCAGTCGCAAGCGTGTTGCAGGCGCATTGCGCAACTTCGCGAGGGATCTGTTCGATCCCTATCGGCCCGAGCTTCACTATATGCGCGGCCCTGGGCCCAGATGGCGCGAGAAGAACGGCAACCTGCGCGTCGGCTAGAAGGGCGAGCCGCTATTTGCGAACCGCCGTGCTTGGCGAGCCTTTATCCTGGGTGCATTCGCTACCTCCCGAGAACACAGGAATCTCGGCGCGGTCGCTGACGCTGAGCGATTCTTTGCGTGCGGATGTCGGTTTGATCGGCGTCAAACCTCCCTTCGGCGCGGAACGGTATCTTCGTCAGGACGGGGGATGCCATGGAAATCCCAGTGGAAGTCGACGTTCACGTGACCAACGTTTCGCTTGCGTTTCCTGCCACCGCGGTGCGCAGGCAAATGCACTTCCACCGGAGTGGCATCCCTGGATCAGCATTCGGTCCATCTTGTGCGGATGCTCGAGTCGTCTTCGCTGAAGTGCAATCCGAGACGACAATTTGGGCGAGCACCGCCTCGCCGATGGGCATACGATGACCCGAAACGCTGCATCCGAGATGTCCGAGCGGCGCATCATAAAGGATCGGGCCGCCCTTTCTCCGCGACCTAACCTGTTCGACTATGAGGCGGAAAGATCGCATTTCGAGTGGGCTGATGCCTGGAAGCTGCTCGACGGCTTGCCCGGCGGCGAGGGCTACAACATCGCTCATGAAGCCGTCGACCGCCATACCACGGGCTCCCGCGCCAAAAAGGTGGCGATCCGGTGGATCGGCAAGGCGGGTGAGCAGCGCGAGTTCACCTACGAAGATCTCCGCAGCGCGACGAGCCGCTTTGCCAACGCGCTCGCCGCCCTGGGCGTCAAGCCCGGGGAGCGGGTCTTCATCCTCATGGGAAGGCTCCCCGAGCTTTATATGGCCGTGCTGGGCACGCTGAAGGCGCGCTGCGTGGCCTCGCCGCTCTTTTCCGCCTTCGGACCCGAGCCGATCGCGACCCGGATCAATATCGGCGGGGGCCGCGTCCTCGTTACGACGCCGGAGCTTTATCGTCGGAAGGTCGAGGCAGTCCGCGATCGGATGCCGACACTGTCGGACGTCATCCTGGTCGGCGACGGCGATGTCGACGGTCTTGGCCTGCATCGCTGGTCTTCGCTCATGAATGCGGCGTCGCCGGAATACCGGATCGGCCCGACCGATCCCGAGGACATGGCGCTGCTGCATTTCACCAGCGGCACGACGGGACGGCCGAAGGGCGCCATTCACGTGCATGGCGCCGTGGTCGCGCATCACGTGACTGGCCTCTACGCGCTCGACCTGCACGACGACGACATATACTGGTGCACTGCCGATCCGGGCTGGGTGACGGGTACGAGCTACGGCATCCTGGCGCCGCTGACCAACGGCGTGACCAGCATCGTCGTCGAAGCAGACTTCGACGCCCAGACATGGTATTCGACGCTCGAGCGCGAGCGGATCTCCGTGTGGTATAGTGCGCCCACCGCCATCCGCATGATGATGCGCCTCGGCGCGGAAGCCGCCAAAAAGTATGATCTGTCTGCTCTTCGCTTCGCGGCAAGCGTTGGCGAACCGCTCAATCCGGAGGCCGTCGTGTGGGGAGTGGAAGCCTTCGGCCTGCCCTTTCACGATAATTGGTGGCAGACCGAGACCGGCGGCATCATGATAGCCAATCTGGCCGCGCTCGACATCAAGCCCGGTTCCATGGGCGTGCCATTGCCCGGCATAGAGGCCGCTATCCTGCGTCATGAGAAAGGGCGCAATGTCGAGGTGATCGCAGAGCCGATGGTCGAGGGCGAGTTGGCGCTGCGGAAGGGCTGGCCCTCAATGATGCGCGGTTATCTCGGCGAGGAGGAGCGCTATCGCAAATGCTTCGTCGGGGACTGGTACCTGACGGGCGACCTCGCCAAGCGCGATGCCGACGGCTATTACTGGTTCGTCGGGCGCGCCGACGACGTCATAAAGTCGGCCGGGCACCTGATCGGCCCATTCGAGGTCGAAAGCGCGCTGATGGAGCACCCGGCCGTCGCCGAAGCAGGCGTGATCGGCAAACCCGATCCCACTGTCGGCGAAATCGTCAAGGCATTTGTGGCGCTGAAGCCCGGCTACGAGCCTTCCGAAAGCCTGCGCAAGGAACTCCTGGGTCATGGCCGCAAGCGGCTTGGTCCTGCCGTCGCGCCGAAGGAGCTCGACTTCAGCGCCAACCTGCCGAAGACACGTTCCGGCAAGATCATGCGGCGGCTGTTGAAGTCGCGCGAACTCGGTCTGCCCGAGGGGGACCTGTCGACGCTCGAAAGCGACGAGAAATGAGCCAGAAGCCGCATCTCGACCGCGAGTCCGGCCGGCACCTGTTCAAGCAGATGCTGCGTATCAGGCGCTTCGAGGCCAAATGCGCCGAACTCTATCAGGCCCAGAAGATCCGCGGCTTCCTGCACCTTTATGACGGCGAAGAGGCGGTTGCGGTCGGCGTCATGCAGGCGCTGGAGGATAGCGACGCGATCGTCGCCACCTATCGGGACCACGGCCACGCGCTTGCCCGGGGCCTGCCCATGACCACGCTCATGGCGGAGATGTACGGCAAGGCGGAAGGGTGCTCACGCGGCCGCGGCGGCTCGATGCACTTCTTCGATCGCGCCCGGCGCTTCTACGGCGGCAACGCGATCGTCGGCGGCGGTCTGCCGCTCGCCATCGGCATCGCCATGGCCGACAAACAGCTTCGCCCCGGAGCCGTGACGGCCTGCTTTTTTGGCGAGGGCGCCGCCGGCGAAGGTGCGTTTCACGAAAGCATCAACCTCGCGGAGCTGTGGGATCTGCCGGTGCTCTTCGTCTGCGAGAACAATCTCTATGCCATGGGCATGCCGCTCGAACTGGCTGAAGCCGAAACGGATATCTCGCGCAAGGCCGACGCCTATCGCACTCCGAACGAGGCGGTCGACGGCATGAACCCAATCGCCGTGGAGGGTGCGGCCAGGAGGGCGGTCGAGTCGATCCGGGGCGGCAACGGCCCCTACTTCCTGGAATGCCGCACCTATCGTTTCCGTGCTCACTCCATGTTCGATGCGCAGCTCTACCGCACCCGCGAGGAGATCGAACTGTGGAGGGAACGGGATCCCCTTCCGCGCATGCAGAAATGGCTGGAGGAAACCCACATGCTCTCGCCGCAGGAACTGCGCGAGATCGAGGCGGACGTTGAGGCCGAGATCGGCAAGGCGGTGGCCTTCGCGGAACAGGGGCAATGGGAAAAGATCGAAGAGCTAGAACGCTTCGTCCTGGTCGACGAGGTGCCCGAATGAAAGAGTTAGCCGCGAATGCGAACACGAACCGGATGACCTATCGGGAGGCCTGCCGTCAGGCCATCCGCGAAGCTCTCATAGACGACCCCCGCACCTTTCTGATGGGCGAGGATGTGGGGCTCTACGGCGGCTGCTACGCCGTCTCCAAAGGTCTGCTCGCCGAGTTCGGGCCCCAGCGTATCCGCGACACGCCGCTTGCCGAGGCGACCTTCGTTGGAGCGGGCATAGGTGCGGCGATGGCGGGCCTGCGGCCGATCGTGGAGATCATGACCTGCAACTTCAGCCTGCTCGCGCTCGACCAGATCATGAACAATGCCGCCACGATCCCCCACATGTCGGGCGGTCAGTTCGCCGTTCCGTTGGTCATCCGTATGGCTACGGGCGCTGGACGGCAGCTTGCCGCCCAGCACTCTCACAGCCTGGAAGGCTGGTTCGCCCATATCCCCGGTCTGAAGGTCCTGGCGCCCGGCACGATCGAGGATGCACGCTTCATGCTGAAGGCAGCATTGGCCGATCCGAACCCGGTCATGATCTTCGAGCACATCGTCCTCTATAACGCCGAAGGCGACCTGGACCCGGACGTGACCTGCGTCGACATCGCCAAGGCGAGAATTCGAAGATCCGGCCGCGACATAAGCATCCTGACCTACGGCAACAGCCTGCCGAAGTCCTTGGCGGCTGCAGAGGCGCTCGCCGCGGAAGGCATCGAGGCCGAGGTCGTCGATCTGCGCGTGCTGCGCCCTCTGGACAACGCGACCATCTTCGAATCCGTCGCTCGCACGCGGCGCTGCGTCATCGTCGACGAAGGGTGGAAGAGCGGGTCGATCTCCGCCGAGATCGCGGCGCGGCTTTCAGAAGATCTGTTCTTCGAACTCGACGCTCCGATCCGGCGCCTCTGCAGCCGCGAGGTCCCGGTCCCATACGCGGCGCATATGGAAGAGGCGGCACTTCCACAAACCCCGCAGATCATCAACGCCGCTCGCAGTCTGGTGAAGCCGCGATGAGCGATTTCGTGATGCCGTCGCTGGGCGCCGACATGGAGAGCGGTAAGCTCGTCCAATGGCTCGTCAAGCCCGGCAGCGTGGTCAAGAAGGGCGACGTCGCCGCCGTCGTCGAGACGCACAAGGGGGCGTTCGAGATCGAGATTTTCGAGGAAGGTGTCATCTCTGAGTTGTGCGCCAAGGAAGGCGATGAACTGCCGGTGGGCGCTCCCCTTGCGCGATTGGTAAGGCCGGGGGAGGAATCCGCCGCCTCGAAGGCCTCTACGATCGCGCCGGAAGTCATCCCGGTCTCCGCGCCCATACCGGCGGTCGAGGTGGAGCGGACCGAGGGAACAGTGGCCGCCCCTTCACCCCCGTTGATACAGCCTTCGTCCCGGCCAAAGGCAAGTCCGGCCGCGCGGCGGAGGGCAGGTGAACTCGGCATCGACCTGAACACGCCGAAGGGCACCGGTCTCGACGGATCCGTAACCCTTGCCGATGTCGAATTGGCGGCAGCAAAAGGGGTACCGCCGAAGACCCCTTCCTCCGCTGCGGCCCCCGCCGCACGCCGCAGAGGCTTCGATCCGGACGAGATGCGCCTGGCCATCGCGGCGGCTATGTCGCGCTCGAAGCGGGAAATCCCGCACTACTATCTCACGAGCACCATGGATATGACCCGGCCGCTTGCCTGGCTGGAGTCGTTCAACAGGCAGCGCAAGCCCGAGGAGCGGCTGCTGCCGGCCGTGCTGCTGCTCAAGGCAACGGCGCTGGCGCTGCGTGAGTATCCGCAGCTCAACGGGTTCTGGGAAGATGGCAGTTTCCGGCGCGCGGACGGCGTCCATATCGGCTGGGCGATCTCGCTGCGCGGTGGCGGCCTGTTGGCTCCTGCCATACACGATGTCGACAACCACTCGCTGCCGAGCCTGATGGGGGCATTGCGCGACCTCGTGGGCCGCGCCCGCAGCGGCGGCATCCGCGGATCGGAAATGATGGACCCCACCTTCACGGTCACCAGCGTCGGCGATCGTGGAGCAGAGTCGGTTCTGGGTGTCATCTATCCACCCCAGGTAGCCATACTAGGCTTCGGGCGGGTGATCGAGCGGCCGTGGGTGGTGGATGGGCAAGTCACCGCACGCTCCCTGGTCACGGCCTCGCTCGCCGCCGACCACCGCGCAAGCGACGGCCATGTAGGCGGTCTCTTCCTTGCTGCGGTCGACCGCTTCCTGCAGGAGCCAGAAGCCCTATGACCGAAGCCGAAATCCGCCAGCTTGTATGCGACATCCTCTCCGACATCGCACCGGAAACAGACCCTGCCTTGCTGTCCGGCGGCCGGGACATCCGCGAGGGGCTGGACATCGATTCGATGGACTTCCTCAACTTCATCATCGCGCTGAGCAAGCGCGCCGGCGTGTCGATCCCCGAGGAAGACTATCCCAAGCTGTTCACCATCGACGGGGTTGTCGCCTATCTGACCAGCATTGGGCAGCCATAGGGGACAAGAACTCATGAGCGTTGCACGCCCTGCTCCAATCCTCACCATAACCCTCAACCCGGCGGTCGATGTATCGAGCGAGACGGACACAGTGCGTCCGGTCCGCAAGGTCAGAACCTCCAACGTCAGGTATGATCCAGGCGGCGGCGGCATCAATGTCGCGCGCGTGATCACAGCCCTGGGGGGAGAGGCCGAAGCCTATTTCCTGGCCGGGGGAGAGACCGGCTCGCTGCTGACCCGCCTGCTGAGAGCCGAAGGAATCGCCAGTCACCTCGTGCCGATTGAGGGTCAGACGAGGATCAGCTTTATGGTTCGGGAGCGCAGCACCGGCCTCGAATACCGCTTTGTTCCCGAAGGCCCCCCCGTGCAGCCTCAGGAATTGGAGCCGTGTCTGGATGCAGTTGCATCCCACAAGGGGCAATATGTCATCGCGAGCGGCAGCCTCCCCACGAGCGCGCCTCCCGACGTCTACGCTCGAATGGCCAAGCTGGCGGCTGCCCGCGGCGCGAAATTCGTTCTCGACAGCTCCGGCAAGGGGCTTGATACGACGCTGAAGCAGTCGCCGCTGTTCCTGGTGAAACCCAGCCGTGGGGAACTGGAGCAGTTCGTCGGCCGCAAGCTCGACGAGGCCGGCGTCGGCCAGGCCGCATCCGACATCGTGGCCAGCGGCGCGGCTGAACTGGTCGCGATTACCATGGGGGTGGACGGCGCACTTCTCGCCAGTGCCCGGGGTGTCCTGCGTGTGCCGGCGATCCATGTGCGCGTGCGCTCCGCCCTCGGCGCGGGCGACAGCTTCCTTGGGGCGATGGTCTGGGCGCTTTCAGAAGGGCGGTCCCCGGAGGAAGCATTCCGCTTGGGTGTTGCGGCCGGTGCTGCCGCTGTCATGAAACCAGGCTTTGAGCTTTGCCGTAGAGAGGAAGTCTTGGCGCTCAACGCGACCGCCTTGTCCGCCGGCGGCGAGAGTCAAACGCGCTGAGCTGTACGAATTTCACGACAGGAATTCTGCCCGGGACAATGCAACGGCTGCGCCACGCAAGCCCGCGTCGAGCGCCTTGATCACATATATCGGTATCGGCGCCAGGAAGGACGACAGGCGGCCCTTCGACTGATACTCCCTGTGGAAGAATGCCAAACGGAAGGCCGTGGCTTCCGACGGATCGAACACTTTCGCCGGAATGCCCCCGCCGAGATAGACGCCGCCTCGCGCGCTGTAGGCAAGAGCCATGTCCCCAGCGAAGCGGCCCAGCCATCTCTCGAGGTAGCCGAGGGCCTCGAGCGCGAGCCGATCTTCGCTGTGCAGCGCCTGCTCCACGATCTCAGGCGCCGACGTAAGCTCCGCCGCGACACCGCGCGTCTCGGCCAATGCCTCGTAAATCCTCACCAAGGCCGGCCCGGAAATCAAACGTTCCGCCGAAATGTGTGGTTCGTCTTTTGCGATGAGCTTGATGAGCGAGAGTTCATCCGCATCTTCAGCCGCGAAGGAAATGTGACCACCTTCGCTGGGTACCGCGATCCACCCCGATGGAGAGAAGACAAGCCCGGCTACCCCCAGTCCAGTGCCTGGTCCAAGCACCACCTTGGGCGCGCGATCAACCGGGTCTCCTCCCCCGATCTTGTGAAGATCGTGCGGCCCCAGAAAGGGCAGGGCGAGCGCAAGCGCCTCGAAATCATTGACCGCATGGACGTATTTCGCGCCGGTCGCCAGGCACAAATCCTTGCGCGAGAAGGACCAAGGCAGGTTGGTCATCCGGATGGTCTCGTCCGACACAGGGCCGGCAATCGCGAAGCCAGCAAGCGATGGCCGGTGCGGGATGCAATCCAGATAGGCTTTGATAGCGGCTTGGAGCGAAGGAAACATGTCGCACCGAAAGGCGGCAAAATGTTCGATCGTGAGTTCGTCGATATCCGCGATCGCAAACCGCGCGTTGGTGCCGCCTATGTCGGCAACGAGGGCGGTGCGAGATTTGATGGTGGAAGCCATGAGTGCGATGCTCGATCCAAGTAACGGTGCGATCAAGGATGACTGGTGCCAAGGCACACGTTAACACACGCGCCCAACGCCATATTGATTCACGTCAAAAGGGAAATTCGACTCGCTGGATCGGCCCCTGCGATCACTTGTGCCGGCCTCCGAGATCACGGCAAGAAGGTGCGTCCGATAGTTGGCTATGCACCTTGCTGGGTTGCCGCGCGTCCGGACAGCCGAGCAACAAAAATCCGGAAGAATACATGTCCGAGTGACCCGACAGCACGGGCGCCGTCGGCTTCAAGGCGCCGGGCTCCCGCCAGTCGACATGGCGGCTAAGCAAGGACCAGGCATGATCTCCGAAGCTCCCGCGTCGACGCTCTAAACCGGCAGCACCAAAGTGTTCTGATCGCTCAGGTGAACGCGCCGTCCAAAGCGCCGGCATTCGCGGTCCACCGTCTGGCCGAGCCAAGCGGCTTCGACTTCGCTGGCGCGAACGAGCCGGAATTTCTGCATGTGGAAGGGCACCATTTCCATCTTAAGACGACTGTGGCTTACGTTGTCCAAATCGATGAAATAGGCCAAAGAGAGTTCAGGACGATACGCTTCGTGTCCGCCGATGCCTTCGTAGTCGTTGATGAAGTCGCCGCATCCGTAGAGGATCGGCTTGCCCGCATGGATCTCGATCGCCAGGGGATGATGCGAAGAGTGCCCGTGGACGACGTCGACGCGGGCGCTGTCGATCAGGCCGTGGGCAAAGCGTATATGCGCGGCGGGCACTTCATAGCCCCAATTGGCCCCCCAGTGGACGGAGACGAGGACTACGTCGCCAGGTCGGCGCCAGCGATCGATGCTATGTATGACGGCTGTGAGGGCATTTTCGCCCAGGCTGGCAAGGACATTCACGCCGGGTCGCCTCTCCCCGGCAGCCCAGTGCTCCGGAACTCCGCTGGATGGGCAGGCAAAGGCGAACACGAGAAGCCGCTTGCCCGGTGCGGCTTCGAGCATGGCGGGAGTGGCAGCCGCATCGGCATCGAGCCCTGCGCCGGCCGTCGCGATTCCCGCTTGCTGCAACGCCAGCACAGTATCCCTCAGGCCGCCCAGCCCCCAATCGGCAGCATGGTTGTTGGCAAGGACGCAGCAGTCGATGTCCGCGGCAGCTATGCAGCCCAAATTGGCCGGATGCATCCGGTAGTTGATGCCCTTCGGCTCAGGCTGACCGCCGGCCGTGACGCTGGTTTCTAGGTTGACAATTCTCAGGTCTGGTTCGCGGCGATCGATCTCGTCCAGCGCATCGCCCCAGATATAGTCAAAAGGCACCGCTCGCGGGATTTCGCCTGAGCGGCTTTCCGCCAGCTTCACGTAACCAAGAGCGGAGTGGACATGCGGCTCGTACAGCGTCGGTTCGCAAGGGTGCGGCATGATCTGGTCGATGCCACGACCGGTCATCACATCGCCGCACAGAAACAGTCTCATTTCGCGCGGTCCCCTCTCAACACATTGGGTCTAGGGCGGAAGACATCGAACCCTTCCGAAGGTGCAAAGCACTATGTCTGTCCCTTCGAGCCAGAGGCTCGAGGAACTACACTAAGGTGATCGATCACCTGTTTGGCGCCCGGTGCGTTCTCCGCAGCCACGCGGATAGCGTCGCGGACAATTTCGCTCGCCACGCTGCCGGTCAATTCGACGATACCGTCACAGACCGCAACATTGACGATCGGTCGTGATACCCATCTCTTGCCTCTGATCTCCCTCAGGATGTGCCCGCGCACGGCGAGGTCCTCGGTCTTGGCTTCCGGCAAGCTGTCGAGGCGTGCAGCCAGACCGCGCAGCAGGTCGGCTCGGCTGACAATTCCGATCACCTTCCCGTCCTGAACGACGGGCAGCCGCTTCATGCCGTCTCGGATCATCAGGGAGACGATCTTGTCGAGCGGCGTGTCCGGTGTGATGGTGACGACCTGACGGGTCATCACCTCGCCGACGGTGCGGCCACGGCTCTGCACATATTCGGCCGCCAGCTCGTCCGTTGTGAGCCATAGCTGGATCCACTTCTCGTGCCTTGGCGCGGTGCCGATCTCGGGCCGGCACAGCAGGTCTCGTTCCGTAACGATACCGACCAAAGCGCCGCCCTGGTCGGCAACTGGCAACCCGCTGATATGGTGGTCGAGCATGAGGCGAGCGGCATCGGCGATCGGGGCGTGCGGGGTGACTGTCAAGGCTCCCGTGGTCATGATGTCGCGCGCCAGCATCGATATCTTTCCCACTCAGCGGATGAAACGGCTTCTCGAACTCTTGCCAGCAAGATCCTCACCAGTTCCGGGCAGGCCGGAGAGGGGGCAATCTCCCGCCACCATGACGGTCACGTTTTCCGGCAGGTCTTCCACAGTCGCGGCCGTCTGCCTGCAGGCACGGATCCGGATTGGGTTGGCGCCCTCGACCTCCAACAGTTCGATCATTCGGTTGATGTGGGCGGCGGGTCTCATCATCATGTAACTATCGACCAGCGTCACCGTTAGCGCATTGCGACAGATCAAAATCGATCTGCAGCGCCGCGGGGTCGCAGATCAGTTCCGTGGCGGCCGCTGCTTGCCTCGGCTGCTGCGACGACCGAAGGCACGATTGATCAAGATCAATGAATCACTTCTCCTCATCACATAATTTAATAAAGTTGTGCCGAGGCAGATTGGCGAAGTACGGCATTGAAATGTCTTTGGGCGTGGAGATGCCAATGCGACGAACCAATCGCCCGTTGACGCGCAACAATGGATCCGTGGTCTTGCCGACGAGCGCCCCAGGAGAGATCTCAGGGTGGAAGGCGGCGGGGCCGCGGATTCGCGTCGCGACGATCTCAGCCATCGGAAACTGACTGCAGCAGCTATTCGCCGATTGAGACGTCGACTGCTTCGATTTGATAGCGGTCAATGCAAAAGGGGTTGCGGGCATGTTCAGTGGCGGCATGCAAGCGCAGACATCGGACAATGACGGTTTCGCCACCGGCGTAGCTATTCCACCGCTTGGGCTTCCAGGCTTCCTGCGTGTTCCGCAAGAGTGCCGCGGTCTTGTCGTCTTTGCACACGGCAGCGGGTCGAACCTTTCCAGTCCGCGAAACGCCTATGTCGCCGAGGGGCTGAACAGGGCAGGGTTCGCGACGCTCCTCTTCGATCTGCTCCGGGACGAGGAAGAGGCCGACAGGCGAAACGTTTTCGACATCCCGCTTCTGGCCGACAGACTGGCTGCGGCGATTGACTGGAGGGCCGCACAGGATCGTCTGGCGCATCTGCCGCTTGGTCTGTTCGGTGCGAGCACCGGGGCTGCTGCAGCGCTCGTCGTCGCCGCACGGTTCGGGAGCGCGGTTGCAGCAGTGGTCTCCCGTGGCGGTCGGCCCGATCTGGCAAAGAAGGCGCTCGAAACCATCCGCGCCCCCACGCTGCTCATCGTCGGCGGGCATGATCGAGAGGTGCTGCTGCTGAACGAGGCAGCGCTGTCCAGGCTGAACTGTCCAAAGGCGCTGAAGGTCATCCCCGGCGCGACACATCTGTTTTCCGAACCTGGAGCCCTCGACAGCGTGGTCGCTGAAGCAGCGGGCTGGTTCAGTACCTACCTGAAGTAGCCGCTCGGATGGGCTGATGTAGCGGTTTGATCCAACTCAAAGCACTTCCGCGAGTCTGGCGGTTCAATGCCGGGTGCCTGCTGAGGCGGCTATAGCGGAGTGGGAGCGAGTCATGAGCTACAAGGATATTCTGGTCTTTCTCGACGGTTCTACCGACAACAACGCGCGGCTGGACCTTGCCCTTTCTCTGGCGCGAGTTCATGGCGCGAGGCTGACGGGCGTCGACGTCGATGCGGCCGCCGCCTTCGAGGGCGAGTGGGCCGAGCGCGCGAAATCGCTCCCAGAGACGTTCCATGCCGGCGCCAACGGCGCGGGCGTGCAAGTCCGCTTCAAAATCGCGGATCGGGATGCGGCGGGATGGAAGGACTTCTATGCGCACTATGCGGATTTGGTAATCGCAACACAGCCCAACCCGGAGGCCTTTGGCAGAATTCTCTCCGGGGTGCCCGAGCAGGTCCTGATGACGGCGGGGGTGCCGATGATCGTACTGCCGCAAGGCTGGAAGCCGCGGCCCATCGGCAAGGAGGTCGTAATCGCCTGGTCGCCCAGCGCTCAGGCCACGCGCGTGGTGCACGATGCAATGCCGATCCTTGCCCGCGCGCAGAAGGTGACAGCGTTCGCATTCGATCCACCGGCCGACAGGGAGGATGAGGACCTCGATATGCTTCGTGAGCATCTGCTTGCTCATGGGATCAAGATCGACATCGACAGATGGTCGAACGCTGGCGATCTGTCGCCGATCGAGGCGCTGTTTGCCTCTCCTGCATTGGAAGAAGCAGATCTTATCGTGGCCGGGGCTTACAGTCATTCTCGGTTCCGCGAAGCTCTGTTCGGCGGGATGACCAAATCCCTGCTCCAGCAATTCTCGCTGCCGGTGCTGGTGTCCCACTGAACTGTGTCGGATGCCTGATAGGTGACCTCTGGTACAGGCCTTTGCGTTGCGCCAGATGGGCGGCAAAAAGAGAGAGAGAATTTTTACTGCGAAGCGGGTGATTAGGAGCCTGCGAATTCGCCGAAATCACTTGCGCTCATCGAGCAAATCCATGGCGATTGCCATTCTCACAAGTTCCGGAAGGTTCCTGGCCTGCATCTTTGCCATAACGTTGGCGCGATGAATCTCGACAGTTCGCGGGTTGATGTTGAGATCATAGCTGATAGTTTTGTTCGACAGTCCCTCGATCATGCCCGACAGGACGTCACGTTCCCGGTTCGACAACTGCTCGAACCGGGACTGAAGTGCTGAAATGTCGTCGCCGTTCTTGGCAGCTTCGTCGAAGCTGCTTGCCGCGCGTTTGATGGCATCGACCAGGACTTCATCTTCGAATGGCTTTTCGATGAAATCGACTGCCCCAGCTCTCATTGCCGCCACGGCCATCGGTACGTCGCCGCGACCTGTGATGACGATCGATGGCATCATTGCCCCCATTTCGTTCAGCCGCTCCAAGAGTTCGACGCCGCTCATATCCGGCATGCCCAGATCGGTAACGAGACAGGCGTTGCCGGCGCCGGGGGCGGCAGCAAGGAAGCTTGTCGCTGAGTCGTGAACGCGCACATTGAACCCCATCACACTCAGCAGGAAGCCAAGAGATCTGCGGACCGGCTCCTCATCGTCCACGATGTGGACCACATAGGTGTCAGTTTGCATCTGCGACATCTTCTGCGGCTATGGGGAGGGACAGTCGGAACGTCGCCCCACCGTTCCCGTTTCGGTGGGCTTCTATCTCGCCACCATGCGCCTCGACGATGCGCTTGGAGATTGAAAGCCCAATACCCATCCCGCTGGCTTTGCTGGTGACGAAAGGCTGGAACAGATTGGCAGCGATCTCGTCCGAGATTCCCGGCCCAGTGTCAGCCACTTCGATCAGCATATGTCCGTCGTCGCGAGCCGTGCGGACAATCAGCTCGCGTTTGGCGCTTTCGCGCATCGCCTCCATGGCATTGCGCATCAAGTTGATCAGAACCTGCTGGATTTGCACCCTGTCGACCAGAACCTCCTCGGTGTCCTGAGCGAATTCGAACACCGAGCGCACGCCTTGCTCGCGCGAGCCGACGAGCGCCAAGGCGCCAGCCTCCTCGATCAGTTTGTGCAGATCTTCCGGCGACTTCTCCGTCTCGCCGCGAGTGACGAATTCGCGTAGATGGCGAATAATGCCCCCGGCTCGAAGCGACTGCTTTGCTATCTCCTCCAGCGCGTCCCTTAAAGGCTCGGCCGTCCTGTCATCCAGAGCCTTCAGGAAGCGGACGCAGCCCTGCGAATAGTTCGCGATCGCCGAAAGGGGCTGGTTGAGCTCGTGCGCGAGGGTCGAGGCCATTTCGCCAAGTTCGTTCAGGCGGGCGAGCCGGGCCAGTTCGCTTTGGAGTTCCTGCAGGCGTGCTTCGGATTCCTCGCGTTCGGTCAGGTCTTGGATGAAGCCGGTGAAGAACCTTCCAGCGGTGGATCTCACCTCGCCGACAGACAGCTTCATCGGAAAGGTCGATCCATCCTTCCTGCGCCCGACGACCACGCGGTCCACACCAATAATGCGCTTCTCTCCAGTCGTCAGATATCGCTGAATGTAGCTGTCATGCTGGCTGTGATACGGCTCTGGCATCAGAAGACGGACGTTGCGGTTCAGAACCTCCGCCTCCGAGTAGCCGAACTGACGAACGGCTGCTGCGCTGAAAGAGGTGATAAGCCCCTTCTCGTCGATCACGACAGTTGCGTCGGGAACAGTGTCCAGAATCGAGCGCAGATGCGCTTCTCGCGACCTTAGCTGGTCTTCGGCCCGGTCAAGCGCACGGCGCGCGTGATGGAGCATCTCTCCCATCCAGGCAATCGTGAGCCCGACAAGTCCGAAGACGGCGGCTTGCAGCCAGCTGATTTGATCGATGCCGGTAAAGTAGGTCGCCGAGGCAAAGGATAGAAGGACCGCAGCAAGGCCAGGGCCGATGCCGCCCAGGATCGCCGCGATCAAGATGACGGGAATGAAAAGTATGAAGGCAAGGCTAGTCCCGAGGACACTGCCCAACGCAAGTCGAACGGCGAAGACGACGGCCACTGCAGCCATCGCAAGCAGATATCCGTTCAGGCCTTCAAAGCGGCGTGAGAAAGCAGCCTGAAGCAGGCGATCTTGCAACCCTGGGACATCTCTCGCTGGCATCGATCTCCCTTTCGCGTTAGGAAGCGCGCCGCCGAAGTCGGCGCTTCAATACCGTTCTGCCAAAATCGCGCGCACGCTACAGGTCGAGAAGGTGAGCGTGTTTGTCCGATGACAAGGATAATCCACCTTGCACTAACCGCAAGCAATTGCACTGGATTCCTAATCGAGGAAGGCGAGCTTCTTCCGCTCCGGGGCCAGCCAGCCTTCGATCATCTGTCGCCGCTTCGGATTGATCCCCGTGCCAGAAGATACTGAAAATGGGCGATGTTGGCACGCGCTATCACCGTCCACGCCCCACCAGCCGTTTTGACGTAGGTCAATGCCGCCGCTGCGATCTCGGGATGTTGTTGGCCGCACAATTCAGACCATTGAGTGGAGTAAGGCCGATGTGCAGTTTGCGCAGTGTTTTCGCAGCGGGGCTGATGCTGAGCATTGTCACATTACCTGTGGTGGCTCGTGCTGACGACAGTGACGGCGGCTGGTGGCCTCGCTGGGGCATGGGCCGGATGATGATGGGCCAGTGGGGGATTGGCGGCCCGATGGGAGATTTCGACCCAGGCGAGATGATCGATCGAATTGACGGACGCCTGGCCTACCTCAAGACGGAGCTGGAGATCACGGATGAACAGAAGCCGTCGTGGGATGAGCTGGCATCTGTTATTCGCAGTACGGCCGAAACGCATAACGCGCTGATGCAGAGCATGATCAAGGAATTCCGGGAGGGCGACTTCTTTGAGAAGCCTTTGCCCGAGCGGCTTGCTTATCAACAATCCCATCTGGAAGCTCGGCTGACGCAGATAAAGGCAGTCAGGGCGGCGGTTGAAAAACTGTACGCAACACTGAACGACAAGCAGAAGAAGGCAGCCGACGAGATTGTCTTGCCGATGATGGGCATGGGCATGGGACGCTCGGGCGGATTCGGTCCTGGAATGATGGTCAGATAGTGCCCATTGCGCCCCGCTGCCGACGTCTCGGGACGCCGATGCGGAATTTATCGTGGGAGCATGGATCGATGCGGAGTAACGGCGGAAACACTGAACACATATCCGTCGTGCTTCGCCTCCTTGCGTGGCTGACCATCCTGGCCTCAGCCGGCGTCAACCAGGCGGCCAGCGCGACGATATTCCCGGCAGAAGTCACTTACAGCAACCGGACCGAGGAGACCGAGGAGACCAAGGCTTGCGAGATCATCCTGGACGCGAGCAATCCCCCGTCTCGGGAAGCCGTCAAGTTCGTCGCGTTTGCCGGATACAATAAATACGATGGGGGTGTTGTGGCCGGCTTCCTCATGGCGGCTGCCGATCTCACGGCCAGCGACAAATATCAAATAGTGCAGATTTCGGACGCCGCGTTCAGCTCCCGCGCGTTCACCTCGCTCGATCATTTGAATTACGAGGCTTATGAGGACGGCACTGTCATGGCGGCGACGCAGGCTCCGGTGCTCGCCGCGGCGTTCGTAAACGCAGTGCTTGCCGGAACATATGAAGTGCGTTTTGCGCGTTCGGACTCACGCCGCGAAATGCGGACCTACAAGATAGCATCTCCTCCAGAGGAGGCCGTGAGAAACAGTTTCATGCGCTGTCTGGAGCTTTTCGCCAACGAGTCCAGCCGTATTTGGCGCAATATCTAAGGCGGCTGTCGGAGGACGATGGATCGGGCAGGGCGGTAGCGTCGGCGCATTGGGACCAAGCGACAGAAAGCACCAGACCCCTCCTGCATTCGTGGGCCCGTTCTGCTTTCGTGGGTTTGTCATCGCGCCAGAAGGACCGGCAGTGTCGGTCGTTCGAGAATCGATCTGGTGACACCGCCAAGAATGCGCTCGCGCAGGCGTGAATGTCCGTAGGCGCCCATCACCATCAAGTCGGCGTCGATATCCACCGCGTGCTGGCGAAGCACGTCGGCGATGGAATGGTCCGCATTGGGCAGCCGGTCGACCGTAACTTTTGCTCCATGTCGGGCAAGGTAGGCCGCGACATCGGCTCCGGGCTCCGCCCCGTGCACTTCGTTCCGGATCGGGTCGACCACGACGATATGCACCTCGTCGGCGCCAATCAGAATGTCGAGCGACTCGCGAACTGCGCGCGACGACTCTATACGGGCATCCCATGCAACCACGACGCATTTCGGCTTCAAAGTCGGTCGCGAACCCTCGGGGAGGAGCAGGAATGGCTTCCCGGAAGAAAACAACGCTCCCTCTATCACTTTGCCTTTCAGCGTCTTGCCGGCAAGCATTTCCGGCCCCGCGACGGTGATATCGGCATAGCGTGCGCGGCGTCCGATCGTTTCGTCGGCCCATCCGGCTTCGGGATATTCGCTGGCGATGTCGGCGGAGAGCGCCTGGCCAGCAAGAAAAGCCGATACGGCCTCTGTTCTCTGCCTCAGAAGCTTTTCATCGGCCTGACGCTCCTTCAGCCAGTCTTCGGAGACGATTGCGGCATACTCACCAACGGGTGGCGGCGCAGCGAGCACCACGACGAGAACGGCAAGGTGGGCATCAACCTCCTCGCAAAGGCGGGCGGCGATTTGCAGATCGCCATCGCCCATACCCGGTCCCGTAATCGTCAGTACCGTCTTGAATGACATAGCAGCCGCTCCTACTGATTGAGATTGGTAAACAGTAACGAGACGGCGCACGCCGGCATTGCGTTGCGTCAATGCAGGGTCTGTAGGATGGATTAGAGTTTCTCGTCGGGCAGCGATGGGAGCGTGGTATGAGACTGTTGACGATGGCGGCATGCGTCGGATTGACCATGAGCGCGGCCACCGCTCAGGAAATGTCCTACGGCGAGGCGGAATACCTGAATTCATGCGCGGTGTGCCACGGCGTCGGCGGCAGGGGCGACGGACCGCTGGGCGACTTTTTGCTCAAGCATCCGCCCGATCTGACGCATCTGTCCGAGCGCAACGGTGGCAGGTTCCCCTATTCGAGGGTCTTCGCCACCATTGACGGTCGCTACGCCATACCGAGCCATGGCGATCGCGAGATGCCGGTCTGGGGTCGGCAGTTTCTTGAAGAGGACGCCAAGACGTACGGTCCAAGCGGTGGCGAGGTGGTAACCACCGAACGCATCCACAATCTGGCGGGTTACATCGAGACCCTGCAGCACTAGATTCAGGCAGCAATGACTGCGCGATGGATTTGGGCCGCGATGACTGACATCAGCCTCAGATTGGACGAACGCCTTGGCCGAATCCATGCAATGCAACGCCTGGGCATAGAAGACGACCACGAGGCGCAAGTCTTCGGCCAAGGTCTGAACTTCTTTCACCTGGAAAACTGGTATTCGGTCCATGCTGTAATCCGCAACGTGCTTCGGGTCTGCGGCCTCTACGGGCGCGGGCGCCGCAATGCCGGCAACGTCCAGGTCCGAACCAACCACATCGCGTCGGCGAAACTGCCAGGCGAATTTGAAGGTTTCCGGATATTGCAACTCAGCGATCTCCACGCCGACATGAGCCGCCCGGCAATGGATCGGGTTATCGAACTGGTCGCTGACCTGGATTATGACATCTGCGTCCTCACGGGAGACTTCCGCGCCAAGACGTTTGGCCCTTTCGAGGCGGCTTTGGATGGCGTCGCGCGCGTGCGAGCGTCTCTGAGGGGACCTCTATACGGCGTGCTTGGCAACCATGACACTGTGCGAATGGTCCCAGCGCTAGAGGATATGGGCGTTCGCATGCTGATGAACGAGCTCGAGGTGGTCGAGCGCAGTGGCGAGCGCATCTACCTGGCCGGAATAGACGATGCGCATTTCTTCAGGGTCGACAATATCGAAAAGGCAGCAGCCGGCGTGCCGCGCGAGGCATTCTCGATCCTGCTTTCCCACACTCCCGAGATATATCGTCAGGCGGTGCACGCCGGGTTCGACGTGCTGCTCGCGGGTCACACCCACGGCGGCCAGATCTGTCTGCCGGGAGGGATCCCAATTACCCTGGATTCAAAGCTTCCTCGAAGGATGGGCGCCGGTGCCTGGATGTATCGCGGCATGTTCGGCTACACCTCTGTCGGTGCGGGCTCGAGTGTGGTCGCAGTCCGTCTGAACTGTCTTCCAGAGATCACGCTCCATCAACTTGCCCGTGGGGAACTAGTAGGGCCTGTCTCTGATGCGAAGCATGTAGAGAAAACGAGAGACCAATAGCTCGCCAATCCAGAAGGCCCCGACTCCAATCAGAATATCCCAAGCCGATAGGCCAACAATGCCTCTGACAAGGATAAGGGGCAGAAGGGATTCGGGCACCTGATCGAGCCCCGGCGCTTCAGCGCTTGAAGCCAATCGCAGCCGACG
The DNA here is from genome assembly GCA_004020545.1 of Mesorhizobium sp. GTDB lineage: Bacteria > Pseudomonadota > Alphaproteobacteria > Rhizobiales > Rhizobiaceae > Mesorhizobium. Next base: position 518 of record SAQE01000056.1, on the reverse strand, counting down.
CTTGAGAAAGCTCGACAGCATGTCGCCTGCCATGGCGCCAAAACCGACAAGCGCTCCGGTTCGTGCGTCGAACCCCACAAGGGCCCCGCCGACAGCAGCGACCAGGACCGCCAGCAGGAGTCCACGAAGCGTCTTCGACTTGCCGAGGAACGGTTGCCCATCCCAGAAATGCCAGCCGCCGTCGATCGGCCAAGCGAGCCGGTCGCCAAGCACCTTCTTGGCGATCACGGGCACGCCGTTCGCAAGAGTCAACAAGACGAGGCACTGAGCAATCGGCCAGAAATGAAGCTGCACCATGGGCTTTCTCGCAGTGACAGGGGCGTCGGCGTAGTGAGGGGGCCAGCCAGGCCGCCCAATCTATCGCAGTCATCAACAACCCTCGTATCGATGTTCATTCCGATCTTAGTGCTGGACCTGTCGTTTCCCGCAAGACCCCGTTAAATCGCGCAGGAAGGTACAAGGTTCCATGGCCCGCGGCCCGACCGAGACCTGTCAGCTTGCGACGGCGCTGCGCAGCA
>SAQE01000055.1 GCA_004020545.1 Mesorhizobium sp. | reverse complement strand
TACTAACTCTCAACCCAAGGACCCCCATGCCCCGCAAGCCCTCCAAAAAACCCCAGCCCCCCAAACTCCCCAAGGGCGAGGCTGAGCAGGTGCGCATCCGCCGCGAGCTCGGCCATGATTTTGCGCTGAAGGAAGACCGCTTCGGCCGCCAGCGGCTCATCCCCGGCACGGCCGAGGCGCGCCGCGTCTACGAGGTCTCGAACGGCGGCTACACCTCCACCGGCGGCATCGTGCGCCTGCGCAATGTCGATCCGCTGGTCGGCATCACCTCGCTGACCCGCCAGCAGCGCGAGGCCGGCCAGCGCTTTCGCGACGATTTCGAGCGCGCCGCCCGCGAGGGCCTGCAGCCGCAATCCTGGAGCGAGCGCGTCGACGGCGGCCGGACGGGCGGCGGCGTCCCCGACCGCGTGCTCTCAGCCGGCCGCGCGCATGCCCACGCTGCTGCCGCGCTTGCCCACTGGGAGGTGGCGGAGGTGGTTCGAAGAATCTGCCTCGATGGCCAGTCGGTGAAGGCCATCGCCGAACGCACCGGCGACGGGCGGGACGTGGTGGTCAAGCTGCTGAAGGTCGGGCTGGATCTGCTCGCGGTGCATTACGGGATGATGATGGGGAGGCGGGCGGGGTGAATATAAGAAGGTGCCGGTTGAGCGTGGAATAACCATAAGCAGAGAATACAAAAATCAAGTTGATTGCATACGCCAGCGCTGCCCCTCATCCGCCTGCCGGCACCTTCTCCCCGTATAGTGACGGGGAGAAGGAGGCTGGCCGCGACGCCGGCGCCTATTCTGCAGCGTTGAAACATGGCGAAGGCGACGATGACAGCGTCTTTCTCCCCGTCACTATACGGGGAGAAATGCCCGGTGTCCGAACCGGATAGATAGGTAACAGAATGGACCGATAGCATGGGTGACAGTTTTCTCGTCCGCCGGAGGACCGGCGATGGTTTGGCGAGAGACTGGCATCATGGACGAGCGGCTTCGGTTTGTAGTGGATTGCCTGGCCGGCGAGGAGACGATGAGCGCGCTTTGTGCGGGCTACGGCATATCGCGCAAGAGCGGCTACAAATGGCTTGGTCGCTATCGGGAGTTCGGCCCGGAAGGTTTGCATGATCTGCCGCGAGCACCGCTCAATCATGGTCGGGCAACAGCTCTGGATCTGGTGGAGCGGATCGTCGCGGCGAAGGAAACGCATCCGCTGTGGGGACCCAAGAAGATCGTGGCGCGGCTCAAGCGCATGGCTCCCGAACTGGTCTGGCCGTCGGCCTCAACAGTAGGTGCCATCCTTGCGCGGCATGGGCTTGTCAGCGCGCGCAAGCGGCCACGCCTGCGGGCCTGCGGCAACGGACCGTGGCTGGAGCCGCAAGAGCCGAACGCTGTATGGACTGGCGACCACAAAGGCTGGTTCCGAACCGCCGACAAATGGCGTTGCGAACCGTTGACGGTGATGGATGCGTCGAGCCGCTACCTTCTGGCGCTCGAAGCGACGGGATCGACAGCCGATAGCGAGGCCTGGCCGGTGTTCGAACGGCTGTTTGAGGAGCATGGCCTGCCGGATCGGTTCAGAAGTGACAATGGTGCGCCCTTCGCATCGGCCGGCGTCACCGGGCTGACGCCGCTTGCGGTGCGCTTCATCAAGCTCGGCATTACGCTGGAGCGGATCGCGCCCGGCAAGCCACAGCAGAACGGACGTCATGAGCGCTTTCATCTGACCATGCTGCCGCTGGCCAAGGAACCGGCGGCCGACAGGGCGGCCCAGAACCAGGCCTTCGAGGCCTTTCGGCGCAGCTACAATGAAGAACGTCCCCATGAGGCGCTGGGCATGGACACTCCCGCACAGCGCTACCGATCCTCACAGCGCACCATGCCGAGAACGCCAGCCGAACCCGACTATCCGGCCGAGGCCGCGGTCCGCCGCGTGCGCCACAATGGCGAGATCAGATGGAATGGCGGCTTTATCTATGTCTCACAATCACTGGCCGGTGAAGCCGTCGCCGCTACCGAAACCAAGGACGGCCAATGGGCACTTTCCTTCCATGCCCATCCGCTCGGCATCATCGACACTAGACGCATGAAGCTGGTCCGTCGCAGCGCCGCGCCAACCAATCCGCTTGGCGCTGCGACGGACCCATAGGGGGAGAACTGTTACCTATGTATCCGGTTCAAAGTGTTACCCATCTATCGGCTGGACACCGGCAGGGCAATGAGGGGCGGCGCCGACCGACGCGGTTACCGTGCTTTGCGTGACGCCGTTTCAACGCCGCGCCTCAAGCGCCTTTCTTCAGCGGCTCGCTGTCAGGCTTCCCCTCCCACCCAAACACGCTCCGTCCTCCCACCAGATGCGACTGGTCCATCTCGCCGGCAACAATCTCCTTCAGGCTCGGCCCCGTCACATAGCGCTCCATCCGTCGCGACTCACCGTCCAGCCGCTTGAGCGCCTGCAGTTCCTCGTCGCGCCCGAGCCTGGCCTTGCCCACCGCCGATTTCAGCACCGCGATCGTCTCGTCATAGACTTTTAGCGGCACAGGGAAGGGATGGCGGTCCTTGCCGCCGTGGGCCAGCGAGAAGCGCGCCGGGTCGGAGAAGCGGTAGGGCGCACCGTGCACGACTTCCGAGACCATGGCCAGAGCGCGCACCGTGCGCGGGCCGACGCCGGGCACAAGCAGCAGCTCGGGGAAATCCTTCGGGCCGCTTTCGATCGCCGACGCGATGTTGCCGTGCAGGCGGCGCATGACGATGTCGCTCTCGCGCACATCGTGATGCGCGGGCATGACGAGGTTGGGGAGCAGCGGCTGCGCAGCCGGTTCCGGCTCGGCCCTCACGATTTCCGGGGGCTCCAGCACGGCAAGCTCGGCCAGTATCTTTTCCGGGCTCATGGTCTTCAGAAGCGCGACCTGGCCGCCGCGCGCTTTTTCGGCGCGATGGTCGGTGAGGTTGACGATCTCGCCCTGGCGCTCGCCCTCGATCGCCGCATGCGGCTGGTCGACGAAGCTGGTCAGTCCCTCCGACAGCCAGTGGTAGCGGCGCGCCTGGCGGGCGTCGCCGTTCATGCCCTGCTGCACCACCACCCAGCGCCCGTCGTCGGTGACGATGAAGCCGTGCAGATAGAGGTCGTAGCCGTCCTGCACGGCGGCGCTGTCCACCTTGGCCACCAGCCGGCTGGCGGTGGCAAGAGCCGCGCCGTCGAGACCGACGCGGTCGCCGATCGCCAGCAGCTCGCCCGGCGTCTTGCGCGAATGCGCGCCGCGCCCGCCGCAGACATGGATGCCGAGCTCGCTGGACATCGGGTTCAGCCCGCGCTTCAGCGCGCCGATGACGGAAGTGGTGATGCCGGAAGAGTGCCAGTCCATGCCCATCACGGCGCCGAAGGACTGGAACCAGAAGGGATGCGCCAGGCGTCGCAAAAGCTCGTCGCGGCCGTAATGGTGGATGATGGCTTCGCAGAGCACCGCGCCGAGCTTCGTCATCCGATCGCCCAGCCATTTCGGGACCCGCCCGCCATGCAGCGGCAGGTCGGCGCTGCCGCTTCGCTGCGTCACGTCGATTCTCCGTGGATGCCGGCGATTTAGATGGCATGTTGCGGAGGATTTGCAAGGCGGAGGAGCTGTCAATCTCCCCCCTTGTGGGGGGGTGAGGAGCGGTCCGCGCAGCGGACGGAAAGCCAACTGCTTGGCTTTCCGTCCGACGAAAGCCGGCAGGCCAGAGGGGGTCGTCTCCCATAAAGCGCCGGCGTTGTCTTTTGTCGCGAAAGGCGTTGGCGCTTCACGCGCGGCGACCCCCTCTGTCGCCTTTGGCGACATCTCCCCCTCAAGGGGGGAGATTAGCCAATCGCCGGCCTCGTCAATACCTGTAATAGTACCGATGGTGGTGGTGGTGCCTATGATGGTACCGATGGTGGTGCCTGTAATGGTGGTACCGGTAGTAGTAGCTGTGGTACCGGTAGTGCGGATAGCGGACCACGTAGCCGGGATAGTAGTCGTCGTGGTAGCGCGGGCCGTAATAGCGGCCGCCATAGTCGTAGAATGGGCCGCCGCCGAACGGGCCGTAGAACGGGCCGAAGCCGCCGAACGGACCGAAACCGAGACCGAAGAATCCGTGCGCATCCGCCGGAGCGATCGTGGCTACCGCGGAGGCAACGGCGATCACCGAGGCCAGTAGAAGTTTTCTCATGGCAACCTCCTCCTGAAGGTCGATCATCAGACAAACGCGTCACAAGGAGCCCACGTTCCCGATCGCTGACATTGGCACCCAACAAAGTGGAGTGCAGTAGTGCCAGGCGATTAGCTGATCTCCCCCCTTGTGGGCCAAGAGGGGGAGATGCCCGACAGGGCAGAGGGGGGCGCTGTCCCGCCAGCGTCTCAGTTTTCTGGGTGTCTCACTTCTCCGGCATCCGCCGCAGGACCAGGACCGATAAGTCGCGATCCTTCGCGCTCCCCTCTGTCCTGCCGGACATCTGGCCCACGAGGGGGGAGATTGGCCGTCGCCGCCCGCTTCGCTAATTGCAAACACCAGCTGCCGATCCCTCAAGGGGGGCTTTAGGCAATCGCCGGCTCAATACCTGCAGACGCGAATTGCCTCGTACCTGTGGTGGCGGTGTCTCACATACTCGATATGGCAGCGCCTGTGGTGTCGGTAGTAGTAGTGCTGCCGGTAGTAATAGTGCGGCCTGTAGCTGTAATCGTCGTCGTAATACGGGCGATATATGTAACGATGGCGGTAATAGTCGCCATAGTATGGCTCGTAGTCGTCATAATAGTCGTTGTAATAGCCGTCGCCGATGTCGATCCCGAACTGGATGCCGCCGGCGTTGGCCGGACCGGTCAGGGCAGCCGCCGACGCAACGGCTATGACGGAGGCGAGCAGGAGCTTTTTCATGGCTACCTCCTCCTGAGGTTGAGCATCTCATAAACGCGCTGGAAGCAGCCTATGTTCCCGATTGCTAATGTTCGCGGGTGAGAGACAGACCGAGTGTGAATCTCGGCGTCGAGACAGGAAAGCTGCCCAACCCTGGAGAGCCGGCTTGCCGTTGCAGGTTTCGGATGTCGCAGAAAGCCTCGGGCGGCATCTCCCCCACGAGGGGGGAGATCAGCCGGTCGCGCGCGCCAGTCGGTTAGCGCTCGCAGATACGGATTTTTTCGATGACGCGGTGGTGATGGCGCCAGTGCTTCACGATCCTAATCCGGCAATTATCGCCATAATACCGGTTATGATAGCGCACCACGTAACGCTCACGATAGGGAGTGTAGTAGTCGTCATCGTAGATGTCGCGGTAATAGCGGTGAGGATAATACCCGCCATAGTAGTCATCTCCGTAGTAAGGGTCATAGGACGGGCCTATGCCGATACCGAGCTGGACGCTGCCGGCGCTGGCCGGCGCGATCGCAAACGCCGAGGCGATGGCGATCATCGAAGCAAACAGAAGCTTTTTCATCGCTGCCTCCTCTTTAAGGTTTCGATTGACGCCCCTTCGGTGGATAAACGGTTTCGAGGTGGGCGGTGTTCCCGAGAAAATGCGGGGGGCCTCATCCTCCCGCTTGTGGGAGAAGGCATTTTCCTGCATTTGCGAGCGGGCTTGCCCCCGCGCAAGTGCTTGGAAAAGGCGCTGTGCCCGTCGCGCCGTGTCGCGATATCGCGGTCACAGCCTGGCGCCATCCGCTATCACGCGCCCAGCCAATCCCGGCGCTATCGAAGGAACCACCCATGTCCAAGCCCACCATCCTCAAATTCGGCGCCGTCGAGCATGCCGAGGCTGGCGACCTGCCGGGCTGGGTCGTCGTCGAGGGCAGGCCGACCATGCAGACCGCCGTCCAGCACACCGCCGATGACGGCAAGGTGATGTCGGGCACCTGGCGCGCGACGCCCGGCACCTACCACGCCACCTATACGGACTATGAATTCGTGCACATGATCGCCGGCCGCATCGTCATCACCCCGGATGGCGGCAAGCCTGTCGAGGTCGGCCCCGGCGATGCCTTCGTGGTAGAAGCCGATTTCAAGGGCACCTGGCAGATCCTCGAGCCGGTGACCAAGCATTTTGTCGTCGTGGTGGGGTGAGGGAAGGCGCCCTATCTCCCTCCTTGGGGGGGAGAAAGCATTTTCCTGCATTTGCGAGCGGGCTTGTCCCCGAGCAAGTGCTTGGAAAATGCAAGAGAGGGGATTTCGCAGGGCGCCAGCGCCCCTTTGTCGGAGGCAGGCGCTTTTCCCCCTCACTTGCGATTTCTAACACTTAGCCTTCGGCTAAGATGTTGAAATCGCTTTCTCTCCACAAGGGGAGAGATAGCCGCCCCGCCTACCGCCCCACCTTCGAAATCACCCTTTTCTCCACCTCCGGCTCCAGCGATTCCGCGAACGGCGTCGCCAGATGGTGCTGGTCGCGGAAGGCGAGCTTGCCGTCGATGAAGACATGGCAGGTGGTGGCGCCGCAGAAGCGGTCGGTGAGGTCGACGTATGAGGCGCCCGGCACGCTGTCGACGATCTCGCGCTCCACCGCCGCCATGGCGTCGTTGGCGGCATAGGCGCGGGTCTGGTCGCAGAGCGAGGGCGTCTTGTTGCGCCACAGCGCTCTGGCCACGCAGGTGTCGACGTTCTCGTCGTTGAACGGCACGTCGCGGATAAAGGCGATCTTCAGTCCGGCCTCGCTCAGGCTGGTCAGCGTCGAGCGCAAACCAGCCCGCCACGCGGCGTCCGAGGTGTCCGGCTCGCCCTTGCCTTCCGCCATCTTGCGCGAGGAAGTCAGCGCCAACTCCGAGATCACCACCAGCGAGGGCTTCGCCGCGATGATCTCCTTGATCGCCTGCTCGCGCCATTGGTCGCATTCGCGGTAGTTGCGGTTCAGCTTCGCCACGAAGAACGAGTAGCGCGAGGCCCGGCACGAGCTCTTCAGCCAGGTCTCGACGCGGTAGCCGTTCTTCTTCGCCGCATCGACCAGCGGCGTCGACCAGTGGTCGGCGTGGGAATCGCCGAACAGCGCGATGGCGCGCTGGCCGTTACCGAACACGCATGGCTTCGGCGTCACCGTGTCATAGCCCTCGACGCAGGCCTTGGCGCGCGCGGTGGCGGGCTCGGCAGCACTTGCCGCGATCGTCCGTTGCTCGGGGTCGAGGTCGCGCACGGCAAGTGCGGCATTGCCATAAGCGGCTGCGACGCCGGTGCCGGTCAGGAGGAGGGCCGGCACCAGCGCCCGCGCCGCATTGGCCATAAGCCAGCCGTTGCGGCGGATCGGATTCTCGATGAGATGGTAGCTCAGCGCCGAAAGTGCCAGCGTCAGCCCGAGGCAGGCCAGGCGTTGGGCGAGCGTCAACTCCTCCACCAGCATGCCGGCATAGACGATGACCGGCCAGTGCCACAGATAGAGCGAATAGGAAAGTTTTCCGATCCATTGCAAGGGCGGCAGCGCCAGGGCGGCATCGACGCCATTCCAGGAAAAGAGCCCCGCAGTTTTCCGTTCGGAATTGCGTGAAGAAATGCCGTCCCTGACGCCAGCCGCGCCCGCCAGCAGCAGAAGGACAGTGCCGGTCACCGGCACCAGGGCCAGAAAACCGGGGAAGGGAGCCTCCTCGCTGAAGGTGAGGTACGCGAAAGCAATCATTGCCAGCCCGCAGAGGCTGAACGCCAAGGCAAGCCGCGGGCGCTTCTGGAGCAGCCATGCCGGCGTCATCGAGGCCAGCCCGCCGGCGGCGAACTCCCAGGCGCGCAGCGGCGAGAAATAGAAGGCCCAGGGCTGCGACACGGTTGTCAGCCAGGCGCAGACCGTGAAGGAGACGAGGCCGGCAATGCCCATCGCAAGCATGATGGTCCGCTTGCCGGGCTTCAGCCAGGCCGCCAGCATCAACAGCGCTGGCCAGGCGAAATAGAACTGCTCCTCCACCGACAGCGACCAGTAATGGATGAAGGGGTTGTTGGCCGCGTCGTTGGCGAAATAGTCGAACGACCAGCGGATCAGCCACAGGTTGATCATATAGGCGGAGGCGAACATCGCGCCCTTGGAATAGAGCGCCTGCTCCTCCGGCGACAGAATGATCGCGCCCGCGGCAAGCGTGGCGGCAATGACGAAGAGCGCCACCGGCAGCAGCCTGCGCGCGCGCCGTGCGTAGAAGCGCAGGAAATCGAGCCGGCCGGTCTGCGAAATCTCGGTGGTGAGATGGCGGGTGATCAGGTAGCCGGAGATGACGAAGAAGATGTCGACGCCGGCAAAGCCGCCGGGCAGCGCCGTGAGGCCGAAATGGAAGGCGACGACGCCCGCCACGGCGAGCGCGCGCAACCCTTCGATGTCTGGCCGGAAGTCCGGCGATGCTGCTGACACGAAGACGAACCTCGCAACGGTCGTTCGCATCCCGCCTTGGACAAAGAGTTGCCGCTAGGCCTCCATATTGCAATGCAACAAATCTAACGCAGTGCAACATAGAGGGAGTGGGCGCGGCGCCGAAGCTGCAGCCCCGCAAATCACGCCTTCTTCAAAAACTCCGTCTTCAGCACCAGGCCCTTCACCTGCTTGGTGTTGCATTCGATCTCGCCGAGATTGCCAGTGAGGCGGATGTTCTTCACCAGCGTGCCGCGCTTGATGGTCTCGGACGTGCCCTTGACCTTGAGGTCCTTGATCAGGGTCACGGAGTCGCCATCCTTCAGCGGCGTGCCGTTGCTGTCTTTTACGATCGCGTCTGTCATGGCGGGGCTTTCATCGTTTGAATGACGGTGCGTCCGCCTATCGCGCCGACGATGGGCTGGTCAAGCCGATCCCCCCTCAATCGTCACCTCAGCCTCGATTTCGACCGGGAGATCGAAGGGCAGGGCCGCGACCCCTATTGCCGTGCGGGCATGGCGGCCGACCTCCGGCCCGAAGACCTCGAGGATAAGCTCCGAAAAGCCGTTCATCACCGCCGGCGTCTGGGTAAAGCCCGGCGCCGAATTGACCATGCCGTGCACGCGGCACCAGCCGGTGATCCTGTCGAGGCTGCCGAGCTCGCGCTTGAGGCTCCCGAGCATCGACAGCCCGACCTTGCGTGCGGAAGCCCGCGCCTCTTCCAGCGAGACACTGTCGCCGACCACGCCGAACGGGCCGGCGAGCGAGCCGCCCGGCTCCTGCGGCCCGTGGCCCGAGATATAGGCGCGGTCGCCGCGCACATTGACCCATGGAAAGGGCAGCAGCATGCTCGGCGGCAGTTTCAGCGGTGGCGGCAAGACGATGCCGAGCGCGGCAAGCTTTTCGTCGGCACCCGGCATGGCATGGCCTCCCTCAAAGCCCGTCGCGCGGCGCCTCCTGGCGCCGCGGCGCGACGAGCTTTCCGGTTCGCCGTCCTTTCGTCAAGAATGACTTGGCCCCAAGAAAAACTTGGCCCGAAAAACTGGCCCCGGAAATTTGGCCCGCGCGGACCGCAGCCTTGCGATCCGCGCGGGCGGGCGCCGGCCCCCGCCGGCAGCGCCAAGCCCCCAACCCTCAGGCTGGCCGGGTGGCTATTCGATGCGGCCTTTGCTCGGCCGGGTCCGTTCGTCCTCGCGTTCCCGGTCACGAGACGGCGGTCCGCCCGAATCGCTAGAAATGCAGGTCCAGCGGCGGCGGATAGGCTTGGCCCGGTTCGGCGGCCTTCGCCATCGCGCCGGCCGGAGGCACAATTCCGCCGGTGGACGTCTGGTCCAGCAGTTGCCGAGTTTTCTCGGCGCAGTTCTTTGTTTCGGTCACCAGGGTTTTTGTTTTGGCTTCAGCAGCTTGCGACAGGGCAAGCATGAGGAGAAGCGCCGATAGCGCCGACAGGATGATTTTCATGACGATGTTCCCTCTTGGCTTTGCCGCCTCCTCATTGCTTGAAACCGGACGCGTCGAGCAGGGCGACCTGCTTGCCGTCGATGTAGAAGCGTATCGCGTGCGCTTCGTTGTCGATGGCGATGCGCGTCGGTTGAACAGCCTGCGCCGCGGGCGCCTTGGCGTATTTCGACGGAAATCCTCCGTCAGGCGCGTTCGCGAAGAGCAGCGCCAATGCGATGCAGCCCGCGGTGAATACAATGAAGGTGAGTCTGGAAGAGGCGGTTGAGGTCATCTGGTGTCGTTCCTTCCTGATGAGGTGGCATTACGGTTCGGTTGTTCCCGAAAGCCGGGTTTCGCCGTTGCCCGAAATCGAGCTGTCACTGCAACGAAGGAAGGGGAGCTCAAGCCCCACATTCAGCGCGTTTTTCCTGACGGTCTGCCCCTTGCCCATCGCGAGCTTAGCGCTGGTCGCCGACCCGAAAAGGGAGTACATGCGGAACACCGTGGAATTCTCTGGAATTCCTGGAATATTAGCATATGGAAAACTAGCCGGCTAAGAGCGTGGATCCAGGTGAAATGCCTTGCACCTTGACCTTGCGGTGAGCGTGAAAAGCATGATCTTCGCTGGAACAGGAGGCCAAGCCCGATTCCGTCGGGATGCAGCAGGTGTAGCCGGATGGCACTGAATATCGCGCAGAAGCTACGGCTGACTTCGGTCGTGCTGGGAACCGCCACCCGCAAGGACCTGGCGGCGGCGTTCCGCGCCGTCAATCCGAGGACGGCGTTCGATGTCGGCCGCGCCGATAAATGGCTGCAGGGCCGCGCCCAGCCTCGCGAGCACAGCGTCTATGAAGATTGGGCGAAGGTGCTGCGCCTCGAACAGCCCGGCGCCTGGATCGCCGAGAGCGATCTGCCGACCTTCGCGGCCACGATAGCGGCACGCCACGGCATCGACACGGCGGAGCTCGAACGCCGCGCAAGCGCCCAGTCGGAGGCCTCGCCCGGGCACGACGACAAGGGCGTCGGCCTGGCGCTTGCCGGGACCTACGCCTGCTATTCACGCGCCTGGTCGCCCTATTATCGCGGCCAGCTCATCAGGGGCCGCCTGTCGATCGAGGCCGGTCCGGGCGTGCATGGGTTCACGGCCACCTATCGCGAGACGTTGCCGACCGGCCAGTTGCAGCTCGGCGGCCCGGTCACGCCGGCAAAGCGCAGCCTCTATCTGCATCTGAAGGAGGTCGGCGGCGAGGCGCAGTTCTTCCTTTGCCTGTTTCCGCAGACGCAGCCGGTGAGTGTGCTCGGCGGCTATATGTGCGGCACCGCTATCATCGGCCCCGAGCCGCAGCCCTCGCTCACCAGGATCTTGTTGGTGCGCCTGCGCGATGCGCCCGCCGCCGAACAATGGGGCGGGTACTTGCCGCCTGGAACCTCGATCGCCGCCGACCTGGCGAGCCTCGGCATCGTCATCGAGCATCCGGACGCGGTCGACCGGCAGCTAGGCCGGTTCCTCAGCGCCGAAAGCGACGGCGGCGTCAACCAGATTCCGCCGGCCGAATTCCGCGCCATCATCGAAGTGTTCGACCGCCGCTGGCTGCAGCATGCGGGCTAAGGGCGTGCTTGACAGGGCGGCCACATCGCGCTCACCTGCGCCGGTCGTTGACCCGCCCAGGAACGGACGATGAAGAAGATCTACGAAAAGCCCAGGCTGCAAAAGCGCGACAGGCTTTCGGCTGTGACCGCCGCCGCGCCGTCGTCCGGATTCACGTTCTGAGATCCGCCCGGCCGCCGACCGTCCAAACTTGACAATCGCTCCCCGCGGCGCTCATTTTGCGCAGATCGTGTTCAAGGGGGAATCTCGATGAAGAAGGCATACAGCAAGCCGACGCTTGACAAGCGTGGAAAGCTTTCCGCCGTCACGGCCGCCAACGGCTCGTCGGTAACGCTCTAACAGACGCATGGCCTGACATGAGGTTCGCGCCGCTCCCGGCCAGGAGCGGGCGGTACACACTGCGCAGGTGCCCGCCCGTCCGGCGCCGCCGCCAAGCTGCTGAAACCCCGTCCGTCCCCAACAGCAACGGTCATGGCGTGACCAGTGACTGCGGAGTGCCATTGGCCGTGCCTGCTGTCAACGCCGGGGGAGGAGCCCGGCGCGAGGCGTTTTTCGCATTGCGCAGGGCCGAAATCGTTCTCCCGCGATCACGCCATTGCGGTTGCAGCAGGCCCGAAAAATGGCGGATTTCCGGGCTTTTTGGCCATCCCGCGGGCCTGCTGCGGCATGTGTGCCTATCCGCTTGAATAGGTTCGTTTTTCCCCGGCTGCCCTGTTTTCGAGGCTCGGTTCTCAACCTGACTTTTTTTGGGGGCATTTCCGCAACGCAACACTGGCGCCAGATATCGCTCTTTGAGCGGCCAAATCTCCCCCCCGAGGGGTTGAGGGAGCGGTCTGCACGGCAGACGGAAGCCGTTGTCTGGAGGGCAGAGATTAGGGCACCTTTGTGAACAGCTTCATGGTGCCCTGACGCCGGTGTGGTATGATATGCCGATGCGAGCGGGAGGGTGCGATGACCGATCGGTTGCTCGAGATTCTCGCCAGGCGCAAAACGTGGCTGGATCGTATGGCGCTAGGGTTGCTCATTTTCGTGGCGACGTTGATCGCCGCGCTGATGGGCGGCGCCAGCGCTTGAAAGGGCACGCCGCAAGGCGAAGGCCAAGCAGCGCGTGATCTCCCCGGCAAGGGGAGATTGGCTGTCTCGTCAATTCGCACCGCCGAGCTGCTTGGTGGTGGCGCAGCGGTCGTTGTGCTGGACGTCGATGGCGTGGGTGCATTCCCTGGAACTTGTCCAGCCCGAGTTGGTCATCGCTTTGCTCCCCGTCATCGCCTTGATGCTGCCTGTGGTGAAGGAGGGCGTGGTTGCCGGATTGTCGAGCGCGCCGGCGAAAGCCGAACTGGCAAGCATCGACGCCGTGAAGATGCCAAGAATGGCAAATTCGATGTTCATGATGTAATTCTCCAGTTGATTTGCATATCGCCTATGTTGCGATAGATATGAGTTACGAATGCTTGACGATTAAGTTTCATATGGCGATCAGAAATACTTTAAAGATAAATGGCTGTTCGCATCGATCTGGCGTGGGGCGCGGCGGATCGCGCCGACGTCCTTTTTCGGCAGCGGCTCTCGCTTTGCTTCGCGATTTCGTCTGTCGACAAAAAAACAGGTCCGGACGGAGCAAAGTTTCCCGCCGGCTTTGGGTCCGGAAATGGCTATTCCTGACTGACTGGCACGCTGTAGCCGCGCAGGCCGGTCCCGTTGCAGCTCTGGCAGGTCAGCCTCTGGCCGGGGCAATTGTCGCGGCGGCTGCCGGCCGGGCAGCAGGTGCCGTTGGAGGCGACCCACTTGTCGCATTGGAACAACTTGCCTGCCCCCTGGCATTGAGGGCAGGCGAACTTTCTGAAATCGCTCAAACAGCCTCCGGCCGGTTCCAAACGGGCTTGGTAACGCCGCGACGGCGGTGCGCGGGTTCCAAGGCATGCGCCCGTTTGTTCGGCAAGCGGATAGATAACATTGTTTAGCCTAAGCTAATGAGGCGGAATGCGACCTGCAATGCAAGCATGGCGGCGTTCGCAGGCTGGCTTGATGCGATTGCGAAAGTGGTCGCGATAGCTGATCTCATCCCCTGGAGGAGATTGGCAGCTTCTGTCCCCCGCACACTTCGCGCACGATCCCTCGCAGCCAGCGATGCGCCGGGTCGGCGTCGACGCGCGGGTGCCATAGCAGCGAGATGGTGAGCCCGGCGAGCCGCACCGGCAGCGCGAAGGTGAACAGGCCTTCGCGGAGCTTGCCGGTGTAGCGCTCGGGTACCGTGGCGATGAGGTCGGAGCCGCGCGCCAGCGCCAGCGCTTCCGAAAAACCGCCGACCACGGTGGCGATCGTGCGCGTCAGCCCGGCGAGTTCCAGCGCATCGTCGACCGGCCCGCGGTCCAGCCCCCGGCGCGAGATCAATATGTGGCGGCCGGCGGCGAAACGGGCGGCGGTGATCTTGCCTTCGCCCAAAGGGTGGCCTATGCGCGCCACGCCGACGAAGCGGTCGCGGAACAGCGCCTGCGCCCGCACCTCCGGCCCGGTCGAGCCGCCGACCACGCCGGTTTCGAGGTCGACGCTGCCCTCGCGCATCGGCGCGCTGTCCTTGTCGGGTTTCGGCACGAAGCGGAGCTGCACGCCCGGCGCCTCCTCGGCGACGCGGGCGAGCAGGGCAGGGCCGAAATTTTCCACGAAACCATCGCTGTTGCGCAGCGTGAAGTCGCGCGAGAGGCGCTTGAGGTCGAGCCGCTCTGCCGGACGCAGTACGGCCTCCGCGTCCCTCACCAGCCGGCCGACCTCGGCGCCGAGCTCGACGGCGCGCGGCGTCGGCACCAGGCCGCGCCCGGCGCGCACCAAAAGCGGATCGCCGGTCGCCTCGCGCAGCCTTGCCAAGGCGCGGCTCATCGCCGAGGGGCTGAGCTTCAGCCGCCGTGCCGCCTTGGCAACGCTGCCTTCGGCAAGCAGCACATCCAGCGTGACGAGCAGGTTGAGATCGGGTCGCGACATGGCGCGACAATAGCACGGTTGCGGCTGTATGACATGGCGTTTCATGCACTGTTCAAATGCAAATGCTGCGCATTCCGCCATATCAGCCGCGCGCTTATTTTCCCGGCAAGTTTCACCTGAGCCGGAGAAGAACCATGACCGACATCGCCGATACAGCCGCCGTACCGGCAAGCCGCTCGACGACCGGCGCGCTGGCCAGCCTGTCGCTGGCAATGCTCTTGTCCTCGCTCAGCGCCAGCATCGCCAATGTCGCGCTGCCGACGCTGAGCAGAGCCTTCGCTGCCTCCTTCGCGGCGGTGCAGTGGGTGGTGCTCGCCTATCTCTTGGCCATCACCGCGCTCATCGTCAGCGTCGGACGGCTGGGCGATCTCGTCGGTCGCCGCTTGCTGCTGGTCGCCGGCCTTGGCCTGTTCAGCGCCGCGTCGTTGGCGGCGGCGCTCGCGCCGACGCTGCCGCTGCTGGTCGCCGCCCGAGCCGTGCAAGGCCTGGGTGCTGCGGTGATGATGGCGCTGACCATTGCCTTCGTCGGCGAGACAGTGCCGAAGGAGCGCATCGGCAGCGCCATGGGCCTGCTCGGCACCATGTCGGCCATCGGCACAGCCCTTGGGCCATCGCTCGGCGGCGTGCTGATCGCCTCTTTCGGCTGGCGTGCGATCTTCTTCGTCAATGCCGGGCTTGGCATTGCCGCTGTCCTGCTCGCCCGGCGCTTCCTGCCGGGCCGGACAGATGCGAGGGGAGAGCGGCTGCGCTTCGACACACTAGGCACGATCCTGCTGGCGCTGACGCTCACCGCCTACGCGCTGTCGATGACGATGGGGCGCGATCATTTCGGCGGCATGAACGTGGCGCTGCTGGCTGCGGCCACTCTCGGCGCCGGCCTGTTCCTCTACGCCGAGGGCAAGGTGACCTCGCCTTTGGTCAAGCCCGCGCTGTTCCGCGATCCGGTGCTGGCGCCGAGCCTTGCCATGAACGCGCTGGTCTCGACGGTGATGATGGCGACGCTGGTGGTCGGGCCCTTCTTCCTGTCTCGCGCGCTGGGCTTGAGCGAAGCGCTGGTCGGCGTCGTTCTCTCCATAGGCCCGATCGTATCGGCGCTGTGCGGCGTGGTCGCCGGCCGCGTCGTCGATCGCCTCGGCGCGTCGGCGATGGTCGTCGCCGGGCTGGTGCTGATGGCCACTGGCTGCGTTGCGCTCGCGGTGCTGCCGGGGCTGTTCGGCGTCGCCGGCTACGCGTCGGCGATCGTCGTGCTGAGCCCCGGCTACCAGCTCTTCCAGGCGGCCAACAACACCGCCGTCATGGCCGACGTCGATCAGGGCCAGCGCGGCGTGGTCTCGGGGATGCTGAGCCTATCACGCAATCTCGGCCTCGTGACCGGCACGGCGGCGATGGGTGCGGTGTTTGCCTTCGCGGTGGGGGCGGGGGACATCGCCGGCGCGGCACCGGAAGCGGTTGCCGGTGGCATGCGCTTCACCTTCGCCGTGGCGGTGGGGCTGGTCGTGGCGGCAGTGGTGATTGCCGTGGCTGGAGGTTGGCGAAAGCGTTGACGCGCTCAACCTCCCCCTTCTTGAGAGGGAGATGGCCGGCGGGCCAGAGGGGGCGTTGTTCCGTCGGCCTGTTCATGCTTATTTAGCCGTCGGAGCAGCCCAGACTGTCACTCAAATCGGGGCGGATGTTCTGGTTGTGGTGGAAGACGTTGTCGGGGTCGTACGCGGTCTTCACGTCCACCAGCCGGTCGTAGACAGACTCGCCGTACGCCTCGCGGACCCGGTTCGGATCTTCGTCGTCGCCGAGGAAGTTGACGTAAACGCCTTCGCGGAAGGGCCCGAGGGCGGCGAAGAGCGCCCTCGTCCAGGCGGTGTCCCGGTCGCCATAATCCTCGCCGGGTCGCCACGCCGCGTCCAGGGTGATCGCGTGCGACGCCTGGCGGTTCCCAAACGCCGTCTCGCCCTCGGCCACACGGCTCACCGCCCCCTTCAGTTGGAACAGCGCCACGTAGGACCGCGGCGATGAGGAGGAGAACGCGTGCCCGGCGATCACGTCGATGAGCTCGTCGCGGAGCTCGGGCAGGTGGGTGGACTTCCAGTAGTAGTTCCAGCCGTGGGGGACGGTTGTGTCGAGAGCGCTCTGGAACCCCACGTACGGCGTGGGCCCGACCAGGTCGAGGAGGGGAGTCCGGAATGCGCGGAGCGGGCGGAGCGTCTTCTCACCGTCCTCGATCGGCCCGGCGTAGCAGCTACCCACGATCATCACGGGGCGCCAGTGCAGATCCTCAGGGATGACGGGCAGCGGCGGGGCGGTACCGAACCTCACGACCGTGCCGAGCTCGTCGGGAGCATCGCGGACGAAGTCGCGGTAGAAGCGGAGGACATCCCCGGCGTCGTTTGCGTCCCATAGGATGGGCCCGGCCAGCACGGTAGGCCCGACGGCGTGGAGACGGAACTCGAACGAGGTGACCACGCCGAAGTTGCCCCCACCGCCTCGCAATGCCCAGAACAGGTCGGAGTGCTCGTCCTCGGACGCCCGCAGCAGATCACCGTCGGCCGTTACGACATCGGCGGCGAGTAGGTTGTCGACTGAGAGGCCGTGCTTGCGCATCAGCCAGCCGACGCCACCGCCGAGGGTGAGTCCGGCGACTCCGGTGTGGCTCACGATTCCGCCGGTGGTGGCCAGACCGTGCGCCTGGGTCTCGCGGTCGACGTCGCCCCAGAGCGCACCACCCTGCACCCAGGCGCTGCGGTCGGCGGGATCGACTCGCACGCCCCGCATCGCCGAGAGGTCGATGACGATCCCGTCGTCGCAAACGGCGGTGCCCGCCACGTTGTGGCCCCCGCCTCGTATGGCGATCTCCAGATCGTTGTCGCGGGCGAAGCGCACGGCCGCGATCACGTCGGCGGCCCCGATGCATCGGGCGATCAGGCGCGGGCGCCGGTCGATGGCGCCGTTCCAGACTGCGCGGGCGATGTCGTAGTCGGCGTGGTCGGCACTGATCAGCCGGCCTTGGAATCCGTTGATCGCCGCGACGTTTGGCTGCTGGCTCCGGTGGCCGACGATCATAGTTGTCATTGTCGTGTCCTCCTCTCTCGCAGGAAGGCCACATCGGATCACCGCGGACCGCTGCCGTATAGTCAAGAATCTGGACTTCACAGCCGACGGCAGGCGTGGAACACTGGTGGCGTGAGAACGTACGGCCAGTACTGCCCCATCGCCCGCGGCGCCGAGATTTTCGCCGAGCGCTGGACACCGCTGATCATCCGCAATTTGTACCTTGGCTGCGGAAGCTTCAGCGAGATCCTGGAGGGCGCGCCCGGACTCTCCCGTACGCTGCTCTCGGAGCGGCTCAAGCAACTCGAATGGGTCGGTGTCGTCGAGTCGGCACCCAAGCCCGACGGGCGCGGGCGCCATTATGAGCTCACGTCCGCGGGCCACGACCTCTTCACGGTCTGCCAGTCGCTCGGCGAGTGGGGTGCGCATTGGCTCGAGATTGCCCCCCAGCACCTCGACCCCTTTGTGGCTCTGTGGTCGATGTGCAATGCGCTCCGCCGGGATCGGCTCCCCGATCGACGCGTCGTCATCCGTTTCGACTTCACGGGCCGCCCGCGCCGTGAGCGCTATTGGCTGCTCATCGAGCTTGGAGACACCGAGATCTGCAAGACGTGCCCTGGCCTCGACGAGGACCTCTACATCACGGCGGAAGCCGAAGCCTTCGTCAAATGGCACGCCGGACAGCTTACGTGGGCCCAGGCTACCCGCGAGGACCGCATCCAACTCGAGGGCGACCTGTCGCTCGCAAGAGCCTTCCCGACCTGGAACGCCCGCAGCATGTTCGCTCACATCAGGCCGGGCCCCCGCGCCGCCGTGAGTCCCGCGGGCTGAAATCCTGGGTCCGGCCTTCCCGTCGCGGCACCGCACCGCCGCCAATGTTACCCATCATACATTCGCCGCCACCCGTCCTGTCGTAACTCAGCCCCAAGCCGATAGCGACGAGGCTTTCGTAAATTAGCCGATTTTGATATTGCGGTGCGGTCTTCTCCCGCTGCGAGAAGCAAAGGGGTAAATGGCAGTCGAAGGGGTGCCTGGCCGCATGACCGACGGTCCGTATATCGGGCCGCTGGACATTTGCGTGCTCGGCGATTTCCAGGTGGCCCGCGATGGCGCGCTGCTCGACCTGCCGCCGTCGCGCAAGACGAGAGCCTTGCTCGCCTATCTCGCGGTCACCGGCAAGCCGCATCAGCGCGAGCGGCTTTGCGAGATCTTCTGGGATATTCCCGACGATCCGCGCGGCGCCTTACGCTGGAGCCTGTCCAAGATCCGCCAGGTGCTGGGCGACGACGAATCCGCCCTGGTCGCCGACCGCAACAGCGTCTCCCTCAAGGTCGCAACGGACTATGCCCGGTTGCTGCCGCTGGCGAAGGGCGATCTTTCCTTGGCGTCGACGGAAGAGCTCGAGGCCGCTGCCGGTTCGATCCGAGGCGATTTCCTCGCCGATCTCTCGCTCGAGCGCTGCTTCCAATACGAGGCCTGGCGCAAGGGCCTTGCCAGCGAGGTCGAGCTCGCCGAACTCGGCATCCTGCGCGAGCTGGTCGAACGGCTGGCCGGCGAGCCGAGGCGGGCGCTGCCGCTTGCCCGGCGCCTGCGCCGTCTGCTGCCGGAGGATATAGGCCTGGCGGAAGAGATCGAGGCGCTGGAGGAGAAGGTGAGGGCGGCGGCCGCCAAGCCGACGTCGCGCTCCGCGCAACCAGGCGCGAATGCCACGGCGCCGGCGCAATCGCCTCCGCCCGCGAAGAGCCTGACGGCCGCGCAGGACCCTGGCCGCGCTGTCCACTTCTGCCGGGCGCTCGACGGTACGAGGCTTGCTTTTGCCAAGACCGGCAGCGGCCCGGCCATCCTGCGCGCCGCGCATTGGATGTCGCATCTCACCTTCGACTGGGACAGCCCGATCTGGCGGCACTGGATGTCGGCGCTGTCGCGCGAGAACCAACTGGTGCGCTACGACGAGCGCTGCAACGGCCTGTCGCAACGCCACGTGGTCGACGTCTCCTTCGACACTATGGTCTCGGATCTCGAATGCGTGGTCGAGGCGGCCGGGCTCGACCGCTTCACGCTTCTCGGCCTCTCGCAGAGTTGCGCGGTGTCGATCGCCTACGCCATACGCCATCCTGAGAAGGTGTCGGGCATGATCCTCTATGGCGGCTATGTCAAAGGCTGGCGGGCGCGCGGCGACGCCGGCGAGATCGCGACGCGAGAGGCGATCGCAACGCTGATGCGCGAGGGCTGGGGCAAGTCGAACCCGATGTTCCGCCAGGTTTTCTGCTCCATGTTCATCCCCGGCGCTACGCACGAGCATTTCGCCTGGATGGACGATCTGATGCTGCGCACCATATCGCCGGACGACGCCTGGCGCCTGCAGAGCGCCTTCTCCGTGATCGATGTCAGCGACCTCTTGGAAAAGGTGCGGGTGCCGACCCTGGTGCTGCACGCCCGGGAAGACAACGTTGCCCCGGTCGAATCCGGTCGCACCATGGCCGCGGGCATTCCCGGCGCGCGCTTCTTCGAGCTGGAGAGCCGCAACCACATCCTGCTCGAAGGCGAACCCGCCTTCGACGAGTTCATCGGCCACGTCCGCGCCTTCGTCGCCGAGACGGCGGGGTCGTAGGCATGTTCCTTCCGCGATCGCGTAATTTCGCCGCCGCGCGCGAAACCTATCTTGAGTGGCGGCGGTTCATTCCGCCTTCGGCCGGTGCCTCAGCTACCCCAACGCCCCCCGCCCACTGCGGCACCGGCCTCAATTTTCTCCGGACAATCTAAGTTGTTCAGCCCTTGGCCAGCGGCACGGTGAACACTGTCGCGGTGCCGGTTAGGCAGACGTCGCCCGCCTCGTTGCGCACCGATGTCTCCAGCTTTGTGATCGGCTTGTCGGCGCGCACCTCCTTGACCTCGACGCGGCCGGTGATCAACTCGCCGACGCCGACCGCCTTGACGAATTTCCATGAGACTTCGAGGAACACCGAGCCGGGGCCGGGAAGATCCTCCGCCACCACCGCGTTGAGCATGCCGGAGGTGACGCCGCCCTGCACGATGAGCTTGCCGAACACCGAAGCCTCGGCCAGCGCCTTGTCGTAATGCAGCGGGTTGCGGTCGCCGGTCATGTCCGCGAACGCGTCGATATCCTGCGGTCGTGTGCGCCGCGAACGCTCGGCGACGGCGCCCACTTGCGGCCGCCCCTTGATGACGCCGATCCACCCGTCCTTCATCAAATGCACAGTCATGGTCTTGCTCCGGTTCGGTTGCGATGGAGGTTCGAGGCGCCGGCCGGGGCCTGCGGCTCGTCCTGGTTGGCCGGCGGCCGATAGGTCGTCGGTTGCCGGCCTGCCGCTGACGAGGCGCGGCGGACCGGCATCGGCTGTCCGGCCAGCGCCTGGACCTCGGCCTTCATGACGGCGCTGAAGCGGCGATGCCGCTCGCCGATGTCGGCGAGCGTCCAGTCGAAACCCGCTACCGCGTCCGTGGTGTCGAGTATCTGGTTGGCGAACAGATCGCGCTCCTGCTGCCAGGCCGCGAAGGCCGCCGCCGAGCCGTCGATGACGGCGTGCGCCAGGCCCGCAGCATCGCGCAGCGCGTCGGAAATGCCATGCGAGGTGATCGGGTCGCGGAAGAAGCCGGCATCGCCGACCAGCGCCCAGCCGGGGCCATGGGCCTGGCGGATGTAACCCGGCACGCCACGGAACGCCTGCAGGCGGACATCCTTCGGCGCTCGGCTCGCCTGTTCGGCAAGCGCCGGCGAAAGCGCCCCCAGCACCTCCATGCGGGCCCGGCCGTGGCCGAGGCGGAAGCGCTGGTCGAACAGCCACGTCGGCACCGAAGCAACGATGCAGGCCAGCCCGTCATTGGTCGGGATCAGGGATCCGGCGATGCCGTCGCGGAAATACCAGTGGTAGCCGCCCCTTGGTTCGACAGGCGCATAGCCATAGACATGGGCGGCCGAAACGGTACCGCTTCGCAGCACCTGCGCGTCGCAGCATTTCGCCACCAGCGAGCCGATGCCGTCGGCGCCGACCACGATGTCGGCGCTCACCCGCAAGGCGGCGCGGCCGGCGCGGCGGATCTCGACGCCGCGCACGCGTCCGCGCGTGTCGGCAAAGAGGTCCCCGACCGCCATGTCGTGCAGGAACTCGGCGCCGGCCTTGCGAGCGGCGTCGACGAGCATGCGGTCGAGCACGGTGCGCCGCGGCGCGATCAGGCCGGGAAGGTCAGGCCCGGCATTGAGCGGGATGGTGATCTCCTCGTCGCCATAGTGGAACGTCGTCGCCTCGATCAGCGGCGTGCCGGCCTTGAGCAGCGGCTCCAGCAGGCCCCAGCGCGAAAGCTGCAGCACGGCGGGCCGCATCAGCGCATGCGTCGACAGCGTGTCGGAGCCATAGGACCTGCGATCGATTGCCAGCACTTTCAGGCCAGCACGCGCCAGCAGCAGGGCCGTCGAGGCGCCGGCGCAGCGCGCGCCGACGACGATGGCGTCGTAATGGCCGCGCTTGAGCACGGGCGGAAGGGAAATCGGGGTTGTCGTCATCGTCATTGTCCTCAAGCGGTCTCCTTCAGGCGGCTTGGCGGCCGTCGCGGTCGAGATAGCGGGAGATCTCGGCGGCGATCGCTTGCGCGTCCGCGCCGACGCCGCCGATGAAGTTGGAATCGCGCTTACGCAGGAAGCGGAAGCCGAGCGCATAGAGGCCGGGAACGCTGGTGACGCCGCCCTGATGTGCGAGCTCGCCGTCGGCGCCGAGCGCCAGCGGTTCCAGCCAGCCGAACGACCGCGCATAGCCGGTCGCCCAGATGATGGTGCGGATCGAGCCGTCCGTCAGCGAAAGCCGCTGGGGCCAAGCCGAAGGCACCGCCACCGGCTCGCGCCGGCCCGGTCGCGCGTCGCCGGCGAAGCGGTCGATCTCGGCGAGCAGGCGGGCTTGCTTCGCTTCCGCCGCCGCGATCTGCGGCGCAAGATCGTCGGCGAAGACGATCTCGCGATCGGCAATCCCGCGCACGCGCCCGGCCAGCTCGACGCCAAGCGCCTGCAGGGTGGCGAGGTCGACATCGGCCTTGTCCGGCCGCCCGGCGAGCTGCAGTGAGGGCT
The DNA here is from genome assembly GCA_004020545.1 of Mesorhizobium sp. Classification (GTDB taxonomy): domain Bacteria; phylum Pseudomonadota; class Alphaproteobacteria; order Rhizobiales; family Rhizobiaceae; genus Mesorhizobium. Next base: position 20,191 of record SAQE01000055.1, on the reverse strand, counting down.
GGCGCCGGGCGCTTTCGGGATTGGCGAGCGCTTCGAGCGGCTGCGCCATGAAGCCCATCCGGCAGAGCCAGAAGAAGATGTCCTTGCCACGCCACAGCCTTGGCAGGCGCGTGTGCTTGCCGACGGACAGCGTCACCCGCCGCCCCGTGCGGGCGAGCTCGTCGGCGATCTGCACGCCGGAGGAGGACGCGCCGACGACCAGCACCCCGCCGGGCGGCAGTTCGCCGGGGGAACGATATTGCGAAGCGTGGATGCCGAGCGGCCCACCCCTGGTCGCAAAAGGGATCGACGGCCGGTCGCAATGGCCCGTTGCCACCACGACGGCCTTGGCCGACCAGGCGCCGGCGCTGGTTTCGAGCACAAAGCCGTCGCCGGTCCGTCTCGAAGAGAAAACCTCGACGCCGCATTCGACCGGCGCCTGCCAGCGCCCCGCATAGGCCTCCAGGCTCGCCACGAAGGCCTGTTTGTCCAGGAAGCCGTCCGGATCGCCGCCTTCATAGGGCGAGCCAGGCAACGCGTTCAGCCAGTTCGGCGTCAGGAGCCTGAGCGTGCGCCAGCTCTCAGAGCGCCAGCGTTCGCCGATGCGGCCGCGCTCCAGCACGGCATGCTCGATGCCGATCCGGCCGATGCAATGGCTGAGCGCAAGGCCGGCCTGGCCCGCGCCGACGATGACGACGTCAGCCCGTTTCATGGTTCCGTTCCGCTGGCAGAGGAGGGAAACGGTCCGGTCCGGACCGTCTCCCCGGCCTTCAAAGGATCACTGGATGGTCTTGATCCCGACCGTGACCGGCACGCCCTTGGTCAGCACGTCGAAGACGGCCGAGCGGGCGCGGGCCTGTTCGACCAGTTGGTTGAGCTTCTCGGTCGGCGCGTCGCCTTCGACCTCGAACGACACCTGGATGTTCTGGAAGCCGTTGCGGACCTCGTCGGAGATACCGAGGATGCCGCGCAGGTCGATGTCGCCGTCGACCGAGCACTTGACCCGGCTGAGCTTGATGCCGCGCGCCGCGGCGATGTTGGCAAGGCCCGCCATCAGGCAGCTCGCCAGCCCGTGCAGCAGCCACTCGACCGGCGTCGGCGCATTGTCGGCACCGCACAGAATGGCCGGATGGTCGCTGTCGGCGTAGTAGGGCTTCTCGTGCTTCTGCTCCTGGCCGGCGCCGAAGAAGCCATGCATGACGCTCTTGCTGTGGGTGCCTTCGATCCATTCGTTGTGGGCGCGGAACTGGAACTTCGCCAGGTCCGGCTGGCCGGCCACGAAATTGATCGTCGCGATCAGGTTCGGCGTGTCGACGCCGTTGAGCGGAACGCGTTCAGGTTTGGTGTTGGGTTGCATTTCTCTACTCCCAGGGTTGTTTGCGGCTTGGTTGCCGTGACGCTTTTCTTTGGCGGTCGAGCGTTTGAACGAGAGTGGGTGCGAGCGTGGAATTTTTGATACGCCTACCGTGGAAATTGCGTTGGACATTCCATTTGAGACGAGCGTCCGCCACCGGAATCCAACGCCCGGGAAGCCGGTCGGCGGGCAGGGCCAAATGCGAAAACCCCGGCAATGCCGGGGTTTTTGACAGGCCTTCGAGCCGTTCCGGCCGCCGAAGCGGCCGTCACTCATCCGTGTCGAATTGTCTGTAGCGCACGGAGTACTCGATCTGCGAGCGGCTGATGCCGATGTCCTTCAGCAGAAAGTCCGGCATGGCCTGCAGCGCGGCGCGCTCGCTGCGCATCTTCATGGCGCGATAGGCCAGGCTGAGCGCGCGGCCGGCGAGGCCGGACAGGCTGAGGCCAGCTCGGCCGGTTTCGCGAGTGGTTCGATCCAAAGTCGTCATTGTCGTCTCCATTGGTTGCAGGCGCGTTCGTTCGCGCGGTCGACGCAGACAATGCCGGATGGGTGAGGGAGCGAGCGTTGGAGCCCGCGTCGAAATTGCCGTGGAATCGATGGAGGCTAAAGCGGGCGAGCGCGTAAACTCCCTCCTCGAGGGGGAGATGGCCGGCAGGCCAGAGGGGGGCGGTCCGACTGGGCTCGGCCTGCTGCGGCAGATCGAGGTTGGCGCTCCACGCGCAGCGACCCCCTCTGTCGCCCCTCATTGGACTTGCCCCGGCACAACCCCATATTGAATCCAAGGAGCTTTGAGCGTGAGACTCGCGCGGGTGGCCTTCGTGGCAGCGGCCTTCGTGGCCGCGGCGGTTCTTTTCCCCTTCTCGTCGGCCGGAATGGCGGCGGAGAGGATCGCTCTCAGCATCGCGATCGACGGCGCCATCGGCCCGGCGAGCTCACGCCAGCTCAAGGAGGCGCTCAAGGCCGCGGCCGAGCGCAACGCCGCGGTCCTCATCCTTCAGCTCGACACGCCGGGCGGCCTGGTCACCTCGATGCGCGAGATGATCTCGGATATCCTGGGCTCTCCGGTTCCGGTTATCGGCTATGTCGCGCCGGCCGGCGGCCATGCGGCGAGTGCAGGAACCTATATTCTCTACGCCACCCATGTCGCGGCGATGGCGCCCGGCACCAATCTCGGCGCGGCGACGCCGGTCGAACTCGGCGGGTTGCCCTCGCTTCCCGGCGGCGAGAAGGACATTGCTCCTGGTAAGGACGGGGCTCCTGACAAGGACGGCAAGGACAGCGGGCGGCCGCCGGGCGACGCGATGATGGCCAAGGTGACCAATGACGCGGTGGCGCTCATCCGCTCGCTCGCCGAGCTGCGCGGGCGCAATGGCGACTGGGGCGAGAAGGCCGTGCGCGAGGCGGCGAGCCTCTCGGCAAGTGCTGCGCTGCAGGAACATGTCATCGACTTCGTCGCCCGCGACACGACCGAGCTCCTGCAACTGGCCGACGGCCGCACCGTCGACGTGGCCGGCAAGAAGGAAGTGCTGGCGACAAAGGGCCTGGCTGTCGAGATGCTGGATCCCGGCTGGTTCATCCGGCTTCTCGGCGTCATCACCGATCCGAACGTCGCCGTTCTCCTGATGCTGGTCGGCTTCTACGGCATCGTCTTCGAGGTCACGAGCCCTGGCGCGGTGGCGCCCGGCGTCATCGGCGCCATCTGCATCGTGCTCGCCCTCTATGCCCTCGATCTGCTGCCGATCAACTATACCGGGCTCGTCCTGATGCTGCTCGGCGTCGCCTTCCTCATCGTCGAGGCCTTCAATCCGACGGTCGTGCTGGGGGCCGGAGGCGCGGCCGCCTTCCTGCTCGGCGCGGCCATGCTGCTCAAGGTCGAGGGGCCGGGCTTCGCCATATCGTGGGTGGTCATCGGCCCGGCCACGGCGCTGACGCTGGGGCTCGCGCTGCTTGCCGGCAGCTACCTCTGGGCGGCGCGGCGCAATCCGCCGCGCGTCGGCGGCGAGGCCATGCGCGGCCTGCCGGTGCAGATCCTCGACTGGGAAGGCGGCGAGGGCCATGTGCTGGCGCTCGGCGAACGCTGGCGGGCGAAGGCCGACGGGCCGATCGCGCCGGGAGATCGCGCGGAGGTGACCGCCGTCAGCGACCTCGTGCTGACGGTGCGGCGGCGTAGCGCAGGTTACGACGGGGCAGGAAACGACGGAGCAAAACAATGACGGCCGGTTATGTCGCCTATCTGGTCCTTGCGCTGCTGGTGATCATGTTCCTGTCGGCGGCCATCCGTATCCTGAGGGAGTATCAGCGCGGCGTGGTCTTCACCCTTGGCCGCTTCACCGGGGTCAAGGGGCCGGGCCTTATCCTGCTCGTTCCCTTCATCCAGCAGATGGTTCGGGTCGACCTGCGCGTGGTGGTGCAGGACGTACCGCCGCAGGACGTCATTTCGCGCGACAACGTCTCGGTGAAGGTCAACGCCGTGCTCTATTTCCGCATCGTCGACGCCGAGCGGGCGATCATCCAGGTCGAGGATTTCCTGGCCGCGACCAACCAGCTTGCGCAGACCACGCTGCGCTCGGTGCTCGGCAAGCACGAGCTCGACGAGATGCTGGCCGAGCGCGACAAGCTCAACAGCGACATCCAGGAGATCCTCGACCAGCGCACCGATGCCTGGGGCATCAAGGTCTCCAATGTCGAGATCAAGCATGTCGACCTCAACGAGAGCATGATCCGCGCCATCGCCAAGCAGGCCGAGGCGGAGCGGCTGCGGCGCGCCAAGGTCATCAACGCCGATGGTGAGCAGCAGGCCGCGGCAAAGCTTGTCGAGGCCGGCCGCATGCTGGCCGAGGAGCCGCAAGCCATGCAACTGCGCTATTTCGAGGCCCTGCACGACATCGCCGGCGAGCGCTCCTCCACGGTGGTCTTCCCGCTGCCGGTGGATTTGCTGCGGCAGTTCCTGAAAGAACCGGAGAAGTGAGGCGCGGCCCTCCCTTCTCCCCTTGTTGTGGGAGAAGGTGGATCGGCGCGTAGCGCCGAGACGGATGAGGGCGTTGGACGGAATAGGGCTGTGCCAAGCTGGAGCCCCCTCATCCGTCGCCTTCGACGACACCTTCTCCCACAAGAAGGGGAGAAGGGGGAGAGCTGCTCCGCCGCCAGGGTGGCTCGGGCGAAAATCGCTTGCCGATCCAGTCGGCGAAGGCGCGGGTCTTGGCGGCCTGGCCCTTGGCCGAGGGCATGACGACATAGATCGCGCCCTCGTCGGCCAGCGTCCAGTTCTCCAGGATCGGCACCAGCCGCCCGTCGGCGAGTTCGCGTCCGACCAGCCAGTCGGTGCTCATCATCAGGCCGACACCCTGCACGGCGGCCTCGACCAGCACCTCGGCGTCGTCGGTGGTGAGCGGCCCCGAAACCTCGACGCGCACGCGCCGGCCCTCGCGGTCGGTCATCTCCCAGGCCGGAAAGGTCTGGAAGCCGGTGAAGCCGAGGCAGGAATGTTCGAGCAGCGCCTGCGGCGTTTGCGGCCTGCCCCTTCGGGCAAGGTAGGAGGGCGCGGCGCAGAGCAGCCGGCGCCGCGTCGCCACCTTGCGCGCCACCAGGCGCGAATCCTCCAGGCTGCCCAGCCGCACGGCGACATCGAAATTCTCGGCGACGAGATCGGCGAAGCGGTTGGAAAACTCGGCCTCGATGTGGACATCGGGGAACTCCGCGAGGAATTGCGGCAAGAGCGGCCCGATCCACATGCGCCCGAAGGTGCCGGGCAGCGCCAGCTTGAGCAGGCCGCGCGGCCTGCCGGCCGCGTGCGCCGACGCTGCTGCCTCGGCCTCGTCGACCGAGGCGAGGATGGCGCGCACGCGCGGAAGGAATTCCGCTCCGGCCTCGGTCAGCGACACGCTGCGCGTCGTCCGGTGGAGCAATCTGACGCCCAGCCGCTCCTCCAGCGACTGCAGGCGGCGCGACAGGATGGTCGCGTCGCGTCCTACCCGCGCTGCTGCCCTGGTGAAGGAGCGCGCCTCGGCGATGGCCGCGAAGGCCGCCATTTCGGCGAGAGCTGCCGGTTCGCGTGATTGCTGCATGTTGTGCAATACTCAAATTCAGAGACGAAGGATTATCGAGGAATAGCGCAGCAGATAGGTTCACTCAACCCGCAAAACAGCCACCCACGGAGTGAACCATGAAAGCCATCGAACTGAGCCAACCCAGGCTGGACGCCTTTCGCGCCGCCAGCGTCGCCACGCCCGAGCCGCAGCGCGGCGAGGTGCTGATCCGCCAGCGCGCGGCGAGCCTGAATTTCGTCGACGTCGCTGTGGCGAGCGGCAACTACCCCGGACCGGTCTTTCCGCTCATTCCGGTTGCCGACGGCGCCGGCGAGATCGTCGCGCTGGGAGAGGGCGTGACGAGGCTCGGCGTCGGCGACCGCGTCGTCGCCCATGCCAAGCCGCGCTGGATCGGCGGCCGGCCGCGCCCCTACGAGATGACGCAGATGCGCGGCATCTCGCTGCCCGGATCGCTCGCCGAATATGTCGCGCTGCCGGCCAATGCGATCGTGCCGATCCCGCCGCATCTCTCCTTTGAGGCGGCCTCGACCCTGCCCATCGCCGGCACCACCGCCTGGAACGCGCTGCGCGCCGCCGATGTCGGGCCGGGATCGGTGGTCGTGCTGCTCGGCACCGGCGGCGTTTCGATCTACACTTTGCAGCTCGCCAAAGCGGCCGGCGCCACCGTCATCATCACCTCGTCGTCGGACGAGAAGCTGGAGCGGGCCAAGGCGCTCGGCGCCGATCACCTCATCAACTACCGCGCGACACCGGACTGGGACGGCAAGGTGCTGGAACTGACCGATGGCCTCGGCGCCGACCTCGTCGTCGAGACCGGCGGCACCGCCACCTTCGCCCGCGCCGTCAACGCCACTGCACCGGGCGGCACGCTGTTCACCATCGGCTTCGTCACCGGCGTGGAGGCCACGGTCAATCTGCTGCCGATCATCATCAAGGCGCTGAAGGTGCTGGGCAACAACACCGGATCGGTCTCCGACCTCCGCGACGCCGCCCGCGCCATCGGCGCTGCCGGGATCGAGCCGGTCGTCGACAAGGTGTTTTCACAGAACGAAGCGACCGAGGCCTACACCCACATGGCCGCCGGCGGACTCCACTTCGGCAAGTTGGTGTTCGGGTTGGATTGGTAGGGAAGGGCCGATCGGAGATCGGCGGCTCAATCCTCTTCGCCACCCGAGCCCTTGCCGCACTCGGCCAGCACCTTGCCGATCGCCGCGCCGGAGCCTTTCAGCGGAAAGCTTGCTTCGCCATATTTGGCGGCGCTGACCGTCGCCTCGCCCTTGCCGCGCAGCAGGGCGAGCAGCGGGTCCGCGGGGCCGGAGAGCTCGGCCGTGAAGTAGTTGTACATCGCTTCCAGATCGAGCTTCCTGGTCACGCTCTTGCCGCCGGCCTTGAAGGTGAAGGACCCGCTGATGCCCGGCTCGAGCTGCCCGCCCGCGGTGCCCAGATCGTAGCTCAGCACCGGCTTGCCGAAGCAGGCGAGCATCAGATGCGCATCGCCCTTCGGCCCGCCGCAGACCGAAGCCATCATCACGCTGCCGCCTTCGTCCTCCACCATCTTGGCCGACCAGGAACAAGAGGAGGCATGGGCGGGGAGGGTGGTAAGCAGGGCCGCGGCCAAAGGCACTGCCGTGATGAATTTCACCAATCCAATGTTCATGATCGTTCCCCCGTTGCGGAGCGATCATACAGAGATTGGCGAAAGCAGGCGAGCGCGCCATCTCCCCACAAGGGACCCACAAGGGGGGAGATTGGACGTCGCTTCCGCTTTTGCCAATGATCTATCAGAACCTGACGTCGAGTTTGGCCTTGGCGCCGTTGTCGGCGATATGGGAGCCGAACTGGCCGGCATAGGACAGGCCGAGCGTCGCATTGGCCGACATCGGCAGGTCAAATCCGACCTCGATCACCGCGCTGTCCTTTGCGACAGGCACGCCTGCGATCGTGAAGGCGTCGCCGCCGGCGAAGGTGAAGGTCGAGGTCGGCGTGACATCGCCGAAGGCATGGCGCCAGCCGAGCGTGCCATGCGCCGTCGCCTTGATCCCGCCGAGCCGTAAATCGGTGGAAGCGCGCAGCCCAAGCGCGGCGAAGGTGGCGTCGCTATTGCTGCCCTGGCTGATCAGCGCGGCAGCGCCGCCCTTTTCGGTGAAGCCGTCGGTTTTCACATTGACATAGGCGAGGGCGGCGAACGGTTCGAACTGGAACCGGTTGGCGTCCATCTTGTAGGCAAGCTCGCCGAATGCCTGCGCCGTGGCGGCGTCGTAGTCGGCGGACAGCGTGTCGGCAAAACCGGTGAAGGCGACCGATCGCCCGGTCGACACCGCATGCCAGCTGTAGGCGGCGCCCGAGCGGAAGGCGATGGCGCCCCAATTGGTGCCGCCATAGAGACCGAGATGATAGCTGTCGGCTTTGCCGCTGGAATTGCGGGCATCGGCATCGAAGGAGGAATGGCTGTAGCCGCCGAGGAGGCCGACACGCCAGTCGCCTACCAGGCCGTCGGCGCCTACCAGGAGGCCGCCGGTCGAGCGGTCGAAGGCGGCGGCGTTGCCGTCGCTGCCGGTGTCGCCCCACGAACCGAAGGCTTGGCCCCAGACGGCGAAGCGATCGGTGTCGGCCGCGACCATCTCCGGTCCGCCTTCGCCATAGGCCATGACCGGCAATGCCGCCGCGCCAGCTTCGCCGAAGGCGTCGCTGACGCGGTTGGTGGCGGCATCGCGAATGAAGCGGCTGTCCTCGAGCAGCATCCCCTTGGTCGAGGCATGGATCTCACCGGAGACTGCGTCATAGGCGGCCTGTGCTTCGGCCGCGGTGCCAAGTGCGTAGACTGCATCATAAAGCGCATTGCCGGCGCCAAGCGATTCCGCGCCTGCCGCAGCGGCCTTCTGGTTCGCCGTCAGCCCCAGATCGGCAAAGGTCAATTCGACCAAATCGAGGTAGACGTTGTTGGCGTCGTAAGTGAGCGTCGGTGCGATAAATATCGTGCCAGCGAAGGCCGCGCTGTCGAAGCTGCCGGTGACACCGCCAGCCGCCGTCACGATCGTATAGGTCGTGCCGAGCGCATAGTCGGGATAGGCAATGACATCGACCGTGCCGCCATTGATGGTGACCGTGCCGGTGGCGTTGATCAGATCCGACGTACCGCCGCTTTCCAATTCGACGGCATAGACCGAACCTGCCGAAAAAGTCGCGTTGGCAACATTGATCGTGCCGATGGAATTACCCGGCGCAAAGCTCCCGCCTGAAGCAATGGTCACATTGCCTACCGTGCCCGACCCGCCAAGCGGGCCGCCGGTGACGTTGATCACACCGCCGAGCAATCCGTTGACATAGAGGCCGCCGCCGGAAACGTTCGTCGTGCCGGTGAAGCCGGAGGAATTGCCGGCCAGCTTTGTGACGCCGGCCAGCTGGTTGATCATGCCCGCGCCGCTGATGTCGGAGGCAAAACCGTAGTTCGTTTCGGTGTGGTTGAAGTTGAGTGTCCCCGTGCCTGCGCCGAACTGGATTCCCGCCGCGGTGACAGTTCCGGCTGCCGCAGCCGCCGATCCGGCCGCGCCGCCGATGTTCACCGTGCCCACGGAGCCCGCCTGATTCGCGATGAACAGGTTCCCGGCAACTGTAACCGCACCGCCCTTGGAGACGGCCAAGGTGCCGTCGCCGGAGTTGCCGACGTAAAGGTCCGCACCGTTGGTCCATTTCGACCCCGCGCCATCAATAGTGACAGTGCCGATTTCACCGGCACTTGTCCCAATCATGCCATTGGTATCGGTGATCTCGCCGCCGTTGGTGACGGACACCATGCCGGCGCTTAGAATCCTCAAATCGCCGCTGTTTACCCATTTGGAGCCAGAACCGTCGACTGTTACCAGGGCGCTGGATCCGCCGTAGTATCCGACAAACCCATCGACATCTGACACCAAGCCGCCATTGCTGACGGTAAGGACACCGTTCCCGGCCACTCCCAAAATCAAACTGCTGGCGATAGTCCAATTCGAGCCGACGCCATCGATGATAGCCGTACCCGTCGTCCCCGGAGCGCTACCGACATTGGCATCGCTGCTGATGACCGTACCGCCCTGGGTGACGGCGAGGGTGCCGTTGCCCTGCACTCCAAGATAGCCGCTGTTAGTCCACGTCGATCCCAAGCCATCCACAGTTACTGCGCCTGAGGAAACTACATCATATGCAACAAGTGCATTGACGTCAGACACGGCACCGCCGTTTGAGATATGGAGCGTGCCGGTGCCGGCCTCACCAACATGCAGATCGCCGCTATTAGTCCAGGTAGAGCCAGTGCCATCGACGGTGGCCGTGCCAGAGGAACTCCCAGCGTATCCGACAAAGCCGAGATTGTTCATGACAGTGCCGCCATTGGTGATGGCAATCGTGCCGATTCCGCCATTCCCAACATAAAGATCGCCGGTGTTGGTCCATGCCGATCCCGCACCGTCGACCGTGACCGTGCCGGTGGCACCAAGATAGTCGGCTATGAAGCCGTCGCCGCTTGTGACGGTTCCGGCATTGGTGATCGCCAGCGTGCCTGTGCCGCCCAAGCCAACGACGATCTCGCTGGTGTTGGTCCACGTCGAACCCGCGCCGTCGACGGTTGCGGCACCACTGGCGTCGGTCAAACTGCCGATGAAACCGATAATGTCGGAAACCGTGCCTCCATTGGCAACGTGCAACGTTCCGGTTCCGCCATAGCCGACATCAAGATAGGTGCTGTTGTTCCAGCTCGAGCCATCAATGGTAACAGTGCCGGAAGAACTCCCAGCGTAACCAATATAGGCGTTGTGGTCAGTGACAGCACCGCCGTTAGAAACTGTGAGGGCGCCGCTTCCACCATTTCCAATATAAAGCTTGCCGGTGTTGGTCCATGCCGATCCCGCACCGTCGACCGTGACCGTGCCGGTGGCACCAAGATAGTCGGCTATGAAGCCGACGCCGCTTGTGACGGTTCCGGCATTGGTGATCGCCAGCGTGCCTGTGCCGCCCAAGCCAACGACGATGTCGCTGGTGTTGGTCCACGTCGAACCCGCGCCGTCGACGGTTGCGGCACCACTGGCGTCGGTCAAACTGCCGATGAAACCGATAATGTCGGAAACCGTGCCTCCATTGGCAACGTGCAACGTTCCGGTTCCGCCATAGCCGACATCAAGATAGGTGCTGTTGTTCCAGCTCGAGCCATCAACGGTAGCAGTGCCGCTGGAGCCGGTGTTGTAGCCAACATAGCCACGCACATCGTTCACGACACCACCGGCGGAAACGATCATCGTACCGGTGCCGCTCTGGCCAATCGTCAGGATCCCGCTGTTCGTCCATGTCGATCCCGCGCCGGAGACATTCACCGTGCCATGGGAGCCGGCATTCGCGGCAACAATGCCGGTCACATCCGTTACGGTTGCGCCGCTGAATATGTCCAGAAAGCCGGTGCCCTGATCGCCGACGGTCACCTGGGAAGCGTTCGTCCAGGCCGAGCCTGCCCCCGTCACCACCACGGTGCCGGAGGCTGAGAACCCCCCGCCAATATTGGCAAGATCGTCCGACAACAGACCGCCATTTGAAACCGTCACCGAGCCGATGCCGCCCAGACCGACATAGAGATTGCCCGTGCTGTTCCATTGCGACCCGGCGCCATCAACCGTGGCCGTACCAGAGGAGCCGGAAACGTAGCCGACATAACTATTGAGATCATTCACAACGCCGCCGCTGGCAACGCTCAGCGTGCCGGTGCCCCCATATCCAACTATGAAATTGGCGAAAGTACTCCACGAGGAGCCGGCACCCGTGACCGTTGCCGACGCATTGGAGGTTGCTGAATATGCCAAGGTACCGTCTTGGCTGGTGAGGGTGCCGGCATTCGAAATGGTCAGACCACCGGTTAAAGAAGGGCCACCTGCAATTGTGAGGCCGGCGGCAAAGGCATTTCCGCCGTTGATGATGGTCGGGTTGATCGCGATCGTGTTGATGGTGACATTATCGGCCGCTGACGGCACCGATCCGGGGCTCCAGTTTCCTGCGGTAAACCAGTCCGTGGAGACAGCGCCGGTCCAGGTCTCTGCAGCGGTGGCGGCGATCGGCTGGCCAAGACCGACCAGCGCGGTCGACGTCAGCAACAGATACTTCAATCCCGTCGCCTTGCGGCCTCCAAAGCTATTCTGCGGCATTTAACCCCCTGACATGACAGTCGTTTCACCCTGAGGCTGACATGTCATCGAAGCCCGCTGTTGTCTTGGGCAGGGCCGCACTGGAATTGGACTGGAGTGAGGTGTCGTGCCTTTTCTGCGCGCTGTGGCAGTTTGGCGTCATCGATCACCGGAAGGCGCTGCGGCGTATCGGCTTCTGCCGGAGAAGGAATCAAATCGTAGCGGCGCCTGGCCGGTTGCCGGAGGCGCCAGGATCTATCTGGCGCTCGTCGGCGTATGGCCAAAGCGGCGACGGAAGCAGCGATTGAAATACGACACGTCGCTGAACCCGCTTATCATGGCAATCTCGCTGACCCGCATGTCGTCGTTGTGCCTGTGAGAGAGCATCTTGTTTGCTCTCTGCAGGCGCAGTTCGAGAACGCGCTCGGAGAAGCTGATACCCGTCCCCTGAAGCAGATCATGGACATAGCGCGGCGACAGGCCGAGTTCTTTCGCGACACCTTGCGCGGAGATGCCGGGGTCGGCGAAATTGTCCGCGATCTTCGCCAGAACCGCCTGCAACCTGGCCGCTCGCAGGCCTCGCAGGCCGGCCAATTCGGCAGCCTGACCTTTCGCGCCCGTCACCAGGCCGATCAGATCGACGATCGTTTCCGTCGCGTGCGTCATGAGATCGGGCGAGGTGAGGGGGCGGCCGGTTTCAAGCAACTGGCAATACCGTTTGAGAAGATCGAGAGCTTCGTTTTCGGCGCCGATTTTCAATGCCAGCCTGTCATCGATCTGCGGGAAGGCTTGGGTGAGGATCGCACGTGGGACCACCACGTTCGTCCACACATTCCGGTCGGCGCCGCTCATTTTCAGCGCTTCCGATGCCGTGACCAGGACGGCTTCTCCCTGACCGACACCATATTCGCGGCCGGCTTGTGCCCCGCTCAGCACGGTGTCGGCCTTGTTGATCAGCAAGAGATAGCCGTCGTTGTCGTCATCAGCGATGTTACTCGCCTTCCTCGTCGCATGCTTGATTGTTCCCGACATCTGGCCGAGAACCAATTCTCCCACGGCCGTGGCTTCGATCGTCGCCTCGAAAGGCAGGTTTTCCGCTATGTCGTATTCGACCGACCATATTTCCGCGACATGGATGTCCTGCCAGAGGGAGAATCGCTCGCGGTCGTTGAGATGCGACGGCAACTGAGCCGATGAAAACACCGTCTTTCGCGACAATGGCTTACCCCCGACATATATTCGCGATTTCTAATATATAGAGCGCGATGCTTTCCACTCCAAGAATAAACAGCGACATTAACTTCTTGGCGTTCAACTGATCGAAATTCTTAATCGAGCTCAACCATGCGTGGCGTCACCCAAAAGTATGACGCCGCGAAATCCTCCGAAACGGGATCGGGGCGTACAGGAGATAGGAAGCATGGTGGCAAGGCTGAACAGCGAAGTCCTTGGTTCGATTATCGGCGACATTTATGATTGCGTTTTGAACCCGGAAGGCTGGGCCGGGGTAATGACCCGGATCACAAAGGCCATCGACGCGGCCTATACCACCATCGCGCTTGCCAGCACCGCCGACAATCATGGCCGGTTCGCGGCCCAATCGCCTTGGGATCCTCTGCAAATGCGCGTGCTGCAGGAGGATTACGATTTCGATACAATTCCCGGACTGAAGGCTGCGGTCGTCGGCGACATCGACACGCCCGTCGCGACGCTGTCGCATATGAGCGAAGGCGAGCTCCAGCAGACGCCATTTTTTCAGAACTGGGCCAAACCGCAGGGATTGCGCGAAGCCTGCATCACCAAATTCGTCCATACATCGGATCGGATCGGGCTCATGGGTTGCACCACGCGGGCCAGCCGGGCGATCATATCGGCCGAAGATCAGCGTTTCCTGGCATTGCTTTCGCCGCATCTGCGCCGTTCTTCCCTGATTGGAGATCTGCTCGATCAGGCTCGCGTAACCACCAATCTCTATCGCCAGGCGCTCGACCATCTCGCTGTGCCTGTTGTTCTTACCGGCGCCAACGGCGCGATCCTCCATGCGAATGGCGCTGCCGAGCAGATGTTTTCCGTGCAAGGTCCCATTCTTTCGAGGAACGGCCAGCTCCAGGCGCAGAACCCGGTTGCGGCCCGCGCCCTGCTGGAAGCGATCGCCGGCGCCGCGAGCGAGGATGCCGCGCTTGGTTCCCGCGGCATAGGCCTGCCCATTTCGGCCCCGGGTCAGCCGCCCGCTGTCGCCTACGTGCTGCCGCTGAGCGAAGGAACCGCTCGCGCGGCTTTCCGGCCCGCATGCGCGGCCGTCTTCGTGTCGACCACGACGGCCTCGTCTCCACTCCCGGAAGCCGTTCTCACCGCGCTGTTCGACCTTACCCCCGCGGAGGCGCGGGTTCTGTTGCAGATCGGCAGCGGAGTGTCGGCGTCCAAGAGCGCATTGTCGCTCGGTATCGGTGAAAACACCTTGAAGACCCACCTCAACCGTATCTTCGCCAAAACCCACACGAAGCGCCAGGCCGATCTCGTCAAGCTCGTCTCGGACATAGGCACACCGCTCGCAGCTTCTTGAGTCATGGCGCGCCGATCGGCTGAGGCTGAAAGGCCACATCGATCGGTAAAGTGCTGCGGCGCATCCCACGACAATTCCAGTGCGGTTCAGCCCAAGACGCAAGGCAGCAGACAATGCAACACCCGGGCGTCGGCAACAGCCGAATCTCCGCGAAGCATTACGCGGGCGGAGGACGCAACATTTTTGGGGCAGCAGACATACAATGAAAACGATTCTTCTAGCGACAGCCTTCATTCTCGCGCCTGCCGGCGTGGTATGCGCGGCGGACATCGGCGAGACTCTGCCTGTTGCCGCCGCCTACGATTGGTCCGGCCTCTATGCCGGTGTTCACTTCGGCTACGCAGCCGGAAAGTCCAATTTTTTCATCGCCGACGCTGGCGTTGGGGGCACCGACGTTAACGTTCCTCTCGATCCGAGCGGTTTCATTGGCGGCGTCCATATCGGCGTCAACCAGGAATTGGCGAACCGCTTCGTGCTCGGTGCCGAGGCTGACCTTGCGTACAGCAATGCAGACGGGTTGGGCACCTTCACCGGTGCCGGCGCGCTGCTCAAGAGCGAACTCAAGTGGTCGGGTTCGGCGCGGCTGCGGGCTGGCTATGCTTTCGATCGGACCTTGCCTTACATCACAGCAGGCGTGGCCGCCGCCAAGTATGAAGTTAGCGTGATCACCACCGGCCCCGGCGGTTCAATACCAATCCACGACGAAACCCATCTTGGCTGGACGGTTGGGGCTGGCGTTGAGCACGCCTTTACCGACAGGTGGATCGCTCGCGTCGAATATCGCTACTCCGACTTCGGCAGAAAGGATATCTCGATACCGCTTTTTGGCCCTGGCACGGTCGCGAACGTCGATCTCAAGACACATGATGTCCGGGCCGGCCTTAGCTACAAGTTCTGATCTGCCAGACGGACAAAACCCCGGCACGCCGGGGTTTTGCGGGCGAAAAGCAGGCGAGCGCACCATCTCCCCCACAAGGGGGGAGATAAAGCTGGCGTTAAATCAGCTTCTCCAGCGTGATCGGCAGATCGCGCACCCGCTTCCCCGTCGCATGGAACACCGCGTTGGCTATCGCGGGCGCGACGCCGACGATGCCGAGCTCGCCCACGCCCTTGCCGCCGAGGGCGGAGGAATGCGGATCGGGGATGCCGACCGAGATCGTCTGGATATCGGGGATGTCGGCGTTGGTCGGCAGCATGTAGTCGGCGAGGTTGCCGTTGACGATGCGGCCGTGTCTCCGGTCGACGATGCCTTCTTCCAAGAGCGCCTGGCCGATGCCCATGATGATGCCGCCCTTCCACTGGCTTTCCGCCAGCTTCGGGTTGTAGAGCCGGCCGGAATCCAGCGCCGACACCACGCGCGAGACGCGCACCGTGCCGAAATCCTCGTCGACCCGGACCTCGACGAAATGCGCGCACCAGGAATGGCGCGAATAGTCGCCCTCGGTGTGCGGGATCGCCGTGGCGATGGTGGTGTAGTTGTTGTAGCGCTGCTGCGGCGTGAAGCTGGCCGGAACCGTGTCGCCCTTGGCCTCGATCTTTTCGCGGCCGAGCGTGCCCATCAGCTCAGGAATCGAAATCTCCGGCCCGTCGCCGCGCGGCGAGGCGATGCGGCCGTCCTTCACGACCAGCGTGTTCGCCTGCAGCCCATGGAAGGGCGAGCGCGGATCGGAGAGCGCCAGCCCGATCAGCTCGTCCAGCGCCTGGCCCGCCGCCTTGTAGACGGCGCCGGTCATGACCCCGGCAAGTCGCGAGCCGCCGGTGACGCCGGCCCGCGCAAGACGCGAGTCGCCGAGCTTCACCGATACCTGCTTCACCGGCACGCCGAGCGTCTCGGCGGCGGTCTGCGCCAGGATCGTGTAGGTGCCTTGGCCCATGTCGATTGAGGAGCTTTCGACCTCGGCCGAGCCGTCAGCCAAGAGCTTCACCATCGCCTCGCCATAGGCGCGCCGCACCGGATAGGTGCCGGCCGCGACACCCCAGCCGATGAGCTGGTGGCCGTCGCGCATCGAGCGCGGCGCGGGCGAACGCTTCGCCCAGCCGAAGGCTTCTGCGCCGGCGGCAAAGGCTTCGCGCAACTGGCGTGTCGACCATGCCTTCTTCGCTTCCGGATCCTGTTCGGCATAGTTGATCAGCCGCATCTCCAGCGGATCGATGCCAAGCTCGTAGGCGAGCTCGTCGATGGCGCATTCGATGCCGAAGGCGCTCGGGTTCTCGCCCGGCGCGCGTTTGGCCCCCGGCACCACCGTGTTCACCCGCACCACATTCTGCTTCGAGGAGAAGTTGGGCGTGGCGTACATGATCGAGGTGACGGAGCCGAGCGGCTCGACCCACATGCCGTCGACCGCCGTCTCGTTGACGCCGCGATGCACGATCGACTGGATGCGGCCTTCGCGGTCGGCGCCGATCGCCACCGTCTGGCGGGTCGCGGCGCGGCCGCCATAGGAGGTGAAATTCTGCGGGCGGTTGAGCACCAGCTTCACCGGCCGCCCGAGCATCTTGGCCGCGGCCGCCGCCACCGCGCTGTGCGCGAGCGCCAGCGCCTTCGAGCCGAAGCCGCCGCCGATATAGGGCGAGACCAGCCGCACATTCTCGAACGGCACGCCGAACCACTCGGCATAGGTGCGCGCCATGCCGTCGAGCCACTGGCTCGGCTCCCAGATGGTGAGCGCGTCGCCTTCCCAGCGCGCGATCAGCCCATGCGGCTCCATCGCCGCCTGGAATTCGCGCGGCGTGTTGTAGGCCGCGCAGACACGCACCGGCGCGGCAGCAAAGGCAGCTTGAGCGTCGCCCCATTCCTTGGTCATGGCGTCGATCGGGATGCCGTCGCTGCCGTCGCTCAAGTCGACGATGGCCGGCGTCTCGTCATACCAGACCTTGACGAGTGCGGCCGCCGCCACCGCCTGCTCGAAGGTCTCGGCTACGACAGCCGCGACATGCTGGCCGGAAAAGGTGACCTCGCGGACCAAAGGGCAATAAGTTTCTTCGGCCGGCGGTCTGCCAAACCAGTCCGACGCGCCCTTAAGCTCCATGATGCTGCCGGGCGTCAGCACGGCGAGCACGCCCGGCGCGGTTTCCGCCGCGCGGGTGTCGATCGCCGTGACCTTGCCGGCGGCAATCGTCGCGCCGACCAGCACCGCATGCGCCAGCCCTTCCAATTGCTGTTCAAAGGCGTACTTCGCCGCTCCTGTGATCTTGGCCGGGCCGTCGACGCGTGACAGGCGCCCGCCGACCGCTTCGAGGCGGGCGCTGTCCGAGGCTGCGTGTTTCATGTCATGAACGGTCATGCCGTCTCTCCCAATTCGAGGACGGCGCGCGCGACAACGCGCGGCGCCAATGCGATCTTGTAGTGGTTGGCGCCATGGTCGACGGCGCCCTCCATGGCGAGCTCGCTCGCCTTGCGAACGATGTCTTCTTCGAGCGACTTGCCCTTCAACGCCTCTTCGACGGCCCGCGCCCGCCACGGTTTCGTCGCGACGCCGCCGAGCGCGACGCGGATGTCGCGGATGGTGCGCCCGTCGCTTTCAAGCTCCAGCCCGACCGCCGCGCTCGCCGCCGCGAATTCATAGGACTGGCGGTCGCGGATTTTCAGATAGGTCGAGCGTCTGGTTGCGGCCGAACCGGGGATTTCGATCGCCGTGATCACCTCACCGGGGCGGATGTCGTGCTCCTGCTCCGCTGTCGCGCCGGGGGCGAGGAAGAAGTCCTCGACCTTCAGCTTCCGCTCGCCGAGATCGACCTCGGCGTCGAAGGCGACGAGCGCAATGGCGAGGTCGCCCGGATAGGTGGCGATGCAGGCTTCGCTGGTGCCCAGCACCGCATGGCCACGCGTCACGCCGCCGATCGCCGAGCAGCCGCTGCCCGGCGAACGCTTGTTGCAGGCCGGGAAGTTTTGCGGATCGCGAAAGTAAGGGCAGCGCGTGCGCTGCATCAGGTTGCCGCCGATGGTCGCCATGTTGCGCAACTGCGCCGAGGCCGCCTGCCAGAGCGCTTCCGAGACGGCCGGGAAGTGGCTCTTCACGGCCGCATGGTCGGCGACTTGGCTCATCTTGGCCAGCGCACCGATGACGGCGCGGTCGGCGGTCACATCGATGGCGTTCAGTCCCTCGATGTGGCTGATGTCGATGACGGTCGAGGGTTCGGCAACGCCGCATTTGGCGAGGTCGACCAGCGTCGTGCCGCCGGCAAGCAGCATAGCGCCGGGAAGGGCGGCTGCGTTGCGCGCGGCCTCGACGCTGTCGGCGCGGAGATAGGAAAAGTCTTTCATGAGCGAAGCTCCTTGGCTGCCTGGCGGACGGCGGCGACGATGTGCGGATAGGCGCCGCAGCGGCAAAGATTGCCGGCCATGTATTCGCGGATCTCTTCGTCGGAGCCGGCATGGCCCTCGCGGATGCAGGCCACCGCCGACATGATCTGTCCCGGTGTGCAATAGCCGCACTGGAAGGCGTCCTGTTCGAGGAAGGCGGCCTGCACGGCATTGAGCGTGCCGTCCTCGTCGGCGAGCCCCTCGATGGTGGTGATCGAGCGGCCTTCGACTTGCGCCGCCAAAGTCAGGCAGGCCAGCACGCGCTCGCCGTCGACATGGACGGTGCAGGCGCCGCACTGGCCCTGGTCGCAGCCTTTCTTGGTGCCGGTGAGCGCGAGCCGCTCGCGCAGCGCGTCGAGCAGCGTCACGCGCGGCTCAACCTCGAGCGCATGGTCGCGACCGTTGATGGTGAGATGGAGGGAAAGGGTGGTGGGGCTGGGCTGGTTGGTCGAGCCGTTCCTGAAATGGCCGTCTTCGGGAGGATCGATGATGGTCTGGCCTGTGTGGGTCTGACTTGTCATAAGGCGTCGGGCTCCAATTGCTGGACGCTAGGGGGATGGAAATGGGGCTTGAGAGAGGAGGGGCAAGGGAGCGAAGGCGGCGAAGAGCCTGATCTCCCCCCTTGCGGGGGAGATGCCCGGCAGGGCAGAGGGGGGTGTGAAGGAACGAGGCTTTTGCGGATTGCTTTTCTCGAAGGAGATCTCTTCCGAGGAAGCGCCTATCAGGAATTGAGAGGTCGGCGGGACAGCACCCCCCTCTGTCCTGCCGGACATCTCCCCCGCAAGGGGGGAGATCGGACGTCGCGCCTGCTTTCGCCAATCCCCAGCGTTGGTCAGGCGAGGAAGCGCTTCGCCTTTAGACTCATCAACACGTGACATACCGCTTCCTCTGATTATATGATAAAGCTGCTCCACTAAAACGGAGGCGCCTCCGTTTGTCTACGTGGGGGCTGACCCGCCCGGGTTCAAGCCCCATATTGCGAGAGTGGAGAAAAAACTGACTGAACACCCGCCAGAGACCGCCGAAAGGCCTGAAAGCCCAGCGCCAAAGCCATTGCGCGCCGACGCGCAGCGCAACCGCGACAAGCTCGTCGAGATGGCGGCGCAGGCGTTCGCGGCCGACGGCGTCGATGCCTCGCTGGAAGAGATCGCGAAGCGGGCAGGGGTCGGCATCGGCACGCTCTACCGCCATTTCCCGACGCGCGAGCATCTGGTCGAGGTGGTCTATCGCCGCGAGGTGGAGGGGCTCTGCCAGGCGGCCGACGAACTCGCCCGCGATCATCCGGCCGATGTCGCGCTGGAGCTCTGGATGCAGCGCTTCGTCGACTACATCGCCACCAAGCGCGGTCTGGCGACCAGCCTGCGCTTGTTGCTCACCACCAACTCGACGCTGTTCTCCGACACGTCCGGCCGCGTCTCGGGGGCCATGCGAAGCCTGGTCGAGGCGGCCGCCGCTTCGGGAAAAATCCGCCCCGATGTCGACGCTTCCGACGTGATGCATGCGCTCGGCGGAATCTATTCAGCTCCCAACACGCCCGATTGGCGCGAGCGGTCGGGGCGGCTGGTGAAGCTGTTGATGGATGGGCTGCGGTTCGGGGCGAGGGGATAACGCCCCCTTCTCCCCTTGTGGGGAGAAGGTGTCGCCGAAGGCGACGGATGAGGGGTGTTCCAGGGAATGCCAGCGTTTCACTCCGCTGGAACACCCCTCATCCGTCTCGGCGCTGCGCGCCGATCCACCTTCTCCCACAAGGGGCTAGCGTGCGCACACATTTGCTTCGTGCTGTGGTCAAGCGTGAAGAAGCGC
>SAQE01000054.1 GCA_004020545.1 Mesorhizobium sp. | reverse complement strand
CAAAAAACGCCCATGTGCCATGTGCGCCAAATATCGGCTCCCATGCAAAGCCCTCACAAGGGGAGAAGGGGAGGCGCTGCTACTCCGCCGGCGCGCCGGCGACGTTCCTGCGCGTCGCCTCCAGCATCCGGCGCCGGGCGCGGAACACGCCCCATTGCTGGTCGACGAGCACGCCGATCAGGATGACGCCGCCCATCACCGCGAAGTTGAGCGAGGAGGGGATGCCGAGCAGGTTGACCAGATTCTGCAATTCCTGCAGCAGCACGGTGCCGAGGATCACGCCGACCAGCGATCCTTCGCCGCCGCGCAGCGAGAAGCCGCCGAGCACCGCCGCGGCGATGGCGTAGAGCTCGTAGAACTGGCCGTGGCTGGCCGGCGAGATCGAGCGCGTGTACATGGCGAAATAGATCGCCGACAGCGCCGTCAGCACGCCGCAGATGACATAGGCCGCGATCACGATGCGCCCGGTGCGGATACCCGAATATTTCGCCGCTTCCTCATTCTTGCCGATGGCGTAGAGGTAGCGCCCGAACACCGAGCGGTGCAGCACCACCCACATGACGATGGCGATGACGATCAGCGCCGTGAAGCTGTTCGGCACGCCGTAGGAGCGGCCGGCGGTCAAGAATTCGAGGTCCGGAAAATTCTGGCCGAAGGCGAAGCCCGCCGTGCCGTCGGCGGTGTAGAAGCGGGCGACGCCGCGATAGATCAGCAGGCCGCAAAGCGTCACCACGAAGGGCTGCATCTTGAGCCGCGTTATCAGCCAGCCATGCACGAAGCCGATGATGGCGCCGAGCGCGATGATCAGCGCGAAGGCCAGCGGCCAATCCATCTCGCGCACGGCGATGAAGTCGATGAACAGCGTGCCGAGCAGCGCGACCAGCGAACCGACCGAGAGCTCGATGCCGCCGGTGATGATGACGAAGGCCTGGCCGATGGAGAGGATGCCGAACAGGCCGATCAGGTTGGAGGTGTTGGCGAGGTTGATCGGCAGGAGGAAACGCGGATTGATGGCCGTCACCACTGCGCCGACCACCAGGATCAGGACCAGCAGGCCGAGATCTTTCTTGCTCATTGCGCTCCTCCCGCAGCCTGCACCAGCTTGGGCTTCTTGCCCACCGCCAGCAGAAGCACGTTTTCCTGGCTGAAATCGTCCCGGTCGAGAATGCCGGAGATCTGCCCCTCATGCATGACCGCGATACGGTCCGAGACGCCGATCACCTCTTCCATGTCGCTGGAGATCATCAGCACCGCGACGCCGGCATCGGCGAGCGAACGCATCAGCCCGTAGATCTCGGCCTTGGCGCCGATATCGATGCCGCGTGTCGGCTCGTCGAGGATCATCACCTTGGGGTTCATCGCCAGCCATTTGGCCAGAACCACCTTCTGCTGGTTGCCGCCCGACAGCGTGCCGGTGCGGGTCAGGACCGACGGCGCCTTGATGCCGAGGTCCTTCTTCTGCTTCTCCGCGGTTGCGAGCTCGGCGCTGGTCGAGACCAGCGAGCGCCTCGCATGGGCAGGCAGGTTGGGCAGCGAAATGTTCTGCGCGATCGAGAGGTCGAGCAGGATGCCTGTGAGCTTGCGGTCTTCCGGCACCAGGAAGATGCCGTTCGCCACCGCATCGGCGGCCGATCCGACATCGAGCGCCTTGCCGTCCAGCGCGACGCTGCCGCCGAGCCGCTCATCGACGCCGAACAGGACGCGCGCAAGCTCGGTGCGGCCGGAGCCCACCAGCCCGGCGAGGCCGAGGATTTCGCCGCGCCTGATTTCGAGATCGACCGGGTGATCCGGATAGGCTGGGGTGCGCACCGCGCTGGCCGAGAGCGCCACGCCGCCCGGGGCGCGTCCCGCCTCGGCGGCCTTCTCGCGCTCCTTCAGCATGCGGCCGATCATCAGCTTGACCATCTGGTCGTGGTTGATCTCGCTCTTGGGCAGCGTGCCGGCAAGCATGCCGTCGCGCAGCACCACGACGCGGTCGGCGACACGCTCGACCTCGTGCAGGCGATGCGAGATGAAGATGACGCTGATGCCTTCCGCCCGCAGCCCCTTGATCACGTCGAGCAGCTTTTCGGTCTCGGCGATCGGCAGGCTGGAGGTCGGCTCGTCGAGGATCACCAGCCGCGCCTTGATCGACAGCGCCTTGGCGATCTCGACCATCTGCTGCTGCGCCAGCGACAGCGAGGCGACCGGCGCATCGGCCGAGAAATTGGCGCCGACGCGCTTCAACAGCGGCGCCACCATCTCGCGCAACCTGGCGCGATCGACCAGCCTCAGCGGCCCGGCCTTCAACGGCTCGCGGCCGAAGAAGACGTTGGCGGCGACGTCAAGGTTTTCGAAGAGGTTGAGCTCCTGGTGCACGAAGGCGATGCCGGAGCCGATGCTGGCTTCCACGGTCAGCCCGTCATTCGCGACGCCGTCGACCGTGACAGAGCCGCTGTCCGGCCGCGTCACGCCGCCGAGAATCTTCATCAGGGTCGATTTGCCGGCGCCATTCTCGCCGACCAGGCCGATCACCTCGCCCGGCCTGACCTCCATGGAGAACCCGTCCAGTGCCACGACGCCGGGATAGGTCTTGCGCACGGCCTCGAGGCTCAGGAACGGAGCGGTCGTCGATTGAGCGAAGGATGTCTCGGAATAATTCATCACGCCACAATTCATGGCACTTGGCAGCGGCCGGTGGGCAACAGACTGACGGGCCTTGGCAGGCCCGTCAATATGGACGCCGGCTCAAGGTAACCCGTGAGCCGGCGCTTCTGCTGGTCCGGTCAATTGCCGGCCATCGCCTTCAAATTGGCGGCGTAGGCGTCGACATCGTCCTTGCCGATGATCTTGGTCGGCACGATGATCAGGCCGTTCTCCGGAATGCCCGACTTGTCGCCCTTGAGGTAGGAAGCCATCAGCTTCATGCCCTGATAGGCCCATTCGAAGGGCTGCTGCACGACGGTCGCTGCAACCGTGCCTTCCTTGACGCCGCCCAGCGTGATCGGATCGTCGTCGAAGCCGACGACGGTGATCTGGCCGAGCTTGCCGGCGTCGCGCAGCGCTTCATAGATGCGCGGCGTGTTGTAGGAGTAGAAGCCGACCATGCAGGTGATGTCGGGGCTGGCGACCAGCGCGTCCTCGACATTCTTCTTGGCGCGCGCCTGATCGATGTCGTCGCCGCGTACGTCGACCAGCTCGATCTTGCTGCCGGCGAGCCCGTCCTTCATGCCCTGGATGCGCTCTTTGGCGTTGTCGGCGCCGAGCAGGCCGACGAAGCCCAGGCACTTGCCGCCGTCCGGCATCGCCTTCTTGGCGATCTCGGCCGCCTGCTTGCCGGCATCGACGTTGGACGAGCCGATATAGGCGACGCGCTTGGTCTGCGGGGCGTCCGAGTCGGTGGTGAACAGCGCCGTCTCGGACGCGATCTTGTTCAGCCCGTCGGTCGAGGTCTTGGGATCGACGGCGGAGACCATGATGCCCTTCACGCCGGCCGTCACCAGGTCGTCCATCAGGCGTTGCTGGATGGCGACCGAAGACTGCTCCGGATATTTGAGCTCGAGAGTGTAGCCGGGCAATTCGCCCTGCGCCTTCTTCACGCCGGCTTCCGCCGCCTTCCAGAAGTCTGACGCGCCGTTGACGACGAAGGCCAGCGTCGGCTTGTCGTCGGCGCGCGCGGTTGCGCTCGCAGACAGTCCGAGAGCCAAGGCCGCCGCGGCGACGGATGCGTTACGGATCATGGATTTCATGGTTCAACCTCCCTTTTTGAAACTCATCCCTGATGTGTCGGCTGCGGCCTGGACGCCCTCCTCCTCAAGGGGCTTGCCCAAGGTCTGGCAACTTAAGAACGGCGCCAATCCAGCCGCGACCAAGACACTAGACACTCATTTGGCGTTCGTAAATAGTCCGATTTGTCTGACATTTTCGTGAGAGTGAAGCAGCCCT
Source organism: Mesorhizobium sp. (assembly GCA_004020545.1). Lineage (GTDB taxonomy): Bacteria > Pseudomonadota > Alphaproteobacteria > Rhizobiales > Rhizobiaceae > Mesorhizobium. Next base: position 39,011 of record SAQE01000054.1, on the reverse strand, counting down.
CCTCCGGCGGCTTGCCGGCCAGTCGACATGCGTTCCTCCCGTTGCCGCCACCCGGCCGGAAGCCCCGGTTCGGTCGCGGCGAGTTGACAGTAAAACGCTTACGGCTATTAGTAAAGAGTATTAGTTATGAAGTCGGCGTGGCGTATCTGCGGCGGCGGCGGCCGGTATCCGGCCACGCAAGCGGGGTGAGGATGGTGGCGGTGGCAGGCACCCCGCTGAGGCGGGAATCACCGGCAATCCTCTGGTTTCCCGGGATCGGTCATCTGTTTTTCGTTGACAGACGGAGCGGCTGGCGAGGAAGATGGCATCCTTGATAATAGTTATAAATTTGGCGCTTCCGCGCCGCACTTGACCATCTTGCCGTTGCCGGCGGGGGTTTGGGAAACGACCATGAGCGAAACGACGGAACTGCGCGATCCTCCGGAAACGTCCAGGCGACGCACCGCCAAGCCCAAGGGCCGCGTCACCATGACCGACATTGCGCGAGCCGCCGGCTGCTCGCAGGCCACCGTCTCCTTCGTGCTCAACAATTCGCCGGGCATCCGGCTGTCGCAGCAGACGCGCGACCGGGTGATCGAGGCAGCGAGAGCGCTGGGCTATTCGCCGCCGGTCTTTTCGGCGCTCCGCCCGGCGGTGACGCCGTTCGAAGGGTTGGACGGCGTCATCGGTTTTGCCGTCGACCAGCTTGCCACCAGCCCCGAAGCGGTGGTCGCTATCGAGGGCGCGCGCCAGGCTTCGTGGAACGCCGGCAACGTGCTCCTGGTCGCGCAGACCATGGGCGACGCCGTCATGGAGCCGAGGGCTATCCAGGCGCTGACGCGGCGCGGCATCTCGGCGCTGATCTACATGACCATCTTCACCCGCGAGATCGCCGCGCCCGATTTCCTCTACAGCCTCGACATCCCGGTCATCCTGCTCAACTGCTACACCGCCGATTATGCCTTCCCGGCCGTGGTGCCTTCCGAGATCGCCGGCGGGCAGAGCGCGACAAGGCATCTTATCGGCCACGGCCACCGCCGCATCGCCACCATCACCGGCGAGCCTTGGATGCAGGCGGCGCAGGACCGGCTGAAAGGCTATCGCCGCGCGTTAGCCACCGCCGACATCCCCTTCGATCCGGAACTGGTGGTCGAGGGCGACTGGTCGGCCAGCGCCGGCTATGCAGCGACCGTCAAGTTGCTTGCCCTGAAGGATCGTCCGACCGCCATCTTCTGCCAGAACGATCGCACGGCGATCGGCTGTTACGAGGCGCTGAAGGAAGCCGGCCTGCATATCCCGCAGGATATTTCCGTGGTCGGCTATGACGACGAGGAGATCGCCCGCCACCTCTTCCCGCCGCTGACCACATCGATCCTGCCGCATCTGGCCATGGGCCAATGGGCGATCGAGCAGCTCGAGACGCCGCCCACGCCCGGCCGGGGACGCTACCCCATAACCAAGTTGGAATGCCCGCTGGTGGAGAGGGAGAGCGTGGCGAGCGTGAAGGGAGCGGCAGGATGAGAGACAGCTGAAGCCCCGCTATTGTATTGATATTGTCGTGACAGTTGCTAGGTATCTCGTCCTAGTACAGGAGGATTTCGATGACGCAGTTCCGTCATACGGACCGTAATCACGACACGGCGCGCAAGGATGATGTGATTCAGATCCGCGCTTCGGCGGGGACGAAGGCCATTCTTAGCCGCGCCGCGAGCTTGCGCGGGCAGAAATTGTCGGAATTCATGCTGGACAGCGCCCGCAGGCAGGCCGAGGAGACAATTCTCGACCAGCGTGCTTTCTTTCTCGATGCCGACGCACATGAGAAGTTTCTCGATCTGCTCGATGCTCCGAACAAACCGTCCGAGGAGCTTCGCGCGCGCATGACGCCCAAGTCTGCTTGGGAGCGCTGATGCCCGCTGGGCAATTGCAGGTTCGGCCTCCGGCACGGCTGACCGTTGGTCACGACGTTTCCGAATTTCGCAACGGCAAGCATTCGTCCCTCGATGACTGGTTGCGCAACCGCGCTCTCGCTGACGAAGGGCTTTCTGCCCGAACCTATGTCGTCTGCGACGCGGACAGAAAGGATCGTGTCGTCGGTTATTATTCGATCTCGACGGCGATGGAGGAGCGGATCGCGCTGCCAAGCGCCAAGCTGCGGCGGGGCATGCCCGAGCAGGTTCCCCTGCTGCTGATAGGCCGCCTGGCGATCGATCAGGCGTTCCAGGGAATGGGGCTCGGCAGCGACCTACTTTCCGATGCGCTGCGGCGCTGTCTGGCGGTCTCCGGGATTGCCGGGGTACGCGCCGTGGTGGCGCATGCAATCGACGATGGAGCGATGGGTTTTTATCGGCGGCACGGCTTCATTCCGTCTCCGCTGGGTGAGCGGATCATGCCGGTCGAGACGCTGCAAGCGCTTTTCTCGAAAGTTTGAAGGCCGGTCCGCAGAGCGTGGCGATCGTGAAGTCGCCCACATAAGCGCCCCCGCCTGCGCCGCTATCGTTGACGTGGCGATTGCTTTGCGCCTTGGCAGCAATTGCGTCGAGGTTTAGCTTGGGCTCATAAAGTGGGAGGGCCTCCGATGACATCGAGCTTCACCGTTCATGCCGCATCCGGCTACGAGCAACTCATGGGCCGATGGAGCCGCAGGCTCGCGCCGCTGTTCATCGACTTCGCCGGTCTGGCCGGCGGCGAAAAGATTCTCGACGTCGGCTGCGGCACCGGCAGCCTGACCTTCGAGCTGGCGAAATCCACCGGTCTCGCCGAGATCCAGGCCATCGACTTCTCAGCCGTCTTCGTCGCGGCGGCCAAGGAGCGCAACACCGATCCGCGCATCACCATCAGCCAGGCCGACGCCACCGCCCTGCCTTTCGCGGACGGCGCGTTCGACCGTGCGCTGGCCCTGCTCGTGCTTCACTTCGTGCCGGATGCCGGCAAGGCGGTGGCCGAGATGCGCCGCGTCGTGCGGCCGGGCGGCGTGGTCGCGGCCGTGGTCTGGGACCATTATGGCGGCATGCCCGGCATGCGCATGATGATCGACACCGTTGCCGCGCTCGGCGAAAGCGGCCGCCAGTTGCGCAGCCGCTACTGCTTCCAGCCGATGATGCAGCCCGGCGAGATGAAGCGCACCTTTGTCGAGCAAGGTCTTGCCGATGTAGCGGAAGCCGAACTGATCATCCGGATGGATTACGAGAATTTCGACGACTACTGGGCGCCCATCGCCGCCGGCGAGGGGCCGCTCGGCAAATACATGACCTCGCTCGACGGAGCCGAGCGGGAACGTGTGGAGGCGGCTGTGCGCGACGCCTACCAGGCCGGCCGGCCCGACGGCCCGAGATCCTTCGCCAATTTCGCGTGGGCTTGCCGGGGCATCGTGCCTTAAGACCCTGATCCTGGGCGCAGCTCGTCGGCTGCTCCTGAGACTATGGCTTCCGTCGACCGATTGTTGCCGGTCGTCGCCATCCAGATGCCGGTGAACACCGCCGCTATGCCGATGGCGAGGTTCGACCCGAGCGGCTCGCCGAGCAGCACAGCTCCGACCAGGGCAGCCGTGATCGGATTGACCGTGACTGAGATCGCGACCCGTGTCGGCGCCGTTCGCTCCAGCGCAAAGGCCCAGAGGAAGAACGAACAGGCCGAGATAGACGACTGCCAGCCATTGCGCCGTGCCGAACGTCGCCACCGGCTGGAAGCTGCCCCTGGTCCATGAGATCGTCAGCAGCGCCGCCGCGCCGACGGCCATGGCCATGGTCGTGAAAGGGATCGGGCCGCAGCGGCGGATGAAGGGCTTCGACCAGATGCTGTAGAGCGCCATGCAGAACGCTGCCGCGACCATGATGAGGTCGCCGCGCCAGGCCCCCGGAGGCGCGCCGGCGAGCCCCGCCAAGAGGGCTATGCCTACCCCCAGCATCGCGATGAGCACGCCCGCCGTCTTGCGTTTCGTCAGCTGCTCGACGCGAAGCAGCGCGCCGACGAGGAGCGTCAGCAGCGGCAGCGTCGAAAGCGCCAAGGCGCCGCGCGCGGCGGTGGTGAAGATCAGCGAGGCGTTGAACAGCATCGGAAACAGCGCGAAGAACAGCAGCCCAAGACCGGTGATACCCGGCCAATCCCGGCGTGGCGGCCATCCGCCGCGCTTGCCGATGGCGATCGGCAGCAGGAACAGGAAGCCAAGGCTGAAGCGGAACGCACCGATCGCCAGCGGATCAAGCGTGGCGACCAGATAGCGCGTGGCGCCGATCGACGTGCCGCCAAGGGCGCTTGAAAGCAGCGCTGCAAAAACGCCGAGAATCTCGCCCATGGTTACCGTCACGCAGCCACCTGTTGCACGAAGCTATCTCTCCACCGATAATCAACAAATGGAATTAACCTGATAGCTCTCATAAGAGATCGTTATGAACCTGCCTGTTCTCGATCTGGATGTGGTCAAGGCCTTCGTCGCCGTGGCGGACCACCGTTCCTTTACCCGCGCCGCCGCGTCGCTCAATCGCACGCAATCGGCGGTCAGCATGCAGATCAAACGGCTGGAGGACAGGCTGGGCGTCGAGCTGTTCCATCGCAGCAACGTCAATGTCGATCTCAGCCCCGCCGGCGAAGGCCTGTTGGGATATGCCCGCCGCCTGCTCGTGCTGAACGACGAGGCCGTCGGCAGCTTGCGCGAGCACAAGCTCGAAGGCGTCGTACGCCTGGGCGTCATGGAGGATTACGGCGCGCTCGTCGTGCCGCCTTTGTTGGCCGGCTTCGTGCTGGGCTATCCCCGCGTCAACGTCGAAATGGAAACCGGCCTGACCGCGACGATGACGGATCGCCTGGGCGAGGCCTTCGACCTCGTCATCGCCATGCACCCACAAGGTCACGGCGGCGGCGAGTTGTTGCGTCGCGAGCAGGCGGTCTGGGCGGCGGGGTCCTCGCACACCGTCGAACAACAGGGCCCGTTGCCGGTCGCGCTCTATCCGCAAGGCTGCCTGTTCCGCAAATGGGCCATGGAGGCGCTCGATACGGCCCGCAGGCCCTGGCGGCTCGCCTTCGTCAGTCACAGCCTTGCCGCCGTCGAAGCGATCGCGGCGGAGGGGCTCGCGGTGACGGTCGTCAAGGCCGGGACGTTTCCCTCGAGATTGCGTCCGCTTGATGAGCGGGACGGCATGCCGCGGCTGCCCGCCGCCGATATCCGCCTGCATCGGGCGCCAAATCTGTCGCGCGCGGCGTCGCTGCTGGCCGATCATCTGGTCAGCGCGCTGTCGCGCCCGTGATGGCTGGCATCACGTCGACCGCAACTGTGCCCGCACCGTATCGCGGAAGCTGCGGAAGTTCGGATAGCCGAGAGCTGCCAGCAGCCTGAGCAGCGTGGTCGTGGGCAGGCCGGTGGCTTCGGCCATGCCGGCGGCCGTCATGAAGGCGGCATCGGCCCATCGGCCGCGCAGGAAATCGCCGAGCGCCGGATGCTTGGCGACGAGTCTTGGTTCGCAAGCCAGCGCTGCCACCAGCGTCGGCGGCGCAGGCCGTCCCGACCGCACTGGCATCGGCCGACGGGAAACCGGTTTGGGCGCGAGCAGCTCGACATTCGCCATAGGCGCCGCCTCTGCCCGCGCTATGCCAGATTGATGGCGACGTTGCGCAGCAACGCCACGGATTTACGCATGCCTTCCATCGGCGACAGCATCATGTCCTCGTGCTCGATGGAGAGCACGTCGTCGTAGCCGACCTGCTTCAGCGCGGCACAGAACTGCCGCCACCAGGTCTCACCGTGACCGTAGCCCAGCGTGATGTAGTTCCAGGCCCGATCGGCATAGTGGTTCGGCGGGCGCGCATCGAGCACGCCGTCGATGGCCGCCGGTATCGGTTCGATGCGTGTGTCCTTCGCATGTACATAGTAGATCGCAGAGCCCAGCTTGCGGACGGCAGCGATGGGATCGGCGCCCATCCACATCGGGTGGCTGGGGTCATAGTTCGCGCCCACCGTTTCGCCGACTGCATCGCGCAGCCGGAACAGTGTCTGGACGTTGTAGACGGCCTGATGGCCGTGCAGTTCCAGGCAGAGTTTGCCGACGCCGAGATTGTTCGAAAACTTCACCAGATCGCGCCAGTAGGGAATGATGCAGTCATCCCACTGGTAGCGCTGGATGTCGGCGCATTCGGGCGGCCAGTCGGTAATGATCCAGTTGGGGTTGGCATCGCCCGGGCCGCCGGGCAAGCCGGACATCATCACCACGCGATCGATCCCCATCAGGCTCGCCAGCCGGATCGTGTCCTCGGTCACCTGATGGTGCTTCTTGCCTTGCGGTCCCGGATGCAGCGGGTTGCCCGAGCAGTTGAACGCCGCGATCGTCAGCCCGTGGTCGCGGACCCTTGCGACGAATTCGGCGCGCGTCGCGGCACTGTCCAGCATGGCTGGGAGATCGATATGCGGCGCGGACGACCAGTTGCCGCAGGCGAACTCCAGTGTCTCGAGCCCGAGTTCGGCCGAGGCGCGAAGCATCTCGTCAAAGGAAAGATTGCCCAGGCTGTCGGTGATCATGCCAATCTTCATCTCGGGACTCCCGGTTGACTTGAGACCATCCGCTCAGGGCTTCACAGGCTCGAACCTGCCGGACCTGGCGGAGGCAAGGGCCGCTTCGCAAAGGATCATGGCCTTGCGGCCGTCGCTGGCCGTGACGGCGGGCTTGCTGCCGGTTTCGACGCAAGTGATGAAGTGATCGATCTCCGATGCGTAGGACTCGGCGTAGCGTTCGACGAAGAAGTAGAAGGGCCTGTCGCGCGATATGCCCCTGTCGCCGTACATCTCTACCGAGGTCGGCATCCGGTTGCCGGCCTGCAGCATGCCGTCGGCGCCATGTACCTCGATGCGCTGGTCATAGCCATAGGCGGCCCTGACGCTGTTGTTGATGTGGCACTGCCGGCCGGACGCGGTTCGCAGGATGAACATCGCGGTGTCGTAATCGCCGAGCTTCCTGTATTGCGGCGCCACCAGCGAGGAGCCGGTGGCGAAGAGTTCGACCGGCTCTTCGCCGAGCAGGTTCCGAGCCATGTCGAAGTCGTGGATGGTCATTTCGCGAAAGACGCCCCCGCCGCCTGCCAGCGCTTCCTCGGTTTCGGGTTCGGGGTCGCGGCTTGTGATGATGACCTGCTCGACGGCACCGATCTCGCCGCCGGCAAGGCGCTCCTTCAGCGCCCGGAAGCTCGGATCGAAGCGGCGGTTGAAGCCGATCTGGAACGGCACGCCCGCTTTCTCGACCGCGGCCAGGCACTCGTCCGTGCGCTTGAGGTCGAGATCGATCGGCTTCTCGCAGAAGATCGCCTTGCCTTTCGCCGCCGCGGCCATGGCAAGCTCGGCATGCGTGCGCGTCGCCGAGGCAATGAACACCATTTTCACCGATGGATCGTTCATCGCCGCCTCGGTGTCGGCGATCTCGGCGCCGGTCGCGGCCGCGACCTTGGCCGCAGCCTCCTGATTGGGATCGACGATGTAGCGCAGCCGCACCCTTGGATGACGCGCGAGATTGCCCGCGTGCACACGGCCGATCAGTCCCACCCCGAACAGACAAACATCCATCATGCGTTCGACTTTCCTCTCAGGTCGCGCCTTTTCGGAACGGCCGGTTCGTGTTGCCTGAGCGGCATTCATTTCACTGCGCCCATGGTGAGGCCGCGAACCAGATGCCGCTGCACCAAAAGCGCGAAGAAGACGATCGGCAGCGCGCCGATGACGCCGGCCGCCGACATCGAGGCCCAGTCCGTATCGATGCGGCCGATCAGCGTCGCGGTGCCGCGCGGCATGGTCATGGCGCGCGGCGTCGCAGTCAGCGCCAGCGCGAAGAGAAATTCGTTGAAGGTGACCAGCACCGCAAAAATGGCGGTCGCCGCGAGCCCGGGGGCGGCCAGCGGCAGCGTGATGCGGCGGAAGGCGCCGAAGCGCGAATCGCCGTCCACCATCGCGGCTTCCTCGAGATCGACGGGGATTTCGCGGAAGAAGCTCTCCATCATCCAGACGCAGAAGGTGACGTTGAAGGCAGTGTAGGTGGCGATCAGCCCCAGCCAGCTGTCGAGCAGGCCGAGATGGAGCATCAAGAGATAAACCGGGATCAGGATGACGACCGGCGGGATGATGCGCAGCGTCAGCAGGAACAGGCCGACCTTGCCTTCCATCGCAAGCGGCAGGCGAAAGCGGGCGATCGCATAGGCGCCCATGGCTCCTGCCACCAGGGCGATGGCGACGGAGAAGAAGGTCACCACCAGTGAGTTGGTCAGGTAGGAGCCGAACTGCTTTTCGGTGAACAGCCTGACGTAGTTGTCGAACGTCGGCACATGCGGGTAGAGCGTGCCCTCCTGGGTTATCTCCCGGTTGGACTTCAGCGAAGTCGAGACCAGCCAGTAGATCGGCAAAAGCACCACGGCCAGCACGAAGATCGTCGTCAGGATGCGCGCCAGACGGGTACTCATGACGCATCCACCCTGCGCAGAAGCCTGATGGCGCTGAAAGCGAGCGCGAGCACCACGAGGCCGATGGTCACGAACAGCGCAGCCGCATAGCCGGTCTGTTGGAACTTGAACGCGGTGTCGTAACCGTAGATCGAAACCAGCCTGGTCGCCTCGCCCGGCCCGCCGCGCGTCAGCACGAAGACCTGGTCGAACGTGCCGAAGGCATCGATGGTTCTGAGCACGATCGCCACCGCCAGCACCGGCCGCATCATCGGAAAGGTGAGATCGGCAAAAACCCGCCAGGCCCCCGCCCCATCGACGCGCGCCGCCTCGAACGGCTCGTGCGGCAGCGATTGCAGCCCGGCGAGCAGGATCAGGAACATCAGCGGCGTCCATTCCCAGACGTCGAGCACGACAAGCCCGATGAAGGCGTTGAGCGGGTTGCCGAGGATCTGCGCCTCGCCGCCGCCCATGGCTTCCGAGAGCGCCGTCAGCATGCCGGCGTCGCTGGCGTAGATCAGGCGGAAGACGATGGCGACCACGACCGGCGTGATCACCATCGGGATGATGAGTACGGTCCGCAGCAGACGGATGCCCTGAAACTCGCGCAGGCAAAACAGCGCGAGCGCGAAGCCGAGCACCGCCTCGAAGGATACCGACAGCGCGACGAACTTCACCGTGACCCAGAGCGAATTCAGGAATTGTCCGTCGCTCCACAGATGCACATAGTTCTGGAATCCGACGTCAGCGACCGGCGAGCCATAGCGATAGGCCCTGGTGCTGGCCCTGAGGCCGTCCCAGAGCGGATAGACCAGCACGCCGAGCACGATCGTCAGGCCCGGCGCCAGCATGAGATAGGGGAGGGCGAGGTCGAGCCCCGCCCCCTGCAGGCGATATTTGCGCGCCCGCGCTGCGCGTTGCATCAGTAGTAACCGGCCGTGGTCAGATAGTCCTTGACCTGCTTGGCGGCCGTGTCGAGCGCGGCGCCGCCGCCGGAGCCGGCCTGGAGCGCCTTGTTGAGCTCGATGCCGAGCAGCTCCTCGACCTTGGCCCAGTCCGGCGTGCGCGGCCTCGGCAGCGCGCCCGCGTCGAGTTGCTGCAGGGCGACCGGGATCAGCCGATTGCCCGGCTTGGCGATGCCGAAGGCGCTGCGCTTGACCGGGATCGAGCCCGCTTCCGAAAGCTTGGCCTGGGTTTCGGCGCTGACGTACCACTTCAGGAACTCGATCGAGTTCGCCTTGTTGGGCGCCGATTTCGGCACTCCGGCGATGAAGATGCCCATCTGGGCGATGGCCGACTGCTGCTTCGGCACGACGCCGAAATCGAGCTTGCCCGCCACCTTGGTCTGGGCGGGATCGTCGGCCTTCAGCGCGTTGCCCGAATACTGGATGATGGCGCCGGCATCGCCGCCGAGGATCGCCGCGCCCTCCTGGTCGGAGTCGAACTCGACCACGCCGCTCGGCGCGTTCTGCTTCATCGTGCCGACGAAGAAATCGGCGGAGGCCTTGCCTTCGGCCGAATTGAAGATTGGGTTCCACTTGTCGTCGAAGAAGGAGCCGCCGAACGACAGGAAGACCGGATACCAGCTTGTGACGATGGGGTTGCCGGAGACGCCGCGGAAGACGACCGGGTACTTGATCTTGCCGGCCGCCACCCCTTCCTTGCCCTTGGCGATGACATCGTCCCAGGTCTTGGGCGCGCCGTCGGTGAAGACGTCGTTGCGGTAGGTGAGCGTCTGCAGGTCGCCGACGAAGGGCACGCAGATCAGCGTCGGCTTGGCATCCTCGAAGCCCTTGACGCGCGGCCCCTTCTGCGGCGGCCAGTAGCCCATGTCGATCATCGAGCCGATCCAGTCCTTGTCGGTGCCGTCAATGCCGCCGGCGCCGAGATCCTCGAGCACGTTGGCGGCGCCGAACTGCGGCACCCATGGATCATCGAGCAGATAGAGATCGTACTGGCCGGCGCCGCTCTGGGCGTCGGCGAACCACTTCTCCAGCGTCACGCCATATTCATCCTCGAGGAACTCGATGTCGAAGCCCTGCTCCTTAGCGAGCGGGATGATCTTCTGCTTGAACGGCGTCAGTCCGCCATCGGCGAAGGCGCCGATGATGACCTTCTTGCCGGCTGCCCTGGCGGGCATAGGCAAGCCGAGCGTGGTGAGGGCCGTGGTGGCCAAAGCCAGCCCGAGCCCTCCCTTGATGACGGAGCGGCGAGTAAGTCTGCTGGAATGCATCATTTCTCTCTCCCATTGCTGTTGACCCTATGGACGGCGGTGAGGCCGGCCGCATTGAAGAAACAGGCGTTCGCCGGGTCGAAGGCGAAGCCGATGCTTTCGCCGACCGCGCCCCTGAAATCGCGGCCGGCCCGTACTGAGACGTTGCCGCCTTCGAGGCGGACGTTGACCAGCGTCTCGTTGCCCATCGGCTCGACGACATAGATTTCGCCGGGCAGCGCGCCCGGTTCGCCTAGTTGGGCGACGCTGCAGTCTTCCGGGCGCAGTCCGATCTCGACGATCTCGGCCAGGCGGCATGCGGTGAGCCGCGTTCGCTCCAACGGCACGATCTTGGCGCCGACCCTCACGCCTTGTTCGCTGAGCGCTGCCGGCAGGATGTTCATCGGCGGGTTGCCGACGAAGGTGGCCACGAAGCGGTTGGCCGGACGGTCGTAGATGTCGATGGGCGGCGCCATCTGCTGCAGCTCGCCGCCATGCATGACGGCGACGAGGTCGGCCATCGTCAAGGCCTCGACCTGGTCGTGGGTGACGTAGATTGTGGTGGCGCTGAGGCGCTGGCAGAGCCGCTTGATCTCGCCGCGCATGGTGAGGCGCAGCCGCGCGTCGAGATTGGACAGCGGCTCGTCCATCAGGAAGGCCGCCGGATCCCTGACGATCGCCCGCGCCAGCGCCACACGCTGGCGCTGCCCGCCGGAGAGCTGGCGCGGCCGACGGTCGAGCAGATGGCCGATTTCGAGGATGGCGGCGACCTCGCCGATCTTGGCCTTTCGCTCGGCTTCCGGCGTGTCGCGGATCCAGAGCGGATAGCCGATGTTTTCGGCGACCGTCATCTGCGGATAGAGCGCGTAGCTCTGGAAGACCATGGCGATGTCGCGGTCGCGCGGCTGCAGCCGGGTGACGTCGCGCTCGCCGATGAAGACCTTGCCGGCGGTCGGCATGTCCAGCCCCGCCAGGATGCGCAGCGCCGTCGTCTTGCCGCAGCCCGACGGGCCGAGCAGGGCGAGGAACTTGTGGTCCGGCACGGCGAGGTCGAGCGATCGCAGCACGTTGAGCGCGCCGAAATTCTTGACCACGCTTTTGAACAGGACCGAGCTCATCGCCCTCCCCGCCGCTCCCCGCTTGACGCCAAGCCCTTCCGCTCGTCGACCGTGAAGCCGGCCTCGCGGGCGAGGTCGCGCAGATTGCGATAACCCATTGTAGCATAGGTCAGCGGATGCGCCTTGGCCGGGTCCTGCTCGGCCTCCACCACCAGCCAGCCGGAATAGCCGTTGTCGGCGAGGATTTTCAGCAGGCTCGCATAGTCGATCGCGCCGTCGCCCGGCACCGTGAAGATGCCTTCCATCACCGCGCCCATGAAGCTCATGTCGGCCTCGCGCGCCTTCTTCAGCACCGCCGGGCGCACGTCCTTGCAGTGGACATGGACGACGCGGCCGACATGCCGGCGCAAGAGCTGCTCCGGGTCGCCGCCGGAGAAGGCGCAGTGGCCGGTGTCGTAGAGCAGCCCGACCGCCTTGCCCGTCACCTTCATCAGCATGTCGATCTCTTCGTCGGTCTCGACGATCGTGCCCATGTGATGATGAAAGGCCATGCCGACGCCGAAATCAGCAAAACGTTCGGCCAGCCGTGTGATCTTTTCGCCGTAGGGCTTCCACTCCTCGGCCGAAAGCTTCGGCCGCTGCGAGATCGGATCATGGATCGCGCCGTGGCGGCCGCGCGAGGTGTCGGCATAGACGACATGGCTCGCGCCGAGCTCCTTGAGCAGCGTCAGATGCGGGCGGATCGCTTCGAACTCTTCCTCCACCTCCTTCTCGCAGATGCGGCCGTCATACCAGCCGGAGACCAGCGCCAGCCCGTAGCGGTCGAGGATGGCACCCAGCGTGCGGCTGTCGCGCGGGAACTTGCCGCCGAGCTCGGTTCCCGCATAGCCCGCCTGTGCGGTTTCGCTGAGGCAGGTCTCCAGCGGCGTGTCGCCGCCCAGTTCCGGCACGTCGTCATTGGTCCAGGTGATCGGGTTGATGCCAAGTCGAACTGTCGTCATTGCTCGCTTTCCGCCCGCGGCCGGTAGGCTGCGGGGTGATTGTTTCGGGAGGAAAATGGCTGCGTGCGCTGCGGCGGGGCGATTGCATGGCCCCTGCCGTTTTTGCCTGGCCAGACGTCCTCCCAGTGTCGGCCTCGACGTCTTGCCCCAACGTCTGTGAGCAGAAGTCTACGCCGATCTGTCTCCCTCGCGAGGGCCAGTTTTGCGGAAAATGAAGGAACCAGTTTGAGAACGCTGGCGGCTGTGGCAGGATGGGGGAAAAGCCATGGAGGGGCGTGGCATATGGAAGAGATGAGGTTCGTTGCCCGACCTAAGCGTCCATCGTCGGCGCGGGGGTGGGCGGGAACTCGGCCCGCAAAGCCAAGTTTCCTCGCCCCCACGAATGTGGGGGAGAGGTGGCTCGGCGAAGCCGAGACGGAGCGGGGGAGCGCCCTCTGCGATTTCGCTCTCCCGAACGGTCAAGGGCGCGGCTGCTTCATCGGCAACTGCCGTCCAGTCATAGGAGGTGACAGCCATGCGACTCCACCCCAAACCCCAGGCCTTCCCCCTCGACATGCTGGCCGTCAACCGCTCGAGCCCCGAGCACCTCTCCCGCCAGCTCTATCACGGCCTCGTCGCCATCATCCGCAACCGCACGCTGGCGCCGGGCTCTGAACTGCCCTCGACGCGCGCTTTGGCCACCGAGCTCGGCCTTGGCCGCAACACCATCATCTCGGCCTATGACCAGCTCGTCACCGAAGGCTACCTCGCCAACCGCCGAGGCGCGCGCCCGGTGATCGTCGACCTGCCGGACGGCCCGCGCGAGGCGCTCGCCGAAGCGCCGCCGGTGCCGCTGCGTTCGCCCTCGCGGCGCGGCGAGGAATTACTCAGCCAGCCCTGCCACCACGGCACGCCGGGGCGCTTTGCCTTCCATCCCGGCATGCCGGATCATGCGAGCTTCCCCTTCGGCGTCTGGGGCCGGCTGGTGGCGCGCCGCGCCAGCCATGGCGAAACCCTGTTCGGCACCTATGAGGTGACCGGCCATCCGGCGCTGAAAGAGGCGATCGCCGGCTATCTGTTCTCCGCGCGCGGCGTGCGCTGCCGGCCGGAGCAGATCGTCATCACCACCGGCGCGCAGGCCGCCTTTGATCTTCTCGCCCGCCTGCTGCTCGACCCCGGCGACACGGTATGGATGGAGGAGCCCGGCTATTACGGCGCCAAGGCCGCCTTCACCGTGGCCGGCGCAAAAATCCTGCCCATCCCGGTCGACCAGGAGCGCGGCTGGCGCCTAGGGCATGATCCCGAACCGAAGGTCAGCGAAGGCAAAAAGTGGGAACCGGTTTTCGGAGAAAGATCATGCTCCAACAAAGAGCTGGACCGTGATGGCGATTCAACGAAACGCCATCACGGTCTGGACGCGCCGGACCCTTCGCCGCGCCTCATCTATGTGACGCCGGCCTGCCAGCATCCGCTCGGCATCACCATGCGCATGGAGGAGCGGCTGCGCCTGCTCGACATCGCCGAGACCGCCAACGCTTGGGTGATCGAGGACGATTTCGACGGCGAATACCGCTTTCAAGGGAGGCCAGTGCCGGCGATCCAGAGCATGGACCGCTCCGGCCGCGTCATCTATGTCGGCACCTTCGCCAAGCTTTTGTTCCCGGCGCTGCGCATCGGCTTCATGGTGCTGCCGCCCGACATGGCGGGCCGCATCGCCAACGCGCTCTCCACCACCGGCCAGTTCGCGCCCCTCCTGCTGCAGGCCGCCTTGGCCGACTTCATCACCGAAGGCCATATGAGCCGGCACCTGAAGCGCATGCGCCGCATCTACGCCCAGCGCCGCCAGCTTTTCCGCGAGATCGTGACCGAGCGCCTGCGCGACGAGATCACGCTCTCCCCCACCGAAGCCGGCATCCAGGTGGTGGGCTATCTGAGGGAAGGCATCGACGACATCAAGGTCAGCCAGGCCGCCGCGAGGAGGGCGATCAACGTCTCGCCGCTGTCGAAATATTTCCAGAACACGGCGGCCACGCAAGGGCTGGTGCTGGGCTACGCGGCGTGCGATGCGGCGCGGACGCGGGACGGGGTGGAGCGGCTGGCGGCGGCGATACGCGAGACGCTGGGGTGAGCGACGGCCACGTTGGCGGCCAATCGCCTGGGGCAGCGCCAGCCCCCGCTCCGGCCGCTGCGCGGCCACCTCTTCCCCATTTCATGGGGGCGAGGAAACGCTAACCGCCAAGGTCACGCCCTCGGAAAGCGTGGGTTCCTCGCCCCCACGAATGCGGGGGAGAGGTGGCTCGGCGAAGCCGAGACGGAGCGGGGGAGCGCCCCTATGCGATTGCGCGCTGTCCGCCCCTCAAGCCCCCCGCGCCACCACCTCGGCATACCGCTGCAGATACAGCGGCCAGCCCTGATCCCCGCTGACACCGTCGCGCACGCCTTCCCAGCCTTCGCCATGGCGCTCGAGATTTCGGTGCTCGATCTCGACGCGGGTGCGTCCTGCCGTCTCGGCGGTGAAGCGCACTTCCCATTCGCTGGTCTTGGCCAGGTCGGTCTCGATGCGCCATTGCGGGCTGATGTCCCAACTGAGCAGCACATGGGTTGGCGGCTCATAGGCCAGCACCCGCGCCCAGCGGCACTCGCTGCCGTCGACGCCGCGGTCATAGACATGGCCGCCGACGCGGGGCTCGAACACCGTCTCGGCGATCTTGACCGGCAGCAGATTGTGCTCGGCCGGTTTGAAACTGCCGAAGCCTTCGGTGAAAACCTTGAAGGCGCGCTCGATCGGCGCCTCGACCACGACGGACTGTTTCACGGACGCGATTGGGACACTTGTATTCATGGTCAATCCTCCGGTGGGGTCTCGACGGCCAGCTTGTAGGCCGCGAGTGTCTTGCTCCAGAACCGGTCGAGCCAAGCGCGCATCTGGCCAAGCCCGTGCGGGTCGATGTGGTAGACGTTGCTGGCGCCCTTCGGCTCCGCGCGCACCAGCCGCGAATCTTTGAGCACCTTCAGATGCTGCGACACCGCCGACTGCGACACGGCGACCTGCCGCGTGATCTCCGCCACCGACCGCGGCCGCTCCGCGATCAGCTCGAAAATCCGCCTGCGGGTGGTGTCGCCAAGGGCCGCGAGCTGGGCGCTATCAACAGTCATGACTTATGATTAGTGTGGACTGATGATGGAGTCAAGGGGACGCGACGAGGACGGTGCCCGAAGCGCCCAAGCCAGTGCCACCAGCTTTTCCGCGAGATTATCTTCGAGCGCCTGCGCGATGAGATTACGCAGTCCCTACCGAAGCTGGCGTCCATGGTGTGGGCTATCTGAAGGAAGGCATAGACGACATCAAGGTCAGCCAGGCCGCCGCGAAGAGGGCGATCAACGTCTCGCCACTGTCGAAATATTTCCAGAACACGGCAGCGACCCAGGGGCTGGTGCTGGGCTACGCGGCGTGCGATGCCGAGCAGACGCGGGACGGCGTGGAGCGGCTGGCGGCGGCGATACTGGAGACGCTGGTGTGAGCAAACCAATCCAAGAAATGAACATCCATGATGAAATTGAAGAACGCTGGCGCGCGGTCTACAGCGATATGCGCCGTGATCCGCCCCCTCGACATAGGTTTAGGGAACTTTTGTTAGAAGCGGAGACCGAGGCACGAGCCGAAACGAGCACTGCTCTTCAGCCGCACCTTGCGATTTTCGAATTTGGTCTAGAATTTCTATCGTATGTACACGTGGCGCTTAGCTCCGCGGAGGGGTTCGGCCCATCAAATGAAAATGTGCGCGCTGCGTGGGCGCTGTTGGGTTCGGCAGTGTCATTCGGCGTGTCGATCCGGTCCATTGTGATCTCGGGATTGGATACGTCGGCTAGGGCTCTTTTACGGACATACGTCGAAACGCTGCTTCTCTGCGTTGCAGTGCTGCACGACCGTCCACTGGGTCAAGCTTACATCGCCGCTGAGACAGATGCTCAGATCAAAGATTTCTGGCACTCTGTGGTCTCACCGAAGAGGCTGCACGAAAAGGTCATTTCTATTGAAAGGAAGATCGGTCTAGACAACGAGACGGTTGACAGACTGACAAGCTGGCGTCGCCAAGAATACGAGATACTCTCACAGTCATCGCATCTGTCCTACCTAGCTGCCGCGCTGACAAGCTTGAGCCCTGGGCTCGGGGATAGAGAGATATTTGCGCCTGCCATATTTGGGCGCGCAACAACGCATTCGCATCGCACTATTTTCTACGCTGCGGCAACTACTTGGTATTTCTCGCGGCTGAGCAACCAGGTTCTATTAGGGAAAGATGCAGCCGAATGTGCAATCCTCCTCGACAAGGAGAACGACTGGCACCAGCGGATGGTGGCCGCACGCGACACCCTATCTCATGTGACGTTGAAATTTTGGACTACCCAACCCGGAGGATTTAACCGCGATAACGGACAGGTCGAGGCATAGTGCCGGGCGACTAAGCGACAAATCTGGCGCACCCGACAAGATTCGAACTTGTGACCTCTGCCTTCGGAGGGCAGCGCTCTATCCAGCTGAGCTACGGGTGCTTCCCGGGAAACCGGAAAACGAAGCGGCCGGTGAGCCGGCCAGCCACGGCTTCTTAGCGGAAGCCGCTCCGGGCTTCAACGGCCAATTGGGCTGACGGCGGCCTGTGATGGTTGATTGTCTGACCGATAGGCTATCGGACATGGCGCTCCCCCTCTCCGTCTCGGCTTCGCCGAGCCACCTCTCCCCCACTTTGTGGGGGCGAGGAACCCAAGCTCCTGGCCCTCACCCCTCCGCCTGCACCTTCGCCGCCCTCCGTCTCACCCCCCTTGCCGCCCGCTTCTGCTTCTTCGCGGTCAGCTCGTGCATGGCATCAAGCTGCATCTGCTGCATTTCGGCCAGGCGCTGCCATTGGCGCGAGATGAGGTAGTCGAGCTTTTCGTGCAGGTGCCGCACCTCCAGCTCGGCCTTCAGGTTCACCCGGTAATCGTTGAAGGAGCGCAGCCGGTCCTTCGCTTCCTGCCGCTTCTGGCTCATCATGATCACCGGCGCCTGGATGGCGGCGATGCAGGAGAGCATCAGGTTGAGCAGGATGAACGGGTAGGGGTCGAAGGCGCCTGTCGTGCCCTCGGCGAGGTTGAGGCCGATCCAGATCAGAAGCACGGCCGCGAAGGAGATCAGGAACCACCAGCTTCCGCCGAACTCGGCCATATTGTCGGAGACGCGGTCGGCGAAGGAGCGGTGCTCCTCGAACTCCTCTTCCGAGTTTTCCGAGATCGTGTCCTGCCTGGCGATCGATTCCACCACCTGGCGGTCGAGCTCGGAGAATTCGCCGTGCTCCTGCTGCAGCAATTCCTCCATGTAGCGCATGCGATAGCGGGCAAGCTCGGCGCGGCTGACGCGGGCGCCGCGCGGCAGGTCCGGATGGTCGGCGCGGATGCGGTCGGCGAGGCTCGGCCTCAGATCGTCGATGCGCACCAGGTCGCGCTTGCGGAACTTGCGGCCGCTGATCGCCGACGGTTTTTTCTTCGGCTTGGCCCGCGCCGCACCGGGCGGGGCGGGCTCCGAATCCGGCACTTCCGGCGCTTCGAGGATCTCGTCGGCCGCGTCCTGCGCGTCCTCCGGCACGGTGGCCGCCTCGAGATATTCGCCGCCCGAGTCGTTCTCGTCGTCTGTTATCTTCTGCGCCTTGGGATCGCCGGCCATGCTCAGTGCTCCTGTTCGCGGGGCTTTCCGATACGATACGCCAAGCCGGCGCGGCATATCCATGGTGACTGTGAAGCTGGTGTGACCGAACAAGTTCTTGTGATGCCTCTTCGCCAGCCGCCACGTGCAATCGCACAGGGCAGCGCAGCCCCCGCTCCGTCTCGGCGCTGCGCGCCGATCCACCTCTCCCCCGCTCTCGCGGGGGCGAGGAAACCAGGCTTGCGAAGGTCGCGGCCTTCGCGATTGGCGTTTCCTCGCCCCCATGAAATGGGGGAGAGGTGGCTCGGCGAAGCCGAGACGGAGCGGGGGAGCGCCGTGGGCGATTGTCTACCCTGGCGCCATGGTCGCTGCCGGGTGGCCTTATCCGAGCTCTGTGGCCGGCCCGGCCGGCAAACTATATCCAATTCAGGCCCGGTCGCGCACAAGCGCTTGACCCCGCCACCAGGGCGCGCGCGTCGCCCGCAAGAAGAGGAATAGCCCACCATGTATAAGCATATCCTGATTGCCACCGACGGCTCGGAGCTCGCCGGCAAGGGCGTCACCCACGGCCTGGAGCTGGCCAAGGGCCTCGGCGCCACGGTCACCTTCGTCCACGTCACGGAACCGTTCCCGGCGCTCGCCTGGGGCGGCGCCATGGCCGGATATGTGGTCGGAGACGAGTTGGTCTACTATGAGGAAAGCGCGCGCAAATATGCCCGCGAGGTGCTGGAGAAGTGCAAGACCGATGCCGACGCGCTCGGCGTGAGCGCGAAGGTTTTGCATATCGAGAACAAGACGCCCGCCGAGGCGATCCTCGATACGGCCGGCGCGGAAAGCTGCGACCTCATCGTCATGGCTTCGCACGGCCGACGCGGCCTCGGCCGGCTGGTGCTTGGCAGCCAGACGGCGGAAGTGGTGTCGCTGACCGAGATCCCGGTGCTGGTGGTTAGATAACCATTCGGGTAGCGATCCTTCGCGCCCCCCTCTGTCCTGCCGGACATCTCCCCCTCTTGGGGGGAGATTGGCCGTCACGCTGGCTTTCGCCAATCGCCAACGTTGCAGGATGAAGCGCGGCGCCGAAGCTGCCAATCTCCCCCCTTGAGGGGGAGATGGCCGGCAGGACAGAGGGGGGTGCTGTCCCGCCGACGCGTGAAGGCTTCTCCGCCGCCGCAACGCCCCAAGGTCAGTCCACCTACTGCGCCGGCAAATCGGACGCCGGCAACCCAGGCAGCGCCGAGTCCGATGGCGGCAACCCGGGCAGCGCCGAACCGGCCGGCTGCTGCCCGGCATACATCAGCTTGGGCTGGCTCGCGGCGGCGGTCATCGGCCCCAGGCTGCGCTGGATCAGCGCCTCGACATGGTCGTTGCGCTGGCGCGCGCTTTGGGCGCCCATCACCACCGCGATCAGATGCCTGCCGTCGGCGTTGTAGGAGGTGACGATGTTGTAGCCGGAGGCGCGGATATAGCCGGTCTTGATGCCGTCGACGCCGCGCACCCGCCCCAGCATGTCGTTGTGGCCGCGCACCAGCCTGCCGCGGAACATGAAGTCGCTTTCGGAGAAATAGTGGAAATGCTGCGGGAAGCGCTGCTCGAGCGCGATCCCCAGCACCGCCATGTCGCGCGCCGTGGTCACCTGGCCGTCGTCGGGCAGGCCGCAGGCGTTGCGGAAACTGGTGCTCGCCATGCCGAGCTGGCGGGCCTTGGCGGTCATCATCGCCGCGAACTGGTCCTCGCTGCCGCCGCCCAGATATTCGCCCACCGCCACCGCCACGTCGTTGGCCGATTTCACCACCATGGCGCGGATGGCGGAATCGACGTCGATCGTCTCGCCGCGCCGGAAGCGCAGCTTCGTCGGCGGCTGCGAGGCGGCGTGGTCGGAGACCGGGATCTGCGTTTCCTTGCTCACCCGGCCGCTCTGCATCGCCTCGAAGAGCATGTAGAGCGTCATCATCTTGGTGAGCGAGGCCGGATAGCGCTGCGCCGTCGAGTTGACCTCGAACAAAGTCTTGCCGGTCGAGGCATCGACCACGATCGCCGCGTATTTCTGCGGCGCCGCCGGGACGGCGAGCACGCTTTCCGGCGGCGCGGCGGTGGTGCAGCCGGCGAGCAGCATCAAAAAGGAAAGCGCGACGATCAGTTTCTGGAGGAGAGGCAGGGGACGGGACAAGACGTGTTCTAAAACTGTTGCTGAGATGCGGCGAAGCTAACGTACCGCGCCGGCCGCGTCCAACTGGTTGACGGCGATTTCAAGGCATTTGCCCAGGTTTCGGAGGTTCGCGCTGCCGGCGACGCTGCCAATCTCCCCCCTTGCGGGGGAGATGCCCGGCAGAGCAGAGGGGGGTGCTGTCCCGCCGGGGTGACCGCCATGTCCTTAGTCGCAGCCTTGGTTGAACATCGCTTCTGCAGAGCTGCGATCCTTCACACCCCCCTCTGTCCTGCCGGACATCTCCCCCGCAAGGGGGAGATCGGATGCTGCCTGGCTTTCGCTAATCGCCAGCGTTGCAGCCTCACCCCGCTTTGCCTTCCCCACCCCCTTGCCGCTATGATGCTACGGCTTGGATTTGGGGGGAATGGCATGTCGGAAATCGCCACGGGTACGACCTCGCTGCTGCGGTCATCGTTGAGCCGCACCGGCAAATGGGCGGGCAGCGTCGCTTTCCTCAGCGGCGCGGTATCCGACGTGCTCAACCCGCTCGGGCCTTTTGCCGCCTATATCGCGCTGGTCGCGGCGATCGCTGCGGCGATCATCGCCGTCGCCATGGTGCTGCGCCTGGTGCTGGCGGCCAGGGCCATGCCGGCGCTGATCTTCGCCACCAGCGCGGCGGCGATCGCCGGCGGCGTCTATGGCGTCCAGCAGGAAACCAATTCGCAGAACGGCGTGATCGCCGCCCTGGTGCCGGCGGTGGCCGAGCTGCAGCAGTCGCTGGGCATCGTCTCGGAAAAGGTGGCGAAGATCGAAAAGACGGTCACACAGACGCAGAAGACCGTCGAAGAGGTCAAGAAATCCACCGACACGGTGGCGCAGAAGACCGACCAGATTGCCGAGACGCAGAAGCAGCAGACCGCGCAGGGCGCCGAGACCCAGAAGACGGTCGAGGCGGTGAAGCAGACGACCGACACTTTAGCCGCCGGCCAAAAACAGCAGCAGGCCCAGGCCGAAAAGCTGCAGGCGACGACCGAGCAGATCGCCGCCTCGATCGACACGATCGCCAAGGGCTTTGCCCAATTGGCGGCGCAGGGCGGAGCGATCGCCGATCCCAAGCGTCCGGACGAGTTCTACCACAACGCCCGCGTCTACGAGCTGGCCGGCGATATGCTCAACGCCCGCCGCTCCTATCTCGCCTTTGCCGGCTTCGATGTCGACGCCATCGATCCTTACACGCGCTTCGCCACGCTGCTGAGAGTCCAGGACGGCAAGGCCGGCGCGCGCGAAGTGTTCGGCCAGCTTGCCGAAAAGGCCAAGGCGCCGGCGATCAAGCTCGTCCATCTCTTGCAGTTCGACGATGCCCAACGGCTCGACAAGCTCAACGCCTTCATATCGGCCAATCCCGATTACGCGCCGGCTTACTTTCTCCTCGCCCAGGAATTTTCCGAGGATCGTCTCGGCAGCCAGACGCTGGCCGACAAGCGCAGCGAAGCCCAGGCGCTGACCAAGTTCGTTTCCTACGAAAAGGATGGCGGCCTGCTCAAATATTTCGTCGACCAGACGCAACTGGCCGACTGGCTCGACCGCGGCCATAGCCGGCTCACCGCGCTCGGCGACGTGCTCGACCCGTCCCGCTTCGTGCCGACGCTGACGCCGACACGCTCCAATGCCGGCTGGTCGATAACGATCTCGCTCCCCGAACCGGCGACCGCGATTTCATGGCGGCTCGGCGACAGCGGCCCGTTCACCGACACCGGCTTGATGGCGTTGAACGACCAGCGCACGGGCAAGCCGATGCCCAACCCAAGCTTCGAGCTGCCCGACAGCACCGCGGCTACTACGATCGCCATAAAATATCTCGACATCAGGGGCCGCGAGACCGGCCCGTTCGACATCCGCTTCGACCCGGATTCAGCGCTCCAGCAGGGCAACAAACAGATCCTCGACCAGTTCTGGACTTCGTGGATCGCCTTCGACGCCAGCGGCAACCACGGCCTGGTCTATTTCACCCAGATGCTGTCCTTCCGCTGCGCCATCAAGGAGGTGCGCTACAGCCTGAACGGCACCGCGCTCGACAAGGAGATCAAGATGCCGCCCTGCGACGCCAAGGACCCCTATGCTATCCCCGCCGACTACCAGCCCTATTTCAAGGTCAAGGACGACGTGAAATCGATGGCGGTGCAGGTGACTTACACGGATGGGACGAAGTCGCCGGTGCGGGAGTACAAACGGCAGTAGGGGGGCGAATGGTCCGCCGTGGCGCTGTTCCCCTCTCTTGCGATTTCTAACACTTAGCTTCGCTAAGATGTTGAAATCGCTATCTCCCCTCAAGGGAGGCAGGGCAATCGCATATGGCAGCGCTGGCCCCCTCTCCGACCGCTACGCGGCCACCTCTCCCCCCCGCCTCTGGCGGGGGCGAGGAAACGCTAACCGCTGACGCCGCGGCCTTGAAAAGCTTGGGTTCCTCGCCCCCACAACGTGGGGGAGAGGTGGCTCGGCGAAGCCGAGACGGAGAGGGGGAGCGCCATATGCGATTGCCCTGTCCCTTGTGGGGGAGAAAGGATTTCACGATCTTAGCGAAGCTAAGTCGTAGAAAATCCAAGACAAGACAGGGGATTTCATAGGGCGCGACGTCCTGACGTAAAATGCCTGCCGTCCCGCTTGCGCGCTCACCATCGGTCAGGCTTTGCTGCCTGCCCTGCAAAAGATTCGGGATAGAGCGATGGACACGGTCACGATCAACGCAAAGGGCATCTCGGTCTCGCTCGACCTCGCCGTCGGCCACATCGCCGCGATGGAGGTCGAGGCCGATGGCCGCCGGTTGAAACCGCTGCACCGCGCGCCCTGGGTCGGCTCGCCGCGCGAGACGCTGCCGCAAAATCTCCCCGAGGGCACGGTGCGTCTGTCGGGCGATTTCCTCTGCGCGCCGTTTTCCACCAGCGATGTCGAGGCCGCCCCCCTGCATGGCTGGACGGCGAACAGCGAATGGGATGTCGTCGAAAACAGCGCCATTGCCGGCGGCTGGCGCGCCGTCTTCCGGCTGCGCCGCAAGGTCATGGGCGCCGCCGTCGACAAGATTTTTATCCTGCGCGACAGCCATCCCTTCCTCTATCAGGAGCACGTCTTTTCCGGCGGCTCCGGCGCGATTTCCGTCGCCCATCATCCGATGACGGCGATGCGGGACGGCGGCAGGCTCGCCTTCTCGCCGAAGCGCCTGGCGGTGACGCCAGCGACTCCGCTCGAGCCCGATCCGGCGCGCGGCCGGTTTCGCCTGGCCTATCCCGCCCGCGCCACTGATCTGACCAAATTCCCGGTCGCGGCCGGCGGCACCGCCGACCTCACGGACTATCGCATGGGGGACCGCCGCGAGGATTTCATCACCCTGGTCGAGGCCGATCATGGTGGTCCGGGCTGGACGGCGCTGGCGCGGCGCGCCGAGCAGGATCTGGTGCTGGTGCTGAAGAACCCGGCCGAGCTGCCGGTCACGATGCTTTGGTTCAGCAATGGCGGCCGCGACTACGCGCCCTGGAGCGGCCGCCATGTCGGCGTGCTCGGCATCGAGGACGGGCGCGCGGCGGTCGGCCATGCCGCCTCGCTCGGCGACAACTGGCTGAAGCACGAAGGCGTGGCGACCGCCTTCGCCCTCACGGAAGGGCGCAGCGTCTCGTTCCGCCACGTCATCGGCGCGGTTCCGCTCGCCGATGCCGAGCCGCCAGCCAGCCTCGAATCGGCGACCGATCGACTGTGCATCCTTGCCCCGAATGGCCCGGCGAGGGAGATACCGTTCGACGGCGAGTTCCTGCGCATCGGCCGTTCCGTTCCGGCCTAGGCCCGTAAGTTCGTCATTCCAGGGCGAAGCAGGAGCGAAGCTCCGTCGCGAAGACCCTGGAATCCATGCCGTGACATTCCCCAAAGAACGCAACGGCGCAGAATTCTGAACCGCGGCAGCGCTCGGGCGTCACGGAATGGATCCTCGGGTCTGCGCTGCGTCGCTACGCTTTGCTCCGCCCGTGGATGACGAAGGGCTAGGCGTCTCGGCTAATCTCGGGGGCGGGAGACTGCCAAACGATCAGTCGAAACTTCGGCATCAAGGAACCACGTTTGAAATTTCCGCCAACAGCCGCCAAGATGCGGCCGGAATCGCTAGCGGAGAGGCGCTGATGTCTGACCTGGCCCATATCACTGCCGCCATCTTCAAGCGCGCCGGCAAGGCCAAGCGTTTCGTCGTCGCCATTGCCGGCCCGCCGGGAGCCGGCAAATCAACCATATCGGGCAGGCTGCATGAACTGCTGCCGGAGGGCACGTCGGAAGTCGTGCCGATGGACGGCTTCCATTATGACGACATCGTGCTTAACCGGCGCGGCCTGCGCGCGCGAAAAGGCGCGCCGGAAACCTTCGACTTTGCCGGTTTCGAGACGCTTTTGAAGCGCATCCGCTCCGGCGAGCCGGACATTGCCATTCCGGTCTTCGACCGCAGCTTGGAATTGTCGCGCGCGGCGGCCGAGATCGTTTCCGCGGACACCAAGTTCATCCTGGTCGAGGGCAATTATCTTCTGCTCGACGAGGAGCCGTGGTCGCGGCTTGCGCCGTTGTTCGATTTCACCATCTTCGTCGACGTGCCGCGGGGCGAGCTCGAGCGCCGCTTGATGGAGCGCTGGCGCGGCCATGGCAAGTCCGACGAGGACGCGCGCGCCTGGATCGCCTCCAATGACATGCCGAACATCGAGCGCGTGCTGGCGCATCGCCGGCAGGCCGATCTGGTGATTGGTTAACCCGCTCAATTTTCACTATTTTTGGACGGGAACCTTAAGACTTACAGGTCGTTATGGCCGATATCCCGATTGTCCGGCGCTGAAGCAATTCCAGGAAAAGTGCGCAGCGGTTTTCCGTCCGGAATTGCGCAAAAAAACGGAGCCGTCTGATGGCAACCAAGACCAGAAAACCCGCGCCCGCGAGAAGCAGGGCCAATCAATCCAGGACAGCGCAATCGAAGGCCGGCGCCGCCGAAGCGATGGCCGAGCGCACCAAGGACGCCAAGCCGGCATTCGGCAAGGCCGCGCCCAAGAAAGTGGTGCCCGGCGCGGCGCACAAGACCGCCGCGAAACCGCATAAGCCCGCGGCGAAGAAGCCAGGTCCCATCCGCACCGTCGCAAGCGTTGCGACCGGCGCGGTGGTAGCCACCGCCCGGCTTGCCGCATCGGTACTCGGCCGAGGCGGCGCAAAAGCCAAAACGAAGTAGGGGGCCTGCGCCTCAACCCCTTGCCGGGATGGTCAAGCCCCTCTGCACGGCCGGCCGTGCAAGGCCTCGCTCCAGCCATGCCGCGACGGTCGGAAAATCGTCGAAGCCGACGAGGTCGCGCGCTTCGTAGAAGCCGATCAGGTTGCGCACCCAGCCAAGCATCGAGACATCGGCGATGGTGTATTCGTCATCCATGATCCATTGCCGGCCCTTGAGCCGCGTTTCCAAAACGCCGATCAGCCGCCGCGACTCGTCGCGATAGCGTTCCAGCGGCCGCTTGTCGGCGATCTCGCGCCCGGCGAACTTGTTGAAGAAGCCGACCTGCCCGAAGATCGGGCCGATCGCGGCCATCTGGAAGAACACCCACTGGATCGTCTCGTAGCGGCGGATGGGATCGGCCGGGATGAGCTTGCCGGTCTTGTCGCTGAGATAGAGCAGGATAGCGCCGGATTCGAACAGCCCGATCGGCTTTCCGTCGGGCCCGTTCGGGTCGATGATCGCCGGTATCTTGCCGTTCGGGTTGAGCGACAGGAATTCCGGGGTCCAGCTCTCATTCTTGCCGATGTCGACATAGTGCGGCTCGTAGGGCAGGCCGATCTCCTCCAGTGCGATCGAGATCTTCACCCCGTTGGGCGTCGTGGAGGAGTAGAGCTGCAGGAGGTCTGGTTTTTTGGCCGGCCAGCGCTTGGTGATGGGAAAGGCGGACAGGTCGGTCATCGGGAGGCTCCGGGTGCGGATTGGCGCCGAATGGCGTGCGTGGCGGGTGGGCAAGAATTAGGACCCTGACCCCTCGGGATCAATATGCCGGTGAGCGGCTTACCGTGCACGGACAGTCAACCAGCCAATTCCCCGAGGATGGAAACGCGTTCGGCGGATGGCTGGCGGTTGTATCAGATCGCCTTGAAGCCCAGCACCGCATTGGTGCCGCCGAAGGCAAAACTGTTGCTGAGGGCTACGCGCACCTTGCGTTCGCGCGCCACATTAGGCGTCACGTCGAGATCGCATTCGGGGTCGGGCTCACGGAAATTCGCCGTCGGCGGCACGATGCCATTGCGGATCGCCATGACGCAGGCGATCAGCTCCAGCCCGCCCGACGCGCCGAGGCAATGCGCGTGCATCGACTTGGTCGAGGACACCGAGAGTGCACGCGCATGCTCGCCGAAGACGCGCTTGATCGCCGCCGTCTCGATCTGGTCGTTGGCCTTGGTGCCGGTGCCATGCGCGTTGAGATAGTCGACATCCTCGGGATTGAGCCCGGCATCCACCAGGCAGAAGCGCATCGCCGCTTCCGGGCCCTCGATCGTCGGCGCGACGATGTCGGAGGCGTCGGCCGAGAGGCCCACGCCGGCGATCTCGGCAAGGATGGTGGCGCCGCGCGCCACGGCGTGATCGTAGCTCTCCAGCACCGCCATGCCGGCGCCTTCGCCGAGCGACAGGCCCTGGCGATCGGCCGAGAACGGCCTGCAGGTATCGGGCGAAAGCACCCTCAGCGCTTCCCAGCCCTTGAGCACGCCCCATACCAGCGGCGCTTCGGTGCCGCCGGCGACCATGACGTCGGCGCGGCCGAGCCGGATCTGGTCGACGGCGCTGGCAATGGCATGATTGGCCGAGGAGCAGGCGGAGGTGACCCCGAATACCGGCCCGCGCAGGCCTAGATTCATGCTCACCTGGCCGGCGGCCGCACCCGGCATCACCTTCGGCACGGTGAAGATGGCGGCGCGGTTGCGCCCCTCGATCAGGATCGCGCGGTAGTTTTCCTCGATCGTTTCGAAGCCGGCGACGCCGATGCCGACGACGGCGCCCATCCTGTAGGTGTTGTCGGCATGGGCGACCAGTCCGGACTGCCGCATCGCTTCCCGTGCGGCAATCACCGCCAGGAGGCTGAAACGGTCCATCGACACCACCTGCTTGCGGTCGATGCCGTGATCGGGCAACTCCTTGATCTCGCAGCCGACCTTGACCTTCAGGTCATGCAGCGACGGATTGTCGATCGGGCCGATTGCCGAGCGGCCGGCGCGCATTGCGTCCCAGATCGCGGCCACATCGTTGCCGAGCCCGCATATCCCGCCAATGCCGGTGATGACGACGCGTTTCAGCATGCAATCAGGCTTTTTTCGCGATCAGTTCGCGAACCGCCTCGACCATGTCGCCGACGTTCTTGAGGTTGCTCCAGGCGTCGACCGTGTTCATCTCGATCTCGATGCCGTACTTCTCCTCGAGGTCGAAGATGATCTCGGTGAGCTCCAGCGAATGAATGCCAAGCGTGTTGAGATCCGTGCTGGTGGTGATTTCCTCGCCGCCAGTCTCGGCATGAGCCTTGATCTTCTCGATGATTTCGGTCGTCAGCTGGTCAGCCATTCGGTTCCTTCCCCTGTCGTTTTCCGACGCCAACTGATCAGCGCCCCTTCATTCCCGGATTCGCGAACGCCGTGGCCCTTGCCTCTCCAGGCATCGCGTGACCGCTCCAAGGTGGCTCCCTCTATAGAAACCGAAACGATGTCAAGCAACAAGCTATATATCGACAAAGCCACCGGAGTGCTTAACGTTGGCGCCGTGGACATGATCGACCCTACCTTGGCCTCCCAGCCTGCCGCCCAACGTGTTGCAGGGCGAGGCAGGCTTTTCTGCGGCAGAACAGGCGGCCGGACCCGGCTCCGGCGTCTTTATCAGGACGGATCGGCCAAGATTCGCATGCCGGCGGTGCAAGGCGATCCGCTCGAGGCCGTGCTGATCAACACGGCCGGCGGCTTGACCGGCGGCGACCGGCTTGGCTGGGAGATCGAGGTCGGTCAGGGCGCCTCGGCCTCCATCACCACCCAGGCCTGCGAGAAAATCTATCGCGCCGCATCCGATCGCGCCGAGACGACAGTCAGCCTGGATGTCGGCGCCGGCGGCCGGATCGCATGGTTGCCGCAGGAAACCATCGTTTTCGATCGGGCGACCTTTGTCAGGACGCTCGATGTGAAGCTTGCCGTGGATGCCGAGGCGTTGCTTTTGGAGGCGACATTGTTCGGTCGAGTGGCGATGGGCGAACGGACAGTCCTCGGCAATTTCCACGACCGCTGGCGGGTCCACCAGGACAGCAGGCTGATCCATGCCGAGGATTTCCGTATCGGACCGGACATCGCAGCCAGGCTCCGGCGCCCGGCGGTCGCCGGCGGCGCGCGCGCAATCGCAACGCTGCTTCTCGTATCACCGTGTGCGGAAACCCTGCTGGAGCCGGCGCGCGCCATTATCGACGACCCAACCATCGGTGGCTGGGGCGGCGCCAGCTTCTGGAGCGTCGGGCAATCTGGCAAGCTTCTTGCGAGGCTCGCCGCCGGCGACGGCTACCAGCTCCGCAAACGGTTGGTGCCGCTCGTCGAACTGCTCAACGGACGGGCGGGCCTGCCCAAATTATGGTCACTCTGACCTCGAATGGCTTGATCTTGAATACTGGGAAGTCGCATGAATCTGACGCCGCGTGAAAAGGACAAGCTGCTGATCGCCATGGCGGCGATGGTGGCGCGCAAGCGGCTGGAGCGCGGCGTCAAGCTCAACCATCCCGAGGCGATCGCGCTGATCACCGACTTCGTCGTCGAGGGCGCCCGCGACGGCCGCCCGGTGGCCGAGTTGATGGAGGCCGGCGCCCATGTCGTCACCCGCGCCCAGGTCATGGACGGCATTGCCGAGATGATCCACGACGTCCAGGTCGAGGCGACGTTTCCCGACGGCACCAAGCTGGTGACCGTGCACGAGCCGATCAGGTGAGGGCCGACCCGGTAAGGAGGGACCGATGCTGGAACTGAGGCCCAATTGCGAATGCTGCGACAAGGATCTGCCGCCGGAGGCGACGAATGCGCTGATCTGCACCTTCGAATGCACCTTCTGCGCCGACTGTGCGGAAAACGTGCTTGGCGGCGTCTGCCCGAACTGCGGCGGCAATTTTTCGCCGCGGCCGATCCGGCCGGCGGCCAAGCTGGAGACATACCCGGCATCGACCAGGCGCGTGCTCAAGGCCGAGGGCTGCGGTCCCCGCAAGGCCGCTTGATTGTTTCTGTAAGAATGGAGGGCAGACACATGATTTCCGCTTCGACGAAACGCACCACCCTTGCCGCCATCCTGTTCCTGGCAGCCGCGATGCCGGCCTACGCCCATGTCGGCATCGGCACGGCCTCTTCCTTTGCCGCCGGCTTTGCGCATCCGCTGTCCGGCCTCGACCATATGGCGGTGATGATCGCCGTCGGGCTATGGGCGGCGCTGAAGGGCGGCAAGGCTGCGTGGGTCTGGCCGCTCGCTTTCGTCGCGGTGATGCTGGCAGGCGCAGCGCTTGGCATGCTGCATGTGCCGGTACCCTTCGTCGAGCCGGGCATACTCGCCTCCGTCGTCGCGCTCGGCCTGCTGGTCGCAATGGCGGTCGACCTGCCGGTTTCGGCGGGGGTCGCCGTCATCGGCCTGTTCGCCCTGTTCCACGGCCATGCGCATGGCACCGAAGTGCCGGAAAATGCCGGAGGCCTCGAATATATGGCGGGCTTTGCCGTTACGACGACACTTCTTCATGCCGTCGGTATCGCGGCCGCTCTCAGGTTTGGGCTCCGCTTCCGCGGTCTGATACGCGCCGCCGGCGCTGCCTGCGCGGCGGTCGGCGTTGGCCTGGCTTTCGGCGTGTTGTGAGGGCGCGATGATCCCGGGCGAAATCATTACGGCACAAGGCGAGATCGAGCTGAACAAGGGCCTGCAGGCGGTGACGCTCAAGGTCGCCAACAGCGGCGACCGACCTATCCAGGTCGGCAGCCACTACCATTTCTTCGAGACCAACGAAGCGCTGAAATTCGACCGCGAACGCGCTCGCGGCATGCGTCTGGACATTGCCGCCGGCACTGCCATGCGCTTCGAGCCGGGTCAGGAACGCGACGTCACGCTGGTGCCGCTCGGCGGCAAGCGCGAGGTCTATGGATTCCAGCAGAAGGTGATGGGCAGGCTGTGAGGTCCGGCGGCGCGCTCAAATCACTTCGGAGGCTTGGCGGCCGCATAGATGACGATCTTGCCCGGGTTGTCGAATTCGACGGCAAGCACGTCCTCCGCGAGCAGGCGTCGCGAATCGATGGCGTTGAACAGCAGCGCGTTCGCCTCAATCTCCTGCCGCAACTCCGCGACGTCGTCCTTATGCTGCTCAACCTTGTCTTCGATCACCGGCGGTGGTCCGCCCTCGCTGCGCGCGGCGTCCGTCAGAAATACGATGTCGACCGTGTCGAGCTTGGTCGTCTTGCGCACCGTGCCGATATTGTCACGCGTGCGGTCGATAGCGGTGATGACCTTGCCTGCCTCCGTCTTCGACAGCGCCTCTTCCTGCCGGATGTCGGAATCGACGATCGCCGCACCCGGCTTGTTGCTGTCCAGTGGCGGCTTGCCGTCCACAGGCTGCGCCGGGAACGCCGCGTGCGGGGCGGCGGCCACCAGAAGCGCGGCTACGGCCTTGGCAGGGATCGCGATTTTAGTGCGCACAGTGTCCGCCATCGCTCGCTCCTGACTGAACTTCCGGCGGGGCGAAAAAGGCGAAACGACTCTTGTTGGGCGGAGGTTCCCTCACGCTTGGCGCCGGCAGGCCGGGAGTCGGCTCGCCAGCGCCTCCCGGACGGCCTGTCCCGATCAGCTTGCCTTCTTGGTGATCAGGGTCAGCGCGCCATTGGGCTGCAGGCTGGCCGCGATCACCTGCGCCGAGCTTATTCCCTTGGCTTCGAGCGCGGACTTCACCTTGGGCGTCGCGTCGATCGATTTGCGCAATGTCTGCAGGCCGGCGTCGCCGCGTTGCGCCACGATCTGGTTGACCTGCGTTTGTGTGTCCTTGGGCAGTTCGGTGATGTCGACGATGTTGACGCTCTCGATCGTCGGGGCCTTAGGCGTGGCGGGAGCCGGCGTCGCCGGCGCTGGGCTGGGCTGAGGCGTGGGCTGCTGCTGGGCGCTGGCGGCGCCCGCCAGCGCCAAGCTGGCAGCGGCCGCGAAAAGTATCGTCTTGCGCATGGATATTCCTTCCATCGGTTTGGCAAACGGTCGTTTTGGGCTGACTCGGCCACCTCAACCGCCAAATGGGATCGGAAGGTGTCGCCGAGCGGGTCATTCAGTGACCATTGGATGGCGACAATGTGCGCGCCGCACTCGAGCAACTTTATTTTCGGCAACCTCACTTTCGGGAGCAATCGCTGATGGCCAGATTAACCCGTGCCGCTTATGCGCAGATGTATGGCCCGACCGTCGGCGACAAGGTGCGGCTCGCCGACACCGAGCTGTTCATCGAGGTCGAGAAGGATTTCACCGTCCATGGCGAGGAGGTGAAGTTCGGCGGCGGCAAGGTCATCCGCGACGGCATGGGCCAGAGCCAGGTCGCGAGGGCGCAGGGCGCAGTCGATACCGTCATCACCAACGCGCTGGTCGTCGATGCCTTGGCCGGCATCGTCAAGGCCGATATCGGATTGAAGGACGGCCGCATCGCCGCAATCGGCAAGGCCGGCAACCCGGACACGCAGGATGGCGTCACCATCATCATCGGTCCCGGCACCGAGATCATCGCCGGCGAAGGCAAGATCCTGACCGCCGGCGGCTTCGACGCGCACATCCATTTCATCTGCCCGCAGCAGATCGAGGAAGCGCTGATGAGCGGTATCACCACGATGCTGGGCGGCGGCACGGGTCCGGCGCATGGCACTTTGGCCACCACCTGCACGCCCGGCCCCTGGCACTTGGCGCGCATGATCCAGTCCTTCGACGCGTTCCCGATGAACATTGGCCTGTCCGGCAAGGGCAATGCCTCGCGGCCGGCGGCGCTCGAGGAAATGGTGCTCGCCGGCGCCTGTTCTCTGAAATTGCACGAGGACTGGGGCACGACGCCTGCCGCGATCGACTGTTGCCTGTCGGTCGCCGACAACTACGACGTGCAGGTGATGATCCACACCGACACGCTGAACGAATCGGGTTTCGTGGAGAACACTGTGGCGGCGATCAAGGGTCGCACTATCCACGCCTTTCACACCGAAGGCGCCGGAGGCGGCCATGCGCCCGACATCATCAAGGTCTGCGGCCTGCCCAACGTCATCCCGTCCTCGACCAATCCGACGCGGCCTTACACCGTCAACACGCTTGCCGAGCATCTCGACATGCTGATGGTCTGCCACCATTTGTCGCCGTCGATCCCCGAGGACATCGCCTTCGCCGAAAGCCGCATCCGCAAGGAGACGATCGCGGCCGAGGACATCCTGCACGACATCGGCGCCTTCTCGATCATCTCCTCCGACAGCCAGGCCATGGGCCGGGTCGGCGAGGTGGCGATCCGCTGCTGGCAGACCGCCGACAAAATGAAGCGCCAACGCGGTTCGCTGCCGCAGGAAACCGGCGACAACGACAATTTCCGCGTCCGCCGCTACATTGCCAAATACACGATCAACCCGGCGATCGCGCATGGCCTTTCCAAGGAAATCGGCTCGATCACGGTCGGCAAGCGCGCCGATCTGGTGCTGTGGAACCCGGCCTTCTTCGGCGTCAAGCCGGAAATGGTGCTGGTCGGCGGCACGATCGCGGCCGCACCCATGGGCGACCCGAACGCCTCGATCCCGACACCGCAGCCGATGCATTACCGGCCGATGTTCGGCGCCTATGGCAAGGCGCTCACCAACTCCTCGGTGACCTTCGTTTCGAAGGCCGCCTTCGATGCCGGCCTGCAGGGCAGGCTGGGCGTGGACAAGGCCATGGTCGCGGTCGAGAACACGCGCGGCGGCATCGGCAAGCATTCAATGGTGCTCAACGACGCCACGCCGCATGTCGAGGTCGACCCCGAAACCTACGAGGTCCGCGCCGACGGCGAGTTGCTGACCTGCGAGCCGGCGACGGTGCTGCCGATGGCGCAGAGGTATTTCCTGTTTTAATCGTCATCGGAACGCATAGACCTGCACCGAGGCGTTCTTTGCGATTCCCGCAAATTGGGGCATGATGCACCCATGAACAGGATTGATCGTCTCCGAGCGCTGACGCCCTACGAAGCGGATTTTGTTCAGTGGTGTGCCGAGCAAGGCGCGCTGCTGCGCGAGGGGCGTCTTTCCGAGCTTGACCGCGAGAATTTGGCCGAGGAGATCGAGAGCTTGGGGAGGAGGGACAAGCGGGAAATCCGTAGCCGGATGGAGGTGCTGATCGCACACCTGCTGAAGTGGGAATTCCAACCCGGCCACAGGTGCCATAGCTGGCAGGCGTCGATCTCCGAGCAGCGCACTTGGATCGACGGCATCATCAAGGACAGCCCGAGCCTTCGCCGGTATCCCGCCCAAATCTTCGAGGAGGCGTATAAAAACGCTTTGCCCGTTGCTAGTAGGGAAACAGGGTTCAAGAAGGCATATTTCCCCAGCGAACCTCCCTTTACATCCAAGCAGGCGCTCGACGGTCGATTCTGGCCGGGCGGGCCGCTTTCGATGGACGATTTTCTGCGAGACTGAACCACCCGCCTTCTTTTCCGCATTCCTTGTTTAAGGTCGATGCCCACCGAAATCGCCTCTCCCCACGAAATCTTCCCGCATATCCGCATCGTCATGGGCATGGTGGTCGGCCTTGGCGTTACCCGGCTGCTCTCCGGGGTCGCCCGCATCGTCCAGCATCCCGGCCAGTACAAGCTCTATCCCGTGCATCTCGCCTGGGTCGGCTCGGTGCTTCTGATGCTGGTGCATTTCTGGTGGTGGGAGTTCGGGCTCTACGCCATCCAGTCGTGGACCTTCGGCAAATACCTCTTCATCATCTTCTACGCCATCACGCTCTTTTTGATGTGTGCGCTGCTGTTTCCGGATTCGATGCTCGATTACACTAGCTACGAAGATTATTTCTATTCGCGGCGCGCCTGGTTCTTCGGCCTGCTCGGCGCGACCTACCTGCTCGACATCATCGACACGCTGCTCAAGGGCCCGGAGCATTTCGCCCGCTTCGGCAACGAGTACCTGATCCGCACGCCGGTCTTCGTGGCGCTCTGCCTGGTCGCGATCCTGGTGCGCGACCGCCGTTTCCACATCGCTTTCGTCGCCGCCGCCCTCATATACCAGATATCCTTCATCTTGCGGCTCTTCGACACCATCGTCTGAGCGGCATTGGGCTGACGGTGGTGATGGTTTAGGGTCCAGGAAAAGGCAGGTTCAACCATGTACAAGGCCGTCGGATCGCGAGGTTCCCGCGTCAGCCGCGTGCTCTGGATGCTCGAGGAACTCGGGCAGCCCTATGAGTTCGTCGAGATCAAGCTGCGCTCGCCGGAAGCCTATGCGCTGAACCCCTCCGGCAAGGTGCCGATCCTGATCGACGGTGATCTCGAGATCACGGATTCGGCCGCGATCTGCGTCTACCTGGCGGACAAGCATGGCGAGATGGGCATGGGCGCCAATCCCGGCCTTGCAGGCCGCGCCGAGATGGATTCCTGGATGCATTTCGCCCAGAGCGAGCTGGAAGCGCCGCTGTGGAACAAGCTGCGCCACCGCTTCCTCTTGCCCAAGGACGTGCGCGTCGATGTCGGGCCGGCCACGGCCCACGATTTCGCTTCCGAAGTGAAGGCGCTGGACCGCCGGCTCGGCGACAAGCCCTTCGCGCTGGGCGACCGCTTCTCGGCCGTCGACGTGCTGCTCGGCGACATGGGCGGCTGGGCGCGCGCCGGCCGATTCCCGATCGACTCCGAGCGGGTCAACGCCTATTTCGATCGCGTGCTGTCGCGACCCGCCCGGGCGCGGGCGCAAGCCAATGCATCGGCCTGAAAATCGGAATCGATTTTCGGAAAGCACGATGCATAGATTCAAAAGTGTTAGAGCGTCCTTTTGCGCGTCCAAGAGGACGCGCGGCGCTCTAATGGCGGAGCCATGAAATGAAGCTCAACATCAACACCGATTTCACCAAATTCCCGCGCGCCATCTCGGTGCTTTCCGCCGCTGATGCGGGAGCAGCGGCGGCCTACGACAGGGCCGTGTTGCCGCATGACGAGCGCCATCTGCGCCGCCGTGCCATCGAAACGGCGGGCGGCGACAAGATCCTGGTCGATCTGCCCGAACCGGTGGCGTTGAACAATGGCGACCGGTTGGTGCTGGAGGACGGCCGTCAGCTCGAAATTGTCGCGGCGCCGGAAGAGGTCTATGACATCCGCGCCCGCGATGCCGTGCATCTCACCGAGCTTGCCTGGCATATCGGCAACCGCCATCTCCCGGCGGCGATCGAGGCGGGCCGCATCCTGATCCTGCGCGACCATGTCATCAAGGCGATGCTGGAAGGGCTCGGCGCCACGGTGAGCGAGGTTTCGCAGCCATTCAGTCCGGTGCGCGGCGCCTATTCCGGACATGGCCACGACCACGGCCATGATCATCATGCGCATGATCATCATGGTCGCGACCATCATGACCATCACGATCATGATCACTCGCATGACCATCATCACGACCACCATCACCATGACTGAGCCCGGCATAGCGCTGCTGCGCCTGATGGCCTGGCTGTCGCCGTCCTTCCCGGTCGGCGGCTTCTCCTACAGCCATGGTCTCGAAAGCGCGGTGCATGATGGGCTGGTCGCCAACCGCGAAGATCTTGCCGGCTGGCTGGAGACGCTGGTCGAGATGGGCTCGGGGTGGAACGATGCGGTGCTGTTTGCCGAAAGCTGGCGGCGCGCGCGTGACGGCGGCGATCTGGCGGAAGTCGCCGCATTGGCCGAGGCGCTTGCCGGGTCGCAGGAGCGTCACCTCGAAACCATGCTGCAGGGCGCGGCCTTTCTCAGGGCGGCGTCCGCCTGGCCGTGCTCCGCGCTGGAGCGCCTGCCGAGCGACTGCGCCTATTGCGTCGCCGTCGGCGCGATTGCCGGCAGTCACGGCATCGGTCTTGCCGAGGCGCTGTCCGCCTTCCTGCAGGCCTTCTTCTCCAACCTCGTCCAGGCGGGGATCCGGCTCGGCGTCGTCGGTCAGGTCGACGCCGTCGCATTGTTAGCCAGCTTCGAATCCCTGGCTCTTGCCACGGCGGCGCGAGCGGCCAATTCCTCGCTCGATGATCTCGGCGGCTCCGCCTTCATGTCCGACATCGTGGCGATGAGGCACGAAACCCAGTATTCGCGGCTGTTCCGCTCATGACCGTCCTTGCATTGGTCCTCTCCCTTGTCTTGCTTCTGATCACAACGCTGCATGTCTATTGGGGCATAGGCGGCATCTGGCCGGGAACGGACGCAAAATCCTGCGCCCATGCGGTTGTCGGTTTCCGCGGCGTCGACGAAATGCCGTCGCCTGTCGCGAGCTTTGCCGTCGCAGCATGTCTGGCGCTCGCCACCCTGTGGCCGCTGGCGCTCGAAGGCGTCTTCGCCACGCCCTTTCCAAAGGAAGGGCTTGCAGCCACCGCGTTGCTCATCAGCCTCGTCTTCCTCGGCCGCGGCATTGCCGGTTTCACGCCCTGGTGGCGCCGGCTCACCCCGGAACAGCCCTTCGCGCGGCTCGACCAGCGTCTCTATTCGCCGCTCTGCCTGTCGATCGCGCTGGGCTTCGCAGTCCTTGCAATCTCGGAGTTTCCGGCATGACCCAACCCAATGGTCCCCTTCGCATCGGTATCGGCGGCCCGGTCGGTTCCGGCAAGACGACGCTCACCGAAAAGCTCTGCAAGGCGCTGCGCGATCAATTCTCGATCGCCGTCGTCACCAACGACATCTACACTAAGGAAGACGCCATGATGCTGGCCCGCCTGCAGGCGCTGCCGGAGGAGCGCATCGTCGGCGTCGAGACCGGCGGCTGCCCGCACACCGCCATCCGCGAGGACGCCTCGATCAACCTGCGGGCGATTGCCGAGCTGAACAAGAAGTTTCCCGACCTCGACATCGTCTTCATCGAATCCGGCGGTGACAATCTCGCCGCCACCTTCTCGCCGGACCTCGCCGATCTGACGCTCTACGTCATCTCGGTCTGCCAGGGCGAGGAGATCCCCAGGAAGGGCGGCCCGGCCATCACCCGTTCCGATTTCCTGATCATCAACAAAAGCGATCTGGCGCCCTATGTGAACGTCAACCTCGATGTGATGGAAGCGGACGCCGCCCGCATGCGCGGCAAGCGCCCCTTCGGCTTCACCGACCTGTCGCGCGGCAAGGGCCTTCAGGAGGTGATCGACTTCATCGTCGAGCATGGCGGGCTGCAATCGGCGCGGCCGGCCGCCTGACGCAGAGCGATTCCAGGAAAAGTACGCAGCGGTTTTCCGTCCGCAATTGCGTAAAACAAACAATGGAAGCAGTCCGCGTTTTCACCAACGCTGACTGCGCCCCGTCTGACCCACCAGTTTGCGGTTGCTGGCCGTGGCTTCGCGCGTCATTCTTCGGAAAACCCGGAGGATTATCGATGAGCGTTGCGCGCCTGCAGAAGGAACCGCTGACCAACCTGCCTTATTACGAGGAACGGGTCGATCTCGCCGCCGCCTTCCGCTGGACGGCAAGGCTCAACATGCATGAGGCGGTGGCCAATCATTTCTCGCTGTCGGTCAACGAGGACGGCACAAAATTCCTGATGAACCCCAACCAGGTGCATTTCTCGCGCATCAAGGCGAGCGACCTGCTTTTGATCGACGCCAACGATCCCGGCACGCTGTCCGGCCCCAACGCGCCCGACCCGACCGCTTGGGGCCTGCACGGTGCCATCCACCGCAACGTGCCGCATGCCCGCTGCGCCATGCACGTGCATTCGATCCATGCCACGGTGCTCGCCTCGCTGGCCGACTCGACGCTGCCGCCGATCGACCAGAACTCGGCCATGTTCTTCAACCGCCATGTCGTCGACGCCAATTATGGCGGATTGGCCTTCGAGGAAGAGGGCGAGCGCTGCTCGCAGCTTCTGACCGACCCCAAGGTCAAGGTCATGGTGATGGGCAACCACGGCGTGATGGTCATTGGCGACACCGTCGCCGACACCTTCAACCGCATGTTCTATTTCGAGCGCGCCGCCGAGACCTATATCAAGGCGCTGTGGACCGGCCGGCCGCTGCGCACGCTGTCCGATGCCATCGCCGAGAAGACGGCAAGCGAGATGGACGACTATCCCGGCCAGGCCGAGCGCCACCTCGCTGAGTTGAAGGCGATCCTCGACGAGGAAGAGCCGGTTTATCGGAATTGACGGCAGATTTCTTCCTTCTCCCCGTGAACGGCAGGGGAAATCGCATATGAGATTCTTGCGAAGAGAGACCCCACCCATTCCCTCCCCACAAGGGGAGGGAATGCTGCCGCGCGCCTTTACTGATGCTATTGGGCGTCGACTTCGGGAGTTTGCCGCGTTGAGCGGCTATGAGCGTCCCCCTCCCCCCTGTGGGGAGGGGTTAGGGGTG
>SAQE01000053.1 GCA_004020545.1 Mesorhizobium sp. | reverse complement strand
AAGCCTATCCAAAGCCCTTCGCCAAAGAGTCATAATCCCTGTGCAGAGCCACTAGTGCCGCTTTTGTCTCCAGCGGTGCTCAAGACGAGCCTGTCCGAACTTTTCGAGCTGGCCATCAGCGGCCGACTGACAGTTGCGATCGGCGGCCGCTTCCGGCTCGAGCAGGCCGCAGAGGCGCACCGGCTGCTGGAGGAGCGCCGTTCGACCGGCAAGGTCGTGCTCATTCCCTAAAGGCTTGATTTATCGCCGCACCATCGGGCGATGACC
The DNA here is from genome assembly GCA_004020545.1 of Mesorhizobium sp. Taxonomy (GTDB): domain Bacteria; phylum Pseudomonadota; class Alphaproteobacteria; order Rhizobiales; family Rhizobiaceae; genus Mesorhizobium. The sequence continues at coordinate 44,067 of SAQE01000053.1, read as the reverse complement.
ATCTGGCAGTCGCGTTGCGATCAGCTTGTCGATGCGGCGGCCGTCGAGGTCGACCACTTCGAAGCGCCAGCCTTGCGCGTCGACGCACTCTCCGGTGGCGGGAAGATGGTGCAGATGCGACAGCACGTAGCCGGCGACCGTCTCGTAGTCGCGGTTCTCCGGAAGATCGATGCCCAGCACCTCGGCCATCTCGTCGGCCTGCATGTAGCCGGCGAGCAGCCATGAGCCGTCCTCGCGCTTGACGGCGTTTTCTTCCTCGCCAGCCTCGAGGTCCGAGCGGAAGACGCCGGTGATCGCTTCCAGGATATCGGCCGGCGTGACGATGCCTTCGAAATGGCCGTATTCGTCGTGGACGAGCGCCATCGGCACATCCGATTCCTTCAGCTTCGCCAGCACGTCGAGCGCGTCGGCCTGATCGTGCACGATGGGTGCTGCGCGCACATGCTGGCGCGGCTCCAGCACCTTTCCGCCGAGGATCGCCGACAGCACGTCGCGTGTCTGGATGACGCCAACCATGGCGTCGACATTGCCGTCACCGGCGGGAAGACGCGAATGCTGGGTCTCCATCAGGAGCCGCCTGATAGCCGCCTCGTCCGATTGCAGGTTGATCCAGTCTACCTCGGTGCGCGGCGTCATCACGGCGCGCACGGCGCGGTCGCCGAGGCGCATGACGCCGGCGATCATGCGCCGCTCGTCGGATTCTATGGTGCCGTGATGCTCGGCCTCGGCGACCAGCATCTTGATCTCCTCGTCGGTGACTTTTTCTTCCGACTCGCCGTGCTGGCCGAGCAGCCAGAGAACGGCACGGCCGGAAACATCGAGCAGGAAGACGAGCGGCGCCGACGCGGTGGCGAGGATGGTCATCGCCGGCGCTGCCCTGACCGCGACACGCTCAGGATCTTTCAGCGCGATCTGCTTCGGCACGAGTTCGCCGACGATCAGCGAGGCATAGGTGATGATCGCGACGACGATACCGACGCCGACGGGATCGGCGATGTTCTCGCGGATGCCCGTCGAAGCCAGATATTGCGCCAACCGTTCGCCGAGCGTGGCGCCGGAAAAGGCGCCGGAGAGAATGCCGACCAAAGTGATGCCGATCTGCACCGACGACAGGAACTTGCCGGGGTTGGAGCCCAGCGCCAGCGCGCGGCCGGCCCCCCTGACGTTGCGGTCGATCATCGCCTTGAGGCGGGCCGGCCGTGACGAGACGATGGCGAGCTCCGACATGGCCAAAAGGCCGTTCACCAGGATGAGGACGGCCACGACGGCGATTTCAACATAAAGCATGCGCGTCAATAGCATTGCCGCGGTGCATTCGAAAATAGCGGCTTGGCTTGTTTTTCGAATCGTGGACGTGCCTGAAGCGTCAGGGCAATTGTTTCAGTATCCCGATTACCGCCAGTCCGTCTGTGAAATACGGATCGCCGCCGCCATTCCTGCCGTTTTTCGTGGCACCTATCCCCGGTATCTCGCTGGTTGAAATCAGCATGCCTGCGGCGCTGAGGCCGCCGATCAGGAAGCTGCGCTCGGCGTCGATGTCCGGGCCGATATGGTGGGTGATGGCGCCGGTGTCGTGGCTGAGGCCGACGCCGCGGTCGAAGCTGGCAGCGCCCAGCCAGAGCGGGCGGCCGTCGTCGCCGACCGTGTTGGTTTGCCAGAAGCGGACATGGTGGCGCCGGTCGGCGCTGTCGCCGACCGGCTTTTCGAAGGCGAGATCCTGGGCGCGGCCTTCGAACAGCAGCCTGCTCATCGGCGCATCGGGATAGGGACGGGAGAACAAGACGCTTTCGCCGATGTCGATCGCGGTTCTGAGCGTGACGGCATCGGCCGTATCCCAACCAGCGACGGCAAAAGCGTGGACGACCTCCTTTTCGGTGCCGACAAGTCCGACATTGATCGGGTCGCCCGGAATGCCCTGCGGCGTGTGCGTCACCATCTCGAAGCGCTGCGTGCGGAAGCCGCGCTCACGCCAGGTCCAGAATTCCGGCGCGGCGAGATAGGCAAATGCCAGATAGAAGGCGCAGAAAGCCGCCAGCCAGATCGCCGCGCGCCGCCGAAGGCTCCGCTCACCCAAGAGAGACCCTCCCAAGCTTGTACTCGGCCACTCTATGCGGCGTCCCGTGGATTGGGCAGTGGCCCCTAACTATTTGTTTTGACGCAATTCCGGACGAAAACCGCGTCACACTTTTGCTGGAATTGCTTTAGCGGCAAGCGCGGTAGCCGCTCCTGCGGTTCTTGACGTCGAAGTGGAAGTGGTTGCGGTGGTCGTAATTATAGCCCGGACCCAGCACCGTGTTGAAATACTGGCAGCCGTCGGCGCGCACGTTGTTGAGGAAGCCGCGGGTGCGGAAAGCGAACAGGCCGGGCTTGCGGACGTCGATGTCGTCGCCATTGTTGAGCTCGATGCTCATGACGTCGAGCGCGTTGCCCTTGCCGTGCTCCGAGAGCACGCCTTCGCCGGCGATGTTGCGGCAGGAATAGCTCGAGCCCTGGTGGATGGCCCTGACGCCGGAGAAATAGCGCCAGCGGGCCGCCGGCACGAGCTCGTTCCTGGTCCAGGCGGCGAAGGTCGCGGCCATGTTGCAGGTCAGCGTCGCTGCCGGCTTCATCTCGACGCTGCCGATCGCCGAGACCTTCACCGGGAAGTCGATGCCGCACTGGCCTTCATGGATCGGCTGGACATCGGTGTAGACAACGCCCAGGCGCTTCAGCTCGTTGCGGCAGTCGATTTCGCTGGCCGGCATCTGCTCGGGCGACGACATCGGCTCATCCATGCGCGGATAGGCGGCCTGGGTCATATAGGGGTCGGACGGGACAAGCCGCTGCATGCCGGAATATTGCGGCGCCTCGGGCACGGCGGCGGTCTGGCTGCCGACATCGACGGCCGGCTGCAGCGAGAAGACGTCGCCGGTGGTGCAGGCCGACACGGCCGCGATGGCAAGCCCTGTGGCCAGCCTGACGGTGGCGGAGCGCGCAAAATTGTTCTGCCGCGCCATGGCAAGCATGGCGCCAAGTCTTCCGGCCATCGAAAGGCTTCCTGTCCCCGGATGGCACAAGGTTAACCGTCAAGAGTAAAGGAAAGATCAGCGCCGCTATTCACGCCTGAGGCCGAATTGCGGCGACTGTTCTTTGAAATCCTTTTTATTGGCAGAAGGTCCCGCCGTGACGGCGTGGCTCTAGATCGAAGTGGAAATGCTGCGCATGGTCGGCGTCGCTGCCCGGACCGAGCACCGTCTTGAATGGCCCGCAGGCGGCCTTGCGCACCGAATCCAGGAACTTGGCCTCCTTCTCGGGCGGCACCGGGCCGATTTCGATCGTCTTGCCATCCGACAGCGTGAAGGAGGCGATATCGAGCGCATTGCCGAAGGCGTGTTCCGAAAGCTTGCCGCCGCCGTGGCGCGGACGGCAGACGAAGGCGGAGGCCTGTGCGATCGATTTCAGATCGGCGCCGAATTCGGCCTTTACCGCCGGCCGAATGATATCGGCGGCAAAGCGCGCAGCAGCCTCGGCCATCCGGCAATTGAGCTCTGTGCCGGAACCGATGCCGATCGACTTTCCCAGCGTTTTCAGAACGATGGGGTAGGGAATCGAGCAGCCGATTTCGGCATCGTGTTCGGCCTTGTGCTCCTCGAAGTCGACGCCGAGCGCCTTCAGCCGATCGCGGCACGCCACCTCTTCTTCCGGCATCTTGTCGGCAGGCAGTTCGGCGGAACGCGGATCGGGCAGCATTTTGTTGTCGCCGGTATCAGCCGGTTTTTCAGGTGGCTTCGGTGCGACAGCGGGCGGCTCCGGTTCCGCGATGTCGGGTCTTTGTGTCGGAATCGGCACCGCGGCCGGCGCCTCAGGTTCGCTTTCCATATCGGTTGACGGCTCCGGGGCCGAAGGCTCGGGACGCTGCTGCTCTCCCTGACGAGACTTTTTTCCCTGACGAGACTTTTCTTGATTGAACCGGTCGGATGCGTCAGCGTCCTTTGGACCGGCAGCCTTCCGCTCTTCCATCGTTGCGGCGTCAGCCTTTTGCGCTTCCGCGGGACGTGGCTGTGGCACCGGAACATCGGCAGGCGAGGTCGGCTGGTCCTGGGTTTGCTGTTGCGTCAGCTTTGGCGCGGCATGCCGCTTGCCCCGCGATCTCAAGCGGTGCTTGCTCCTCGGCCTCAGTGGCTGATCGGCCCGCTGCGTCAACGGCTGCTCCATACGCGGTGTCAGCGGCTGCCTGTGACGATGCTTGGCATCGGCCGGCGTGATCAGCAAGGTCGCCGCCGCCAAGGGCAGCGCCAGTCTGCAAAATCCGGAAAAGCTCAGCGTTGCCATCGGCCGGAAACGGGCCTGGCACGGCAAGGTTGCCTTGGAGGCGGCGGCGCTGCGATCAAAATCCGTTACCGGCCCGTTACGCGCCGATCGCCTCCAGGCCTTCCTCGAGCCAGTCGGCGAGTTGCGGCAGGCCGAGCAGATACTTTGCCGTGCGCCTGTTGGCGCGCTCGCGCGCCGCGGCCACCGCCTCGACCCATTCGGAAGCGTCGTAGTCGCCGCGGCCGATCCAAGCTAGCGCCACGAGCTCGGCCGCTTCATCGACGTTGAGATCGTTGATCAGCTCGCGGAACTCCTCCTCGGTGAGGTCTTCCGACGCTTCTTCGACAAGGCCGTCATGGTGATGGCTGTCGCGCCTGTCGCCGTCGAACTCGACCTCATGCTCGGCGCCGTCGTCGTAATCCTCGTTGACGCCGGCACTCAACGCCTTGGCCTTCCGGAAAAGCTCAGCGTTGCCATCGGCCGGAAACGGGCCTGGCACGGCAAGGTTGCCTTGGAGGCGGCGGCGCTGCGATCAAAATCCGTTACCGGCCCGTTACGCGCCGATCGCCTCCAGGCCTTCCTCGAGCCAGTCGGCGAGTTGCGGCAGGCCGAGCAGATACTTTGCCGTGCGCCTGTTGGCGCGCTCGCGCGCCGCGGCCACCGCCTCGACCCATTCGGAAGCGTCGTAGTCGCCGCGGCCGATCCAAGCTAGCGCCACGAGCTCGGCCGCTTCATCGACGTTGAGATCGTTGATCAGCTCGCGGAACTCCTCCTCGGTGAGGTCTTCCGACGCTTCTTCGACAAGGCCGTCATGGTGATGGCTGTCGCGCCTGTCGCCGTCGAACTCGACCTCATGCTCGGCGCCGTCGTCGTAATCCTCGTTGACGCCGGCACTCAACGCCTTGGCCTTGAGGATGAACAGGCGCACAGTGTCCGGGTCGATCGAAAGCTCCCATTCTTTCTCGAGGCGCTGCTGCACTGGCCTTTCTCCGCGTGATGCGCGGACTGATGATAGCGGATTTGCGGCCCGCGTCACGTCCGTTCGCAAGAAGGGGGATGCCCAACTCCCCGTTCACCCAAAATAGTTCGGCACCCGCCGGCCTTTCGGGATGAAACCGCATCGAGACGGCGTTAATCTGCCATTGTCATCTACAAGGAGGCATCGATGCGCAGACGATTGCTTGTTCAGGTCCTGGCTGTAGCGGCCCTGCCGCTGTTTGTGGCGCCCGCATTCGCCGCCGGCGAAGGCGGTGGTGGTGGTAGCGGTGGTGGCACCACCCAGTGCAAGAAGGGCGAGGTCTGGGACAAGAAGAAAAACAAATGCGTAAAGCCGCAATACGGCATGCTGGATGACGACAGCATCTACGAAGCGGGCCACGATCTCGCGATGGCCGGACGCTATGACGAGGCGATCTCGGTGCTGACGCTCGCCGCCAACAAGCAGGATCCGCGCATCCTCAACTATCTCGGCTATTCGCACCGCCATTCCGGCCGCATCACGGTCGGCCTCGGCTATTACGAGGAAGCGCTGCGCATCAATCCCGACTACACGCTGGTGCGTGAATATCTCGGCGAGGCCCATCTGCAGATCGGCGATCTCGCCGGCGCGCAGGAGCAGCTGAAGGAGATCGAGAAGCGGACCGGCAAAGGCTCGCGCGAATACGGCATGCTCTCCGAGCAGATCGACCATTTCCTGAGGAGCTGATTCAGCCTCAAGACTCTTCGAACCGGCTGCGAGCGATCGCAGCCGGTTTTTTGCTTGCCGCTGCCACATCAACCGCATGAAAGCGGTGATGATTTTGCCAAAGTTGATTTTTTGGGCGTGAAAATCGCGCGAAGATCGCTATATTCGGGGAAATTGTGGTGAAACGGTTCCGTTAGCCCGAGGCTGCCGGACCGTTTTCTTTTTGTACCATCGACAAGGCTGCTCCCGATAAACGGGGGCGGCGGCAGGAAAGGTCAGGCATATGATCAAGGTCCCGATGACAGGCGAGGGGTTCGCGTCATTGAAGGAAGAACTGCGCTGGCGCCAGCAGGAAGAGCGTCCGCGCATCATCGAGGCGATCTCCGAAGCGCGCTCGCATGGCGACCTTTCCGAAAATGCCGAGTACCATGCCGCGAAAGAGTCGCAGAGTCACAATGAGGGCCGTATCAACGAGCTCGAGGACCTGATCGCGCGGGCCGAGGTGATCGACGTCTCGAAGCTCAGCGGCGACAAGGTGAAGTTCGGCGCGACCGTCGTGCTGGTCGACGAGGACACCGAGGAAAAGAAGACCTATCAGATCGTCGGCGACCAGGAAGCGGACGTGAGGTCCGGCCGTATCTCGATCTCATCGCCGATCGCGCGTGCGTTGATCGGCAAGGAAGTCGGCGACGCCATCGAGGTCAACGCTCCGGGCGGCGCGCGGGGGTACGAGATCGTCCAGGTGCAGTTTATCTAGCTCTTAATCTCCCCCCTTGCGGGGGAGAAAGCGATTTCAACATCTTAGCCAAAGGCTAAGTGTTAGAAATCGCAAGAGAGGGGATTTCGTAGAGCGCAGCCTCTCTCTTGGATTCTCTACGACTTAGCCTTTGGCTAAGATCGTGAAAAGCCATTCTCCCCCACCAGGGGGGAGATAGCGCGCTGCGCCAGCAGCCGTTCCGCTTCAGCCACCACCTCGGCCGGCGTGATCTTGCCGCCGACGGGCGCTAGCAAGGTCGATGAGAACGGCCCGCGCGGGCCGGTCAGGCCCGGCTCCGTCGCCAGGAATATGGCGACGGTCGGCAGGCCGAAAGCGCTGGCGAGGTGGGTGAGACCGGTGTCGGCGCCGATCACCAGCGTCGACCGGCCGAGGATCGCGGCGATCTCGGCAAGCGGCGATTTTGGGACCAGCACCGTTTTCGGCACGCCGCCGGCGACCGCTTCGGCGACACGCTTTTCCTGTTCGTTCGACCAGGTAACGACCGGCGCGAATTGTCTGGCAACCAGCCGGCGCGCGGTCTCGATCCAGTCATCCACCGGCCATTTCTTGTCTTCGCGGCTGGTGCCGTGCAGCAGGAAGGCGGTTTTACCTTCGACGCCGGGAAGTCCGCCCGCCGGCGGCACTATGCCGGAGCCGAGGGTCGAAAGATCGGGCTGATAACCCAAGGCCAGGCCGAACAGCCGCCGCGTGCGCTCGATGGCGTGCAGGTCGCGCGGTACCGCGTATCTGCGATCGTAGAACAACGTTGCCGAGGGCTCGCGGACGCTCGAACGGTCGAAGCCGGCGATCGGTGCGCCGGCCTGCCTGGCGACAACGGCCGACTTCAACAGCCCCTGGGCGTCGATGACCAGGTCATAGTGACCAGCACGCAGCGCGCGGCGCAGGTCGACCATCTCGCGCCAAGTGCCGCCGTCGAGCGGCCTCTTGCGCCAGCGCCGGATCGCCACCTTGTGGATGGACCTTATCGCTGGATGCAAGGCGACGATGCCGGCAAAGGCCTCTTCCACGCACCAGCCGAAGCTTATGTCCGGGCGATTGCGGAGCGCATCCTCGACAGCCGGGAAGGTATGGATGACATCACCCATCGATGATGTCTTGACGATCAGCACCTTCATGCGGCTGCCGGAACCCTAAGCAGCCGGTCGGCCGCGGCAGCGACCCGTGCGACGTCGAGCGTCTTCAGGCAGTTGAGGTGGCCGAGCGGGCAGGTCTTCTGATGGCAGGGCGAGCAGGAGAGGTGCAGCCAGATCAGTTCCGAACGATCCGTCAGCGGCGGCGTGTTCTCGGGCGAGGTCGAGCCGTAGACGGCGACGATCGGCGTGCCGACGGCGGCCGCGACATGCATCAGCCCGCTGTCGTTCGAGACCGCAAGCTTTGCCGCGGCGATCAGGTCGATGGCGTCCTCGAGCCGCGTCCTGCCGGCAAGGTCGACAGAGCCCGGCGCGAGCCCTGCGATCTCGCCGGTCACGCCGGCATCGTTCTTCGAGCCGAGCAGGGCAACACCCAGGCCCTTTGCCATCATTGCGCGCGCAAGCTCGGCATAATGTTCGCTCGGCCAGCGTTTTGCCGGGCCGAACTCGGCGCCAGGCATCAAGGCGACGAATTTTTGCGCGTCGAGCCCGAACCGCGCCAGCAGGTCCGCCTGGTTGGCTATGTCGACGGTGAGCTTCGGCGCGCGAAACGTGCCGCCGCGCGCCAGGCCGAAATAGGCCCGCGCCGTGCGTCGCTTGAGCGTGTCGGGCAGCGGAACGATGTCGGTCAAAAGGCCGTAGCGCATTTCCCTCAGATTGCCGACGCGGCGCGGAATGCGGGCAAAGAACGGGATCAGCGCCGATTTCCAGCTTCCCGGCAGCACATAGGCCATGTCATAGCGGCCGCGCAGCAGTCGGCCGAAGCGCCTGCGGCTGCGGAATTCCAGCGCGCCGGGCATCAGCGGAAAGTCGATCTGACAGCGTATTTCCGGCATGCGCTTGACCAGCGGCGCGGCCCAACCAGGCGCCAGCACGTCGATCGCGGCGTTCGGATGCTGTTCCTTCAGCGCCGAAAACAGGCACTGCGCCATGACCATGTCGCCCACCCAGCGTGGGCCGATCACGAGGATCGTTGGGCTTTCAGCCATTCGACATAGTCTCTGACGCCGGTTTCCACGGTCCGGAATTGGCCATTGTAGCCGGCCGCGCGCAAGCGGGACATATCAGCCTGCGTAAAACTCTGATAGCTGCCCTTGAGGTGGTCGGGGAAGGGAATGAACTCGATCTGCCCTCGGCCGAGCGTCTCGATCACCGTCTCGGCAATGGCCCGGAACGGCTGGGCGCGGCCCGTGCCGCAGTTGAAGATGCCGCTCAGGCCCCGTTTCCAAAGCCACAGATTGACCTCGGCGACATCGCCGACATGGATGAAGTCGCGGCTCTGCTCGCCCGGGCCGAAGCCATCATAGGCGCCGAACAGCTTCGGGTTCTGGCCTTGCTCGACCTGGTTGAAGAGATGGAAGGCAACCGATGCCATGGCGCCCTTGTGCGCCTCGCGCGGTCCGTAGACGTTGAAATAGCGCAGCCCCGTCACTTGCGAATGGTCGGTGTCGACGGTGCGGCGGACGTAATCGTCGAACAGCTTCTTTGAATAGGCATAGACGTTGAGCGGACGCTCGAACTCGGGCTCTTCGCGGAACTCGCTGCCGCCACCATAGACCGAGGCCGAGGAGGCATAGAGGAAGGGCACGCGCAGGGCGAGGCAGGCGTGCAGCAGGCGCTTCGAATACGTGTAGTTCACTTCCATCATGAACTTGCCGTTCCACTCGGTGGTGGTCGAGCATGCGCCCTGATGGAAGACGGCCTCGACGCGGCCGAGCCCGCCGTCCTCCAGCCGGGCCAGAAACTCGTCCTTGTCGAGATAGTCGGCAATGCGGAGGTCGGCCAGATTGGCGATCTTGTGCCCGTCGGTCAGATCGTCGACGACGACGATGTCGTCGTGGCCCTCGGCATTGAGCGCGGCGACGATGTTGGAGCCGATCATGCCGGCGCCGCCCGTGACGATGATCATGAAGGCCTCTGTTTCCGTTGCCGATTCCGGCTCTTATAGGGGACGCTGGCAGGAGTGTCGATAAAGCACGTCGCATGCAGGACGCTCGCTCGGCCACAGTCGCGCCGCAAAGCTCACGCTTTCTCGCCGGGCTTACCGCTTGGGCGAAGTGCTGGCGCCCGACGGGACCGCAACAGGAGCAAGGCAATGCCATCGACCGAACTGCTCGTGGCCTTTTTCGTCACCACGGCGATCTTTGCCTACATTCCCGGTCCGGCCATGCTCTATGCCACGGCGCAGACCATGGCGCGCGGGCGCTGGTCGGGGCTGACGGCTGCTTTGGGCATCCATCTCGGCGGCTACGTGCATGTTCTTGCTGCCGCGACAGGTCTGTCCGTGCTGTTCCACGCCGTGCCGCCGCTTTACGTGGCGGTCAAGCTCGTCGGCGCGCTGTACCTGATATGGCTCGGGATTTCACTGTTCCGCGCCAAGATCCAGGGAAACGGAACGCTCCCTGTCATCGAGCGAAAATCGGCCCGTCGCGCCTTTTTCGAGAGCATCACGGTCGAGGTGCTCAATCCCAAGACAGCCATCTTCTTCATGGCGTTCCTGCCACAGTTCATCGATGCCTCGGCGACCTTTCCGGTCTGGCTGCAGTTCGTTGTGCTGGGAACCATCGTTAACCTGATGTTCTCGTCGGCCGACATCGTTTGCGTCTTCCTGGCCGGCGCGATAATTGCGCGGCTGCGGCGCTCGGGTTGTGCGCAGCGCCTGATGCAGCGCGCGGGTGGTGCCGTGCTTGTCGGTCTCGGCGTCCATGTCGCCTTGCAAAAGAACTGATCCATCCGCCGGCCTCGGCCGTGCGCGCTTCGGCCTGCCGTTGCGCTGGCTCGAATTGCGGTATATCGGCATCGCGAAGAACCACGGGCGCCGGATTTCCGGCGCTGCAACCCTGATCAAGATTCGCCATTTCGGGCGTGTGCCAGTGAGATGATCAAGCAGCATCTGCCTTCCCCGGAGCCCCTGCATCGCACCATCGCCCGCTTCGGCGAGGTCACTGTGCTGGTGGTCGGCGACTTCATCCTCGACCGCTTCGTCAGCGGCGTAATCGAGCGGATATCGCCGGAGGCGCCGATCCCGGTGCTGCATGGGCGGGGCGAGATGCTGGCCATGGGCGGCGCCGGCAACGTCGTCTCCAACATCGTTTCTCTTGGCGGCGCCGCGATCCCGGTGTCGGTGATCGGCGCCGACAAGGCCGGCGACAATCTCATGCGCATGCTCGGCGATCTCGGCGCCGATACCGACGGCCTGGCGCAGCGGCAAGACCGCATGACCTCGTCGAAGAGCCGCTTCAGCGCGCTCAACCAGCAAGTGCTGCGCTTCGACGAGGAGGAGATCAAGCCGCTGTCCCGCGGCGAGCGCGCGACGCTCGTCGAGCATTTCCAGGCAGCGCTTGCGCGCGCCGACATCGTCATCCTGTCCGACTACGGCAAAGGCATCCTGCTCGACGGCGTGGCGGCCGATTTGATCGCGATCTGCCGTGATGCCGGGAAGCCGGTGCTGGTCGACCCGAAGGGTAGCGACTATGCGCGCTATGCCGGTGCGACCGCGGTCACGCCCAATCGCAAGGAGCTTGGCGAGGCGGTCGGACGCGCGGTGTTCGGCGACGAGGAGATCGTCTCCGCGGCGCGCGATCTGATCGCGGCGCATGATTTCGAGTTCATCGTCGCCACGCGCAGCGAAAAGGGCATGAGCGTCGTCACGGCAGAGGAGGCCCGCCATATCGCGACACAGGCGCGCGAAGTGTTCGACGTCTCCGGCGCCGGCGACACCGTCATCGCGACCTTCGCGCTGTCACTGGCCGCGGGCGCCGATCGCGTGCAGGCGGCTATGATCGCCAACGCCGCCGGCGGCGTCGTGGTCGGCAAGCGCGGCACGGCGCGGCTGACGGTCGAGGAGCTCTCCGGCGCGCTGTTCCGCTCGCATGGGCCGGTCGCCCACAAGGACGCCATTCTGGACGCCAACGCAGCGGCGAGGATGGTGGCGGCGTGGAAGGAGGAGGGGCTGACAGTGGGTTTCACCAATGGCTGCTTCGACATCCTGCATGCAGGCCATGTCAGCCTGCTTCATGCCGCGCGCAGCCAGTGCGACCGGCTGGTGCTAGGCCTCAACAGCGATGCTTCGGTGCGCAGGCTGAAAGGGCCGGGGCGTCCGGTCAACGATCAGCATGACCGCGCCTGCGTGCTCGCGGCGCTCGCCTCGGTCGACGCCGTCGTGGTCTTCGAGGAGGATACGCCGCTCAAGCTGATCGAGGCGCTGAAGCCCGACATCCTGGTCAAGGGCGCGGACTATACGATCGAAACCGTGGTCGGCGCCGACGTGGTGCAGAAGGCGGGCGGTCGCGTGGTGCTGGTCGACCTCGTCGCCGGCAAGAGCACGACCGGCACGATCGGCAAGCTGCGCGCCGGCGGCACGAATTGAGGATTTCATGTCCGAATTGAACGACTATCTGGTCCACTCCGCGGCGGCGATCGCGGCGATGGTCGAGCGCGACCTCACCGGTGAGATGGAGCGCGCGGTAAGCACCGTCGTGACGGCGCTGTCGCAAGGCAAGGCGCTGCTGATCTGCGGCAATGGCGGTTCGGCGAGCGACGCCATCCATATTGCCGGCGAACTGGTCGGCCGCTTCCTCAAGGAGCGCAAGGCTTACAACGTCATCGCGCTGCCGGCCAATGCCGCCGTGCTGACCGCCTGGGGCAACGACTACGGCTTCGACACGGTCTTTTCGCGTCAGGTCGAGGCGCACGGGTCGGAGGGCGCGGTGCTGCTCGCCATCTCGACCAGCGGCAATTCGCCGAGCATCCTTGCGGCCGCCGAGCAGGCGCGGGCGATGGGCATGACGGTGATCAGCCTCACCGGCGACACCGGCGGCAAGCTCAGGCCGATGACCGATATCCTGCTCAACGTGCCGTCGACCTCGACGCCAATTATCCAGCAGGGGCATCTTTGCCTCTACCATCATCTGTGCGAGGCGGTCGAAGCGCGTCTCAGCAATGGCTGACGGCGGCGCTGAGTTTCCGCTTGTCGAGCCCGGCCTGTGGGTCGAGCGGACCAGCACCAGAACCTTTCCAGCCGGCCTTCCGGCGCTGTTCCTCGACCGCGACGGCACCATCAATATCGATACCGACTATCCGAGCGACCCGGCGGAGATCGTGCTCAGGCCGCAGATGTTGCCGGTTATCGGGACCGCCAACCGGGCCGGCATTCCGGTCGTCATCGTCACCAACCAGTCAGGTATCGCGCGCGGCTATTTTGGCTGGGACGCGTTCGCGGCCGTCAATCAGAGGGTGCTCGACCTGCTCGCCGAGGGAAATGCCGTCGTCGACATGGTGCTTGCCTGCGGTTATCACGAGAAAGGCAGCAGCCCGCTGGGAATAGCCAACCATCCGATGCGCAAGCCCAATCCAGGCATGCTGGTCGAGGCGGCCAGACGCCTGGGCCTTGATCTTGGGCGTTCATTGATCGTCGGCGACAAGTTGGCCGACATGGAGGCCGGCCAGCGCGCCGGCCTGGCGCGCGGCTGGCTAGTCGACGGCCGGCCCTCGACGATCGGCGACCTGGCGGTTTCGCCCTTGCGCGATGTCCATGACCTCGACGGCCTGCTGGCAGCGATCCGGTCGTTCTGATCGCCTATTGATTCAGCGCTGAGCGCCAGAGCGCTGTTTTCCCGCCGTTTTTTCGAAGGCGACGCTGTCGTCAGGCCGGGAAGGCGACCAGTCCCTCGTCCTTGACGCGGCGGATGGTCAGCGCGGTGCGCACCGTATCGACGTTCGGGGCCGAGGCGAGCTCCTCGATGACGAAGGTCTGGAAGGTGCCGAGGTCGCTCGCCACGCAATGCAGCAGGAAATCGGATTCGCCCGACACCATCCAGGCGTCGCGCACGATCGGCCAGCCGCGCGTGCGCTCGGCGAAGGTCTTCAGCTCGGCGTCGGCCTGGTGGTGCAGCCCGATCAGGCAGAAGGCGACGACATCCATGCCGAGCGCCGGCGCGTTGAGCAGCGCCCGATAGCCGCGGATGATGCCGGCCTCTTCCAGCCGCCTGACGCGGCGCAGGCAGGGCGGCGCCGAGATGCCGACCCGATTGGACAGCTCGACATTGGTCATGCGCCCGTCGTTCTGCAGCTCGCGCAGGATCTTCCAGTCGATGGCGTCGAGATCGGCTTTGAGCGGCATGATCGGCTTTCGCGCAAGAATCTTTCGCGATTTTGTAATTTGGTTTCGCGCGGGAGGCCATCCCTTTGCAATGATTTTTCTGATGACGGGCGGTGATATGGCCCGCTATGCCTGCGACGAAGCTTTCCGGGGACGAAGGCCAACTTGCCTTGCTGGCTTGGCGGGCAGCACTTACATTACCGGCGATAAACCACGGCTCCGAGCCGCAGGGGACTTTTTTTATGGACATCAAACACGCGCCCGTTCTCATCATCGGATCCGGTCCGGCCGGCTACACGGCGGCGATCTACGCCGCCCGCGCCATGCTGAAGCCGATGCTTGTCGCCGGCCTGCAGCAGGGCGGCCAACTGATGATCACCACCGACGTCGAAAACTATCCGGGCTTCGCCGATCCGATCCAGGGCCCCTGGCTTATGGAGCAAATGCTCAAGCAGGCCGAGCATGTCGGCACCGAGATCGTCAACGACATCATCACCGAGGTCGACCTCAATGTGCGGCCGTTCCGCGCCACCGGCGATTCCGGCACCGTCTACACCGCAGACACCTTGATCATCGCCACCGGCGCGCAGGCCAAGTGGCTGGGCATTCCCTCGGAGCAGACCTTCATGGGCTTCGGCGTGTCGGCATGCGCCACTTGCGACGGCTTCTTCTATCGCGGCAAGGATGTCGCGGTGGTCGGCGGCGGCAATTCGGCGGTCGAGGAGGCGCTCTACCTCGCCAACCTCGCCAAGAGCGTCACTGTCATCCACCGGCGCGGCGACTTCCGCGCCGAGCGCATCCTGCGCGAGCGGCTGTTCAAGAAGGACAATGTCCGCGTCATCTGGGATACGGTCGTCGACGAGATCACCGGGCAGCCGGGCAAGGCGCCGCTGCCGCCTTCGGTCGAGGGCCTGAAGCTGCGCAATGTGGTGACCGGAGAAATATCGCGGCTGAAGGTCGATGGAGTCTTCGTCGCGATCGGCCACGCGCCGGCGGTCGAGCTCTTCGCCGGCAAGCTCAAGCAGAAGCCGAATGGCTATCTGTGGACGGCGCCCGATTCGACCCGCACCGACGTTCCCGGCGTGTTTGCCGCCGGCGATGTCACCGACGACATCTACCGGCAAGCGGTGACGGCGGCCGGGCTCGGTTGCATGGCTGCGCTCGAGGCGGAGAAATATCTGGCGGGCATCGAAGTTCACCGCGAAGCGGCGGAATAAGCGATCGGTTGAGAAAAGCCGTTTAAAAGCCTGATTTTTCATTCAGACGCCAAAGGCAACACGAGGGGAATCATGGCGCTGGACTGGGACAAGCTACGCGTGTTTCACGCTGCGGCGGAGGCTGGGTCGTTCACCCATGCCGCCGAGACACTGCATCTGTCGCAATCGGCGATCTCGCGGCAGGTCAGCGCGCTGGAGCATGACGTCGGCGTGGCGCTGTTCCATCGCCACGCGCGCGGCCTTGTGCTGACCGAGCAGGGCGAGATGCTGTTCCGCACGGCACATGACGTGCTGATGAAGCTGGAGACGATCAAGTCGCGGCTGACCGAGACCAAGGATCGCCCCTCCGGCGTGCTGAGGGTGACGACCACGGTGGGGTTGGGCGCCGGCTGGCTGACCGAGCGCGTCCAGGAATTCATCGAGCTCTATCCCGAGATCAGCCTGCAGCTCATCCTCGCCAATGAGGAACTCGACCTCACCATGCGCCAGGCCGACTGCGCCATCCGCCTGCGGCAGCCGCAGCAGCCGGATCTCATCCAGCGCCGGCTGTTCACCGTGCATTTCCATCTCTATGCGGCCCCTTCCTATGTGGCCAAGTTCGGCAAGCCGGCCTCGATCGCCGAGCTCAGGAACCACCGGATCGTCACTTTCGGCGTGCCGGTGCCCGCGCATCTGTCGGAACTGAACTGGCTGGAGACGGTGGGCGATTTCGAGGGTGGGCATAGGGTGCCGACGCTGCAGATCAACGACATTTTGTCGATCAAGCGCGCGGTGCAAGGCGGCGCCGGCATCGCCATGCTGCCCGACTACGTCATCAACAAGGACTCCAACCTTGTGCAATTGCTGCCAGAGACGGAGGTGCCGTCCTTCGACACCTATTTCGCCTATCCGGACGCGATGAAGAACCAGGCGAAGCTGCATGTGTTCCGCGATTTCATTATCGCCAAGGCGCGTAGCTGGTCTTTCTAGGTGCCCTGACAACAGCGCGGCTTACCCGCGCCAGGGCGTGATCCGCGGCAGCCAGCCGGGTACCGCGCGGCGGTAGGTTTCGTATTCGGCGCCATAGCGGCGGGCGAGCGTCGGCTCTTCGTAGATTTTGACGAAGGAGATCATCGCCGCGGCGGCGATCAGGCCGTAGACGAACACCACCCAGCTCGAAAAGATGAGCGCCTGGCCGAGGATGATCGACAGCACCGCGACATACATGGGATTGCGCACATGGCGGTAGATGCCGCCGACCACCAGTTTCTCGGTCGGCGCCACGGGGGCCGGGGTGCCAAGGCCCTCCAGGGCGAAGCGGGCGAAGGCGTGAAGCAGGATCCCCGCCGCACCGATCACCAGGATCCAGGCCAGGGGCACGAAACCCGGCACCATGGACAGCGGCATGCGATAATGGTCGGTCAGCAGCCAGGGTATCAGCCCTGCGACCACGCCAGGTGCCGCAATCAGGAATAGCGCGCTGCCGGCGATTGCCGAAAAAGTCCGCATCAGGCCCTTCCTGCCGCAAAAATAAACGCGACCTGCCCGAGTCCGCATCATTTTGAATTTAGCGTATTTCGGGAGCAGAATCCGACCCGATTTGCGTATCAGCAATCGCTTTCAGTGCGAAAATGCCCAGGATTCGGCGATTTTTTCTGGTCCTATCGGTCCGTGGAATGGGTTGGACCACAGCCTGCGTCTTTTTGCATGCGTGTGTTGCAAAATAGATGCTTGTTTCTTGGGCATGATGAGCACATATATAGTTCATCTCTAGGGCGCGTTCTCCTCCCATTAGCGCCCTCGAGTGTTCCCCTCTGGAGGTTAGCCCTAATCGGCACTTCCAATCAAACTCAGCCGGATCTTTATTGATCCGGCTTTTTTGTTGCCCGCAGATCACGCCGGTACCGGAAATGCGTGCGCGGGAGCCACGTAACAGTGACATGTAACATCGGGTAACATGTCGCGGACGCACTCTATCGATTAAGTAGATCATAGGACGCGGTTGGTCGGTCCGGGAGATGGGGGCATCACTCGGACAGGCCGGGCTCAGGCAGCTACCGCGTCCGAACCATTTTTCCTGCTGCGGCGGACCTGCCGTTTGCCTCCCAGGAAGACGGTCCGCAATAAGAACGGCGTCCGGAAAGTCCGGGCGCCGTTTTCATGTTCTCGACAAGTCGATCAGGCAGCCTTGCCGTTGGCGTTCATCGCCTCGTCGGCCAGGCGGCCGGTCAGCTCGGCCATATGGTCGAAGCCGGCCTTGTAGCTGGCGACGCCCGCCGTCGCCGAGCGCAGCTCGATGATCAGGTCGCCGATCTCGGCCTGCGGCATGGTCGCCTCGACCACGTCCCAGCCCGGCCAACCGGGCCGCGCGTCATAGCCAAGGATCTGGCCGCGCCGCTGCGGGATCAACGCGATGATCTTCGAGGTCGCATCGGACGGCGTGACGATCTCGACCTTCATGATCGGCTCCAGCAGAACCGGCGAGCAGGCCGCCATGCCCTCCTTCATCGCCAGCTTCGCCGCCATCTGGAAGGCCATGTCGGAGGAGTCGACCGCGTGGTAGGAACCATCCGACAGGTTGACGGCGACATCGACCACCGGGAAGCCGAGCGGACCGTTCTTCAGATAGTCGCGAATGCCCGTCTCCACCGACTGGATGTAGGTCTTGGGCACGACGCCGCCGGTGATGGTGTCGGTGAACTGGAAGCCCGAGCCGCGCGGCAGCGGCTTGATCTCGATCACCACGTCGCCGAACTGACCGTGGCCACCTGACTGCTTCTTGTGGCGGCCGCGCTGCTGTGCCGATTTGCGGATCGTTTCGCGATAAGGCACCGCCGGCGAATGGCCTTCGATCGGGATCTGGTTCTTGCCCTCCAGGCGCTCGCGCACCACGCGCAGGTGCATCTCGCCATGACCCGACAACACGGTCTCGGCGGAGTCCTGATTGTGATGCAGGCTGAGCGAAGGGTCTTCCTCGGCAAGCCTCTGGATAGCCGCCGACATCTTGACCTCGTCCTTGCGCTCCTTGGGGCGCAGCGCGAAGGCAAACACCGGCTGTGGCGATTCCAGCGTGACCAGAGGCTTGATGCCGCCCTTGGCCGAGCTCAGCGTCTGGCCGGTCCTGACGTTGTCGAGCTTGCCAAGCGCGACGGTGTCGCCGGCCTTGGCCGATGACAGCTTCAACTGGTCCTTGCCCAGCATCTTGTAGATGCCGGAGACTTTCGTCGTGTCGCCGTTGGAGAGGAAAAGCTCGGCCGCATCGGCCAACTGCCCGGAAAGCACGCGCGAGACGGACAGCTTGCCGCCATGCGCGGTGTGGATCGTCTTCATCACCTGCACAACCGTCTGATTGCCGTCCGGCACGCCCAGGCGCTTGCGGGTCTCCTCGACATCCGGCGCGTCGTGGCGGATCGTCTTCAACAGGCGCAGCACACCATTGCCCTTCTCGGCGGTGCCGATCAGCACCGGCGTCACCGCGCCGGCGCGAAGGTCGGCTGCAAGGTCGTCGAAGACCGCGTCCTTCGGCGGCTCGATCTCGTCGAGGAGCTGTTCCATCAGCTGGTCGTCATGGTCGGCCAGGGTCTCCAGCATCGAGAAGCGCGCTTCGAGCTCGCGCGCCTTGTCGTCGTCCGGAATCTCGGCGACCTGGCTTTCGGCGTATTCGCGGTAGACATAGGCCCGCTCCAGCGCGAGATCGATCGAGCCGATGACGACGCCGTCCTTGCGCAGCGGGATCTGACGCAGCAGCAGCGGCACCGAGCTTGCCGGCTGCAGCATCTTCAATGTCTCGCGCACGCCGGCGATCGCCTTGTCCACCTTGTTGAGGAACAGGATGCGCGGCACGCCGAGATCGTCGAGCTTGCGCATGATGAGCTGCAGCGCGGGAATCTTCTTTTCGTCCGCTTCGGCCACGACCACGGCGACATCGCAGGCGGCCAGCACCGGCTCGGCCTCGAAGGCGAATTCGATGGAGCCGGGGCAATCGGCGAAGGTGAACTGCTCGCCCATGAATTCCGTGGTGGCAAAGGTCGCCTCGACGCTCATGGCGTGGGCACGGGCTTCCGGCGAATGATCGGAAACGGTGTTGCCCGATGAGACGGGATTCTGGCGGGGGATGGCGCCCGTGCGGGCGAGGATTGCTTCTAGAAGTGTCGTCTTACCGCTTGCGAAGGGACCGACTATGGCGATGCATTTCGGTCCCGTGCGTCGTCCTCCGGCGCGAGTACCCATGGCTGACCTCCACTCAGGCGTTTCCCTGGGAGCGGCGGCCGGCCTGTTCGACCGTCGCGGGCGGGGTTTTTCACTCACCACCTACCCACGACCATCGTCACACGGGTTCGCAGAGAGGGCAAGAAAAATAGGAAGTGCGCCGGCTTTGGTTTTGTCAGGCGCGCCCGGTTTGTCCAGCGCTTGGCCTGTCAGCGCGCCTAGTCTGTCAGGCGCTCAGGGCCAGCGGCTGGTTATCGGCGGCGCAGAGCGCGCTCGTCTTGTCGCGCGGCGCCGGCTTGCCGAAGAAATAGCCCTGAAAGCGGCTGCAGCCGGCCGCACGAGCCAGGGTGAACTCTTCCGACGTCTCCACGCCTTCGGCGACGATGGTGATGTCCTGGATGCGGGCGATCTGGGCGAGCGCGGAAACGAAGATCTGCGCTACCTGGTCGTGGGCGAGGCTTCGGATGTAGGAACGGTCGATCTTGACGCAGTCGATGGGCAGGGTCTTCAGGTAGTTGAAGCCGCAATGACCGGTGCCGAAGTCGTCGAGCGCGATGTCGAAGCCAAGCCCGCGCAAGGCTTCCAGGCGCCTGAGGATCTCCGGCGTCGCTGCGGTTGCGACCGTCTCGGTGATCTCGATGATGAACTCGGATGCCGACCGGCCGGTCTCGCGCAGTACGCGGTCGCACATCGTGACGATCTCATCGCGCTTCAACTGCTCGCCGGAGACGTTGATCGAGATGCGTCGCCCCGGAAACTGGCCGATATCGGCGCAAGCGCGCTTGAACACCCATTCGCCGATCATGTCGATCAAGGTCGAGCGCTCGGCGATCGGGATGAACTCGGCCGGCGAGATCAGGCCGCGGACGGGATGACGCCAGCGGATCAACCCTTCGAGCGCGTCGATGGGGCCCTCGGCGCCCACGATCGGCTGATAGTGGAGCTCCAGCTCGCCAAGATAGACGGCCGCGCGCAGTTCGCGCTCCACGAGCCGGCGATAACGCTTGTCCGATAACATCTCCTCATCGAAGACCGTGACACGACCCCGGCCAGCCGCCTTGCTTTCGTAGAGCGCGAGATCGGCAAGCAACATCAATTCGGTGGGATTGGAAGCGTGCAGCGGCGCAAGCGCAACCCCCAACGAGATCGACAGCGGAACGACCTTGCCTTCATGCCGCTTTCCGGCCCGCATCGCGTCGAGCAGCCGGCGGACATCCTTGTTGAGGGCAGCCGCGTCGCCATGCGGGACGATGACGCCGAACTCGTCGCCGCCCAGCCGTCCGATAATGCCGTCGGCAAAGATGCGCTCAGCCTCCTTGACCAGATAAGCGAGGGCAAGGTCGCCGAACTGGTGGCCGAAGGTGTCGTTGAGCTGCTTGAAATGGTCGAGGTCGATCAACAGCAAGCTCGCTTGCCGCCGGTTGCGCAAGGTGCCCAGACTGTCGCTCAACGCTTCGAGGAAATAGCGCCGGGTCATGGCGCCGGTCATCGCGTCGACGCTGAGGAAGCGGTGCTTTTCGGCTTCAGCGTCCGCCGCCGACTGCAGGCGCTGGACGACGCTCGAGCGCATATACATCAGCACCAGGAGCGCCAGGCCGGTCGCTGCCACAGACAGGGCGAGGGCCGCGGCGTTCTCGGCCGGGCCAAAGGTGGCGATTGCCGTGGCGGCGATGCTCGACACGAGCAGCGTCTGGATGCCGCGGTAAATCCTGCCGCTATGATCCTTGATTGTCGCCAAGATGCTCATGTCCGCGCCCCCACAGCACGGGCCATGGCTAGAACCGAGCGGTTAAAAAGACATTGAGCGCGTCAGCTGCCTGGCTCCATTCCCTGGCGGCTGGCCGGTCGCCTCGTTTTATGGTTAAAAAGCAACGATTTATGACAGTATTTTAAATGGCTAACGAAACGATTTGAGGCAGCACCAAGGCGTGCGTCGATGCTGCGGCTATCGGCAATCGGTAAGCCCTGTTGCACTGGCTCCGTGTCGGGATGAAACTGGGCGGCAAGACGCCCGCGCTCGCGGTGATTTCGCCAACGATTGAGGATTTGAACGATGAAGATCATTGCGTGCGGCAGCGTGCCGACGATCATCGCGCCTGAAAAGTATTTCACCGGCAAGGTGCTGCAGACACTGATCATCGAAAAGGAGGCGCCGGCGCGGCTGAGAGCGACGCTGGTCAGCTTCGAACCGGGCGCGCGCACCCATTGGCACACGCACCCGCTCGGCCAGACGCTCTATGTCACGTCGGGCGCGGGGCTTGCACAGACATGGGGCGGGCCGGTCGAGGTGATCAAGGCCGGCGACGTCATCTCCTTCGCGCCGGGCGAAAAGCACTGGCACGGCGCCGGGCCTAAAACCACGATGACGCATGTCGCCATGCAGGAGGCGCTGGACGGCGTCCACGCCGACTGGCTCGAGCAAGTCTCCGACGAGCAGTATGGCGGCTGACACGCCCAACAAAAAACCCGGCGCGAAGCCGGGTTCCTGTTACTCGGACGGCGGCGTTGCCGTTCAGGTCAGCGATGCGGTGAAGCGCTGGATGCGGGTGCAGGCTTCCTCCAGCAGCGTCTCCGACGTCGCATAGGAGATGCGGAAGTTCGGGCCGAGGCCGAAGGCCGAGCCGAACACCACCGCCACACCCTCGGCGTCGAGCAGCTCCGAGCAGAAAACCTCGTCGCTGTCGATGACCTTGCCGGCCCTGGTTTTCCTGCCGATCAGCTCAGCGCAGGACGGATAGACATAGAAGGCGCCTTCCGGCGACGGACAGGTGATGCCGCGCGCCTGGTTGAGCATCGAGACGACGAGATCGCGCCGCCCCTGGAAGATCGCCTTGTTCCTGGCGATGAAGTCCTGCGGGCCGTTGAGCGCCTCGACGGAAGCCCATTGCGCGATGGTGCAGGCGCCGGAGGTCTGCTGGCCCTGGATCATGTCCATCGCCTTGATCAGCGGCACGGGGCCGGCGGCGTAGCCGATCCGCCAGCCCGTCATGGCATAGGCTTTCGAAACGCCGTTCATGGTCAGCGTGCGCTCGTAGAGCTTCGGCTCGACCTCGGCGATGGTCTTGAAGACGAAGTCGCCATAGGTCAGGTGCTCGTACATGTCGTCGGTCAGCGTCCAGACATGCGGGTGCTTCAGTAGCACGTCGGCCAGCGCCCGAAGCTCGCCCTCGGTGTAGGCGGCGCCCGACGGGTTGGACGGCGAGTTCATCAGCAGCCATTTCGTCTTCGGCGTGATTGCCTTTTCCAGCACCTCCGGCGTCAGCTTGAAGCCGTTGTCGATCGAGGTGTCGGCAAAGACGGAGGTGCCGCCGCAGATCGCCACCATTTCCGGATAGCTCACCCAATAGGGGCGGGGGATGATGACCTCGTCGCCGGGGTTCAGGGTCGCCATGAAGGCGTTGAACAGGATCTGCTTGCCGCCGGTGCCGACGATGGTCTGCTCCGGCCGGTAGTCGAGATTGTTCTCGCGCTTGAACTTCCTGGCGATCGCCTCGCGCAGGGGCGCGATGCCGGAAACCGGCGGATACTTGGTCTCGCCGCGGCGGATCGCGTCGATCGCCGCGTTCTTGATGTTGTCGGGCGTGTCGAAATCCGGCTCGCCGGCGCCGAGGCCGATGATGTCACGGCCGGCATTTTTCAGCTCGCGCGCTTTCTGCGTCACCGCGATGGTTGCGGAAGGCTTCACGCGGGAAAGGGCGTCGGCAAGAAAGGCCATGACAGATCATCTCCAACACAATGGCGCGGCCAGGAGCGGCCGCGGCGCCTCTCATGTCGCATCATCGGCCCCAGCGCAAGCATTGTCGGATGATCCAGAGGTCGAGGTGGCGTGAGCGGCAACTATAAATTCATCAACGGCCGGTAAACCCTTGGCTGGCAGGATGGCTGATTGAATTCCGCTGGTTTGGCGGAGCGAGGGACCCTTGTCGCGCAGCATCGGGCTTGCCCACATCATCCGTCATGATGACGGCACCTCCAGCGGTGCCTGGGGCATTTATACGCTGCAGAGCGCCTTCCAGCCGATCTTCGCCTTCAACGAAGGCAAGCTTTCGATCGTCGCCTTCGAGGGGCTGATCCGGCCATTCCGCGACGGCGAGTCGCAGTCGCCGACGAGCTTCTTCGGCACCTGCCCGGCGGGCGACCGACTGCATATCGAGGGGCTGACAAGGACGCTGCATCTGCTCAACGCCGGCGCCTGTTTGCCGCAAGAGGCGTCCATCTTCATCAATTTCGATCCGTCGGTGTTCACCGACCGTGCCATTGCCGACATGGCGCTGCGCGACATGCGCCTGGTGCTGCATGAGGCCGGCATCGATCCGCGGCGCATCGTCTGCGAAGTCACCGAGCAGAAATCGGCTTCGCAGGAGACGCTCTACAGCTTTGTCGAAGCGCTGAGAGCCAACGGCTTCCGCATCGCCGTCGACGACTATGGCGCCGACGATTCCGACATCAACCGCGTCAAGGAATTGAGGCCGGACATCGTCAAGTTCGACGCCCATTGGATCTCACGGCTCATGGAATCCGGGGCCGGTTTCGCGCTGCTGAGCGCGATGGTGAAGAGCTTCGAAAGCCAGGGTATCCGCACGGTTTTCGAAGGCATCGAGGAGGGTTGGCAGTTGGAGCTCGCCGAGAAATCCGGGGCCTCGATGGTGCAAGGCTATGTGCTTGCCCGGCCGGAACTCGCCCCGACCAGTTTTCGCGCCTCCGGCAGGAGCATGCAGGTGCCCGCGACCGAAGAGAGCAAGGCTGCTGTTGCCATCAGCTCCGCCCCTGTGCCGCCGTCGCGGCCGGCGAAGGCGTTTGGGCGCAAGGTGACGCCATGAATGCGCGGCCCGAAAGGCGGCGCAATGCCGCCGAGGCGATCTTCGCCGACGAGATCGGCCTCCAGTTCGGCGTCTATGGCGAGTTCCGGCTGTGGAGCGCCTACCAGCCGATCTTCGCGCCGCAGGGCAGGACGCTCAAGGCTGTCGCCGTCGAAGCGCTGATCGAGCCGCGCCGGGTCGCGACACCCGTTGCGCCACAGGTTTTCTTCGACAGCGTGGCGGCATCCGATCGCCTCTTTGTCGAGACGATGTGCCGGATGCTGCATCTCGGCAACTACCGCAACATCGGCGTCGATGGGCTTACGCTGTTCTTCAACTACGACCCGATGATCAACGATCACCTCGGGCGGGCGCTGGCCGAGATCCGCCTTATGACCAGGCATCTCGGCGATTTCGGACTAGAGCCTGCCATGCTGGTCTGCGAGATCACCGAACAGGCGGCCGATGACCATGTTCTCGCCAGTCTGGTGCGCGAGATGAGGCATGACGGCATCCGCATCGCCATCGACGATTTCGGCACCGGACACTCGACCGAAGCGCGCATCGGCCTGCTGTCGCCCGACATCGTCAAGATCGACGGCGGCTGGTTCGCCGAATTCTGCCGCCACGCCGCCGCCGAGCGGTTCTTCCGGCCGCTGGTCTCGATGCTGCACGACCGCGGCGCCGAGGTGCTGGTCGAAGGCATCGAGCAGGCCACCCATCTACGCGTGGCACTCGACGGCGGTGTCGACCTCCTGCAGGGATACCACCTTGCCCGGCCGGCGCTTGCCGGCACGGTCTTCAACGAAGAGCCGCTCTCGATCGACGCGCTGCTCGGCATGGACAACAAGGTCGTGCCCTTGCATCAGCGCCGTTGATGCTTTCACTCAAAAACAAATCACTGGATGAGACCCGCGCAAGCAAGTTAGAGGCTTCTTGATCGCTCGATATGCGCGGAGAGGGCCATGATACTTTATGACATGATCGACAGCGGCAATTGCTACAAGCCGCGTCTGTTGATGGCAAAGCTCGGCATTCCCTTCACCCGTGTCGAGGTGAGCTCGCATACCGGCGAGACGCGCAAGGCCGACTATGTCGCCAAGAACCCGAACGCGATGGTGCCGCTGCTCGAGCTCGACGACGGCAGGCGCATCGCCGAATCCAACGCAATCCTGCTCTATCTCGCCGAAGGCACGCGCTTCCTGCCGGCCGACAGATATGAGCGGGCGCTGGCCTATCAGTGGCTGTTCTTCGAGCAGTACAGCCACGAGCCCTATATCGCGGTGCGCAAGGCGCTGCTCACATTTCCGGAGCGGGCGAAGGACGCAACGCCGGAACGGCTCGCGCAGACGCTGGAGCGGGGCAACAAGGCGCTTGGCGTGATGAACAAGCATCTGGAGCGGAACATCTTCTTCGCCGGCAGCGCTTACAGCGTCGCCGATATCCCGCTCTATGCCTACACCCACACCGCTGAAATGGGCGGCTTCCAGCTCGACGCCTATCCGTCCGTGGTGGAGTGGCTGAAGCGGGTCGAGGCGGACGAGGGCCACGTGCCATTGGAGTGGCGGCCTTAAGACAAGCCACGTCGGCAATTGGCGAAAGCTTCGATGAGAGCGTCCTTCTCCCCGTCTCTATACGGGGAGAAGATGGCGGCAGCCAGATGAGGGGCGGCGCCGACCTCTGGCGTTGATTTGCTATGTGGATTTCTGGCAAAGCGAGCGAAGCTTTTCGCAACCCGTCGCGCTGCCCCTCATCGCCCTGCCGGGCACTTCTCCCCGTATAGAGACGGGGAGAAGGACGCAGCTTCGCCGGCTTCGCCAACCACCAGGTCCAAAATCCACGCAACAAAAAAGGCGGGCAATGCCCGCCTTCCTATGCCGGTAGCCTGATCGGAAGCGTTGGGGCCGGGCCGGCAGCAATCCGCTGCTTCGGCTTGTCGAGTCCTTCCGCTCCGGCGCGCTTGTCGCGCGACTGTCAGTACATCCGTGACTTGCCGCGCGCTCCAGGCTCTCGCCCAGTGCGCGCCTTGCTTAGCCGCATTTTTGCGACGCCAAGCGGTAACGCTCGGCTGCAAAATGCTTAAGCCAAATCAGGCTGCCTTGCTCAGAGACCCAGCAGCGGACTTGCCGGTGCGGCGGTCCTGCTCGATCTCGAAGTTGATCTTCTGGCCTTCGATGAGGCTGGTCATGCCAGCGCGCTCGACGGCGGAGATGTGAACGAAAACGTCCGCGCCGCCATTGTCAGGCTGGATGAAGCCGAAGCCTTTGGTGGCGTTGAACCACTTGACCGTACCAGTTGCCATGTAAAATGCCCTTCACACTTGCTTCGTTTGACCGGACCAAGGCCCGGCCGGTGGTATCGAAATTTTGGAGACGTCAGCAAACGCGAAGATCGCGAGGCCCGATCGATCGGCCAAATTCAATGCGTCGGATATAAGGTGGTTTGCGAAAGAAAACAAGATGGATTGGTGCGGTGCCGCAGCTGCTTCACCCCAATGGCCGCTCGATCGCATGGAAGTTTTGCGTCCGGACAGGCGTTGTGGGAGGGTGACGACGCCATCGCCGGTCTTGGGAGAGGATCATGAAGAGAATTCTGCTTGCCGCCTGCCTGATGCTGGTGGCCGCCGAGGCGCAGGCTGTCTCGCGCTACGACCCGACGCGTATGAGCTGCGGTCGCGTGCAGGCGACGATCGCCGGGCAGGGCGCCGTCATCCTGCGCTACCAGTCGACGCGCGTGCCGGGGCTGCCGCTTTATGACCGCTATGTGCGGGACGAGCGCTTCTGCAACATGGGCGAGGTGAGGGCGAGGGCCTATGTGCCCAGCGCCGACACCAAGTCCTGCCCCGTCTATGTCTGCAAGCGGCCGGACTTCGACCGGCATTTTCGACGCCGGCTCTTCCCGCACAACTGAACAGACTCGTGTCAGAAACCGAACGAAGCCTGCGCGGCTGGCGGCGGGCCGACGCGCACGCCTTCCATGGCCAGCATCTTTTCCTTGGTCGCCGAGCCGCCCGGAGCGGAGAAACCGCCGATCTTGCCGCCCGCGGCAAGGATGCGGTGGCATGGAATGACCAGCGGCACCGGGTTGGCGCCAAGGGCCGCGCCTGTCTCGCGGGCGAGGCCGGCATGGCCGGCGCGTTTGGCCAATTCGCCATAGGTGGTGGTCTCGCCGAAGCCGAGCTTGCGCGCAGCGTCGTAGATGGCGAGACGGAAATCGTCGACGCCGTCGAGATCGACCGGCACGCCGGAGAAATCGACATCCTCTCCGGCCGCATAGGCCTTGATCGAGGCGATCAATTCGACCACCCATTTCGGCCGCTTGGTGGAGCTTGAAACGCCGGCATGGCGAAACAGCCGGCGCTCGATCGCTTCACGGCTGCGTTCGGGCAGGCAGAGCCGGATCAGGCCTTTTTCGCTCCAGGCAATGCCCATGAAGCCGATCACTGTTTCTAACACTGCGTGGCCGGCCGTGATCGGTGATGCGTTTTCCATGATGGGCTCCTTTCCGCAAACCGCGAAAAACGGGTACATCTACGGTACAGATAGGGAACAATATCGCAGTTCGCTCCGAGTCTCGCCACCCGAAAACCGCATACCGGCCCCGATTGCCCGCTTGGAATCGCTGGTGTAAGGACTTTTTAACAACCGACAATCGGACCTGCAGGGCTTGGCAGCGAAAATCATCCTCACCGCGATCGGCGCGCTCGTTGCCGCTGCCGGCCTCAGCGGCTGCACCTCGACCTCGCAGATGAAGGCCGCGCCCCAGCTTGCGGCGGCTTCGACGCCGACCGTCGAGGATGACACGCCGACCGTCGCGTTGCCCGAAACCGTTGCCGTGCTGCCGGAGCCTTCCGGCCTCGCGCAGGTGCAGACGGCGGCCTTGACCGGCGATGCCGCGGCCTTGGTGACGACGCCTGGCGCGGCGCTGCCGCCGCCGGCGCAACCTGGCGCGCCGCTGCCGTCGCCCGCGCAGCCCGCCGCATTTGCCGGCGCGACGCCCCTCGCCGGCCAGTTCCCGCCACCGCCCGTGCTGATGGCCGGCGCGTCGCCAACCGGGCCTGGCTCGCTCAAGCAGGCAGCCGTCCACGCGACCGCCGGCGTTGCCATGCCGGTCACCGGCCAGTCGGCGAAGGTGGCCCCCATGCCCGGCGTCCAGCAGGTCGCCTATGTGGTGCCGCAGAACCCGGCGCTGCTTGCGCAACCGGGCCAGGCCGAAGAGCACGCCACAGGCCCGCGCGCCGAGATCGAGCGGCTGATCGAGAAATATTCGGCGATCTACGAAGTGCCGGTCGATCTGGTGCGCCATGTCGTCAACCGCGAGAGCACCTTCAACCCGAAAGCCTATAATCACGGCCATTGGGGGCTGATGCAGATCAAGCACGCCACGGCGCGCGGCATGGGCTATATCGGGCCGGCCGCGGGCCTGTTCGACGCCGAGACCAATCTCAAATACGCGGTCAAATATCTGCGCGGCGCCTGGCTGGTCTCCGGCGGCAACGCCAAGCGGGCCGACACGCTCTACCAGACCGGCTATTATTACGACGCCAAGCGCAAGGGCCTGCTCGAGGAGACGGGCCTCGGCGTCGACCGCCGCCGCCTGCAGCCAGGCGCCTGAGCATCCGGCTCGATGCAGCTCCCCAAGAGTGCTCAGCCTCTTGGGGATGTAGTTGTTTTGGGGCAGGGACATGCATGAAAAACAAAAGCCAACGTCCGCCAGCCCCCAACGACATTCGCCTTCGCAGGATCCTGGACGAGACGCTGACGGCTCCGCACTGGCCGGAGGGCTTTGTCATGCGTTCGTTCGAGCGCCGGGACGCGCAGGCTTTGCATGCGCTGCTGGAAGAGGTGTTCGACGACGGCGCCGACGGGCCGTTCGAGGACTGGTGGCCGCGCATCCTCGGCGATGACGAGTTCGATCCCGACCTCTGGTTTCTGGTCATCGACGGCAAAGGCTTGCTGGTGGGGGCGGCGCTTTGCTGGTCGTCCGGCTTCGTCAAGGATCTCGCCGTCCACCCGGACTCCCGGGGGCGCGGCATCGGCGAGGCGCTGATGCGGCATGTATTCCTGACCTTCCGTGGCATAGGCACCGCCCATGTCGACCTCAAGACCAACACGGTCGGGAACGCCGCCGCCCTCAGGCTGTACGAGCGGCTAGGCATGATCCCGGTCGCCTGGGAAGGCTAAGCATTTCCGTTTCGGCCGACGTGTTTGCAACCTGATACGTGGCGGCATTGTGAACCACTTCACACAGGCTGATGTTAGGGCATGCTAATGCGTCGTCGTGCCGGGCGGCCGATCGGCGGATCGACGCTGGCAAGGCGTCGGAGGAGGCTGTGCCGGCATGCGTCAGCCACTCCAAGGTGGGCTCCGGGGCGGGGGTTTCGGAGCCCGCCCGCTTTTGTCTGAAAATCCCCCCATCCATCCCTAAAACGCGTCGCGACGAAACGGATTCAGGCGACGCGCCTTAGATCTTTGCTTTGATGCATGTCGTTCCCCCAAAACCGCTGCGCACTTTTGGACGACATGCATTGGCCAGATTGCACACCTGCGCGCTTCGGTCAGGGACCGACACGCCGCCCGTTCATGCCGAATGGCTCATATTGGAACCCAAAGCGGTGCTCCGCATTCAAGTGCTGGGTGGGCATCTGAAGGCCGTCGATGCGCGCAGTCACCGTCGCCAGCGCCAAAGGGAGGTCCACCGCCGTGAAGCTTTTCTATGCATTTTTAGCGCTGGCAGCCGGCGCCATGCTGTCGGCCGCCCCGGCCCGGGCCGTCGACCTGTCGATCGTGTCGGGAGACACAGGCAACGGTATCAAGGTGCTGCGCGAGATACTCGACCAGTATGAGAAGAAGAGCGGCAACAAGGTCAACATCGTCGTCATGCCGCCGTCGACGACCGACCAGTTCGGCCAGTACAAGCTGTGGCTCGCCGCCGGAAACACCGACATCGACGTCTATCAGACCGACGTGATCTGGGCGCCGCAACTCGCCAGCCAGCTCGTCGACCTGACCGCGGCGACCAAGGATGTCGTCGGTGCGCATTTCCCGTCGATCATCCAGTCGCAGACCGTCAACGGCAAGCTCATCGCGCTGCCGATCTTCACCGACGCGCCGGCACTCTACTACCGCAAGGATCTTCTCGACAAATACGGCGCCAAGGTGCCGACCACCTGGAAGGAGCTGGCCGACACCGCCAAGCTTGTCATGGACAAGGAGCGGGCCGCCGGCAACAAGGATATGTGGGGCTTCGTCTTCCAGGGCAATGCCTATGAGGGGCTGACCTGCGACGCGCTCGAATGGGTGATGTCGAATGGCGGCGGTGCGATCATCGAGCCGGACGGCACCGTCTCCATCAACAATCCGAAAGCCGCGGCCGCGCTCGACATGGCCAAGGGGTGGATCGGCACCATCGCGCCACCCGGCGTGCTCGCCTATCAGGAAGAGGAATCGCGCGGCGTCTGGCAGACCGGCAATGCCGTCTTCATGCGCAACTGGCCCTATGCCTATGCGCTGGGCAACGGCGCGGACGCGCCGATCAAGGGCAAGTTCGACGTGGCGCCGCTGCCGGCCGGCACGGACGAGGGCGCGCGGCCGGTCGCGACGCTCGGCGGCTGGAATCTCGCCGTCTCCAAATATTCGAAAAACCCGGACGCGGCCATCGACATGGTCAAGTTCGTCGCTTCGCCCGAGATGCAGAAATACCGGACGCTGAAGACGTCAACCCTGCCGACCATCCAGGCGCTCTATGACGATGCCGACATCGCCAGGGAACAGCCGATCATTCCGCGCTGGAAAGAGGTCTTCCTCAACGCGGCGCCGCGGCCCTCGGCGGCGGTCAAGGTCAAGTACAACGAGGCGTCGAGCCAGTTCTGGACCGCCGTGCACAAGACCTTGTCGGGCGAAGGCAGCGCCGCCGACAACCTCGCCGATCTCGAAGTGACACTGACCAAGCTGAAGGGCAGCGGCTGGTGACCGCGGAGCCTGCGGGGGCAGGTTCAGGCATCGTCGCCGGCAGAGCGAGCGCGGGTGAATCCGCGCTGGCGAGAGCGGGAGCATCGGCCGCTCGGCGCCCATCCTCGCAACTGATGCGCCAGCGCGTGCGCTCGGCCTGGCTGTTCCTCGCGCCGATGCTTCTGGTGCTTGCCGCCGTCGCCGGCTGGCCGCTGATCCGCACCGTCTATTTCAGCTTCACCGATGCCTCGCTCTCCGACCTCGACGCCCGCCAATGGGTGGGCTTCGGCAACTATTTTTCGGTGCTCAGCATGCCGAGCGGCCGGACGATCTATGACGGGCTGCTCGTCGATCCGGTCTGGTGGCGCGCCGTCTGGAACACGGTGCGCTTCACGGCGGTCTCGGTGACCTGCGAGACGATCCTCGGCATGATCGTGGCGCTCGTGCTCAACGCCGAGTTCCGCGGCCGAGGCATCGTCAGGGCGGCGATCCTCATTCCCTGGGCGATCCCGACGATCGTCTCGGCCAAGATGTGGCAATGGATGCTCAACGACCAGTTCGGCATCATCAATGTGGTGCTGCTCAGCCTCGGCTTGATCCATGCCAAGGTCGCCTGGACCGCCAGCGCCGACACGGCGATGGTCGCGGTGCTGATCGTCGACATCTGGAAGACGACGCCGTTCATGGCGCTGTTGATCCTTGCGGCGCTGCAGATGCTGCCGCGCGAGATCATCGAGGTCGCCAGGCTCGACGGCGCCAATCCGTGGCAGATCTTCTGGCGAGTGACGCTGCCGCTGATCCGCCCGGCGGTGATGGTGGCGGTGATCTTCCGCGCGCTCGACGCACTGCGCATCTTCGACCTGATCTATGTGCTGACGCCCAACAACGTGCAGACCAAGTCGATGTCGGTGTTCGCCCGCGAGAACCTGTTCGAGTTCGACAAGTTCGCCTACGGCTCGGCCGCCTCGACGCTGCTGTTCCTGATCCTCGCGCTGCTCACCATTTCCTATATCCGCATCGCCCGGATAAGCCTGGACGGAGGCCGCTGATGGCAATGCTGAAGCGCGCGGCTTTCTACCTTCTGGTGGCGCTGATCGTCTTCATCGCCGTCTTCCCGTTCTACTATGCCATCGTCACCAGCCTGAAATCGGGAACCGAGCTTTTCGAGGGAAGCCTGTGGCCAAAGACGCTCAGCCTCGCCAACTACAGGAACGTGCTGACCGAAGGCACCTTCCTGCGCAATCTCGTGAACTCGCTGCTCGTGTCGGGCGCGGTCGTCCTGATCTCGTTGCTGCTCGGCGTCACCGCCGCCTATTCGCTGGCGCGCATCCGCTTTCGCGGCCGCTCGGCGCTGATGCTTGGCATCCTGTCGGTGTCGATGTTTCCGCAGGTGGCGGTGCTGGCCGGCCTGTTCGAGATGATCCGCTGGGCCGGGCTCTACAATTCGCTCATCGCGCTGATCTTCTCCTACATGATCTTCACCTTGCCGTTCACCGTCTGGGTGCTCACCACCTTCGTGCGCGACCTGCCGGTCGAGATCGAGGAAGCGGCGATCCTCGACGGCGCCACACCTTGGATCATCATCAGCCGCGTCTTCCTGCCGCTGATGTGGCCGGCGCTGGCGACGACGGGGATGCTCGCCTTCATCGGCGCGTGGAACGAGTTCCTGTTCGCGCTGACCTTCACCTCCAACAACGCGCAGCGCACCGTGCCCGTGGCGATCGCGTTGCTTTCCGGCAGCTCGCAGTTTGAGATCCCCTGGGGCAACATCATGGCCGCCTCGGTGGTCGTCACCGTGCCCCTGGTGGTGCTGGTCCTCATCTTCCAGCGCAAGATCGTCTCGGGGCTCACCGCCGGCGGGGTGAAGGGCTAGAGCAATTCTAGGAAAAGTGTGAGCGGTTTTCCGTCCGGAATTGCGTCAAAACAAGGAGATGGAGCGGTTCGCCGTTTCCGTGAAACGGTGAAACGCTCTAAGCGCAACCGGCAGGGCCATTCCGCGTTGGGTGTCCGGGGCTGATCGGTGATTTCAGATGAAAACGCTTCTGCCCCTGGCCGCCGTCGCGCTGCTTGCCGGCGCGCCGGCCGCTCTTGCCCAGTCGGACGACACGGATGCGGTCGGCCCCACGGTGACCGAGGACAAGGTCGACACCCAGACCTTCGTCGCCACCGTGCCCAACGCCAACGAATTCGAGATCCAATCGAGCAAGCTGGCCGAGGAGAGGTCGGCATCGGAAGACGTGAAGGCGTTCGCCGGCCAGATGATCAAGGACCACACCAAGGCTGGCGACGACTTCAAGGCGGCGATGAGCCAGGGCCAGACGACGGCCTCGATCACGCCGGCCGGGCCAGGGCTGCAGCCCAAGGAGCAGCAGATGCTGGGCGAGCTGAAGAGCGCCAGCGGCAAGGACTTCGATGCGAAGTACATCAAGATGCAGACCGACGCGCACAGGGACGCGGTCGCGCTGTTCAGCACCTACGCGAAATCGGGCGACGATCCGGCGCTGAAGGAATTCGCCAAGAAGGTGCTGCCGGTGCTGAAGATGCACGAGAAGCACGCGAAGGATCTGGCGGTGGCGCATCAGGGGTGAGGCAGTCCTTACCTTCTCCCACAAGGGGACAAGGAAAGGCGCTTCACCCAAAATACTCCTGCAGCGGCGTCACCTCCAGGCTCCCAGCCCGCAACGCCGCAATCGCCTCGGCCACAGCCGCAGCACCCGACAGCGTCGTGTAATACGGCACCTTCTGCATCAGCGTCGCGCGGCGCAGCGACTTCGAGTCCGAGACCGCCTTCTGGCCGTCGGTGGTGTTGAAGACGATCTGGACCTGGCGGTTGCGGATGGCGTCCTCGATGTGGGGGCGGCCTTCGAGCACCTTGTTGATCTTTTCGGCCACCACGCCGTTCTCGGCGAGGAAGCGGGCGGTGCCGGAGGTGGCGAGAACCTTGAAGCCCTGGCCGGCGAGGCGTTTTACTGCCGGCAGGATGCCCTTCTTGTCCTCGTCGCGCACCGAGACGAACAGCGTGCCCGCGCGGGGGAGATCGACACCGGCCCCTAACTGGCTCTTGGCGAAGGCGAGAGCGAAGTCGCGGTCGAGGCCCATGACCTCGCCGGTCGAGCGCATTTCCGGTCCGAGCAGGATGTCGACGCCGGGGAAGCGGGCGAAGGGGAAGACGGCTTCCTTGACCGCGATGTGGCCGGGATTGCGCGGGTCCGGCATGGCGCCGTAATGGGCGAAGGCATTTTCCAGCGTCTCGCCGGCCATGATGCGGGCCGCGATCTTGGCGATCGGACGCCCGATGGTCTTGGCGACGAAGGGCACGGTGCGCGAGGCGCGGGGGTTGACCTCCAGCACATAGACCGTGCCGTCCTGGATGGCGTATTGCACGTTCATCAGGCCGCCGACATTGAGCGCGCGGGCAAGGCTTGCTGTCTGCCGCTCCAGCTCGTCGACGAGGTCCGGGTGCAGCGCGTGCACCGGCAGCGAGCAGGCACTGTCGCCCGAATGGATGCCGGCCTCCTCGATATGCTCCAGGATGCCGGAGACGAAGGTCTCCTTGCCGTCGCACAGGCAGTCGACATCGACCTCGATGGCGCCCTTGAGATAGGTGTCGAACAAAAGCGGGTTCTTGCCGAGCAGCGTGTTGATCTGGCCGGTCTTGTCGGCCGGATATTTCTGCTTGATGTCCTCCGGCACCAGGCCGGGCACGGTGTCGAGCAGATAGGTCTGCAGCATGCCTTCGTCATGGATGATCTGCATGGCGCGGCCGCCGAGCACGTAGGATGGGCGCACCACCAGCGGGAAGCCGAGCTCACCGGCGACGAGGCGGGCCTGCTCGACCGAATAGGCGATGCCGTTCTTCGGCTGGGTGAGGCCGAGCTTGTGCAAGAGCTTCTGGAAGCGGTCGCGGTCTTCCGCGAGATCGATCATGTCGGGCGAGGTGCCGAGGATCGGGATGCCGGCCTGTTCCAACGCGTCGGCGAGCTTCAGCGGCGTCTGGCCGCCGAACTGGACGATGACGCCGACGAGCTCGCCGGAGGCTTGCTCGGCGCGCAGGATCTCCAGCACGTCCTCTGCGGTCAGCGGATCGAAATAGAGGCGGTCGGAGGTGTCGTAGTCGGTCGACACGGTCTCCGGATTGCAGTTGATCATGATCGCCTCGTAGCCGGCGTCGCGCAGCGCAAACGCGGCGTGGCAGCAGCAATAGTCGAACTCGATGCCCTGGCCGATGCGGTTCGGCCCGCCACCGAGGATGACGACCTTCTTGCGCGACGAGACCCGTGCCTCGTTGTCGAGCGCTCCGGCGAAAGGCACCTCGTAGGTCGAGTACATATAGGCGGTCGGCGAGGCGAACTCGGCGGCGCAGGTGTCGATGCGCTTGTAGACCGGATGAACGTCGAGCTTTTCGCGCGCGTTCTGAACGTGTTCGGCGTCGGTCTTCGTCAGCGAGGCGAGGCGGGCGTCCGAAAAACCCATCGCCTTCAGCATGCGCAGATTGGCGGCGTCCTCAGGCAGGCCATGCTCGCGCACCCGCTCTTCCATGGCGATGATGCCGGCGATCTGCTCGAGGAACCACGGGTCGATCTTGCACATGGCGTGCACGTCTTCGAGCGCGGTGCCCATGCGGATCGCCTGCGCCACCATGCGCAGCCGGTCGGGTGTCGGCGTGCCCAGTGCTGCGCGGATCGCGTTGCGGTCGTCGACGTGATTGGCGGCGGCAGGCCCGTGGCCGATGCCGGGGATCTCGATTTCGTCGAGACCGGTCAGGCCGGTTTCAAGCCCGCGCAGCGCCTTCTGCAGCGATTCCTGGAAGGTGCGGCCGATGGCCATCACTTCGCCCACCGACTTCATGGCGGTGGTCAGCACCGGCTCGGCGCCGGGGAATTTCTCGAAGGCAAAGCGCGGGATCTTCGTCACCACATAGTCGATGGTCGGCTCGAAGGAAGCCGGCGTCGCGCCGCCGGTGATGTCGTTCTCCAGCTCGTCCAGCGTGTAGCCGACGGCGAGTTTCGCCGCGACCTTGGCGATCGGGAACCCGGTCGCCTTCGAGGCCAAAGCGGAACTGCGCGAGACGCGCGGGTTCATCTCGATCACCACCAGGCGGCCGTCGGCCGGGTTGACGGCGAACTGCACATTGGAGCCGCCCGTCTCGACGCCGATCTCGCGCAGCACCGCGATCGAGGCGTTGCGCATCATCTGATATTCTTTGTCGGTGAGCGTCAGGGCAGGGGCGACGGTGATGGAATCGCCGGTATGCACGCCCATCGGGTCGACGTTCTCGATCGAGCAGATGATGATGCAGTTGTCCGCCTTGTCGCGGACGACCTCCATCTCATACTCCTTCCAGCCGAGCACGCTTTCCTCGATCAGCACCTCGGTGGTCGGCGAGGCGTCGAGGCCGGACTGGACGATCTCGAAGAATTCGGCGCGGTTGTAGGCGATGCCGCCGCCGGTGCCGCCCATGGTGAAGGAGGGGCGGATGATTGCCGGCAGGCCGACATGGTCGAGCGCCTCCGCGGCGATCGCCATGGCGTGGCTGATGTAGCGCTGCTTGCGGTCGCCCTCGCCAAGGTTCCAGCGGGTCTCCAGCGCGTCAAGCGCCGCATTGAGGTCCGGCGGGTTTTCGGCCTTGAGCGCCGCGCGCTCGGCCTCGTGCGTCTTGCGGTCGGCGTTCTTGACGTCGGTGGCGTTGGCCAGCATCGAGCGCGGCGTCTCCAGGCCGATCTTGCTCATCGCCTGGCGGAACAGCGCGCGGTCCTCGGCCTTGTCGATGGCGTGCGCATCGGCGCCGATCATCTCGACATTGTAGCGGTCGAGCACGCCCATGCGGCGCAGCGAAAGCGCGGTGTTCAGCGCCGTCTGGCCGCCCATGGTGGGCAGCAGCGCGTCCGGCCGCTCCTTGGCGATGATCTTGGCCACCACTTCCGGGGTGATCGGCTCGACATAGGTGGCGTCGGCCAGCTCCGGATCGGTCATGATGGTGGCCGGGTTGGAGTTGACCAGGATGACGCGGAAGCCCTCTTCCTTCAGCGCCTTGCAGGCCTGGGTGCCGGAATAGTCGAACTCGCATGCCTGGCCGATAACGATGGGGCCGGCCCCGATGATCAGGATCGACTTGATGTCGGTGCGTCTTGGCATGTCTACGGGTTCCGTTCGGCGAGCGGCTTGCACGAAAAACCGGGCGGGGGAGGACCCGGCCGGTTGTGCTTGCGATTCTGGTATCAGGCTAGGAGGGCCTTATAGGGAAGAGTTTTGGCGGATGAAACCCCGAAAATGCGGGATTAGGCAGTGGGGAATAGGCAGTAGGCAGTAGGCAGTAGGCAGTAGGAGAACGGGCCTGTCTTCCCCTACTGCCCAATCCCTGCCAACTATTCGCCGAGCGCAAGCGCATCGGTAATCTCGAAGCGCTCGGAAACGCCGACGCGGATCATGTTGAGTGTGCCCTCGCGGGTGAAGCGGAACTGGTCAGGCGAGTCCGAGCCGGCCGGCTGGCCGCCATGGAAGGTGATGACGCGCGCTCCGCCGTCGGGCCAGGTCACGGTCACCGTGCTGTCGCCGTCCTTGCGCGCGACACTGACCTCGCAGCGGGTCATCGGCTGGCCGATGCGGCGCGCGCAGGGGATGCCGCCGACCGTATCCGGGGCAGGGGTATCGGATTGAGCGGCTGTCGAGGCCGCGAAGGCGAGGGCATAGGCATCCTGCATGGCGGTCCTGCCGATATCGGCCGCCGATGGCGGCGCCGGCTCGCCGCCACCCAAGCGCGCGCCGATGTCCGGCGGCGGCGCTTCGGGGGGCTGAGGCAAATCAGCTTCTTGAGACGAGCTGGCCTCGGCCGCCGGCGCGGCGTCATCTTCAGGTGCCGGCGCCGGGTTGTTGGGGCTCAGATAGCGGGCGGGAGCCCATCCGGTGATATGCGCGTCCTGCGTATCCTCGACCTTGCACCAGGGATAGTTGTTGACCGCCTTGCAGCCGTAATTTTTCACGGCGGCGCCGTTGGGCAGGCGCGCCTCGATCTTTCCACCCGGTGAAGCAGTGGCGCGGATGTTGAGCAGATCTTCCGGCGCGAGGCCGCCGACGATTGAAATGATCATGCCCGGCGCTTCCTCGGCCAGGGCCGGCAGGGCGGCCAGCGGCAAAGGAGCGGCGATCAGCAGCGTCGATAGGAGCGCAACTTCGCGCCTCATCCTCAATCCTTCATGAACCCGGTCCGCAGCGCATGTGCCCATTCCGACCGTCCCGCCTGTTCGGCCTGCTTTGCGGCGGCTTCATGGTCGTAATCCACGGCGATCGCCTCGAAGCGGTCGGGGCGGCGAGCCGCATCCAGTTCAACGATGCCATAGCGCGCGTGCGGGCTGCCCTGCTCGGAGACATGCGCCGGCGGCGTGTCGTCGTCATAAGCGGGACAACCGACGCTGCCGGGGTTGAAGATGACCGGGCCGCCCGGGATGCGGATCAGCTCGCTGCGATGGCTGTGGCCGCATAGCGCGATGCGGCAGGCTGGGTCGAGCGACTTCAGCCGTCGCCGGATCGCGGCCAGTGGCGCGCGCGCCAGTTGCCCATCCACGATCGTATCGGCGAGATATTTTTCGTCGTGGTCGGGCCGGGCGTGGAAGGCCACGATGCCCGGCGCGATTTCCAATGTGAGCGGCAAGCCGAACAACCATTCGCGCTGCGCCGGCGTCAGCCGCTCCTGCGCATAGCGGTCGGATGGCCACATGTTCTCGTCGGCCGGGTCCTCGCCGACACGGCGGTCGTGATTGCCGCGCACGGTCGGCAGGTCGAGTGCTTCCAGCCGTTCCATCGTTTCGCGCGGCCACAGCGGACCGGAAACGCAATCGCCGAGATTGACGATGAGGTCGGCGCCGCCGCGCCGCTCGAGATCGTCGAGCACCGCGTCCAAGGCCAGCACGTTGCCGTGGATATCGGCGATGACGGCGATGCGCATCAGGCATCGATCTCGCTGTCGGCGGTGCCGACCATGGGCAGCGCCTTGTCCTCGCCGGCGGCTGCGATCACGCTGTCGAGCAGGCCGGGGAAGCGCTTGTCGAGGTCGTCGCGGCGCAGCGTGATCAGCCGGCTGGTGCCGACCGCCTCGGTGCGGGTGACTCCTGCCTCGCGCAGCTTGGCAAGGTGGTAGCTGAGGTTGGTCTTGGAGGCGAGGTCGAGGAACTTTCCGCAGTTCATCGGCACGCCTTCCTTGCTGGCGAGAAAGCGCACGATAGCAAGCCTGGTCGGATCGCCGAGCACGGCGAGCACGATCGGCAGGCTGATCTGGTCGGCGGTTGGATGGGGCAAGGTCATGGCCGAGAATTAAGCACAAACGGGACCAACTTCAACGCGTCTCCTCAACTCGCCGGTTTGCACGGCTTCTTCGTTTCGTTCTTCGTCCTTGGCCCCGTCCTGACACAGGGCTGTCAGCAGGGTTCAGCTATTTTCCCCTGGCTCGGTTGACATCATGCCCCTTTATGTCCAATTGTTCAATAACTTTTGAACTAAGGACACATCCTCATGGACAAGCGGATCTTCTGGCTTGCGCTCGGGTCGTTCGCGATCTCTACCGAAGGCTTCGTCATCTCCAGCCTTCTTCCCGATATTGCCGCGGATGCCGGCATCTCCGTTCCGCTCGCCGGTTCGCTGATCACCGCCTTCGCGCTCGCCTACGCGATCGGCGCGCCGGTGCTGGCGACGCTGACCGGCGAATGGGACCGGCGGCGCGTCATCCTGTGGACGCTGGTGTTCTTCGTGATCGGCAATCTCGTCGCGGCGGTGAGTTCGTCCTTCGAGCTGCTGCTCATCGCGCGCATCGTCATGGCGCTCTCGTCCGGCCTGTTCGCGGCCACCGCTCAAGGGACGGCCGTGGCGCTGGTCGATGACCATCACCGGGCGCGCGCGATCGCGGTCGTCGTCGGCGGCACCACGGTGGCGGTGGCGGTCGGCGCGCCGCTCGGCGCGCTGGTCGCGGCCATTGCCGGCTGGCGCGGCACCTTCTTCGCCATTGCCGGGCTCGGCGCGCTGGCCGGCGCGATCCTGTGGTGGCGGCTGCCGCGCGGCATCGTCGGCACAAGGCTGCCGCTCAAGGCTCGGCTGGCGGCGGCGGTCCGCCCCGGCGTGATGCCCATCCTGGCGACGACGGTGCTGGCGCTGGTCGGCGCCTTCACGGTCTTTGCCTTCATTGCGCCCTTGGCCATCGAGGGCGGCGGTCTCAGCCCGCTTGCGCTGCCCGGCATGCTGCTCGCCTTCGGCGTCGGCGCCGTCATCGGCAACATCGCCGGCGGCCAGGCAGCCGACCGCTTCGGCGCTGCGCGCACCGTCTGCTGGTCCTTGGCACTGAGCGCGGCCATGCTGGCGACATTCTCGCTGATCCCGACCTTCCTGCCACATTCCATCGCCGGCCCGGCGCTGATGGGCATGATGGTGCCGTGGGGCATCGTCGGCTGGGCGTTCCCGCCGGCGCAGGCGAGCCGCATCATCAGGATCGCGCCCGATGCCGCTCCGATCGTGCTCTCGCTCAACGCCTCGGCGCTCTATTTCGGCGTCGCGCTGGGGGCGGTGGTGGGCGGCGCCGTGCTGCGCTTCGGCGCGCCGGCCGATCTCGGTGTGATCGCCGCCATGTTCCCGATCGTGGGGCTGGGTGTCGTGCTTGCCGGACGGGTGCTCGCTCGCCCGGTCGCCATGCCGGCCGAATAGGTTCCGCTAAAACGCTGGAGCCTACTGACGGCCGCTTCTTCAGAGGGAAGGAGCGGCCGCCGGCATTTCCAGATCCAGATCAGCCACCGCGTCCAGCGTTGCGCGCAGCTTTGCGGCCTGTTCCGCGCCGACCATATCCTCGAATTGCCGCTGGGCAGCGCTCCACAGCTTGATCGCCTCATCGAGCTTGGCCCGGCCCTGCAGCGTCAGCCGCACGCGCTTGATGCGGCGATCATCCTTGTCCGCAAAAGTCTCTACATAGCCGTCGCGGATCAACGGCTTCAGCGTGTGGCCGAGCGCCGAGAGATCCATGATCAGCGCCTCGGCGATGGCGCCCATCGCCGGCTCGCTGCCGACTTGGATCTGGAAGAGCAGGCCAAACTGCGTGCCCTTCAAGCCCGCAGGCGCCAGCGCGTCATCGTAGAAGCGGCCGAGCCTGCGCGCGGCGCGCCGCAGCGTGGCGTTGTTGCAACGGCTAAATCCCGCCTTCTGAGCTTCGGTCATGTTCACTCCTTGCCGGCGAGGATCGGTGCGCCAGCCTGCCGCAGAAATAGTTTTCCCAACCGCCGTTGACAAGATAGTGGCATATACCTATTTCGGCAAAAATGGCATATGCCACTAATTGGAAATTAGATAACCGGCTCTGACGTTTTCAGTCGAAGCCGAAGAGCGCGAACAGCACGAAAAGGAACAGGACAATGAGCACGAAGGACAACACGGGCACGGCCGTGATCACCGGCGCCTCCTCGGGCATCGGCGCGGTCTACGCCGATCGGCTGGCCGGTCAGGGCTATGATCTGGTGCTGGTGGCGCGACGCGCCGACCGGCTGCAGGAAGTGGCGGACAGGCTGACCTATGCCTATGGCCGCAAGGTCAAGACGATCGTCGCCGATCTCTCCGACGACGCCGATCTGCGCCGGGTCGAGCAGGCGATCGCGACGGACGAGAGCGTGACGCTGCTGGTCAATAACGCCGGCATGGGCGGCATCGAGACAGTGGCCGACGCCGATGCCGACGCTGCCGAGCGGATGATCAAGGTCAATGTCGTTGCCTTGACGCGTTTGACCCGCGCGGTGCTGCCGGGCCTTCTCGCGCGCGATCGCGGCGCCATCGTCAACATCGCCTCGGTGGTCGCCTATGGCATTGCCGTCGGCGGCATCTACAGCGGCACCAAGGCCTATGTCGTCAACTTCACCGAAGCGCTGCAGAAGGAAGTCGCAGGCACCAAGGTGAGGGTGCAGTCGGTGGTGCCAGGGCCGATCCGCACCGAATTCTGGGACGCTTCCGGAATCAGCCTCGACAGGATCAATCAGGACTGGGTGATGAGCGCCGACGATCTGGTCGATGCGGCACTTGCCGGTTTTGCCCAGGGCGAAACCGTCACCGTGCCCGGCCTTGCCGACCTGGCCGAACTGACCACCTATCTCGGCGCCAGGGATCATTTCTTCGGCAGCCTGTTCTCCGGCAAGCCGGCGGCGCGCTACGCCGTATAGCCTCTCTCAAGTTGGCCGCCACATCTGCAGAATCGAGGCGGCCAGCAGCAGACCAAGCACGATGTTGAGCGCGCGCCACTGCCGCTCGGTTTTGAGCAGCCGGGCGAGCAGTGTGCCGGCGACGCACCAAAGCGAGAGCGAGAAAGCCGCCGCAAGGCCGAACACGGCACCGAGCAGCAGCGCAAGCTGCAGCGGGCCGTCGGCAAGCGCCGCGAAGGATGCGGCCGCGCCAAGCCCCATCGCCCAACCCTTCGGGTTCATCCACTGGATGCCGGCGCCGCCGAAGAAACTGTTCGGCCTAGCCATGCTGACATCGAGATTGGGCGGGCCACTGCGGCCGATCTTCACTGCCAGCCAGATCAGATAGAGCGAGCCTGCGATCTTCATGGCAAGCTGCAGCGAAGGGACGGCGGCCAGCAGTCCGGCGAGACCGGCCGCGCCCGCCGCCGCCACCGAAGCCAGACCGGCGGCGCTGCCGGCCATCAGCGGCACCGAGCGGCGAAAACCGAACTGCGCGCCGGAAGCCGTCGACAGCGTCGTGGCGATGCCGGGCGTCGAGGTCGAGATCAGCGCGAACAGGACAAGGGGAATGATGGTTTCGGACATGCGGCTTTCCCGGTCGAACGAAGCCGGCATGCTAGGCGCTTTGCCTCATCAGTAAATGCAATGTTTGATATGATTCACATTAGCATTTATAATGGCAAAATGATCCGCGATCTCGATACCACGCTCGTCCGTACCTTCGTCACCACGTCAGACAAGGCGAGCATGACGGCGGCAGCCAATGCGCTCAACCTCACCCAAGGTGCCGTCAGCCAGCAGATCAAGCGACTGGAGGACGTGCTTGGCCAAAGCCTGTTCGAGCGCGACCGGCGTGGCTTGAGACTGACGCGTTCCGGCGAGCGGCTGCTCGAGAAGGGTAGGCGTCTCTTGCAGCTCAACGACGAGATCATCGCGGAGATGGGCGGCAAGGCGGTCGCTGGCCAGGTGCGGATCGGCGTGCCTTACGACCTTGTCGGCACATTGCTGCAACCGGTGCTCAAGACCTATGCCGAAGCCTATCCGCAGGTGGAGATTTCGCTGGTCTGCGCTTCCTCGCCGGAGCTCGCGGCGGCTTTGACGGCCGGCGCGATCGATCTCGCCGTCATCGAGGAGCGAGCCGGCCTGACGACCGGCGAGTGCCTGCTGGTCGACCGCCTGGTCTGGGTCGGCGCGAGAGGCGGCTCGGCGCGCTTGAAGCGGCCGCTGCCGGTATCGATGGTCGCGGACACCTGCGCCTTCCGTCCGGCGGTGCTGGCGGCGCTCGGCGAGCACGGGCTCGACTGGCGCACCGTGTTCGAGAACGGCAACATCGATGCGACGACCGCGACGGTGCGTTCGGACCTCGCCGTCACCACCTGGCTTGCCTCGACGGTTCCAGCCGATCTCGACATCCTGTCCGATGCCGACCTGCCGGCGCTGCCGAATTTTTCGGTTAACCTGCACCTGCCGAAGCACGCCATTGCGCCCGCGGCAGAGGCATTCGCGGCTCATATCCGCGAGGGTCTGGCGCGCTATCGTCAGGCGGCGTGAGGGCTGCATCTCGCTGGAACACTCCTCATCCGTCTCGGCGCTGCGCGCCGATCCACCACCCTGGGGCGAGCCACGGGTCTCGCCCCGTCCTTCGGACCCCACAAGGGGAGAAGGCAAGATCGCGCCGGGGTTGTGTGCGTCAAGTTCTGCAAAAAGGGGCGGCCATATTGCTGGTCATGCGG
>SAQE01000052.1 GCA_004020545.1 Mesorhizobium sp. | reverse complement strand
ACTTCCAATGTTTCCAGGTACTTGAGAGAGGGGTGCACAATGAACGCATC
The DNA here is from genome assembly GCA_004020545.1 of Mesorhizobium sp. Classification (GTDB taxonomy): domain Bacteria; phylum Pseudomonadota; class Alphaproteobacteria; order Rhizobiales; family Rhizobiaceae; genus Mesorhizobium. Next base: position 45,714 of record SAQE01000052.1, on the reverse strand, counting down.
GTCGCGATCGGACGAATGGAGCGCTCGACTGTATTGGAGTCGATCTCGATGCGGCCGTCGTCGAGGAAGCGGGTCAGGCCTTCCCAGCGCGAGAGCGTGTAGCGGATTGCCTCGGCGAGCTTGGTCTTCTGGCTAATCAGGCCGAGCTTTTCGCGCAGCCAAGGTTCGAGATCGGCGATGATCGGCTGGCTTCTTTCCTGGCGCACGGAATGGCGCTCATCCGCCGGCTGGCCGCGGATGCCATCCTCAATCCTGTAGAGATCGGCGATGCGCCGCAATGTCTCGCTGGCAATCGGCGCGGGACCGGCTGCCGCCAGTTCATAGAAGCGCCGGCGCACGTGTGCCCAGCAGAAGGCGAGCGTCACGCCGCTTTTCTCGGCCAGCACGCGATAGCCGCCATAGCCGTCGACCTGAAGGATTCCGGTGAAGCCTGCGAAATGAGCGATCGGACGCTCGGCCTTTCGGTCCGGCGCATAGACATAGGCGACGCCCGGCGGGTCGCTTCCATTCCATGGGCGGTCATCGCTGGCATAGGCCCACAGCTGCCCAGTCTTCGTCTTGCCGCGGCCCGGATCGAGCACCGGCGCCGTGGTTTCGTCAGCAAAGAGTTTCGGTGAAGTCTTCAGCTTGCCAAGCAGCCGCTCATGCACCGGACGAAGGTGCCAGGCGGCGCGGCCGACCCAGTCGGCGAGCGTGGACCGGTCGAGATTGATGCCCTGCCGGGCATAGATCTGCGCCTGACGATAGAGCGGCAGGTGGTCAGCATATTTGGACACCAGCACCTGAGCGACCGTCGCCTCGGTTGGCAAACCGCTCTCGATCAGCCGGGCGGGCGCCGGAGCCTGAACGACCACATCCTCGCAGGCGCGGCAGGCATATTTGGGCCGGCGCACGACGATCACACGCAGCTGCGCCGGAACGATGTCGAGCCGCTCGCTCACGTCCTCACCGATCCGATGCAAGCCATTGCGGCAGCCCGGACAGGCATGGTCCTCGATGTCGACGACCATTTCCACCCGCGGCAGATGGGGTGGCAACGCGCCGCGGTTCGTCCGGCGCTTCCTGGCGCGCTCCAGACGCTCTGCGGGAGATGCTTGTTCCTTCTCTTCCTCGTCGGCGGCCTCGATCTGCTCGGCCTCTTCGAGCCCCAGCAGCAACTGAGCCTCGGGAAGCGTCTCAGCTCTTCGGCCGAAGCGGTGACGCTGCAATTCCTTGATGATCTGGATCAGGCGGGCGTTCTCGACGTCGCGCGCCAGGACCATCGCCTTCAGCGCTCCGGATCGTCGGGAAGCTGGTCAGCCGCCATTGCCATGACCGGATCAGACCATATTCGCCGACATCCCGCGACAGCGGAATCCAAGCTGATTCACTTCGTCGCGGGTCAGCCCGCCTGAACCGGAACGCGGGTCCTGCGCGCCTCGTGGACCCGCCGCCAGTCGAGACCTTCGAGCAGCGCCGACAACTGCGCGGCCGTCAGCCGCATCATGCCGTCATGCACTTTCGGCCAGCGGAACTCGCCGTCCTCCAGACGTTTGGCGTAAAGGCAGACGCCGGTGCCATCCCAGAAGATCAGCTTGATCCGATCCGTCCGCTTCGCCGGAAGACATAGACCGCGCCGCTGAACGGATCGGCGCCCATCGTCTCGCGCACGAGCGCCGCGAGGCCCTCCGCCGGCTTCGTCGCCACCATGACCTTGACCGCACCCGTCGGCCCGATCACGTCGTCGCCTTCAGCGCTCGGATTACAGCGGCCACCGTCCTGGTGTCGGCGCCACGGCCGACCCGCATAGCGACGCCGTCTATCTCCAGCTCGATCACACCGTCTCGGGCGGCTTTCTGCTTCCGCCGCCGCCTTGCCGCCGGTTCAGGCCTCGGCGCTGCAATTACCGCCGGAACAAACAACGATTCCGGTGCCGGCGCTTCCGCCAACGGCTGACGAGCGGCCCGACGCCAGGCTAACAGCTGCTGCGGGGACAAAGCGTATCGCCGCGCCACCGCGCTCACGGTCGCGCGGCTTCGTCCACGATCCGCGCCTTCTCCTCCGGCAGCCATTCGCGCCGCCGACCGGAGCCCGTGAACACCTCGAACCGGCGCGCGGGCTCGTGATCGCTGGATTTAAGCGTAAGCCTCTGAAATCGTCATGTGTCGAAGCCCTCAAAGGCTCCGAACATCGTCCTTCCCGCCGATCACCGAAAGGTGCCGTCGGGACATCGCTTACGTTGTAATCGGCCTTCCATGCGGTGATCTTTATGCGGCGTGGTTGAGGCCGAAGACAGTCGTTCACTAGTTCGTCCAGCATTCGGCCGCTGAAGCCGTGCATTGGCTCGCCCGGCGCGATGAAGTGCCATTCCACCTGATGATCCTTCGACCATGCGAGCAGGGCGTTCGAGGTGAACTCGGCGCCATCGGACAAATCATGCCGGGTTTGCCGCGACGCGTGATCAGATCGGTCAGCTCACGCGCAATACGCCGGCCGAAATCGTGGTGTCCGGGATCGCCGCGAAGCATTCGCGCGTCACATCGGCGACGACGTTGAGGATGCGGAAGCGCCCGCCGCAGGCAGATTGGTCGTGCACGAATCCAGCGACCAGCGCGTTCGGCTTTGCGTCGTGTGCTTGTGGCCAGATTACCGGCCTTCACACCCGCCTCATGCTGGCGCAGAAGACGTGTAAGCGCGTTGAAGATCCGCTTCGGAGAATTGGGTCAGAAACCGGTCGCGCCAGAGCGGGTCGCCGAGATCGCACGCCTGCCGCTTGAACCGGCATCGCACGAGCGACTCACCGGACGCTTTTAAGCTATGGGAAGGTAGGGCATCGCATCATCGACGGTGCAGGCGATAGGAAGGCTCACGGCCTCACGCCGCACCGCTGGCGCCACTTCAAGCTCTCGAACGACCCAGGCTTGCCGAGAAGCTCACCACCACGACGCCTTGTATGGCGATCCGCCGGTGCACGCGGTGGTTCTGTCGGTCGATGAGAATTCGCAATAGGCGCTCGACCGAACCAGAACCCAACCCGGTCTGCCGATGAAAAATGCCTTTCAAGACGATGACCCACGACTAGACCGTACGGCCCGGCGACGCTCTTTATTGTTTCGCGGCGATTAGACTCACCGTCACCTCACCTACAAACAACGCGGTCGATCGAATAGCCGCATTTGTTCCCCCCATAGGTATTAAGTCTCGCTATATTATGGTCTCCGGACAGCCCCAAGTCTTTGCACATTTTAGTCGCTACAGGCACAATCTTTACATAGCAATAGAGGTAAACGTCGTGAGATTTGCAGGCTGACTCATGTTCACCGGTGCAGATTGTGAAAGTTTGCTGAGCCGATGCATAATGCACACCGGCGAGCAAGAGAATCATCGTGCCCGCTATCGAAGCATAAGGCTTCATTTCGAACTTCCTTCTAAAGTGGTCTCTCCTACTCGACTTTGTACCTGGGATATTAGGATGACCTAAATGACGACCGACTGCAAGCCCCTTATTTAAAAATGATTTCCCTAGTCATTGGAATTAGGCCTTCGCTACTTCCATTTACTTGGCGCACAGCCTGTGCTTAAACTGCGCGGCGTGAGACCACGAACAGAAGGAAACCTTCGGTGCCAACGTCGAGCGAAATTGCGCGGATACAGGAGACGGTAGCAGCCGCCTACAGCATCGATCTGAACAGCATCAAGGTTGATGATGTTGCTGTTCAGACCATCGCGGAGAGTTCCAAAGCCATAGATGCGATAGACCTCTACGTGAACGGATCAACTTACTCATCTGGCCTCAAGGCCACAATTCCTGACCTGGAATCATTCGCTTTTGCTGACGTGCCGATAGACCCGAGTTTGTTCCCCAGGCGAGTGGAGCAAAACTTGGACGAGGCATTACGCATTTTGCAATCCTGCTTGCAGCTGCGGCAAACCTACATGGATGGTGCGAAGCTTCTGAATGATACAAAGTTTAAGCTTGAGGAGTTTATGCGGCTCGACTTCGTTCATCAGAGAGAGGTGGCGGCAGGGCTGTATGAGCTTCCGTGGCAGGAGTCAGCTGATGATGTGATCGCCTTGCGGAAGTCCATTGCAGAGGCAGAGATGCAAGAACAAGTCGTCGAAGACATGCTAGATGGATCGGCGACCGGGAGTCGCTTTGCAGGCATTCTCACGGATCCACGTGTGCAGGCTTACATTACAGCGGCAGCTCAATTGGCGAAAGACTCCGCTAGTTTTAATCGAGAACTGATTCAGGCGGGAGCGACGCAAACCACGACTTATCGTGCAGGGTTCGACGCAGCGACGTGGAGTGCGGCACTCGCCTCTATGAAGAGCAACTTGGCGCAATTGAGAGGTCGTTTGAGCATGGTCCTGCGGAAAGAGACCTATCTCAAAAAGGACGCTGTATTTCGCACCCACCGAGCCGCTATTAGCAGGCAGATCGCGTATTTGCAGGCGGATGAGCTTTCGAGAAAGAATTCGATTATAAATTATGCTGAGCGGCTGGAACAGCAGGCTGAGCTATTTAGAACCTACTTGCGGCACCTGATTGAGCGCGCATCTGCCCTGCAGACGGGGCTTGTGGAAGCTTATAAGCTGGCCGTCCCCTTGCGAGTGCCTGTAGCTGGACACATTCTGGATGACTTGGCTGTTTGGCTGACTGCCGTCCAGAATGAGTTGGCGAAGTACAAAAGACGTCAGCGATCTGTTATCCGTTCAGTTTGGAGTTCGGGGCTTACCCCATCCGGTAAGGGTGGGCCCATGAGCTCGTTGGACAAGTTCGAAACGAAAATTATGGTTGACGACGGTACGGTCCCAAATCTGGACGCCCGGCTGAGAGGCGTGGCATTCGAATATTTGGGAGATCAGCGGCTGCCGATATCTCTGGAGGTGACGCCCCCTTCAGGCGCCTACCTGGCTAATACCAGGATTGACGGGGCGCCTGATGTCCTTCAGTTTGGTCGTACTTGTGTCCTGGCGCCGGAGTTGGATCTTAAGCCTCAGCATACAGACGCTCTATGGAATGGGTCGCCATTCGGGGAGTGGCAGGTATCCGGCCTTTATGACCAGACACGAGGACCCATCGAGAAGATCGCAATGCATCTCTGGCTAGTTGAAATCTAACTTCCGTGGATCATTGGCATGCGGATCGATCGTAGAACCTTCATTTTAGGTCTCTCGGTCTTTGGCGGGACGAGCCAGTTTTGGTGGCTGCTAAACAGCGCGTCCTGGGCTCAAGAGGAAATTGATTCCGATTGGGCCGACTCGGATTGGGCCGACTCGGAATTGGGTGAGGATTGGGGCGTTGAAGACGATGGATACGATCTTGCCGAAGAGGACTTTACTACGGACTGGCGGGACGGCGGCATTCCGAATCTAGATGGGCGTATACCTGGTTTTCTTTGGTTAGATCCAGTGCAAGCTGCAGCCGTAGACGCTCCCAGTGACGAGGACCGCCTCACGAAGAACTACGACGTGAGGAACCCAGCGAGGCATTTCAATTCCTTTGGTGAACTGGCTCCTGCACTTGATGAATTCTTCAAGAAGGGGTACGTCGATGCTATCCCGTCGGATATGATGGGGAAGGCCAAGTCCCACTCGGACAATGTAGAGAGGCATCCGCCTCCCGCCGATCTTCGAGGTTTCTTTGCTGAGCGACCGGACTTAGTAGCTGCCTTGGCATTGCCGGCAGCTGCCTTTGCGGTCGACAAGGTGGTAGGAGGCGATTTCACGCTTTCTGCACCCAAGCTTGGCGGGGAGACATCGGTCAGTGCGTCTTTGAGTTTTCAGCATTGGTCAGTCAGCGAGGCCTCTTTAAAGGTTCAAGCTATTGTTCCAGTGGGGTCTTACAATGCGGCCGTAGAACTCAGTGGCAGCGCCAGCAGCCTGCGCGCCCAACCCATCGGTACCGCGATCAACCTGTCTATCCGCGTGGGATTTTGAGAGCATAGAGGAGCTATGTGATGACAGATCGTCTTCGGCGAGCACGGTTTGGATGGCCCTGTGCTTTGCGACGACTCTTCTGCAGCGGAAGCAGGGGCGAGCAAAATCACAATCTTGAACGTCTTATACAAGGGACAAGATAACTCGGGAGATTTCACGTACGTACTTATTCGAGGCTGCAAAGGAAAACAGTCTTGCCAATGGTATTGCAGCAATGAACAGTTCTCCGATGTAGACGAAGGCCACGAAAAGAGCTGTTATGTGCGATATCGTTGTGGTCAAGATGTACCCGTGGAAGTCACAGAACTTGGAGCCAAACCGTCATCCATACAATCAGTTGCGCCGGTATGTAAGCGCACCAACAATGCCCGGGTAGTGTCCTAATTTGAAATCCGAACGTCGATCCCCTACGGTAGGGATGGGCGGAACGGGAGGACTCGAACCTCCAACCTCTTCGGGTCTCTGGCTGGCACCTTTGATATGCCCCGAAGTGCACGATCCATCGTGCTGCGTTCCGATAGTTATTCCTTCTAACGATGCGCCGCCACGATGGCGGCGCGTACAGCGTCGATCGGTGTATTGATCGGCGGGATATTCAGGACGGCGAAGAACCGCCGCTTGGTGCTCTCCTCAATCGGCGATGACCAAGCAAAGGCCTGCTTGGCTTTGGGATGGCCCTGCACGTCAAAGACGTGAACCAGACCTTCCCATACTCGTTCGCCGGCAAATTCCTCTGAAACCGGCTCCACATATGCGAGCGACGCACGGCAATGGTGCTGGCTTTCAATCGCCGTTTTGAGTTCGCCTTAGCGGCCAGGTTTCGACAGCCAGTCGAGCCATATCCCGTTGGCGTTCCCTGATCTGGTCAATCGACCATTTCTCATATGCGGCTACCTGTTGCGTGATGGCATAGCTCGAATTTTCATATGCCTCCCGCTTCTCCTCGAACGGTTTGTTCCCGATATCCTTGTTCTTGCTGGCGCGAACCAAAACCATGTTTCCTAGCAATTTCTCGGTGCCAAACCGCTCGTCTGCTTCTTTGCCCCAATGCTCGCCCCGATTGACCGGCATCACGTGTTCCAGATTGATTGTTACCTCATCCTCATTCGCTAGGAATTCGGGGTTCGGATCGCCCTTTAGCGTCTTGTCGAGCGCGCGGAGGTAGTAGCGAGCAAGATGAGCGCGGGAGACGCGCGCCGATGCAAAGGCCTCTTCGAATTCCCCGTCTGTTGGCACATAGCGGCGCATATTTTCGCGCAGCTCTGTGGCCTTGGTGATTTGACGCGTTCCAACCTCTTGCGCCCGAAGAGAATACTGCTGGTCCAGCATTCCACCACGACCGCCAAAAATAAGGAACCGCACCGACCAGCTTACAAAAAGCTTGAACGCCTTGTCGGCTTCGGCAGGGCTAAAATGGCGGGCTACAGCAAACATCAGCGGCCTTATCTGCTCCACCTGCAATACTTCCGTGATCGTATGGAGATGTTCCTTTGTTGTATTTTTGTAGGCCGTCCATTTGGGATGAGACCGCGAGAAGAGCGCGACGTAGTCGTGTACTGACTGACTGGCCTGATCCAAAAACTGGATCGTCTTGGTCTCGCCCTTCAATTCTTTGCGGATCTCGGTGGCCAATTCCCGTTCCTTTGTAGGGCCGTGACCTGTCACCCAATAATGACGAATGAAAGTCAGCAAACGTCCGTCGTCGTCGTCCCCGATAGACTCAATCGCACCGCTCACCTGGTTCCACATGCTTTGCGCCTCGGGGAGCCGAGCGCCAGAACGGCTGTAGAGGAAATTCTTCAGAATATCCGCTTGACCGGCGCGAAGGCCCCGGTCGTTAAGTGTTCAAATATTCGGTATGCGCCTATTTCATCGAATACCGTCACCACGACTACGGAAATGCTCTTTTCGATGAACTTAACCCACCGCAGTAGCAGTGCTGATTGAGCGTCAGCCCTCAACGCGGACAGTATTTTATCAATGAAATCAGCAGCGATCTCAGACGTCTTTTGAAGGCGCTTGTTCGATGGACGAAGGTTGCTCGCGGGAATGCTCGACGTTTGTTCGCCGGGTGCTGGCAAGATGTGCTTGGCAAAGAATTCGTTGTCTTCGACGTTCAGCGTGAGGCGCGAAACGGTCTCCCCGGAGTCCAGATCGACCTCACGAAGAAACTTCGTGTCGATCGACCGCGCGCGCCCTTCGTCGTTCAGAGCTATAAGCTTGTCGCGGATACGGGCGAGCAGAATAGTCGTCGTGGCCAAACGCTGCTGTCCATCCGCGATGGACGGCACGCCATCGCGGTCGCCTTGAATTAGAACAATCGTCCCAAGGAAATAGTCGGTAGCGTCCGAGCCGATGGCCTCATTGAGATCGACAAACAGTCCTTCTGCCTCACTATCCCGCCACGCATAGGGCCGTTGATTTGCAGGCACGGACAGCTTGCCCTGATGGAGCAGAGTTCCGATTCCCATTGGGGCGAACCCAAACTTTTCGGTCGTCGTCATGGTCTTGCCCTAAACGGCGGGATGAAAGGTTAGGGCGATTGGCGTCCTCAAGCTCTTTGATTGCCGTGATGCGCAGACGCTCCCGAATCCAGGCCGACAACGTGAGACCCGCGAGAGACGCGGCGTCTTCGAAGCCAAGCTTTTCTTCGGTGGAGAGTCTGATCTTCATGAATTCAGATTTTGGCATTTTCGAACCTCCGTCAAAAGTCGTTGTGCCCCTATTGTTCCCACACTGCAAACTTTATTGTCAACTTGTGTACCCGTTGTGGGTACAAAAGGTGGAAATAGAGGGTTGCCGCCATGAACCGCCTTTCGATCGACCGCCAAGCTGCTGCCATCAGCGCCCTAGTTGAACCCGCAAACGCCGGCGTCACATCACAATCGATTCATCGGTAACAGGACGTGCTCTAGTCGGGATGCAGCTCGCCCTGTACGCGCTGTCTGATGGCGAGCGCCCTGCGAATGAGGGCTTCTGCCTCTGACAACAAGGAGTTTTGCCGCTGAGAGGTAAGGTTGTAGGCGAGATTTAAGTCCTCAAATATCGCTTGGGTTTCTATGGGCGTGCGGTGACGAATGCCACATAGAAGCGAGCGCCGCCCGGTTTCCCGAGCGCACCCAGCAGATCGTGTTCTTGGGGGGCCGCGCGCGAGCTGCTACGTCCGGTCCGGACGCTCCATAACATGCGCCGCCCGTCGCGCTTCAGTCGCCGGGGGCCACCATGAATCCGTAGCTGTTGTTGTTGTCATCTTCTCTGCTTTCATTCACCTCGCCAGTCCCGTCGAGAAGCACGTCTAAAAAGTAATCTCCCTCCGGCAAGCCGTCATACTCAACCTCGTTCACATAGCACCCGTTTGGGGCAACAGGTTCGTTTTTGATCGAACGTTCATTCACTGAGCCCTCGGTTTGGTACTTATGAAGCAGCAGCTTGTCGTGGAAGTCCCCCGTGGAAGTGGCGCCGGAGTTGCAGCCGGTCCAGCTAACGGTGAAGGATCGGTTTGGTTCAACGGAAAAAGGCGTCAAGGTGATGGAGCCGCTGAAATACAGGTTAGGCTCTGTCGATTCTGGCTCGTCTCCTGGATCGGGCTTGGTGGTCGCTGTCACTCGCACATTCCTTTGCCCAGATGCATTGCGCACTAGCAGAGAGTACTCATAAGACTGATCGGAGCGTGCGGTCATGTCAGTGTAATTAGGTGGGCTTCCATTCGCTCCCCACGACGCGATGATCCGTTCGGGCTCAAGGCATTCGGTATCGTCCTCTCCGATGTCGGCTCGGCACCGCCTCAGTACAAACTCTTCCTCAACGTTCGAATTGTCCCGCCAGCTAAGGGTGACGTTGGTATAGCCCACAGCAACAACCCGGAAATTCAAAGGGGGGCGAGGCACTGTTGGCTTACAGATTTCCTCGTCGTAACTAGTGGCATCAACGTGGTAAGCACCAACGCGAAAGCAGTACACACCATCCCGATATTCATCGATCACTGAGCCAGGCTCTTTGTCTACGAAAAAGTAGCGTGGGCCGTTGGTAGTGCCCGTATTGGGCCCCCCAGCAAAAACAACGGTCTGGATTCTTTGCCAGTCTGAGTCCGCTGTGCGGCGGTCAACCACAAACCCCGTCTCGTTGACCGAATTATCCTGCCAGCTGATATTGAAGAAGTAATTTCCAACCTGCACGTAGCTTGTCGGGGCGGCGGGGGGTGGCGATTCAGCGAACTCGCCTGCTGTTTTGGTGCATAACGCGTTCGAGCCGTCGAAGCGCACCCGCGTCTGCCCTGTTCGTGGTGGGACGGGGACGACTACAAAGCAGTATCGCCGCCCAGGTAGAAGCCTATCAACTGTGACCTCAAATGAGCCCCCAGTGGCTTGTGCGGGCTGACTGCCCCCTGCACTACCGCCCCTGCGCCAACCGTGATCCTCCGGTCTTACATAGGCAATGAAAAATGCCTCTCCTGTCGACTGGTCTCGCAATCTGATGTCGACGGATGTTTCGGTGACCGAGCCTATTTCCAAATCCGTTGGCGGCTCGAGCGGATCCAGAGCCAGGACCTCCTGATTTCCCTCTAGGTACGCCTCAGGATCACCCCAGAAGATTTCCTGGGCAACGCTGGCCTGGGAAGTAAGTACTAAAGCAAGCAAACCGGCCGTTAATGCCACACGCATCTCGCACCTCTTTGGCTAGTGTGCCTCGCATTAACCGACATCCACCCGATGACGGCCCTCGTTCGAGTGATACTGCGCTCATGGGCAAAAATCGACAAGCTCTGACCATCGACATGGGGATTGCGGGTCGCCGGGCGGTTGACGCTGGTAGGTTCCGCTCCAGGAATGTCGATTTCGTCCTGATCAAGACGCACCCTCTCCCGTCGTTTTCGCTGGAACATGCCGCCAGGCCTGTTCATGTCGGCGCTGGATCAGGCGGCGGCCGGAGCTCGGCGATCAGCCGCAGGATCTCGGCGAACAGGCCCTCGTCACGGCGACCTCGGCCATCTGGAAGGCGACGTAGCGGCCGTGGCTGATGAGCTTGGCGCCGATCTTGATCAGCTTCTCCCTCAGGCTGGTCAGCGACCACTCCTTGATCGGCTCCGGTGTCGCCAGGGTGCGCAGGAAGTTGCCGAGATTGTAGGCGAGCGCGTGGAGTTGAAGCCGTACGGCGTTGGCGGCGAACGTCCGGCATGACAACCGCGTCCACTTGATCGCGCCCTTGCCCTCTTTGATCCACTGCTCACTTGTGCCGCGCTGATTGTAAAAGGCGACAACCCGCTCAGCCGGGCGCGACAGATTGGTGACAATGAAGCCGACGCGCGGGACAAGCTCGCCCGGATGCCGCTCGACCTTGGCGACCACCCGGCGCGGCTTGGTCCAGCTTCCGGCTTGATAGGTGAAGCTGGCGTGGAAGCGCCGCACATGGCTCGGGGGACGCCCGACTGGGCGCGTCAACAAATAGCCGATCCGCCCCTGGAGGACCTGGTTGGTGGGAATGCGGATCGCATACTTGATTCCCTCGGCTTCCAGGTACTCGTAGATCCCTGGCATGGCAAAGGCCGCGTCGGCGCGGAAATAGAGGCGCAAGACCTTGCCGCGATAGCGGGCCACGACCGGGGCAAGCATATCGCGCCAGCCGTCGGCGCTGTGGACGTTGCCGGGACGAAGCGTGCATCGTTCCAGATCGCCGAACTGATTGAACAGGAACATCGGGTGGTAGCAGGTGCAGGCGAAGTGGCCGTTCCAGACGCTCATCTCCTGCTGGCCGTGGGGTCGGACTGACGCTCGAATCCATGTCGAGCGCGATGCCTCGCGGCGGACGGCGGCCATGAACGCGGTCGATCCATTGGCCGGAGAGGTCGGCGAGTGCCGGGAGGTTGTTGGACGCCGCGAGCCACTTGGTCTCGAAGCGACCCATCTGGCTCGGCGAGGCCGCAGAACCCTGAGCCGCTTTGCCACCAACGATCCAGCGCATCGCCGGATCATGGCGCAGACGTTCGGCGTCGTTCACGTCCTCGTAGCCGGCGAGACGCCCGAACAAGGATTGCCGAAGCAGCCCGACCAGCGCATGGCGGCCGTTCCTGCCGGTCCGCGCATCGGCAAGCACGTTCCCGGCCATTGCGCTGAGACCGAGGGCGTCGTCGAGTTCGCGATAAGCGAGCAATCCGGCATCGGAAGTGATCCGGGAGCCATGGAACTCCAGCTTCACGCGGCGGTCGAAATCGAGCCGGAGAGGACCATCGACCGATTCACCCGTTGGGTTCTCCAGGATGGCCTCGCCTGATTCGATTTAAGCTATTGATTATGATGTATGAATCGCCGCAGAATTTCAGCAAATTACCGCGTCATCCGGCGAATGCGGATTGAAGGCAATTTGATTCGTTCGACCGAGCGGATGACCGGCATTCATCGCGACACGATCATGCGCTTGCTGGTTCAGGTCGGCGGCGGCTGCGCCCTGCTGATGGACCGAGAAATGCGCGACCTGCAAAGCAAACGCATACAGGTCGATGAGATTTGGGCATACGTCGGCAGAAGCAGCGCCACGTGACGTCCAGCGACGTCCGTTCGCGCGTCGCCGATATCTGGATGTTCGTTGCGCTCGATCCTGACACAAAGCTTGTGCCGTCCTATCGCGTTGGCAAGCGCACCCGCGTTGAGGCGATGGCTTTCATGAACGATCTTTCCGGTCGCCTTGCGAACCGCGTTCAGATTTCGTCCGATGCGCTGCGGACGTTCATCGATGCTGTAGAGGAAGCTTTTAGTTCAGATGTCGATTATGGGCAGGCGGTTAAATTCTATGAAGCCGAGCCCGTTGGTCCCAGTCGCTATAGCCCGCCGAAGGATCAGGAAAAGACGGTGATTGCTGGCACCCCAGACCAAAGGCACATATCGACCAGCCTTGTTGAGCGGCAGAATTTGACCTGCGCATATCCATGCGTCGGTTCACGCGTCTGACGAATGAGTTCAGCAAGAAGGTCGAGAATTTGCGAGCAGCGGTGTCTCTGAATTTCGCGCACTACAACTATTGTGCGTGTTCACAAGACGCTTCGCATCACGCCCGCTATAGCAGCGGTCGTGAGTGGTCGGCTATGGTTGATGGAAGAATTCGTCGAGCGCACGACAACGTAGGCCCATATGGAAGAGCAAAGCGTCACGCTCAAGAAGAAACGCCGGTCTGGCATTCCGAGCGGGAATGCCGGAGAATACTTTGTTCATGGGCGAGTTGCTGCGGCGCGGCTTTGACGCGCAACTCGCCGATCGAAACACCAAGGGATATGATCTGCTAGTAGGGAAACCTGCCGATCAAGCCTTGCGAAAGGCGCAGGTGAAAACCGTTCGCTCTGCGCCCTGGTATGTTAATAAAGCGAGCTTTGTCGGCGACCTGATCGATCAAGTCACTATCTATGTTTTGATCGGGAAGGAAGACAGCATCAAGCCTGTAAGGTACTTCATCGCTCGGAATCGTGCCCTTGCCGCACATGTTCATTCGCCTGCAGGATGGCGGGACCATGCCTTCATGCCACTCAAGTCCGTCGAGGCGTACGAAGGTCGCTGGGATACCCTGTTTGAGGCAAATTAGGACACTACCCGCCCGTCGCCAGCGGACATCGTTGATGGCGATGAAACCATCGGCACGGATCGGCCGGGGAAAGCTTATTTTGGTGCCGACTAATAGTACTCTCGAATGTAGCCGTACGCCTTCTCGAAAAGTTCTGCGTCCTGGTGCAGCTTGTAGCGGAAGAGCGTCTGGCGAAGCGCCTTCTTCACCTCGCGCTCGCCAGCATGCGTGGCCTGCCAGCCATCGAACCTGACGGCGCGCACGATTTCGTCGATATCGTCCACGACGCGCTTGATCATTACCGGCGTGTCCCCGTTCCTGGCCTCCTCAAACAGTGCGGTGAGCGCTGCCTTCCCGCGATCGATTTCCTCTTCCTCAGGTATCTCGCGTTCGCTTTGAACGACCTCTTTCGCCAGCGCCAAGAGTTCCTTCAGAAAGTCGATCGAGAGCAGCAGGCCCTGCTGGTGTCGGTTCTTGAGGTCTTCAAGACGCTCTCCCAGCGCTTTGAACTTTGGATTTCCGGCATGTTTCCGCAGGCGTCCGGCCAGCTTGATGGAGATTTCCTTGGCTTTCTTTTCCGGGTCAGGATTGCCGAGGACTGCCTCGAGCAGTTCGGCATCGAGGACCAGCGTGTCGAGATCGTCGCGCACCGCGTCGACATGGACGTTCTCGTGGATCAGTTCGATGGTCTTGGCACCCAGCCGGTGCCACAGGAGCCGGCCTGTCCCACTGGAGGGTTTCAAGGATTCGTAGACCTGTGCCAACCAGCGATAGTCGGTCTCGTATTGCGTCAGCACGGGCTCGGGCGACAGCGCCTCCCAGATCCGCGCCAGCACGCTGAAATCGGCTGCGAAGGCGTCGCGCAGGTCATTGTTCGGGATGCACTCCTGAGCAGCAATCAGGCCCTCGTAACCGGTCAGGCTGCGATCCACGCCCGCGAAATAGGCCAAGCACTTCTGCAAGGCCGTCGGCAGGGCGTTGATCAGTTCGGTGATGTTCGACACCGCCTTCTGCACGCCTTCCTCGTCGAACTTCAGCGCCTGCGCAACATCATCGAAAATGCCGAGGTAATCGACGATCAAGCCGTGCGTCTTCTGCTCGCCATAGGGCCGGTTTGTGCGGCAGATGGCCTGCAGGAGCGTGTGGTTGCGGAGCGGCTTGTCGAGGTACATCGTCTGCAGGATCGGCGCGTCGAAGCCTGTCAGCAGCTTCGACGTCACGATGATAATCTTCAGCGGGTCCTTGGGATCACGGAAGCGGTCGAGCAGCGTTTCCTCGGCATCCCGGTCGCGCTTATAGGGTGCATATTCCGGCTCGCCGCTGTTCACCGAGATCACCACGTCCGACACCTCGGGCGGCAGGTGCCGGTCTAGCTCATGTTTGTAAAGCAGGCAGCTCTCGCGGTCGAAGGTCACCACCTGCGCGCCGAATCCATTCGGCGCGACCTTTTCCTGGAAGTGTTTGGCGATGTCGCCGCAGATCGCGCGGACGCGCTCGGGCGCCTTCACCAGGATCGACATCTTGGCCGCGGCCTTACCCAGCCTATCCTTGTCCTCGTCGGTCAAGCCCTGTGTCAGTTCGCCATAGGCGTCCTCGATGGCCTTCTGGTCGATGTGCAGGTCCACAAGCCGCGGCTCGAAATGAAGCTCCTTAGTCGCCCCGTCGCGGATCGAATCGTTTAGGCCGTAGCGGCTCATGTAGCCGCCTTCGTCACTTTCGGCGCCGAAGGCATAGAAGGTATTCTTGTCGGCGCGGTTGATCGGCGTGCCCGTCAGGCCGAACAGAAATGCGTTCGGCAGCGCGTCGCGCATTCTGCGCCCCAGATCGCCCTCCTGCGTGCGGTGCGCCTCGTCCACCAGCACGATGATGTTGTCGCGGTCGTTCAACACGCCGTCGGCCTCGGCGAACTTGTGGATGGTGGTAATCACCACCTTCCGCGCATCCTTGCTCAGCAGATCGGCCAGTTCCTTGCGGCTTTCGGTACGCACCATGTTGGGCATGTCGGCGGCATAGAAGGTGCCGGAGATTTGGCTATCGAGGTCGATCCGGTCGACCACGATCAGCACGGTAGGGTTCTTCAGCGCGGGGCTCAGCCGCAGCTTGCGCGCGGCGAACAACATCAGAAGCGACTTGCCCGACCCCTGAAAATGCCAGATCAGCCCCTTGCGCGGTTGGCCCGCCACCACCCGCGCGATGATCTTGTTCACGCCGTCCACTTGCTGGTAGCGGGCGATGATCTTGATGCGGTGCTTGCCCTTTTGCGTCGCGAAGGCCGTGAAGCTGTCGAGCATGTCGAGCACCATCGCCGGTCGCATCATCGAGGTCGCGGCCTTTTCCACCGCGCCTAGCGTCTGCGGCCCGTCGTCGTCGCGCCAGGGCCCCCACATGTCGACTGGCATCCGGACCGAGCCGTAGCGGAACTCCTTGCCCTCGGTCGCCACGGAAAAGACGTTGGGCACGAACAGCTCCGGCACGTTCCGCTCGTAATCGTCATGCACCTGCAACGCGGCATCGAGCCAGCTCTGGCTGGAGCGCACCGGCGTCTTGGCCTCGATCAGCACCAGCGGTATGCCGTTGACCAGCAGCACCAGATCGGCGCGCTTCTCGGTCTTGCCGGCGCGGACGGTAAATTGCTGGGTGACGACAAAGCTGTTCTTCTCGATGTCATCAAAATTGATCAGGCGGGTGGTGACGTGTTCGCCATTCGTCCCGAAGGGCATTGAGCGTTCGCCCAGAAGCCACGCCGCAAATTCCTCGTTCGCCTTTACCAACCCGTCCGACCGCGCGCCCATGACGATGGCGCGCAGGCGGTAGAGCACGTCGTCGGCCCGGCCGGGATTTTCGGCGATCTCGGGATTCAGGCGAATTAGTGCATCGCGCAAATAGGCTTCAACAAGCACTTCTTGCGGCTGACGCGGCAAATCTGTCTGAGGAACATAGTGCCATCCTAGCCCACTAAGCCTGCTGCCAGCGCGGGCAAAGCCGGTTACAAATTGGCGAGGACGAATAGAGGGCGGACCTGCCAGAGTATCGCGCAGATGGGCTTCGACTGTGTTGCCTTCATTGAAACTGGCGATATGGCGGGCACGTTCCTCCTGAAAAGACGCGCTTTCTGCTCCCGGTTCGATCCCGATAAGCTTGATAGGATCAAGAAGTCCACCCAGTTTCAACTGGGTCTCCTCAGAGTGCAGTAGACGGCCCGCCCCATCGGCGGGAACCGCAACCGTAAGAAGAATGCTTCCCTGTTTGATAGACACGGTTAGCACGTCCTTCGGTGAGGCGTCGATGACCGCGGCAATCGCGACAAGGACACGTTCTTTGTGTTTTTTGAAATCGTCCCTCGTGGTGTCCAGCTTGAGCGTCAGAAGCTGCCTCGGCCCAAAGTCAGATGCGACCCCTTTATATCGAGCAACCCATGGCAGTGTTTTGTAGTCTTTAAAGGTTTTCTGGTCCCAATTTTCATCATGTGAACGGGTGTGGCAAAGACTGCAGAGAACCAGTAGGTTTTCAAAGGAATGATCCTTGGTGGCGGACCATGGCACGATATGTGCCTTCTCGAGAGAGACATGCTCGCCGCACACACAGCAACGATGCCCACACTCGACCATCAACCGTCGTTTAATATCTGCGGGAATAGCTGGGCGCGACAACATCAGACTCACACCTGAAAGACGGGTAGTAGAGCAGACTTCGGATTGCGTTGCGGAAGGCCAGCGAGGGCGGCATGGTGCCATTCGAGGCCCGCGATCCTGCCGCCCTTCGAGGCCAGAGCACCCGCGAGTTGTCCCGGGCGGGCCGAGACGACGCCAAGAAGCAGGTCGTATAGATGGGCTTCGACAGTATTGGTTTCGGTGAAGATCATTCCGCACCTCCAGCAATCACTTTGAACAATTCGCGCTTCATCTCGCGCAGTTTCTCAAGTCGGCCTTGAATGGCCGTGGCTTGTGCGTCGAGAGCACCAAGGAATTGCACAGCATCCCGCTGCGCTTCAATTGGAGGAACGACAAGCGTGTGGGCGCGAATGTCCTGCCCGTTCACCTTCCAGATGCCGTTCGAAGACTTCGCGCGCGAGATCAGCCGATTGTGGACAGCCGGGTGGTTCCACTGTGCCACGACGAAGTCAGGCAGCAGCCGCGCTGAGTCGAACCGCATCCGGATAAGCAGGTCCGGATAGACCAAATCGGGATAGGTTTGACGGCTGATCCCGACACGGCCGCATATGTCCCTGTTGCCGTTCCCTCGTACAGCGAAAATGTCACCAGCCTGTACCGTGAAGGGACGGGCTTCGGCCGCGGTCATATCGACGAACTTGACGCAGCCTTCGGGATCGAAAACACCGTCCCGGATCGCGCTGATGCTGACGGTCTTGAAGCCGGTGGCACTATCGCTGAGGGCGGGTGAACGACCGTTGGTCGGGCCATCCACGAGCAGGTCCCCCATTTTCGCGCGTTCTGCGCCAGTCCCATTCTGGCTGATGACATGGCTGACGAAGGACGCGCGCATGGCGGTAAGCTGATCGGCTGCACCTCTAAGAGCTTCGTGCGCACTACGATGGGCAGCAAGCGCCTCGACAAGCCGTTCCTGCTCCTGGATCGGTGGCAGCAGGAACTCCTCTGAAGCGAGTGCCGTCCAGTTGATGGTGCGCGACAGCGACCCCACCGAGATGCTCACGGCCCGCTCCATGAACAAATCGCTCTGCATAAAGAAGGGGAGAAACTCGGGTAGCACTGCTCCGGACTTAGGACGAAGCACCGACCCGTGCGCGGAAAAAAGACCATCATGTGGCGCTAAGGCGACACGTTTAAGGTAGGCATTGCGTCTTGCAAACAGAATATCCCCCGCGCGCATTCGCAGCTTCGTTCCCTTTAGTGCGACCTCTGAGCCCCACTTCCGAACCTGCAGCGATCCGGACTCAAGATGCTCGAGCCCGACATAGGTCTCGTTGTCGTCCGGACCGGGTTCGACACGCTCCGCAACATTCATGGCGATCTGGTCAAACCGCACGCGCGTCCACTTAGCCTTGGATATCGGTCGCTCAAGCATTGGCATCCTCCGCGGGTGTCAGTCGATCGAGTATGTCCACCAGCGCGTCCATGCCGGACCAGAAGTCGCGCCCTTCCTCGTCGAACGCCACCCAGGTCGCCGCCAGAGTTGCGCCCCCACCCGCCCCGGCTGCCTTGGGCCGTTTCACATGGCGTGCAATCGACAGGTTGCCGTCAGCCGCCAGCACATCGGCCGCGCTCACCACCGCGGCAAAGCCCGGTTCATCGACAAAGGCGTGATATGCCGATAGAATGCGCCTCTGATGCTGGCTCGCCAGAAAGCTCAGCGACCGTTCGCGCGCAATCTCTGCCACCGCGTCGATGAACAGGATGCGCCCCTGCCGCGCGCCGGGTTTCTGCGACCGGCAGATCACGACGCAGGCCTCCATCGGCGAGTTGTAGAACAGCCCCGGCCCCAGCCCCAGCACGCATTCGACTCGGTCGGATCCGACCAGTTTGCGCCTCATCTCGGCCTCTTCATTGCGGAATAGGACACCATGCGGGAACAGGATCGCACAGCGCCCCTTCGTCGGGTCCATCGACGATATGATGTGCTGGAAGAACGCGTAATCCGCCCGCCCCTGCGGCGGGGTGCCCAAAAAGTTGCGTCCCCATGATTCCTGCTCCCACGCGCCGCGGTTCCATTTCTTGATGGAATAGGGAGGGTTGGCGAGGACCACATCGAATGTGCGCAGCCGGTCGCCCTGCACGAAGGCGGGCGTGGCCAGGGTGTTGCCACTGGCGATGTGGAAATCGTCCACGCCATGGATGACCAGGTTCATCCGTGCGATGGCCGCCGTGATGGTGATCAGCTCCTGCCCATAGAGCCGCGTGGTGCGGATGTCGCCGCCGCGCCGCTTCACCTCGGCCAGGCAGGAAATCAGCATGCCACCGGTGCCGCAGGTCGGGTCATAGATGCTTTCGCCCGGCTGGGGCTCCAGCATCTGCGCCATCAGATGGACGAGGGTGCGGTTGGTGTAGAACTCTTGCGCCGTGTGGCCGCTGTCGTCGGCGAATTTCTTGATCAGGTATTCGTAGCCATTCCCAAGCTCGTCCTCCGGCACGGCAGCAAGGGTCAGGTCGTGCTTGGAGAAATGCTCGATCAGGTTCTTCAGCGTGCTGTCGGGCATCTGGGCCTTGTCGGTCCAGCTGGCATTTCCAAAGACGCCCTGCAGGCGTTCGGGATTCGCTGCCTCAATAGCGAGGAATGCTGATAGCAGCGCCCGCCCCACATCGCGCGGCGCGGCGCGCACGTCGTTCCAGTGCGCGCCTTCGGGGATCACCAAGCGGTCATTGGCGGTGTCGGTGGCATAGCCCTCGTCGCTGGTTTCATCGAGCGCCTGCTGGTACTCCTCGTCCCAGACATCGGAGAGACGTTTGAAGAACATCAGCGGGAAAATGTACTGCTTGTAGTCGCTGGCATCGATGAGGCCGCGCAGCAGGGTGGCGGCGCCCCAGAGATAGCTTTCGAGTTCGCGTTGGGTCAGCCCGCTCATTGCAGCCACCCCCCTTCGACCAGCACCTTGCGCAGGTGATCCTCGGCCGCCCGGGCATCGGCCAGCGCGGTCTTGAACTCCTCGACCGCCTCGGACAGCGGCGGAATGTCCTGACCTATGGGTGGGAGGACGTAACGGGAAATGTTGAGTGTCCAGCCTTCCTTCTTGATCTCGTCCAGCGTCGCAACCTTGGCGCGATCTTCGACATCCTTGAAGGCGCGGTACCAGGCGACGATCTGGTCGCTGTGCTCATGATCGAGGAAATTCTGCGCCCGGCCTTTGCGGAACAGTCTGGAGGCGTCGATGATAAGGATCTTGTTCTTGCGGGCTTCGGGCTTCTTGCGTCGAAGAATCACGACGCATCCGGCCAACTGCGTGCCGTAGAACAGGTTCGGCGCGAGACCGATGACAGCCTCGACCATATCCCTTTCGAGCAGAGCCTGCCGGATCGAACCCTCGGCCGACTTCCGGAACAGCGCACCCTGCGGCAGGACAACCGCCATGCGGCTGTTCCCGGTGGGCGCCATGGACGCGATCATGTGCTGGACGAAGGCGTAGTCGCCGTAGCTCTCGGGTGGGATGCCGTACTGGGCGCGGCCCCACGGGTCGGCCTCCCAAAGATCGCGGCCCCATTCCTTGAGTGAGAACGGCGGGTTCGCGATCACACAGTCGAAGGTGGCAAGCCCGCCGGTGCTGGAGTCCGTGAAGGTCGGGTTGCGCAGGGTGTCCTCGCGGGCCACCTGAAAATCCTCGATCCCGTGCAGGACTAGGTTCATCCGAGCGATCGCGGCCGTGGTTAGGTTCTTCTCCTGGCCATAGATCTTGCCGTAGAAGGTGCGGGGATCGCCGCCCTTGCGCATCACGTGCTCGATAGCCCCGAGCAGCATGCCGCCCGTGCCGCAGGCGGGATCGTAGATGCTCTCGCTCTCCTGGGGGTCGAGGATCTCGACCATCGTGCGCACGACGCTGCGCGGGGTGTAGAACTCGCCCGCCTTGTTTCGACGGGTGACGTCCGCAAATTTGCCCACCAGATACTCGTAGGCGTCGCCGAGCACGTCGGTGCTGACGGTCGCGTTGCCGAGCCCAATCTCCGAGAACCCCTCGATCAGATCCTTCAGCAACTCATCGGAGAACTTCTCCTTGTTGCCCCAGTCTGCCGATCCGAAGACACGAAAAAGCGTGTCCGGATTGGCCCGCTCGATCTCCTGCATGGCCTTTTGCAGGGCTGCGCCGACGTTGGCCGGAATTTCCCTGATGTCGTTCCAGTGACAGCCTTCAGGGAGAACGAAGCGATGCACCTCTGGAAATAGGAAGGGGTCGGCTTCGCCGTAAATCTCACGGGCCTCAGCCGTTTCTTCGTCCCAAACGTCGGAGATACGCTTGAAGAATAGCAAGGGAAGGATGTAGCCCTTCCAATCCGTGCGATCGACAGCGGAGCCGCGAAGAGTGTTCGCGGCCTCCCAGAGTGCAGAAGTTAGATGGTTCGTAGCTGGCATCAATGCCCCCCGAAGCTTGTCTACACAACCGAACGTGAGTCGCCAACAGTTCGGTGCTGGCCTAGCTGAGGGGTCCAGCAGGGCTTGAGAAGCCATTCGTCAAGGTCCTTGGAGCGAAGTTGGCGGCGGCGAAGGAGGACCTTGCACGCTCTCGTATGTTCAGATCGGCGGCCAGGCTCGTCATTTTCGATTTCATCGCGGCTAATTCCGCCATAAAGCAACTGATCGAGGAGCGCCGATGGCCAAAGAAAGAGCTGACGTTATCAACTGAGGCACGGGAGACGCATCAAGGATTTTTATCGCTTGAGCTGCCTATGAGAAGTGGACTGCCGCCTTCACCGCAGCGCAAACCGTGGCAAACTTCAAGCATGAGCAGGAAATGTACTATCAACACTGCGAGGAGGTTCGGCCGATTCGGTTGAGAAAGCGAAACCCCTTCGTGACCGCGTTGAAGCTGGTATCGCGGCACTAAGTGCATATGTTGGAGATGCCGATATGGTGGTGAAGTGGGCTGGCGACCTTTTGAGGCTGAGTCACAACCGCGAGCCTACGGTGAGAATCCGCCCGGAGCACGTCTTATCATCTGGATTGCCAGCCGGGTTGACCCGGTGGTGTTGATCGGCTGGGGTGGTCTTCAGCCTGCTGGAATGGGCTGGGTGGGATTAGCGGATGACGTATACCCGTGAAACAGTGAGGACGTTCCGCACCGAATTGGCTGCTGTGCCGGAAATCGCTGATCGGATAATCCAATGGGTACTCGAGCATCAATTTAGGTCGACTCAGGTCGCGAGTTCGCATTGCACGGCCTTCTGCGTCGAGTCAAAACATTGCGACGCTGTATTGTTGAGGTGTTCCGGTTGATACCTCCCAGCCGGCGCAAAGCGGTAGATTCTCTGCGCCGCGAGAAGACAGAAATCTATTTGCAAAGCTTTTTTTTGAACATCTCCGGATGCCTCGATAACCTGGCCTGGATGTGGGTCCACGAGCTCGGACTCAAGAAGCAGAATGGAAAGCCGCTGAGCCGCAGCGAGGTCGGGTTTCGTAAAACCCAGACTGTCCTGCGTGCGTCAGTGTCACCGAGCTTTGCATTGTACCTTGATAGCCTTGAGTCTTGGGCAACCGCCGGCGAAAACTACCGCGATGCGTTGGCGCATCGAATTCCTCTTTATATTCCGCCGTTCAGCGTGACCATCGGCAACGTTGATGAGCACCGACGACTTGAGAGTGCTAGCCGCATAGCCCAATTTCGTGCGGAACACGTCCTATCGGCCGACTTTGACAAGCAGCGCGGGAAGCTCGAATTTTTCCAAGCGATGATGATGCACTCATTCTCAGAGGGAGCCCGCCCAATGTTATTTCACGCCCAGATGATCGCCGATGTGAAAACGATTGAACAGCTCACAATTCGGCTTCTCGCCGACCTTAGAATCCAGCAGGAGGAGCAAAGGTGAGCTTCAAATATGACGTGGCATTCTCCTTCCATTCCCTCGACGAGAGCCTAGCCGTCGCCCTCAACGATCTTCTTCAGGATCGATTTACGACGTTCCTCTATTCTGAACAGCAAAAAGTTTTGGTAGGGACTGACGGCGAGCAGACTTTCAATGCTGTATTCGCAGGCAAGGATTGTCGCAGTGTTTTATGGAGAATCGTGGGGCAAAACGCCATTTACCCGTATCGAGGAAACGGCAATTCGAAATCGCGCTTTCGCAGAAGGTTTTGATTTCACCGTTTTCATCCCAACGGAAAAACCGCCAGCGACGCCGAAATGGCTTCCAAAGCCTCGCCTTTATCACGGCTTGGAGCGCTTCGGTCTAGATGGGGCGGCAGCCGTGATCGAGGCGCGAATCCAAGAGGCCGGGGGTGAACCGTCCGATGAATCTGTCGAAGATCGAGCGAATCGGTTTCAGCGGGCAACGGCGCTACGCTCCCAAAAGCAACAATTCCGTAAGTCTGAAGCTAGCGTGGCAGCGCACGGGGCCTTTGGCGATTTGATATCTATCATTGGGACCGAGCTAGGGGCCAGCGGACTACAAGCGTCGATCGACGCTCTTCGTGGCGAAAGGGATTTTTATCTGCTTCGAATGCCTGGCGTAGTTGCGACCATCAACTGGCGATCGCGATATGCCAACGACCTTGATGAATCAGAGCTCGTTGTAGCAGTGTACAATGGCATGCCGAAACTCAGTGGCCTGAATCATTTTCCAGCTATGCGACCAGTTCGCCAGCTCGCCTCCATGAACTACGATTATGCACTGTTGCGATCAGGTGTTGGCGGCTACGTCGATCGCCAAAAAGTAGGAATGGAGTTTGACCCGAATGCCCTTGCAAAGGCTGTTCTGAAAAAGGTCATCGACTTGGCAGAAGCCAATCCAAGATAGTGCTCACCCGCGAAACCGTTCGGTGTGCCAATGTATCTTGCCGTCGATCTTCATCGGTTTGTGGATCATCAGGCGCTTCGGCAGGTGCTCGGGATGCACCTCGATCAGCGTGATCTTCACCGTCGGCTTGCAGCGGCTGCAATCGAACTTGAGCTTCAAAGGATCGACCCCGCCGCCATAGACCATCATCAGGTCGGCCGAACGGCAGTAGCGGACATTGCCGCAACTGCATTCCGCCTTGACGAGCATGTTGTGCCGGGTCGCCTTGCCCAGCGTGTCGATTGGATCGTGCGCCATGAGAACGAATAAGGAACATTTTCCTTGATCGTCAAGTCCGGCTGTGGAATCTTTCCACCAATCTGGTAACAGGTTGGGAGGGGCTACTCGTACCAAGGGCGGAAAAATGTCGGGCGCGATGATCAAGATTCCAGGTAGAATGGATATAGGCGCCATCTTGGGAATTGCTCGGTTGGTCGATTACTATGCCAAACGCGACCGGATTCGCATCGAATTTGAAGATCCTTCGTTCTTTTCGCCGTTCTCGATGCTGTTCATTGCCGCCAAGCTGAAGGCTGTCAGAACCAAAAACCCCGATATGAAGATAGACCTGAAAAACCATCAAGGCCTACTCTATGCCGCACATATGGGGTTCTTCCGAATGTTTGGTGTCGATCATGGCCGGGATATTGGGGAGGCTTGGGGAAGTGAGAATTATCTGCCAATAACATGCATGGACAGAGCTTCATTTTACACACAAGCTGGAGACAAATACGCTGAAATAGGTGATCTAATCCAGCGCGAGGCAGACAAAATAGCTCGCGTCATCACGCGCGATAGGCCAGAGCACAAGTCCATGTTTGATGTGCTGTCCTATTCGATCAGAGAGATGATGCGAAACGTGTTTGAGCACAGTAACAGTGACAGGGTATATTACTGCACTCAGTATTGGCCAAAGAGCGGCAAGGTTGAATTTGCGGTTGCTGATTTTGGAATAGGCATACGGCGGGGCCTTGGCTGCAACCCGAATTTTCGGTTTCCGACTGACAAACAAGCAATTGAGCACAGCCTGCTACCCAGCGTTTCTGGAAAGACACACTTGCCGCGTGTTTCAGAGACTTGGCACAATTCTGGCTATGGCCTCTACATGACCAACCGATTAGCCAGAAACGGCGGCAACTTCGTCTTGGCCAGCGGCGCGACCGCAATTCATATGTCTCGCCGAACAAAGCACAACTTTCAGACGTCCTTCCCCGGCACAGCGCTCCGTTTTAATTTGGATGTTGGGCAAATAGGTGACGTACAAGCTAAGCTGAACCAGTTCCGTAGAGAGGGTCAGGAAATTGCCAGATCCATCTCCGGCACCGGGAACAGGCCGCCCTCGGCGATGTCATTGCTGCTGAGACGGGATTTCTCATAGCACTTCAATGAAGGGTGTTCGAACTGACAATCTTGGGACCGGCCACAGAGGCAAGCCGCACGCTGGCCCGTGGACGACGAATCGAAACATTTCATCCATTGCCCGGTCTGCGGACAGACTTTCGACGCGCGCGATTTAGGGCAGGTGTTTCGTCATGCCGGCTTACCCCTGAGTCGCCGGCGCTTCATCCCTCGGTAGAGCCGCGTGCCAAGGCTATCATCGAGACGGTCGAGCGGCTAAGCCGATGTCCAAACGACGCTACTCCTCGTCACTGAAACCCAGCAGCGAGGCGTGGCGTATGTGGCTGTGATCGCCGCGGAGATGCTTGATGCGCAGCTTTACGCCAGGCCCGACCCATTGCGTCGCCGGCCGCTTCTTCATGGCCTCGGGCGGCGGCCCGGCGTGTTCCTGGACACGCTTCCACAATCGTTCCTTCATGTCGCGATTGACGCTGATGAACGCCGAACCAACATACTTCCCTGTGCCGGGTTCCGCTAAAAGCGCGAATGCCGCCTTGCCCGGCTCCCGCTCGATGCCGAGCAGTTCGAGTTCGTCGACCGTGAAGCTCTTGGTCTTCAGCCAGTTCGTCGTCGGGCCGCTGCAATATTTGCTGTCGGCGAGCTTCGAAACGATGCCCTCGAGTCCAGCCTGTTCGGCGAGATAGAAGATCGTCTTTGCGTCACCGGGTATGGTTTCGCTGAACTGTATCCGACTGTGTGGCTTGATGATGCCGTAGAGAATTTCGCGCCGTGCCTTGCAGCCGATGTCGCGCAAGTCGTGGCCATTCAGGTGCAGGATATCGAAGGCTCCGAGATACATGGCATAGGGGTCGCTGTGGACGGCTTTCTGCAGGGCGCCGAAATCGGGTAGGCCGGCCTCATTGGTGACGACCGCCTCGCCATCGATAATCGCGTTCTCGACCTCGAGCTCCCGCGCGGCTTGGACGAGCCCTACGTATTTGCTCGTCCAATCCGCGCCGGTTTTGGTAAAAACGTGGATGTCCTCGGAGCTGTTGATGATGATTTGAGAGCGGTATCCGTCGAGCTTGATTTCGTGAGTCCAGTCCTCGCCACCGGGCGGCTTGGCGACCAGCTTGGGCTCCATCGGCGGAATGAACTCGAGCCGGCGGGCGCCGGTACTTACAATTTTACGCACTTATTCGATTCTAGGCGGCCGGCTTATATTAGCCAGAGTGAACAGAACGTGATTCCGGCGCCAGGGCCTTCACACCTTAGGACCCCGAGCAGCCGGTCGAGCCCGAGGCGCAGCATTTCGAGCACTGCCCCATATGCGGGCAGGAATTGAAGCCCGCTCGCCTGGTATCGAGGTGTGTGCGGCATCGATGAGGTGTCGGCTGGATATGTCTGCCACAAGTGAGGGGGAAATTGATCCGGGTGAGACAAAACGAGGAAGTTCCATGAGTTCCTCCAGAGTGGCGAGTCCAGATCTTTCTGCCACTGAATCTAATTGCCCCGGTAAGCGCCCACTTAACTACCCGGCGCTGTTCTTGATCGCAATAATATTGAGAGTGTCTCAAGGCCAACGTGCCGCGCTGTTCCTAAAAGAAGAGGCGCGAGGCTATACAACCACCCCGTGCTACGGGCGGCCCATTGATCAGAACCATCGTTGGATCAGGTGAGGCTACTTGCCTTTACCTTTGCCTCTTGCCTGGGTGGTAGGTAGGTGCCGAACTACAGCAGTAAGCTCCCGAACAGCTTCTGAAAGCTGTTTGATAGACGCAGCAATATCATCCCCGGACGAAATTCCTGCCTTTTCATCGGTGGGCTGCTTGGAGATCATTCCCTTCAGGCGAGCTACCACAGAACCGAGCAGCCTCTGGCGAAAAATAGATTGGAGCACAATCCGAGCCACGCCGGGATTCTGGGTCTCAATTGTTGCCGTCAGGACGATTTCCTTTTGATCTACCATGTCGGCCCGCAAAATGTCGGCCGCCGGGCAAAGGTAAACCCGCCATCGCAGGGCATATGCTAATTGGGCACCTGACGTATCGACCGCAACGCCCTTAGTCGCTTCGGCATATGTTGCTGCTTTGGAGTAGCCATCCCCAAGTGCGAACCTCAGTCGTCGATAGATTAGTTGGTAGCCTACCAAAGTGTACAGCGGCCAGACAACAAACAGCAAAGCAGCGGCGGTCAACCAGAAGAGAGGCCATGCGTTATCTTGGATGTACGCCATACTCGCCCACCTCCGTCTTCCCGGTGAAGAAAGCCACGACTGTCAGCCCCAATGCAAGCCGTCAGCTCAGATGAGCGGCAGGGGCGGGCCAATAAACTAGGTCTCACGCTTCAAACACGGCACTTGCATTCCCACCCTGTGCCAGTGCCGGCGAGACCTGCGTTCCCCTCGTTTAGAGCACACCCCACACCCGGCAGCGCCCTCGTCCAGTCACCTCGCGCTGGTCAATCGACGCGCGCACAGCTTTCATTCGAGCCACAGCAATCATCGACGCAAAGCAGGGCAAGGTTGACGCTCGAGCCCTGGCCGTCACGACCCTCAGAACATCCACTAAAGATTGACAGGAGGTTTTGCCGGAGGCGGCAGCGTGCGAAAGATTAATATCCAGGTGGTTCATGACGATAGTAATACGATTTTTGGCATCTCAGTTGCTTGGTAATCAAAATTGCAAATCTACTTCGATCATGTAGTCTCGCCCTAGATATATGCTATCGTCGCCAATAGCAGCCATACATTGCAAGCAAAATGCAAATGAAAATCCGCCTCTACTTATTTTGTTTTTCAGATTTGCTTCCGTTTCTGACACCCCCATTTGTATGAGGAGATCGCATAATTGTGCGTATGTGACGCCGCGCCTCTTAAGCGTTGCCTTCAACACGCGCTTTGCCTCAGCATTCCAATCTTTGGCCTTCAGCTTGTCCCATACCCGTGTCTCATCGTGCACATCAACCATAATCATCTCCTTGTCGCTTTCGCCATTATAATCGATACCTTTGCCACTGACAACCGCTGCCGTAACTCCACGATTTTTTGCCTCCAGAGTCCAATCGTTTGCCCTGAGCCCATCCCAGATGCGCTGATCGGAATTCAAATTAACCATAATAAGTCCATGGCTCCCGTTTGTCGCCAGAATCGATACTTTTGTCATTGACGCACCGGGCAGTGCTCCACTATGTATCGATTGTCGATACCAAGGTATCAGAACCGATCGGAATGGTCTAGCCTTTTTGTTAGCTCGGTCCGATCCCATTTTGGAGAACGCATCCGTGACTATATCGGCCGAAATTGCCCCTTTCCTCCCCCTTCTTCGCCGCCACTCGATGGCACTGACCGGCTCACAAGCAGTTGGCGATGCCGTCATTGTCACCATGCTTGAGGCGCTCATCGCCGAGATCGGGATTTTCCCTTCGACCTCTAGCGCGCGCATCAGCTTGTATGCACTGCACTGGAAATTCTATGCCTCGGCCTTGCTCCGCGTTCCTACTTGGTTCGCGCCGACCACTGGGAGCCGCAAGTTCAATCTCATGGCACTTGCGCCACGACACCGGCAGGCGCTGCTCCTCGTCACGCTTGACAATTTCAGCAGGCTTGAAGCCGCCGAGACGCTGGGGGTACCTGAGGAAGAATTTGGCCATCTCCTGACCGCAAGCTATGCTGAACTTGCAAGTTGGGACGAAGATATCTCCGCCCTCGCTGCCGTCGCTTGAGAGGAGCTGGTCATGCGGAGCCGCTCCTCTATCCACCCGTCGCATTTTGGCTTGGTCAAAGGCGCAAGATCGGTCCGAAAAGTTCCCCGTTTCAGCAAGACGCTGGCGTACCGAGGCTTCTCGGCTTCCAAGAAAGCACGGGGAGAGACACGCTTCAATTCTCTTCTGGAACGTGATCTTCATACGCTCCTCGAGGTCGACCCGAATGTCGCTTCCTTTGCGATCGAGCCCCACAGGCTGATCTATTTCTTGCCTACGCCGAACGGTGGTGTGGAGAAACGAGAATACACGCCTGACGTCGTGGTGAGCGACCGGCGCGGAAATATTTCGGCTATTGACGCCAAGGCATCGTTCTTTCGCTCCAAACCCCAATGGCGGGAGAAGGAACCGGTCATACGGCAGGCATATGAACAGGACCACGGCGTCAAGTTTCAGGTGCTGACCGACGGGAAGTCCGCGCGCAGCCACGTCTCGGAAACTGCCAGATTATCCTGATCCACAGCCGCGGACCAATTGATGTTTCGTTGGATTTGGAGCTGCGCGAAGTTCTCGGCGCATCGGGGCCCGTTTCGATTTCCGAACTGCAAAATCTTGTTGGCAGAGGTGAAAATGGCGATCTGCGCGAACGGGTCTTCTCAACGGTGATGGCATTGGTGGCACGCGGCGTCGCTCACATCGACCTTGGCGTTCCGCTCTCGATGGGCTCCGTTGTCTCGGAGATTCTGAGGCCATGAGCACAGCCCCGTCACAGGCGTCGGAGGTGCCGGAGGCGCCCTCCCAACATATCGTCGTCGAACACTTCGAACTCCCAAAATTTGCCCTGCAGCTCTATTCGCGCGTTTCCATCGACGGGCGCGAATATCGGACCAGGCAAAAACTGGGGCGGGAGTGGCTGTTTATCGACATTCAGACAGACGATTCCAAACTTCTCACCGACGCCGACATCGCAGGCCTTCAGGCGTGTGGCGAGTTCCTCGTGCTTGAGAGCGGTCTCGTATCCGAAGAAACGGCTAGGCCACTTTCGCCCTTGGTCTGCAGTGAGAAGGTTCACCAGTCGAACCTGCGGAAGAGCGAGTATGTCACCGCGTGTCTCGCGCTGGGAGACAGCCTTCGGCGTTCAAGATCAGTCCTGAACCCAATTCTGAGAGAGGTCGCCGAGAGGCGTGGGGAGAACCCCCCAGGGTTCACCTCCGTGCTCAATTGGCTTCAGGAGCACAGACAGTACGGATCATCTTACGGCACTGCGGCCTATTCGGACCGACATGATTTGAAGGGGAGCCGCCGTACCAAGCTTGCCTCTTTTCAGGAAACTGCGATTGAGGCTGGGATCAACGTGTATCTCGCCCGCATTAGCATGGATTTGGCGTATGCCACTGTGTGTGAACGCGTGAGGGAATACGACATAGAATTCGGATCTGCGCTGGACAAAGACGACCTTGGGCCGCGTTTCGTGCAATCCAACGGAAATCTGATGCCGCCGTCAAGGCGGACTTTGGAAAGGCGTTGTGCGGCGATCGATCGATTCACACGCGATGTCGCTAGGCGCGGAGAGCGCTACGCTCGTAGCCGCAACCGCACCTACGCAACTGTTGCGTTGCCAGAGCGCCCCTATGAACAAGTAGAAGTCGATCATGGTCGGCTCGACATCCTGATCGTCGATGAGAGTGGAATCGAGTTCGGTCGTCCCGACATCATCGTTTTACGTGATCGTGCGACGAGCATGATTCTAGGGTTCTCGATCGGCTTCGAGGAGCCCAGTTATGCGGCTTTCATCCACGGCTTGAGGCATACGATCTACCCAAAAGACCTCAGCCACCTTACCGGAATCGAAAATAAGTGGCCTTGCTTCGGTCGGATAGAGAACCTGTTCGTCGACAATGCGCTGCATTTCATCGGGCATAATATCGAAGAGGCGGGCAGAGAACTTGGCTTCAACGTGGTTCGACTGGCCCCACGGTCGCCTTGGCTGAAGGGCGCACTCGAACGGTTCTTTGGCACCCTCAACGCCGGGCTTCTCCATCCCTTGCCGGGGACCACACTTGAAAACGTTCTGGCACGCCGCGATCACGAAACATTGGGCGATGCGACCCTTACGTTGACTGAGCTGGAAGGGCTCATCACTAAATGGATTTGCGACATATACCATGTCCGGACCACCAAGGGGTTGGGGATCATTCGTGGCGTTGGCGATGTGCCGATCAATGTATGGAACAGGAAGGCAAAGACCTTCCAAACGGCGCCACTGCCGAGCATGGACACCTTCATTGCACTGGCGGGCGACACCATCGAACGAACCATCCAGCGCGATGGCGTCGTATGGGACTACATCAAATATGAGGGTGCCTCGCTAATTTCGATTCTCACGGACACCCGCCATCGCGCACGTCAGGCTGGCAAACCGACAACGAAGTACAAATTGGTTCGTGACCCTCAAGACCTTGGCACCATCAACCTCATCAACCATCACACTGGTGAGGTGCTTGCTCTGCACGCAACAGATGCGCACCGGAAGTATGCAGACGGACTGACCCTTCATCAGCACCGCGTAATCATCGCCCGGGCCAAGGAGCAGGTTCGAGGCGAGTGCGACGTGGACCAGTTGATGAGGACCAAGGCTCAGCTGGCCGAGCTCATTTGCCAGCTTAGGAACAAGCCAAGCCAAAAGAAAGTGCAACGTAAGCTTGCCAGATATCTGCAACTTGAAACCGCCAAGAAGCTTTCGAGCACCATTTCCGCCCAAGATTTTGAGGACCGCTCCGCAACTGGGTTTCTCGATCTCGCAGCACATGCGCCCGAGATTCTAACAGATCCACCGTTGGGGGGCGCCGTACAGGCGCCGCCGAAACCGCGTTGGAAAAGGCCGCCTTGTCCGACAGCAGACTCAGGCGCGCCGAGCGACGACCTCTCGGATCTAAATCAGTTCAAGAAGAGTAAGAATTGGAGTGTGAGTGATGGACGTACTTCCTGACCGCGCAGCGCGCGCCGTACTCCCGGTGGGTGAACGGCAGTTGATAATGAAGAAGCTGGTCATCGACCACGACCGCCTGAAGGAGGCCCGCGACGCATTCGCCCGGTTTCATTTCCCGGTCGACGGCGGAGTGGCCGATAGCGGATCGATCTCGCTGGTCATGGGAGACAGCCGGACCGGGAAGACGTTTGGTGCAAAGTCTTATCTAAGCGGATTTCCTCCGCGCCAGGGCGAACGGGGCATGATCTATCCAGCGCTTCTCGTTGAGATGCCAGCTTCAGGTGGCTACCGAGCAATACTGGAAAATCTCGGCGATGCGATGAACGTCGCGCATACGCTCCGCATGAACAATTCGGTCCTTACGAACAACATCCTGCGCGGACTAGAATTCCACGAGGTCGCGCTTCTGATTTTCGATGAAGTTCAGGACGTCTGTGACATCAAGAATCCTCGTCTCGCATCCGACTTCAAACGTCTCCTGCGGAAGATCCTTAACCTGGAGAAGGCAAGCATCGTTTGCATCGGCTTGCCCGAGACCTACAGCCTGCTGTCCAGTGATAAGCAGCTAGTCGGGCGGGCGGTCTCCAATACGCTTTCCTTCATCCATATTCTTGGGACAGCGAGGACGAGCGCATGTCGTTCCGGCTGCTGTGCGATCAGTTCGACACTGGCATGCCATTCTTGAATAAGTCACGCCTCGGGGCTGCTGCCACAGCAGAGCGATTGCACTGGGTGAGCCAAGGAATCATCGGCCTGCTGAAAAATTTCTTGTTCAACGCCGGATGCTTGGCGATCAACGATGGGTCTGACCAGGTGGATGCGACCCATCTGGCGCAGGCCTATGATTGGATCAAACCGCCCCAGACGAGCTTTAACCCGTTCCGAGACGATTGGTCGAAGAAAGCAGATGCTATCGCTACGGCGGCGCCCCTGACAACACATGATCCCTTTGCTAAGCGGAAGCGCAGCGCACATGCTTGATAAACTGTCATGGTCTTCATCAGCAAATCCTCCTCCTATCCCGCGGTGGGGGCTTGAACCGTATGAGCATGAACCTGCTCACGGCTTTTTCCTGCGCCTGGCAGCGCTCAATGGGCAGCAAGCGACACCTGCCTTCGCCATGTCATTGGGCCTTAACGGCCGCAATATCGACCCGCAGCAAATGCTGCAGTTCTGCAAGCAGCTGCCAATACCGGGAACGGAACGTTTGTGCGCGGCAACACCTTCAATCGCAAAAAGCTCTGTTTATATTAGGGGAGAGCACCTGAGGTTGGGCCGGGATTGGTCGATCCGCCACCGCCGGTATTGCTTGGCGTGCCTCAATGAGAAATCGTTTCATAGATTCTGGTTCGATCTTCCTATTGTTCGTGTCTGTCCGATACATCAGATCGAACTGGCCAGCGAACGACGCAGCATGAAATGGGCTTGGCATTATCCATTGCAGACGTCCGATATGGCTATTTGTAAAACAGATGCAGCCTTGACCAAAGCTGATCCAGGCCTACGCTTCTCCAGCTACATTCTCGGACGCCTTGGCGTATTGCAGCCTTCGCGCATAAGTCTGTTAGACAACTTGCGGCTGTCGGAAGCCGTGTATCTCTGCAGCATCATTGGGAAAATGCTAATCCACGGTTGGAAGCCCGCGGAGTCCAGTAGGCATGAAAGCTCGCAGGACCAGCAATTTATGGAAGCTGGGCACAATTTTCTCGATGAAAACGGCTCGCTCTCCGACCTATTGGAACGACACATCCGCGAGTCGCCGTACTGCGTCGACGGGGTTTTCGGCTGCAAAGATATCCAAAAGAACCTCGGATGGTGGTACTACGCCCTTTACACCAAGCAATATCGTCGCGGGCTCGACTTTCTGATGGAGGACACCAATCGAGTTCTCGAGAAGTTTGGGGCATGTCGACGCTTGAGGCGGAAGTTCCCCGTCGCAGAAAATGAGCCGTCTGCAAGAGAAATCGCTACAGCCTTGGGCCTTCGGATTGATGAGGTCATACAGCTCGCAAAGTGGAATTCAAGGATTCCCGAATGCGGTCTTGAAGAGTTCGAGGCGGAGACGATCAAACGCCGGTCATCGCGCATGATTTCTGCCGAAACCGCGGCAGACGTTCTAGGTGTGTCAAGGAAACGTTTTGCCAGCATGCGGTCTCACGGCATCTTTGCTCCAGTGATCAAAGACGCGGGCGGCAAGTCAGGTCAATACGACCGCAATGAAATCGAAGAAATTCTTGCTACTATTAAATCGCGAGTTCCGACCTTGAGTAAATCCGCGGGCCTCGTTGATTTCGACATTTATAGGGCGAAGGCATGTTGCTCATACTCAAAGGCCGTGGCAGACGTTTTGTCGGGAGCTGTCGCAGTCGATGGGTGGGATATCACTAAGCCGGGATTGCAAGCTGTCTTGGTATCTGCCCCCGTTCGCACACGCAACTATTCCGGACGCGGGAGGCTGCCGAAACATCCCTCGCCACGGATTGCCCAAGTGCTCTGATTGATTTCGGCTAAAGCATCGAATGGGAGGCTGGGAATAGAACCGCTGTCTTTCAAAACATTTCAATGAACTAAGCGAAGGCTCGTGAGCCACTCTCAGCAAAAACTTGACAAATTGGCGACAACAGTACACCATTCCTCATCGTCGACGGGGTCGGCGCCATCCCCAGATCTCAAATATGAGGAATGTCATGATGACCAATCATGCGTCGACGATTGCCTATCCAGCAGAAAAGCTTGCAAAATTTCGCTGTCCCCTTGATCCAGAAAAACTCAGACTCGCTTCCCCGGACGCGAGAGACGCCATTGTTGCTTACGCCGGGATGATTGCCGAGTACCGCGCCAGGCTAAGCGATCTCGATGCGGCAATCGCAACTTGTCCGGACGAGCCTGGCAAAAGGCGGTTGCTCAACGAGTCGGACTCGATCCGTCAAGCCGCCCGACTTCTGTACTTTTCGGTTCAACCATACCAGACGCAATGATTCAGGCACTGATCCAACGGCCAGGGACGCAGGGCGTCCAGCCATCATTGGCGGAATATCAGAATGGTCCAACAATCTGTGGCGGCTGCAGTCCGATCCCTTTGTGGAATGGGCTGCTAAGCCATTGAAAAATTGACGGCCCGAGTCCAAACTTCTGTGCCGCCCGACAGGGTGGCCAAGTCTCATGAGACGATCTTAACGTATCGAAGCCAAGTATAGCGAAGTCAAACCCCCAAAATTTGAAGATCACTTGGATAGAGATTCCCAGGGAGAACAGCAACGATCGAATCCATCTGGATGGTGGGCTTTGATAAGGTCGGTTCAATAGCCACAAACGTCGAAGACGGCTTTAATGGCAGCAGTTGGCGACCTGCTCTATGCGCGGCGGGTGACCAAGCGGCGACACCCTGGTTTCAGTGAACTCGTCATATTCTCATCGACGCCACCCGCGTTGCCGCCTCGGCCTTCCTCGTCGCCCTGATCGAGGCCATGCCTTACAAGATCCACACCGTGCTCAGCGATAATGGCATCCAGTTACGCTATCCGCCGCGCTGCGCCAACGGACCAACAGCGCGATACTGACCCACATGTTCTCATGTGCCGCGAGAACAGTATCGAGCACAGGTTCACCAAGATCAATCATCCGTGGACTAACGGCCAAGTCGAGCGCATGAACCGCACCATCAAGGACGCGACCGTCAAACGCACAGCCACGAACAGCTGCGCCAGCACCTTCAGGACTTCGTCGACGCCTACAACTTCGCCCGGCGCTCAAGACGCTCAACGGCCTCATGCCATACGGGTTCATTTGCAAACGATTAACTTCAGAGCCAGATCGATTCATCATCGATGCGATCCATCAAATGCCGGGACTTCTCTATTCGGCGATTTGAAGTCAAGCGTCTTCTGAGCTGTTCATCACGCCTAAGCTGTTCGTCACACCGATGTTGCTTGCCCTTCGCAGGCCTTGCTTCTCTTCGGGATCGGCTCTTAAGCCCTCCCAGCATGGGATCAGGAGAATTCAAGCGAGCAATCTAAACAGCGGTCTGTGGTGCTACCACGCCCGACCAAGCCCCGGTACGCCCTTGCTTCACTCGTCGTCCCGCGAAGGACTCCTATCCACCGGAGGTGGAATCTTGTATCACGCCGACCCCACAGCCGGGGTCTGCCATCGGGCGATGAATATTCCCCGATGCGCGCCATTCAGTCGCCTCGATGTTACACTCGAGATTCCTCGATACCATGCGTGCTGACCTACACTATCAGTCCCTGCCGCCGTAGACAGCTACTGGGTCGCCGAGGCTACCCGGTAAGGGTTCTTGACCAAGCCCAGGCCGATCCGAGACTTCCACCACTGCTCCGCCCCCCTGGACTCGAATGGGCGCATCCGTTAAGGCGTCGCTCCAAGTCAGCGGGTCGTAAACAGAGTGGCGGAACTCCTTCGGGGTGGACTGCGCGAGATGGAAAATAGCCGCCTGTACTATCCCGCTTCCCCCCACGTCTTGGATGGTCATCGGCAATCCTGCCGTCACACACATATCACGGGCGCGGCGCGCCTTTGTCAGGCCACCCACTCTCGAAATCTTGATATTGATCAAATCCGCTGCGTTGTCGGCGATGATCCGCATCACCATCTCAGGTGAGTCGACTATTTCGTCGAGGATCATTGGATGATCAGTCCGGCGCCTCACCGCGAGGCAGTCATCGTACGAAGCACAAGGCTGCTCGATATAGACGTCGATATCGCGAATTTGTCGCATCACACGCAGGGCCTGATCCCGTGTCCAACCGCGATTGCAGTCGAAGTAGTATTCCTCACGGGGTAAGGCATGTTCCATAATTGCCCGTATCCTTGACACGTCTTCCGCGACATCTCCGCCCAACTTCACTGATAAACGCCGGTACCCTTTCTGACGGAAGCTGGCGACCGATGCCAACATCTCGTCAATCGGCCCTGCGCCAGGGTCGGCCATAAGATTTAATCCACCTTCGAACCTCCCGCCGAGAAGATCGCATAGCGGCATTCCCGTTGCTTTGCCGAGGATGTCCCAACAAGCCACGTCGATTGCCGATTTCCCGTATGGGTGACCGAACAACACATGGTCCATCAAATAGTTAATTCGATCGATCTGGAGCGGATTTTCTCCAATGAGGTGAGGAGCTAACTCGTCAATGGCCGCTCGGACCCCCTTTGCGAAAGCCGGCAGGTAATTCGCTCCCAGCGTTCCGATTTCG
The DNA here is from genome assembly GCA_004020545.1 of Mesorhizobium sp. Classification (GTDB taxonomy): domain Bacteria; phylum Pseudomonadota; class Alphaproteobacteria; order Rhizobiales; family Rhizobiaceae; genus Mesorhizobium. The sequence continues at coordinate 8,554 of SAQE01000052.1, read as the reverse complement.
CCCCATCCGACGATCGCGGCGTCAGTCTCGATTGCTACAAAGGTGTTTTCGGCAGATGTCCATGTCCGACCACGCGATAGGCTGTAGCTCTGCGGAAAAGTTCTCACCATCTCAAAAACTGATATGCGTTTTATCTTCATTAGGCACTACTCCTTTGTCAGTTTGCCCGGCGGTCTTTCGCAGCCGAGAAATTGCTTACGAACAACTTTACCGAGTTCATTGATTGCACGCATGTGTAGCCCCGCGCTGCTGATGGCGCGGACGCCGCAAGAATGGGCCAGAAAATGACATTCACATCTCCGGGCATCCTGGCGGTCGGTGAGTGTCCACCTTGACGGTGGGGGCGCAATTGAGCCGGAGTCACTTCAAGGCCGCCGGTCAGTTGCCGTTCCGTGCGACGATGAGAACTTGGTTCGCTAACGGTCGGTGAGAGACTCCCATTTATGCCTCTGCTAGTCCTCGGCGCACTCGCCAAAGGCATACTGTTTTTCGCACCATTATCTGCTCCTAGGTTTGCGAAGTGAAACACAGAACCTTTTTGCCCGTCTTGCCGGTTTGGATGCTGCATCGCGGCTCCCCGCCAAGGCATCAGATGATAAAGCGCACCGCGCGCAGGATGTCGAAGAAATCCGCCGCTTTGAAGCGAAGCGTGCGCGCTGCGACGTGCTCGACGCCCGGATACCAGCTGACATTATAGGCCTTGTCCGGCGTGGTGTATTCGACCACCAGCTCGAAACGGTCGGCGAGTTTGGGCAGGCAGGCGGACAGGTCGCGCGACAGCGCCGCCTCAACCCCATCGCGGATCGCCGCGACGGCGGCTTTGGGCGACAGTGACGAGGTCGCCGGGCCAAAGCCCTCGCTGGTCGCCACCGTGCCGATGGCCGGCACCAACACCTTGGCCTCGGCGCACATCCCGGCATCACCGCTGAGGAATGCCGAAGGCACGCCGTAGCGGGCGGCACAGAGCGCGCTCAGTGTATATTCCGATTCGACCTCGCCGTTGATCAACAAACGCGACACGGTTCTGCTGCTCATGGTGTGCGCCAAGGGGTGGGTGTCGGTCCCCGCCTTGCTGTGGAAGCCGGTATAGAGCGCGGCGGCGAAGGTGGCATCGAGGCCGAACATCATCAGGTCAGGGTGGCCACTCCAGCTGCGCATGATGCGGACATAGTCTGGCAATTTCGACAGGATGAGGTTGCGCCCCCAAGCGTGCGCATCCCTCACTACTATTTCGGTGGCGCCCGCTGCCCTGGCGCCTTCGCAGGCCGCGACCACTTCGTCGGTCATGTATTCGCGGAACTCGACATAGTCCGTATGGCCCTTCGTACCCTCGTCCCAGTGTGTGATGCCGGCGGTGCCTTCAATATCGGCACAGATGAAGATTTTCATTGTCTGTTTCTCCTAAGGTCAAGGAACTCGGCCACCGATGCTCCTGCGGGCGTCCGGCGGGCGTGTCATGGTGATCAGAGTTGCCATTTTCGCTCTTCCATTCAGCCCGCGGTTGCGGCCGACGTCGCCCAGACGTTTCAGGAAGATCGGACCGACCCGGATGCCGCGCCTTCCGCGGTCGTCGATGCTAGTTCGAGGGTGTCTTCCTCAAAAGAGGCCGTGCATACGAAAGCGCTGATGCAATACGCACCAAACCGTACTCAGCTCCGGCCTTCCATTGGACAATCGGATATCGACGATATTTGTTTCCATGTTTCCGGATATGGCGTCGGCATCATAACCCGCTCAACCCGATCGTTCAGGCCGCATCCGCCTTTACCACCATCGCAGTGATGCCGATTTAAGCAATCTCCGCATTGACATGATTAATATCGGACGAAGCCAGCTTCTCGGTCAGGACTCTTGCGGTGTTTTCCAACTGGTAGCAAAGTGTGGAATTTCGGTTGAAGTCGTCATGTCACGCGGTGCGCTCTTTCCCCAGTCCGCTGAATGCTTCCCCGCTGCGCACCGGCACGTTCTCAACTTTGTTGTTCTATGGCACTGAGCGCCATCATTTGGCCGATTGTTACTCGCAGGGAACTTTGCGTCAAATTCAGTTTGTGTATCGTTGCTATCTGGCGGCGAGATGGTGCCGACCTCGCGATCACCCGTCGGTACTCTGCGAAAATTCGTCGGGACAGTAGCTCTCTGGCTTCCGGGAGATCGACTGAGCAGGCGTAGTCGAGCCATGCTCACGCGCCTTCCGGCCGGGGTCCTTTGGATCAACAACCCGACTTTGACAGGCGAACAGCTGTTTCTCCTGAGGTTAAGGAACTCGGCCACCGAGCTCATGCGCGTCCGGCGGTGGGTCCATGGTGATCAGAGTTGCCATTGCGGCACCATCTCGTCGCCAGATGGCAACGATATACAAACTGAATTTGACGCAAAGTTCCCCGGAAGTAACGTCGGCCAAATGATGGCGCTCAGTGCCATAGAACAACAAGTTGGGAACGTGCCGGTGCTCAGCGGTGAGGCATTCAGCGGACCGTGTGTGCGGCCATGATCACCGAAGTTTCATAGTGCTGGGCCGCGAAAAGTCGCAGCCGCCTGAGGTTGGCGTGGATCGACGCGCCGTTGACTCGAAAGGGAAACAAAACATGACAATCTCTCGACGCGATCTCATTAAGGTAGGCATGACAGCTGGAGCGGCTTTGTCGATGCCTTCTGTCCTGCGGGCGCAGACGGCGCCAACCGACGCGCGGACGGTCCGTATGGCGCTTGGTAACCTCCAAATCTTTGATCCGCACTTAGCGGGGACTGATCCCACCGTTTTCCACGGTTTGGCCATTTATGACACGCTGTTTTCGCTCGACAGCAAGTATGTTCCGCAACCGCAGATGGTGGGGAAATGGGGCGTTTCCGATGACAAGAAGACCTATACCTTCGAACTCCGGGATGGTCTCGGCTGGCACGATGGCACCCCTGTCACCGCGGCCGACTGCGTGGCCTCGATCCGCCGCTGGGGCCAAGTGGCTCCAACCGGAAAGCTGATTATGGCGCGAGCCAAGGGTATCTCGAAAAAGGATGACAAGACTTTTTCAATTACGCTCAAGGAACCGCTGGGCATTTTGACCGAGCTGCTGACGGAGTTAGCCGCGCCGGTCCCGTTCATCATGCGCGAGAAAGACGCAGATCGACCCGCAACTGAACAGGTGACCGCGAATATCGGATCGGGGCCATTCAAGTTTAACAATGCTCTTGCCAAGCCCGGCGCGAACTTCACCTATGATCGCAACGAGAAATACGTGCCACGCAGCGATGCTTCCGACGGATACGCTGGTGCGAAGGTTGCCAAGGTCGATCGCGTCATCTGGGACTTCGCCGAAGCCAACACGGCTTTGGCAGCTTTGCAAGCTGGTGAGCTTGATTTCGCTCGGTTCCCACCTGCCGACCTTTACTCCACGATCGAAAGCGACCCCAATCTCGTACTCCAGGTGATGAATAAGTCCGGCAACAACATGTGCTTACGCATGAACCACCTGCAGAAGCCGTTCGATAACGTGAAAGCGCGCCAAGCGATGCTTCACTTGATCGACCAAGAGGCGTTTTTGCGGGTCACGGCCCCTGACCCAAGGTATCGCCACACTCTCACTTCTATATTTGGCAACACTACGCCTTATTCTAACGATGAAAACACGAGTTGGTTCAAGAAAGGCGGCGACCCCGAAAAAGCCAAGCAGCTTTTCAAGGAGGCCGGATATGCCGGCGAGAAAATCGTCATCCTTGATCCGACGGATTGGGCGCAGGCAAGCAACGCGTCACAGCTGCTGGCATCGGAACTTAGAAAGATTGGGGTTAATGCCGAACTTGCGTCGAGCGACTGGAACAGCCTTGAAGCGCGCCGCAAGAACAAGGGTCCCGTTGAGAGCGGCGGCTGGAGCATCTACATCACTGACGATTTTGATCACACACAACTCCCCATCACCGCATCCTTCCTACGTGCGAGCGGCGACACGGACGGCGGGCTGAAGAACGACGAGTTCGAGGCACTTCGGTTAGAATGGCTGGATCTCGATACGCTGGAAGAGCGCAAGCTACTAGCCCGCAAGATGCAGCGGATTTGGTGGGACTTCGTCGGCGACGTGCGGCTGGGTCAAATGGTAACACCAATCGCTCGCCGCAAGACGCTCACCGGACTCATCGAGATGCCGTACATTGCGTTTTGGAACCTGCAGAAGGTTTCGGGTTGATGGCAGTCTACGTCATTCGCAGACTGGTTTCGACCATCGCCATCATGGCGATGGTCGGGATCTTTATCTTCCTGCTCCTCAGGCTAGCGCCCGGAGACCCGGCAGCCGTGATGGCCGGCAGAAATGCCGATCCCCAGACGATCGCCAACATCCGCGAACAGCTGGGTCTGAACGAGCCACTGCCGGTTCAGTTCATCCACTGGGCGCGGGACATGCTTCGTGGCGATTTCGGGACGTCCATCTTTTCCGGGTGGCCGGTTCTCGAATTGATCTCGCAGAGGGTGGAGCCGACGGTGTCGCTTGGGGTCATGACACTGATCCTTTCGGTGTCGGTCGGGGTCACCTTCGGCATCCTTGCCGCGTGGGGCGCCGGGCGCGTCGTGGATCTCGCCCTCACGGCGTTTTCTGCGCTTGGCTATTCTGTTCCGGTTTTCGTGGTCGGGTATTTTTTCATCTATGTGTTCGCTATCAGAACGCAATGGCTACCGGTGCAAGGCTACGTGTCCATCGAGCAGGGCGTCGGACCCTGGTTTGTGCACCTGATCCTGCCGACAGTGGCTCTGAGTATTCCATATGTTGCCTACCTCGCCCGGATCGCACGGGCGAGCATGCTTGAGGTTCTGTCGGAGGACTACATGCGAACGGCCGCCGCGAAGGGCGCGTCCTCCTATGCCATGCTCTTCCACCACGGCCTGAAGAATGCCGGGGCGCCGATCCTCACCGCGATCGGCTTGAGCTTCGCCTACCTGATCAGTGGCGTGGTCATCACCGAGACGGTGTTCAACGTACCCGGCGTCGGTCGGCTGGTGGTCGATGCGATCACTAGCCGCGACTATCCCGTCATTCAGGGCGTGCTCATCCTCGTCTCGGGCCTGTACGTCCTCATCAATCTCGCGGTCGATCTTTCCTACACTCTGGTCGATCCCCGCATCCGGTACTGATATGACAATCTTGTCCGCACCAGTTGAAGCCATGCCAATGGGTCGGCTGCAGCTATCCGATCTTCCCCGTCTAGCAAGGCGGCATCCGCTTATCCTTGCAGGCGGCAGCCTCTTGGCGTTATTGATCGTTCTAGCGCTTGCCGCCCCGCTTTATGCCGGCGATCCATTGAACATGGATCCATTCAAACGCCTTCAGCCGCCATCCGCCGAAATGTGGTTTGGAAGCGATCATCTGGGCCGGGACGTGTTTGCCCGGACCATGTTCGGCGCCCGGATCTCTCTCTTTGTGGGATTAGCGTGTTCGGCTCTTACGGCTCTGGGCGGTCTTCTGATCGGTGTTGTTGCCGGCTACAGCCGCGGCTTCGACAATATCATAATGCGGATCATGGACGGCCTGATGTCGATCCCGACGTTCCTGCTCGCCATCGCCCTCATCTCTCTGACAGGCCCGGGGCTGAGCATCCTTATCGTCGCCATCACGATCCCCGACTTGCCGAGCGTCGCGCGGCTCGTGCGTTCGGTGGTTCTGGGTGTACGTGAGCGTCCCTATGTGGAGGCCGCGCTCTGCGGCGGGGCGCGCCTGCCTAGAGTCCTGTGGCGACATATCCTCCCGAGTACCTTTCCGGCGCTGATGGTCCAGAGCGCCAGTGTCTGCGCAAGCGCGATCCTGACGGAGGCGGGCCTGAGCTTCCTCGGCGTAGGCGTGCCGCCCGAGATTCCGAGCTGGGGCAACATGATCGCCAGTTCGCGCCTGTATCTTGCCGTCGCTCCAATGACGATCTTCGCGCCCGGTATCTGCCTTGCCTTCACGGTCCTTGCCGTCAACCTGCTCGGGGACGGCCTGCGCGACCTGTTCGATCCCCGCGCCAAGAGGAGGCGCTAATATGCAGATGCATCAAACCGCAGGGAACGAAGTGCTTCTCGATGTCCGAGATCTTGAGACGCACTTTTACGGCGAGGAGAGCGTCACCCGCGCCTTGGGCGGCATCAGTTTCCAGGTAAAGAAAGGCGAGACGCTCGGCGTCGTCGGCGAATCGGGATGCGGGAAGAGCGTCACCGCCCTTTCCATCCTTCGCCTGCTGCCGAAGCTGACCGCCAGGAGCGTCGGCGGCGAGGTCCGCTTTCACGGACGTGATCTGCTAGAGTTCTCCGATCGGGAGATGCGACAGATCCGCGGCGACCAGATCGCCATGATCTTCCAGGAGCCGATGACGAGCCTGAACCCGGTCTATACCGTCGGTCGCCAGATCGCCGAGGCGGTTCAGATCCACACCAAGTCCTCGCGGTCCGTTGCCATGGCGAAGGCCGTGGAGATGCTCCGTCTCGTCCGCATCGCGGACCCCGAGCGTCGCGTCAACAACTATCCGCATGAAATGTCCGGCGGCATGCGCCAGCGCGCCATGATTGCCATGGCCCTTGCTTGCTCACCAGAACTGTTAATCGCCGATGAGCCGACGACCGCGCTCGACGTCACCATCCAGGCGCAGATCCTGCGGCTCATCGTCGATCTGCAAGAGCGCACGGGAACGGCCGTCATGTTCATCACGCATGATCTTGGCGTTGTGGCTGAGACATGCCAACGCGTGATCGTGATGTATGCCGGCCGGATCGTTGAGCAGGCGACCGTGATCGACCTCTTTGCGCGCCCAGCTCATCCCTACACCCAGGGCCTAATGCGATCGGTGCCGGATCCGCGGCGCGGTCGCCAGCGCCGCCTTCCGGAAATCCCGGGCGTCGTGCCAAGTCTTCGCGAACCCATTGTCGGGTGCAGCTTTGCTCCTCGCTGCCCGTTCGCGATCCACATTTGCCGCGATAAGACACCCGCCCTTCGTGATGTCGGCTCGGGTCACGCCGCGGCTTGCTGGCGCGCCGAAGAGGTAGTGGGCGCATGAGTGGTCCTTTGCTGAAAGTCGAGAATCTGACCAAGCATTATTCGCTCGGTACTGGATTTCTGAAGAAGACCGTCCCGGTGATCCGGGCGGTGGAGGATGTATCCTTTTCCGTAGAGGCGGGCGAGACCCTGTGCATTGTCGGCGAATCCGGCTGCGGCAAGTCCACCGTCGCGCGGCTCTTGATGCGACTCGTGGAGCCGACGGGCGGGCGCGTGCTGATCGACGGGACTGATATTGCAGGTCTCAAGAAGGACGCGCTTCACGCCTGGCGCCGTCGGATGCAGATGGTCTTTCAGGATCCTTACTCGTCGCTGAACCCGCGCCTCACCGTCGAACAGATCATCACCGAACCAGTCGAGAATTTCGAGCGCCTTAGCCGGAAGCAGCGCCAGGCACTTGCTGCGGACCTTCTCCAAAATGTCGGAATGTGGCCTGAGATGATGCACAGGCTCCCGTCCGAATTGTCGGGCGGTCAGCGCCAGCGGCTCGGCATCGCCCGCGCCCTGTCGCTCAACCCCTCTCTCATCATCGCAGACGAAGCGGTGTCAGCCCTTGACGTCTCCGTGCAGGCGCAGATCTTGAACCTGCTTCTGGATCTCCAGCAACAGATGGGCATCGCCTTCGTCTTCATCTCACATGACCTCGGCGTCGTGGAGCATATCGCGCATCGCGTCGCGGTCATGTATCTGGGGCGGATCGTGGAACTCGCACCATGCGAGGCGCTCTTCGCCAAACCTGTACACCCTTATACCGAGGCCCTGATCGCCGCGGCTCCGGTACCGGATCCGACCCATCTTCGGCTGAAGGCGACAGTTGAGGGCGAGATGCCGAGCCCGATCAACCCACCGACTGGATGCGCGTTCCACCCCCGCTGCCCGCTTGCAGTCGAACGTTGCCGCACCGAAGTGCCGCCCTTGGTTTCAATAGCAGACGGACGCCTCGCTGCCTGTCATGTGCGCGCCCCAGCCACAGATATCCCGGTCCATCTTGAGCATTCGCTGGCGGGTGTGTCGGACGACACAGAACTTTGGACACCGACACAGATCGCTGGACTCTTCGCAACCAAATATGGAGAAAAAGCTGGCTAGCGCGTTGGTTCCGCGCGTTGGCGCTGCGTTTTCTGTTCTGACCTGCTACTGATTTTTTTCATCCGGCTGCCATGCCCAGCCGATCGTCCATTGCGGCGAGATTGGCGGCATAGCCGCAAGCGTGATGTATCGGAGCACCGAGCGTGGTCGCAATTGGTTGTAATGTAAGCGCTGTTCTCAGGCCACGGCCCTGAGTTCGGGGGCCGGGATGTAGGCCCAGGGCAGCAGGTCGTCGATTTGGCTGTTCGGGTGGCCATTGACGATCCTGGTGAGGACATCGGCGAGATAGCCGAGGGGCTCGACGCCGTTGAGTTTGCAGGTTTCGATCAGCGAGGCGATGACTGCCCAGTGTTCGGCGCCGCCATCGGAGCCGGCAAAGAGGGCGTTCTTCCGATTGAGCGCAATCGCGCGGTCATTCTGCCCATGTCGGGCAGGAAGTTGAAGTTTGTTACCGC
>SAQE01000051.1 GCA_004020545.1 Mesorhizobium sp. | reverse complement strand
CGCCCGACCCGCCCGGCCGGCAGGCGCTTGGCCATGGCCGCGAGCGTCTCGTCCTTTTTCTCGCCGGCGACGAATTCCCAGATCGGCGTGTCGACCCAGCCGGGCGAAACGGCATTGATACGGATTGGCGCCAGTTCGACGGCCAGGGCCCGCACCAGCCCTTCAAGCGCTGCGTTGACGGCCGCGACCACCGCGCCGCGCGCCGCCGGCCGGTAGGCGGCGATGCCGGAGACGAAGGTCAGCGAGCCGTTGGCCGGCAGCGTTGGCGCGCCATGCTTGGCAAGCAGCAGCGGCCCGTAGAACTTGCTTTCCACCACCTTCTGCGCGGCAGAAAGCTCGATCTCGGGCAGCAGCCGGTAGGCGCCCGCGATGTCGGCCGCGGTGCAGACGATATGATCGAGCCGGCCGATGCGTTCGAACAGTGCGGCGACCTCAGCCTCGCGACCGATGTCGACCGCCGCCGTCTCGAGCGCGGCCGGGCGGCCGAGTTCTTCCCGCGCGGCGCCCAGCTTCGCTTCGCCGCGTCCTGCTACGATGACGCTTGCGCCTTCGTCGAGACAGCGTCTGGCCAGCGCCAGCCCCATGCCCGAGCTGCCGCCAACGATCAGGATTTTTTCCATGTCCATGCCTTTCCTCTGCATGGACGACGATATGGCGGGCCGGCGCTCGAAGCGGAAACGGAAGAAACCGATAGTGTCATCGGAAGCTCCGATGGCAGCTAAAGCATGTCTCCCGAAAGTGGGAACCGGTTTCGGGACGAAGACATGCGTAAAATCAAAAACCTAAAGCGCATGGAGCGAATCTGAAAGATCGCGACGCGCTTGAGGCGGCCGCCCGCCCTTGGGCATGAAAGTCAGGCGGCCTTGTGAAATTCCATGTCAAAGCGCAGCGGATGACCGAGCGCCTTGAACGCCTCTTCAAGCGAGTCGAGCCGCGATTTGTGGTCGAGCCGGAACAACCGATCGACATGCTCGCGCTGGCATTTCAGTTCGCGCATCAAATCCGCGCGGCTCCAGCCCTTCTCCCTTAGGGCCATGTACAGCGCCGACTTCAGGAAGATGAGCGCCGGAACCTCCACGAACCATCCCTTGCCCCTGGTTTCCTTGAGCGGGAAGGGGATATCGTCGCCCTTCGCGATGCGCGCGGCGATGGCCTCCTCGATTGCTTTCCGCCCATTCCGGCAAGCTTCTTCCTTGGTGTCGCCATAGGACACGACCTCATCGAACTGAGGCGCCGTGACAAACCAGGTATCGTTGTCGTCGGGCGTGAGAGTGAGTTCATACCACATACACAACCTCCTCTATTTCAGGCCCAAATCCTTCTTGATCTTCTCGACCAAACGCGTTCCAAGCTCCTTGCGCCGCCATGCATCGGCAACTGGGAAACTTTATCTTTGAGACGGATAGTCAGGTGACCGCTTCCACCACGGTGGGTTTCAAAGGTGCATCCCTGCTTGGCGAGCCAGCGCCGGAATTCGTTCGCGTTCATTAAAATAGCGTAGTCCACACATCTGTGGAAGTCAACAGAAGTGTGGAGTCTGACTAAGCGGTTGAAAAATCGCCGAATTGTCTTCTTTGACTGGCACTTTGTCCCCCGGGCGGAGCGCGATCGGCTTTATCACCAAACGCCTGCTGACAGAAACTGGTACCAACCATCGCTACTGCAGTCGCGAAATCGTTCAAACTGTTAGTCGAGACAACGAGGTGATGATGCCCCCGATAAAAGTCGATCCAGAGAAGGTTCACGAATTCCCCAACGCTGAAAGCTTCTCAGCCTGGCTGGCCGACAACCACGCCAGCGAAAGCGAGGTCTGGATCAAGATCCATAAGGTCGGCTCTGGACTTGCCTCGATCACACCGAAGGAGGCGATCGACGTCGTGCTCTGCTTCGGCTGGATCGATGCGGTGCGCAAGTCGCTCGACGACAAGAGCTTCCTGCAGCGCTACACGCCACGCGGCAGGAAGAGCATCTGGAGCAGGATCAACGTCGACAATGTCGCGCGCCTGGTCGAGGAGGGCCGCATGACCGGGCATGGCCAGCGTGAGGTCGAGGCGGCCAAGGCTGATGGGCGCTGGGACCGCGCCTATGGCGGCTCGAAGGAGATGACCATCCCGCCCGACCTGCAGGCGGCGATTGACGCCGAGCCGAAGGCTAAAGCAATGCTGGCGAAGCTCTCCGCGCAGAACCGCTTCGCGCTCGCCTTCCGCACCCACAACATGAAGACCGAGGCTGGACGCAAGAAGAAGATCGCCGATCTGGTGGCAATGCTGAAGCGCGGCGAGACGATCCACCCGCAGAAGAAGACATAGGGCGGAGCTATAGACTGGCGCCCGCCAGCAAAACCCCGAAGCCGGCGAGGCAGATGGCGCTCGCCTTTCGCAGCACGCCCCTGCCGAGCAGCCCGGAGCCGTTGCGGCCGACCAGAAGCCCAACGATGATCCAGGCCGCCCCAGCAAGGCATGTGAGAGTCGCGACGGCGATCACCAGCCAGGTGGTCATGCCGTGGCTCAACACCAGCAGGGCGACGATCGTCGCTTTGGGATTGACCAGCGTCGTGACAAAGACCTGTCTCGTCGTCATCAGCCGCCGGTCGACGCTGTCGTCGTTGCCGGTCCATACGCTGTAGGCCAGCCACAGCAGCCACAGAATGGCGCAGACCTTCATCGCGGTGCGGACCGTCGATTGGCTGTCAGGCGGGATCAGGGCGGCGAGCATGGCAACGGCCGCCATAACCGCCAGATAGGCCAGCACAATGGCTCCGAGCATCGAAGCCGTACGCCGCAAGCCGGATGAAGCCGTCGAAACCGCCAGCAGGAGGTTTGTCGGCCCCGGCGTCAGCAACAACCCGCCCAGGAGGGCCAGAAGATCGAGCTCGGGCATTTTGAGATCCACGCAGAATAGGTCGCCGGGCGACCGATAATGATTGCGGGGCATCGAGTCGAGCCTGTGGGCGGCTGCGCTGTCACATCCTTTTTGTGTGAGGGCGTTTGCGAGCCGAAGAAATGGGTGCTCCCGGCGCGCCAGGCAAAAACGCCGCCCCGATGGGGACGGCGTTTCCGGGAAGCGATGATCTCAGACCCTGTTGAGGCGGTTTGAAATCATCCCGTCATGAAGGTTAGGAGGTTGGCCTTAGGCGGCGTTCTTCTTGACGGCCTTCTTGTGGGTGCGCTTCTTGGTGTGGTGCTTCTTGACGTGATGCTTGTGGTGCTTCGCCACGTGATGCTTCCCGGCATGATGGCGGCGATGCTTCTTGTGCTTCTTGTGATGCGCGACCTTGACGGCGGGCTTCTCGGTGGCCGCGGCCGGAGCAGCGGTCGTGGTCGTCGCGGCGGTCGTCGCGGCGGCATTGGCCTCGGTGGTGCCGAGCGCCGGCACCGCGAAAGCGAGCGCGACGGCCAGGCCGAGAACGGAGAGAAGGGTCTTTTTCATAATCGGCATTCCTTGGTTTAAAGATCGATGTCTTTTGTCGCGCGCCGCAATCGTTCGGCTGCTCCGGTGCCGCTTATGCCACCCGCTCTTTTCGCGAGTTTTTCCCGACTGTTGAATCTTGTTTCCGGATTGTGTCCGGCATTTCCGCGCCCCGTGGAATGGGGGCTGCCTGGTGGTCAAAATCTGACGCTTGGTAGCTGATCACAAGACCCGTGGCACAGGCCATGAACAACATCCCTCCGCGGGTCTGGTGGAACAACCTCGAGCGCATCATGCTGGCGGTTGACGATCTCGGCTGCAGCGATCTGCTTGCCTAATGCAAGGCAACAGCCGATTGCTCATTAGCGCGAGGGGCTGCCTCTAGCACTCATTGCCCGTTCCGACGGGAGGAACGAAATTCCGCTCTTTTCCCGTTGCCGTCGTCGGCGACGGGTGTGATGAACGACATGATTGACCCCATTGCGGACGTTCGCACGAAGAACGCCACGAGCGCCGAAGCCGTTAGCCGGGTCGATGCATGAAGGCGCGGCTTGAGACGGAAACGGAATTCCCGGACGGGTCCTTAGAATTGGCGAACACATAGCCATCGGCCTTGTGAATCGGTCCGAAAACGAGGCCCTTTTCAGAGGCAAGCCGAAGGAACTCGGGTACGTCTTCGACATCGAATACCAGCTTCACAAGAGCCTGGCCTTCCTTTTGCCCCTTGGCTGCCGGATGCAGCAGAATGGAAATTCCTTCGCCATTCGGACGAAGCTCGACGATCCTGTCCCCCGGTCGCTGCACGGCTGCGAAGCCGAAAAACCCTGAATAGAAGGCGACCATTTCGGGGATGCGCTTCGTGTATACGACGATGCGGCCCAGACCTGACTGCATGGGATACCTCTCTCACAAATCCCAGCCGAGCCTGACCGACTCTGGCGAAGCAGGCAATGACCGCTTCGTCGACACTCCAGTCATTCCATCCATTCGCGTTCAGCGTCCACTATTCTAGGAACGGGCTCTTTCAGGATGGGGGACTGCACCTGATCGTTCGGAAAGGCAACCTTCCACCCTTCTACGACATTGGCGCAAGTGTCATGTCCGTTGCCAGTTGTAGCGGGTGCGTTGGCCAAACAACCCAGTGTAGCAATATACAACTTATAAGTTGTAACTTTCGACGCGTATGCTAACAGTCCCCTTGGCGGATGGCGGTGTCAAGAGGAAGCAAGCATGCGCGAATTGACGGTGACGGAAATGGCGTCTGTCTTTGGTGGCGAAGGCTGTACCGGTGGAGCAAGTTCTGGCGGACCAAGTGGAGGAGCAGCAGGAAGCGATAATGGACAAGGCGACACAAAGGGTGATCGTCTAGTCAACTCCCAACGGCTCGGACCAGCCTTGACGGAGGCGTCAATCAAGGCCTGGTATGAGAAGACGCACCCAAAGGGCATTTGGGATGAAGTCAAAGCTGCATATCCAACATGGCAGGATCTTGTTAGTGCATTGTCCAAAAACATGGGGCGATTGAGCAATCAGGATAGCACGTGGACGCGTACTCCTGGTGGCGGAAGTAAATAGCGGATCAATCCATCCGTGGCACGCGAGCTTATTGCGCCTTTTCGATGGCGTGAAGCTTGCGTGCTGTTAACTTGTGATTGACTAACGGCCCGATGCGGTTTCGTGCCTCGCCAGAAAGGACGTGCATGCGCTTACCTGACAATCGGCTTCTGATCTCTTTCGTCTGTTTCGCAGTTTGGTGGATAATCACCCTCATGGGCGCGCAGTTCTTCGATATGATCTCGCGCGAATACTATTCTCTCGGATTTGCGAAGTTCTTCCTGCCGTATTTGAGCAATATCGGATTCCTGAGTCTGGTCATCTATTCGTGGGATTGGCGCGATATCGGACTTCGCCTTCCAGCGGAACCAAAGCGATGGCTTCTTTTGTGGTTTCCGTCGCTTTATATAGTCGGCTTCGCGATCTACGCAATCATGTATGGGCCGGCGTCACCTGCCGAACTCGTACGGTTAGCCTTGAATCTGCTCCCCATGGCGGCTTCCGAGGAATTGATGTTTCGCGGCGTGCTCTATCGCGCCTTGCGCAGCCGATTAAACCTATGGCCTGCGGTATGGCTCAGCGCACTGCTGTTTGGTTTTATTCATTGGGCGAACGTTCTGGAATCGGGCTATTTTGGAGTGGGCTTATTTCAGGTCATCAACACCCTGTTGTTCGGCGTAGTCCTGGTTTCTATTGCGCAACGCACCGGTTCCCTCATTCCGGCGATCATCTACCACTGGGTTTGGAACTTCGTTACCTTTGCCGCACTTGGAATAGACTATCTGCCCGCTCCTCCTCCCGATCCATTCGTACCGTTCCGTTGGAGCCTGATAGTGATTGGGGTTGTCGGTGTCTTCATCTTCGAACTGCCAAACTTAATTTATGCCGTCTATCTCCTGCGCAGGACGGCGAAGGAGGAAAGCGCACTGACAACTCAAGCTGATCTCGCGCGCCATGCTGCCCGCCAACACCCGTGGCAGATAAAACATGCTGATTGGTGAATCTCGATCGGAAGCGCCAATACCTGTTTCTCTCTTTCGAAAAGAGGCACTCGCCGCCCGCCGGGACGCATGGCTTGGCAGGCCGCAACTTCTTCAACCTATTTCCGTCCAGACTGCCACGGGATTGGCCGTTGTGGCCGTGGTTCTCATTGGCAGCGTCTTAATCTTGGGAGAGTATACGCGCAGAGTGCGCGTCTCGGGCACCGTTGCTCCAAGCGCGGGCGTTACGCGTGTCTTCGCGCCACAAGCTGGCCGAATTGTTCAAAGCGCTGTGTCCGAAGGCGTCGCCGTCCGTCGCGGGGATTCATTATACACGATCGGCCTGGACAGCGTTACGGACCTAGGGGAAACCGAAGCGATTGTTGAAAGTCAGCTTCGCACACAACGAGCTGAACTGCAGGAAGAAATTTCGCGGCGAGCCGAGCTTGATCGTATCGACAAGAAAGGCTTGTACGAGCAAGAGCGGATTCTTAAGCGAGAGATCGAACGCATTGACACTCAAATTGCAGATACGGCCGATTACTTAGCGGTGCTCAAGGAATCAGCCGACAAGTATAAACAACTTGTAAATAGGCGAATCACGATCCAACGGGAATTCGAATTCCGGCAGCAAAGTTACATGCAGACCAGGCAGGAACTACAAGGGTTGAAACGTCAGCGCGTCCAACTCGATGGAAGGTTGGAGGAGGTTCATTCCAAACTCGATGGCTTCGATGCAAACGCGGCGATTGTAATCGGCGAGCTGCGTCAGCGCGCTGCCGCAATGGACCAACAACTTGCGCAAGGAGCCGCGAGGCGCGCTATCAACGTCACTGCGCCGAGAGACGGCACGATTACTGCAATCCTGGGCAAGTCGGGCCAGATGATAGCCCCTGGCGCGCCGCTGTTGTCCATCCTACCGACAGAGGGCCAGATGGAGATTCACCTAATGGCTCAGAGCCGCGCTATCGGTTTTGTTCGGGAGGGCACGCATGTCCTTTTACGTTATGCCGCTTTTCCGTATCAGAAGTTCGGCCAGTACCCAGGCATCGTGAAGCGAATTTCTCGTGCGCCTCTTCGTCCGAGCGATCTCGACGGCATCTCCGACATGGGTGGTCAAAGCAACCCCGTGGCACCCTTGTATCAGATTACGGTTCAGCCACAGGTGCAAGATGTCGTGGCGTACGGCAAAGCCGAGCCGCTTCGAGCTGGCATGGAGGTGGAAGCCGAGCTGCTTCTCGACACACGGCCGCTCTATCAATGGATATTGGAGCCGCTTTACAGTTTGCGCGGAGGTGTCGCCAGCCAGTCGACAAGCACGTGGCAATGAGCACGTTAACCCGATTGTCCTTTGGATTCCGGCGTCGCCTACCAATGATTCTGCAGACCGAGGTTGCGGAATGCGGCATCGCCTGCCTAGCGATGATTTCAAGTTATCACGGCCACCGGATCGACATTGGCGTGCTGCGGCGCCGCTTTTCGGCAGCGGTGACCGGAACCTCTCTGATCGATCTGGCGCGCTTTGCCACGGGTTTGTCCTTGGCCACACGGGCGGTACGCATAGAGTCGGAGGAACTTGGCCATCTCAAGTTACCTTGCGTGCTGCATTGGAAGCTGCGCCACTATGTGGTGCTAGAGCGAATGACGTCACGCGGGGCGGTCATTCACGATCCGGCGCACGGACGTCTATGCGTTTCGCGCGATGAGATTTCAAACTACTTTTCTGGCGTCGCTCTGGAGGCTTGGCCTACGGGCGGATTCGAAAAGAAGACCGAGATCGAACGCATCCGACTGACCAACCTATTTCGAAACGTGGTCGGCCTAAAACGGGCACTCAGTCAGATTCTCCTCCTTTCACTCTGCCTTGAAGCGTTCGCGATCTTGTCTCCAATCGGCACGCAGGTGATCCTCGATCAGGTTATCGTTGCCGCCGATCGTGAACTTCTGACGCTGGTGGCTATCTGCTTGGGAACGTTGCTGATCTTGCAGACCATGATCGGCCTGGCGCGATCCTGGGCGACACTGATCATGGGCACGCGGCTCAACGTGCAATGGACAACAGCCCTTTATGATCATCTGCTACGATTGCCGCTCTCCTACTTCGAAAAGAGGCACATAGGCGATGTGGTTTCCCGTTTCAGTTCCCTTGGCGCAGTCCAATCAGCACTTACTATCGATCTAGTAGGCGCTATCCTCGACGGCGTCATGGCTATAGGTGCGCTGGCCATGATGCTCCTTTATGGAGGCTGGTTAACTGTTGTCGCCGTGGTGACGCTTACACTGCATCTGATCATCCGAATTGCAGCTTACGCCCCCTACCGGACAGCCAATGAAGCGGCAATCGTCCAAGGCGCGAAAGAAGATTCGCACTTCATGGAGACGATCCGCGGCGTTGCCAGCGTCAAAGCTCTCGACATGCATGAGCGACGGCGGGGCGCTTGGCTCAATCTTCTCATTGATGCCGTCAACGCCAATCTTCAGATCCAGAAACTCAACTTCTTGTTCGGTACAATAGGCAGCTTGCTCGCCGGCATCGATGGTATCGTAATGCTCGTGCTCGGCACCCGCGCCGTCATCGCCGGTGACATGACGGTCGGAATGCTGATCGCTTTTATCGCCTATAAGGATCAATTCGTTGGCCGGGTCGGCGAGCTTATAGGGCTCGCTATCCGGCTGAAGATGCTGAGCCTTCACAGCGAGCGCATCGGTGATATAGCCCTGACGACACCTGAGGAAGACGCCGCAGCCGGTCATTCTTTGCCCACGTTGGTAAACTCCGATCGTCCACTCCATCTGAATGCAACAGGGGTTCGTTTCGCCTATGGCGAAGGTCTTCCAGAGGTATTGCGCGGGGTTGACCTCAATATTGTCCCCGGAGAGTGTGTAGCAATCACCGGTCCTTCCGGATGCGGCAAGACTACGCTGCTTAAGATCATGGCAGGACTAATTGTCCCGACCGAAGGCAAGGTGCTGTTGGATGGCCAAGACATCCGTGCTCTCGGTTACGCCAACTATCGGCGACTGACGGCTACTGTACTGCAAGAGGATCGGCTTTTTGCCGGCACGATCGCGGAAAATATCGCTGCATTCGAACCGGATGCCGATCAGTCTTGGATTGAGGAATGCGCCCAAATGTCCGCAATTGCTGACGAGATACGAGCGATGCCTATGGGCTACGATTCGTTGGTCGGCGACATGGGCAGCGCCTTGTCCGGCGGTCAAAAGCAGCGCGTCGTTCTCGCCAGAGCGCTTTATCGCAAGCCGCGCATTCTGTTTTTGGACGAAGCAACCAGCGACCTAGACGAGGACAATGAAGTGAAGATCAACGCCGCCGTCGCGAGCCTCAACGTTAGTCGGGTCATCGTTGCCCACCGCCCATCGACAATCGCCATGGCTGAGCGAGCCATTGCACTTGGTGTGGCTGTCGATGACCACTCACGCCTAGCTGCACCGAAGCCACGGCGCATAAGCTCTGTTCGGAGAAAGAATGTTCAAACTCAGTAAAGTGATCGATGAGCGATCGTTGGGAGTGGTTACCAGAACATTGGATTCGTGCGATTGGCAGGACGGCCGGCTAACCGCCGGATGGCAAGCACGACAGGTCAAACGCAACGAGCAGATTTCGTCAGACGATCCCCAACTGCAGTCTTTGCGCAAGATCGTTACTGAGGCTTTGTTGCAGCATCCGGCCTTTGTTATGGCGGCTCGCCCGAAGGCTTTGGTGCCGCCTCGTTTCAGCCGCTACACGGCTGGCATGACCTACGGGGACCATATCGATGACCCTGTGATATTGGGATATCGAACTGATCTCTCGCTGACGTTGTTTCTGAGTGACCCCGATGCCTATGAAGGGGGAGAGCTCGTCATCGAAACCGCTAGCGGCACCGAAGCAGTGAAATTGCCAGCCGGTGATGCCGTGCTATACCCCTCTACCGCTATTCACAGGGTCGATCCGGTCCGTTCAGGCATGCGCCTTGCCTCTACTACCTGGGTGCGCAGCCTGATTCGAGATACGGCCGAACGCGAAATTCTGCTCGACCTAGACATGGCGCGACAAGCCTTGATCCAACAGAACGGCTCGAGTCGGGAGTTGGACCTAATTTCCAAATCCGTGGCAAACCTTATCAGGCGATGGGCCGATGACTGATGAGCCCCAAAGCATCGAGGTCGTACCAGGGATTCATTTGAGATTGCTCCCCGGCCGATCGAGGGAAACGATCGCTTCGATCATCGAAAATGCCGAAATCTTCGACATGACGAAGATCCGGGAACGATACATGCGAGACCATGATCTCGCCGCAGACATCGCAGAAATGCAAGAGCGCGAACTCAAGCGTTACCTTGCCATTTGTGCGGTCTTCGATGAGCCGATCGGCATGCGCGGCGACGTCGATCAATTCTGGCATACCTTCATTCTCTTCACCCGCGAGTACCTGGCCTTCTGCTATCAAGTTGCCGGAGAGGGGAACTTCATTCACCACACTCCAAATGTAGCGCGGGGCAGCCCAAATTCTGATTTGCGCGATCAGCCCGACGAACCTTCGGAACCGCCGCTGGACTATCTGACCTTTTGGCTCGCTTATAGTTATCTGTTTCAGCAGCCCCCAAATCCGGCTGCCTGGCCTCAACTGTGATCGTGCTTCATTGCGCAGCTCGGACGTCGATGATTTTCGCGTTATCCGCCCGCTCACGGGCGCTCTGTGGCGGCGTTTAGCGTGTCGTGCATGATGCCCAGCACATCCTCGAAACAGGCGACGCGCACTTGAACGGCCCCACGGGGGAGTGAAGGACAGGAAACAGATACGGACTATCCACCTTCGGTCGAGCGCGCAGGATGTAATCGGCGAGCGCGGCGGCGGTCTCCTCAAAGAGCGGGGCCATCCGGTCACGCTTGCCCTTGGTGCGCCGGACAAAAACCTCGCCAGCTCGCCAGTCGATATCCTGGAGCTGAATGCGCGTAGCTCGCTGTTGCGAATGCCCGAGGTGGCGAGCAGCAGCAGGACGGCTCGATCGCGAAGTCGATCTTGGTGCCGATGCGGAATGCGGCTTTCAGGCGGACTATCGGACTCGACGATGGCATCCAAGCCGTTGCTGAGCTAATGTCGCCCGAACGAGGCTAAAACGGTGTCCGGCTGAGAGACCTGTTATTAACTACCAGCGTCTGGCGCCACTCGTACTGGAAGATCAGTTCCGATGCCTACGTTGCTATCGCTGCCCGACGACATATTGATCAAATCGGCGCTCGGGGAATCTGTCCTTGAAGCCGCCCGCCGGGCAGATGTCCCGATCGCCTGCGCTTGCGGCGGCAAGGCCAAGTGCTCGACCTGCCGGATCTGGATTCTCGACGGTGCAGACGGCTGCCCGGAGCGCACCGCGCCGGAGCGCACGCTCGTAGAGCGGTTGGGGCTTGGCAACAACGTACGCCTGGCATGCCAGCTCAGACCTGCCTCCGACATCACCTTTCGCCGGCTCGTACTCGACGAGACCGACCTGCGAATGACCAGTCAGTTGCTACCGCACAGGTCCACCAGTGCGGGCGAGCTGAAGTCGGTCGTCATTTTCTTCAGCGACGTAGCCGGGTTCACCCACTTCTCTGAAACGTTGACGCCTTACGATGTCATGTATCTGCTCAATCGCTATTTCACTCAGGTCGCCGAAGTCATCGAGCTCAACGACGGCTACATCGACAAGTTCGTCGGCGACGGGCTTATGGCGATATTTGGCGTAGAGGGCCAAGACGATGCACCGGTGCGCGCGGTCAATGCGGCCCTGCAGACCCTTGCCACGGTCGATCGGCTGAAGCCGTTTTTCGCCTCGATGTACGGCATCGACTTCGATATTCGCGTCGGTTTGCATCTGGGCGAAGCGGTGATCGGTTCGGTCGGATCGCCCGGCAACGAGCGCCTGACGGCTATCGGCGATGCGGTCAATGTGGCGAGCCGCGTCGAAACAGCCAACAAGGAGGCCGGAACCCGCCTCCTGATTTCCGAGACGCTCTATGAACGGGTCAAGGATGAGGTTGAAATATCCGATTTCATTCGGGTGCGTTTGCGTGGTACCTCCGACCGAATTACACTGTACGAGATAAAGAAGCTGAAGGTTGAAGCCGAGCGCCGGCTGAACGAAAAAGGCGCGCGCGAGACTATGCAGCTGGGCGGCAAGACGTGGCACCGGACGGTCGCGACGGGCGAACTGAAGGATGGCGACTACAAAGTCATCGAGTTCCAAGCGCTCTATGCCGTGATTTTGCGCAGGGGCGGGCGCGTCTATGCCTTTAACAATGCCTGCCCGCATTTGAAGTTGCCATTCTTCGAGAGTACCTCGCGGATCAACAGCCGCGCAGGACAGGCGAGCACTTTCGACGAGAACGGCACGCTGGTGTGTCGCTGGCATCACAGCGGATTCGATCTAGATACAGGCGAAATCGTAAAGTGGTGCGAGGCGCTCAATGAGGACGGAACTTCGGCCGGCATGGAGATTCTCGGCGATATTTCAAAGAACCGGGCTCCGCTGCATCTCATTCCGTGCCGCGAGGTGGACGGCTACATCTGGGTCGGTTTCGATTGAACGTGCCGGCCAGATCGTCCAAAAACTCCCGCTAGTCTGCTGTCGGTCCGACCAAGTGTCAGATTTTGACCGGCGGGAGCAATGACCAGCACAACAAATCATTCCGGCAAGGTGGCGCTCGTCACCGGCGCCAATCGCGGCATTGCCCTGGAGACCGGCCGGCAGCTCGCCGGACTTGGCTTCACCGTGCTCATCGGCGCGCGCGACCTCGCCAAGGGCGAGGCGGCGGCGAAGAAACCCGGCGGCAATGTCGAGGTCATCGCGCTGGATGTCACCGCGCCCGATGGGCCAGCCCTTGCTGCAGCCGAGGTGGAGCGCCGGTTCGGTCGGCTCGACGTGCTCGTCAACAACGCCGCCATCCACTACGAGTTGTCCGCGCGAGCGCTGAATCCCCACCGGACGGTGGGCCGCAAGGCCTTCGAGAGCTATGTCGTTGGCGCCTGGCGGGTGGCGTTCGCCTTCGCGCCGCTGCTCAGCGTCTCCGGTCATGGCCGGCTGGTCATCGTTTCTCCCGAGGCTGGCTCGCCGGCCTATTCGACCGGCAGGGCGACGCTCAATGCGCTCACCCGAATTCTCGCGGCCGAGCTGCACGACGCGGGCGTCCTGGTCAACGCAATCAGCCCGGACTGGGTGGAGACCGACATGGGCAGGCCCGGCAGCCGCCCGGTCGCGCCGGGGGCGGCCGGCATCGTCTGGGTCGCGACGCTGCCGGATGATGGTCCGACCGGTGGCTTCTTTCGCGATGGCAAGCAGCTACCGTGGTGAACGGCTCGAGCGTCCAACCTGCCCATACGCCATGCTACGAAAATAGCATTCTCGGCCCGCGAAATGTGATGCTAGGCTCCGCGCCCGTGCACCCAAGGCACGCGGCGGTGCGGTCTCGCGAGAAGAGGAGCGGCAGGCGGGATCGAGCCCCAAATCCAAAATCCGGACGAAACTGTTGAACCATTGCGAGGCCCGCCGCGTTTGACGTGGTTGGCCACAAGGGAGGAACCACCAGTGAAAGCATCCTATCTCGTCTCGGCCGCGCTCATTGCGGCATCTGCAATGCCGGCGGCGGCTGGCGAAATCTCAGACGGCAAGGTCAAGATCGGTATCTTGAACGACCAGTCGGGCGTCTATGCCGATTTCGGCGGGAAATGGTCGGTCGAGGCCGCCAAGATGGCGGTCGAGGATTTCGGCGGCAAGGTGCAGGGCGCGCCGATCGAGATCGTCAGCGCCGACCACCAGAACAAGCCGGACATCGCCTCCAACATCGCGCGCCAGTGGTACGACACCGAGCAGGTCGACGCGATCATGGAGCTGACCACATCTTCGGTCGCGCTCGCCGTCCAGGGGCTTTCCAAGGAAAAGAAGAAGATCGACATCGTCACCGGCGCGGCCTCCACGGACCTCACCGGCAAGCAATGCTCGCCCTATGGCTTCCATTGGGCTTATGACACGCACTCCCAGGCGGTCGGCACCGGCGGCGCGCTGGTCGAGCAGGGCGGCGACAGCTGGTACTTCATCACCGTCGACTATGCCTTCGGCTATTCGCTGAAGGAACAGACCGCCAAGCTGGTCGAGGCGAGCGGCGGCAAGGTGCTGGGCGAGGTTCGCTATCCGCTGGGCTCGACCGATTACTCCTCCTTCCTGCTGCAGGCGCAGTCCTCCGGCGCCAAGATCATCGGCCTTGCCAATGCCGGCCTCGACACTTCGAACTCGATCAAGCAGGCGGCCGAGTTCGGCATCGTCGCCGGCGGCCAGCGGCTGGCGGCGCTGCTCTTCACGCTCGCCGAGGTGCATGGCCTCGGCCTGCAGGCGGCGCAGGGCGTCGTGCTCACCGAAGGCTATTACTGGGACCGCGACGACAAGAGCCGCGATTTCGCCGACCGCTACTTCAAGCGCACCAACCGCATGCCGAACATGATCCAGGCCGGCACCTATTCGGCGGTGACGCAGTATCTGAAGGCTATCGACAAGGCCGGTACCGACGAGACCGAGGCGGTGGCCAAGCAACTGCATGAGATGCCGGTCAACGACGTCTTCGCCGCCAACGGCAAGGTGCAGGCCGACGGATCGATGGTGCACGACATGTATCTCTACCAGGTCAAGAAGCCTGAGGAGAGCAAGAAGGACTGGGATTATTACACCTATCTGGCGACCATTCCCGGCAACAAGGCCTTCCTGAAGGCCTCGGAAAGCGGTTGCTCGCTCGTCAGCCAGTGACGCTCGCCGCCGCAACCGCCGTCCGGCAGGACGGCACAGATGAGAGGCCGCGGGTGGTGCTTTTCGCCCGCGGCCTGCGGCGTGACTTCGCCGGTTTCGTCGCGGTGAAGGATGTCGATCTCGACGTCCATCATGCCAAAATCCATGCCTTGATCGGTCCGAACGGCGCCGGCAAGACCACCATCTTCAACCTGCTCACAAAATTCCTGCAGCCGACCGCCGGCACGATCGAACTGCTCGGCACGGACATCACCCGCACACCGCCTGCAAAAGTGGCGCGCATGGGGCTTGTGCGCTCCTTCCAGATCTCGGCGATCTTTCCGCATCTCACTGTCCTCGACAATGTGCGCGTCGCCCTGCAGCGCCCTGGCGGGCTGGGCTACCAGTTCTGGCGCTCGCTCTCTGCCCTCGACCATCTCACGCCAAGGGCGCGCGAACTGCTCGCCATTGTCGGCCTCGACGATGCCGCGCATCGTCTCGCCGGCGATCTCTCCTATGGCAGGAAGCGCGTGCTGGAGATCGCCACCACGCTGGCGCTCGACCCGAAGGTGCTTTTGCTCGACGAGCCAATGGCCGGCATGGGGCATGAGGATGTCGGCATGATCTCTGGCATCATCCGCTCGCTGGCCAAAGACCGCGCCGTGCTGATGGTCGAGCACAACCTCACCGTCGTCGCCGATCTCTGCGACTGGATCACCGTCATGCAGCGCGGCCAGGTGCTCGCAGCCGGCGATTACGCCACCGTCAGCCAGGACGAGCGCGTGCGCGTCGCCTACATGGGGACGGAGCATGAGTGAGCCGCTGCTGCTTTCCGTGCGCGACCTCCACGCCTGGTACGGCGAGGGCCATGCGCTGCATGGCGTCAACCTCGATGTCCTGCGCGGCGAGACGGTGACGCTGCTTGGCCGCAATGGCGTCGGCAAGACGACGACGCTGCGCGCCATCATGGGCCTGATCCGCAAGCGCACGGGCAGCGTCACCTTCAACGGCAAGGACCTGATGCGCCTGCCGCTGCACCGCGTCGCGCATCAGGGCATCGGCTTCGTGCCGGAAGAGCGCGGCATATTCGCCACGCTGACCGTCGACGAGAACCTGATCCTGCCGCCGATGGTCGCCAAGGGCGGCATGAGCGTGGAGGAGATTTTCGAGCTCTTTCCCAACTTGAAGGAGCGCCGCAACAGCCAGGGGACGAAATTGTCCGGCGGCGAGCAGCAGATGCTGGCGATCGCCCGCATTCTTCGGACCGGCGTCGAGCTGCTGCTGCTGGACGAGCCGACCGAAGGCCTGGCGCCGGTCATCGTGCAGCGCATCGGCGAGTTGCTGGCGACGCTGAAGAAGCGCGGCATGACGATCCTGCTGGTCGAGCAGAATTTCCGCTTCGCCGCCCGCATCGCCGACCGCTTCTACCTGATGGACCACGGCAAGGTGGTGGAAGGCTTTGCGGTCGGCGCGCTTTCCGAGCACACGGACAAACTGCACGAGGTGCTGGGAGTATGATTGGGCAATCGCGTGTAGGAATACACCTACCCCTAACCCCTCCCCACAAGGGGGAGGGGGACTTTGGGGCAGCGCCGAGCCGTAGCAAACCTTCGCCGGTTTTGGTCGAAACAGTGGAGCCACCGTTCCCCTCCCCCTTGTGGGGAGGGGCTGGGGTGGGGGTAGGTGCCTCGCAAACGCATCCCTGCTTGGCCTCTTCGGTGATCACGCCATGACCATGATCTTCGGCATTCCCATCCAGGCCTTGCTCGGTCAGCTCCTGGTCGGCCTCATCAACGGCTCCTTCTATGCGATGCTCAGCCTCGGGCTGGCGGTGATCTTCGGCCTGCTGCGCATCATCAATTTCGCCCATGGCGCGCTCTATATGCTAGGCGCCTTCGTCGGCTATCTGCTGCTTACCCATCTCGGCATCGGCTACTGGCCCGCGCTGATCGTCGTGCCTTTGGCCGTCGGCCTGTTCGGCGTGGCGGTGGAGCGCGTGGCGTTGTCGCGGCTCTACCGCATCGACCCGCTTTACGGCCTGCTTTTCACCTTCGGTCTGGCGCTCGTCATCGAAGGCGTGTTCCGCTTCTACTACGGCGTTTCCGGCAACCCTTACGCCGTGCCGGCGCTGCTCGCCGGCAGCACCAATTTAGGCTTCATGTTCCTGCCCAATTATCGCGGCTGGGTGGTGGTGGCCTCGCTCATCGTCTGCATCGGCACCTGGCTTTTGATCGAGAAGACGAGGCTCGGCTCGTATCTGCGCGCCGCGACCGAGAACCCTGAATTGGTGCAGGCCTTCGGCGTCAACGTCCCGTTGCTCTTGACGCTCACCTATGGGCTGGGCGCGGCCCTTGCCGGCCTTGCCGGCATTCTCGCCGCGCCCGTCTACCAGGTCAGCCCGCTGATGGGCTCTGACCTGATCATCGTCGTCTTCGCCGTCGTCGTGGTCGGCGGCATGGGCTCGATCCTGGGCGCCATCGTCACCGGCTACATGCTCGGCCTCGCCGAGGGCCTGACCAAGGTTTTTTATCCCGAGGCCTCGAACCTGGTTGTCTTCGTCATCATGGCGATCGTGCTGCTCTTACGCCCGGCCGGCCTATTCGGAAGGGATGCCTGAGATGA
This sequence comes from Mesorhizobium sp., assembly GCA_004020545.1. Lineage (GTDB taxonomy): Bacteria > Pseudomonadota > Alphaproteobacteria > Rhizobiales > Rhizobiaceae > Mesorhizobium. Next base: position 29,349 of record SAQE01000051.1, on the reverse strand, counting down.
GCGAGGCGACCTTTCACGAAGAGCGCGCCGCTGCCTCCATTCGGCTTGAAAGGGGCCTCGTGGCTTTGGGCATACTGGCGCTCGTCGCGGCACCGTTCCTCATCTACCCGATCTTCGTGATGAAGATGCTGTGCTTCGCGCTGTTCGCCTGCGCCTTCAACCTGCTTTTGGGCTATACCGGCCTGCTCTCCTTCGGCCACGCCGCCTTCTTCGGCGGCGCGGCTTATTTCTGTGCCTATGCGGTGAAGGCCTGGGGCTGGCCGCCGGAAGCCGGTATCCTGCTCGGCACCGCCGGCGCCGCGCTGATGGGCCTCGTCATGGGCTTTCTCGCCATCCGCCGCCAGGGCATCTATTTCGCCATGATCACGCTGGCGATGGCGCAGATGTTCTATTTCTTCTGCGTGCAGGCGCCGTTCACCGAAGGCGAGGACGGCATCCAGGGCGTTGCGCGCGGGCACCTCTTCGGCATCGTCGATTTGAACGTGCCGATGAACATGTACTTCTTCGTGCTGGCGATCTTCCTGCTCGGCGTCTTTGCCATCTGGCGCATCGTCAATTCGCCCTTCGGCATGATCCTGCGCTCGATCCGCGAGAACGAGAACCGCGCGATTTCGCTGGGCTATTCCGTCGGTCGCTACAAGCTCGCCGCCTTCGTCATGTCGGCGGCACTTGCCGGCCTGGCCGGCGCGGTGAAGGCCATCGTCTTCCAGTTCGCCACGCTCACCGACGTCACCTGGCAGATGTCGGGCGAGGTGATCCTGATGACGCTGCTCGGCGGCATCGGCACCATGGTCGGCCCGGTGGTCGGCGCCGGCCTGGTCGTCGGGCTGGAGAACACGCTGGCGACATCCGGCTTCCCGGTGACCATCGCCACCGGGCTGATCTTCATGGTCTGCGTGCTGATCTTCCGGCGCGGGATCGTCGGCGAGATCTATGTGCGCTGGCTGGTGCGGGCCAGCGGGCAGGGCGGCAACAAGCATTGATGCCTTGAGCAATCAGGTGGCGAACACCAAGGATTAGGCCGCGCGCTTGGGTTCGACCGCGAACGGGCTGAGGCCGAGCCAGGTCTGCATCTTCTTGCCGATGGCGTGATCGCCGGTCAGGACGACCTTGGCGCCGGCCTTCTCGACGGTGATCAGCCCCATCCAGATCGCCGTCATGGTGTGCAGGTCGGTCGAGACGTAGAGATCGACATCGAAGCCCGGGTCGTACCAGCACAGATCGACCTCGCCATGCTTCTCGACGACCAGCCACCACGAGCGTTTCGACGCCGGGAGATCCTGATACAGAAATTGTATCACGGTTCTTCCTTCGGGCAGTGGCGAGGGGTTGAGATTGCGCCGCATGTCCCACATCAGCAGCGACGGATCGAGGTTCTTCAGCGACAGCCGGGACTCGACCCATTTCTGCCCCCAGAAACCCATCGCCTCGACAACGGGGCGCAAATCGCGGCCCGCCTCGGTCAGCCGATAGTCGAAGATGCCCTTCTCGCCGGGGACTTCCCTGCGCTCCACAATCCCCTCCAGTTCGAGCTCCTTCAGCCGTTGCGACAGAAGGGTCGGCGACATCTTCGGCACACCTCGGCGCAGGTCGTTGAAGCGGGTCGAGCCCGCTACCAGTTCGCGCATCAGCACCATCGTCCAGCGGGTGCACAGCACCTCGGCGGCCATCGATAGCGGGCAGAACTGCTTGTATCCGTGCTGGGCCATGATCGGTGTCCTCCTCAAAACCGGGCGGAACATTAGACCTTCGTGAATGAAGCGGCGAGTACAGAAACTGTACTGGCTGGTACAGATCGCGGACTGGTTGGCGCGGTCTCCGCCATGCGAGCCCTGTGGCCGACGCACCGGATGCCCCTGTGCGCCGCAACCAGGAGACTGACCCATGACCGCTTACCTTATCGCAGACATCAAGGTGAAAGACCCGAAATGGATACCGGACTACGCCTCGACCGTGCACGACCTCGTTCACAAGCACGGCGGTAAATATCTGGCACGCAGCGGCAATGTGAAGACGCTCGAGGGCAAGCCGCTCGACACGACATTGATCGCCCTGATGGCCTTCCCGTCGGAGGCGGCAGCTCGCGCCTTCACCAATGATCCGGTCTACGCGCCCTTCGTATCGGCCCGCCAGGCCGGCAGCGACAGCCGTTTCCAGCTGATCGACAACACCGATCTGGCCGGAACGATTTCCTATCTGCCGAAGGGATGATCGGTCGCCGGATCGAATTCGGCATCAAGCAACGACAGCCACGGCACTTGCCTGTCGCGCCGCCGTATTTCCGACGGCCGGCCGGCTGTGCATTTTCAACAAGAACGGAATGAACATGACACCAGATTTTTGCAACAGGCTTCTCATGGCCGTGGCGGTGCTGGCGGCCTGCACGACGCTTGCGCGGGCCGATCAGGACGCGGCTGCGTCCGTCTCCGGCGCCAGTCCGCTGGCCGGTAAGGTGCAGGCGGCCAACAGCCGCTTTCTCGACGTCAAGGCCGCGACGGCCGAAGGCTATGCGCCCATTCCCTGCGCCAGCGGCATCACCGGTGGCGCCATGGGCATCCACTACGTCAACGGCGAGTATCTGAAGGACGACAAGATCGATATCGCCCGTCCCGAAGCGGTCATGTACGAGCCGATGGCCGACGGCACGCTGAAGCTGGTGGCGGTCGAATATATCACCTCGAAGGGTCCTGCATCGCTCGACGGCCAGCTGTTCAACTTCAACAGCGCGCCCAACCGCTACGGTCTGGGTGAGTTCTACGAACTGCATGTCTGGGCCTGGAGGGGCAACCCGACCGGCACCTTCGCCGACATGAACCCGAAAGTGTCGTGCGAACACGCGACGCCGACCCAGTAAAAATCGGCGCCAGGCGGCGAGCTGCCGCCTGGCGTTCGAGCGGATACACTCACCCCACCGGCACCTCCAGCCCCACCTTCACCCGGTCCATCGCCACAAACGTGCGAAACCGCTTGACGTTGTTGTTTTCGAAGAACAGCCGCCTGGTCAGCGCTTCGTAGTCGGCCATCGTCGCCACGGTGACGACGAGGATGAAGTCGGCCTCGCCGGTTGCGTAGTAGCATTGCTGCACCTCCGGCACGGCGGCGAAGCCGCGCTTGGCGGCGTCGATCAGTTCGGCCCGCTCGCTCTCCACCTCGACCTCGACGAAGATCGTGATGGGGTGGCCGACCCTGGCCGGATCGACCAGCGCGACATTGGCGCGGACGACGCCCATCTCCTCCATGCGCTTGATGCGCCGCTGCACGGCTGGCGCCGAAAGGTTCACCGCTTCGCCGATCGCGCGCTGCGGCGTGGTGTTGTCCTTCTGCAGGATGGCAAGGATAGCGCGGTCGAAGGCGTCGAGTTCGGGAAAAATTGGCATGGCGGCATCCGGACGAAACAAACTTGCAATCAGATGGCCGAAACAGAGCGCAATTCTCGTGCGCTCCGCAATAGAGTTCAGCGCCTCGGAGAAAAACACCAATGATGCTGCTCAACCAACGTCCCGAACACAACCAGCCGCTGGTGGCGGCCGATGCCGCTGCCCTCGGCCTTGCCGGCGCCGACCAGGCCGAACGTTATCTCAAAGCGCGCGAAAACCATGCCGAGACCCCGCTGCATGCCTTGCCGGCGTTGGCCGGCGAGTTCGGCATCTCTTCGCTGCACGTCAAGGACGAAGGCAAGCGCCTTGGCCTCGGCAGCTTCAAGGCGTTGGGCGGCGCCTATGCCGTCATGCGGCTGGTGCTGGAAGAGGCCGGCAAGCGGTTCGGCCGCGCCGTCGATGTCGGCGAGATCGGCGACACAAGCGTGCGCGCGATCGCGGCGCAAATGACCTTTTGCTGCGCGACCGACGGCAATCACGGCCGCTCGGTGGCGCAGGGCGCCGGCCTCGTCGGCGCCCACTCCGTGGTCTTCGTCCATGCCGGCGTCAGCGATGAGCGCGTCGCGGCCATCGCCGGCTACGGCGCCGAGATGGTCAGGGTCGAGGGCGGCTACGACCATTCGGTGCGCGAGGCCGCCCGCGTCGCCGCCGAGCGCGGCTGGACGGTCGTCTCCGACACCTCCTGGCCCGGCTATGAGCGCATCCCTGGCCTGGTGATGCAGGGCTATACGGTGATCGTGCGCGAGGCGCGGCGGCGTATGCCCGAACCGCCCACCCATGTCTTCCTGCAGGCCGGCGTCGGCGGCTTCGCGGCGGCGATCGCCGGCCACCTGGCGATCGTGCTCGGCGAACGGCGGCCGAAAGTCGTCGTCGTCGAGCCCGCCCGGGCGGCCTGTATCTACGCCACCGCCGAGGCCGGGCGGCCGGTAAAGATCCCGCATGAGCAGCCGACGGTCATGGCGATGCTCGAATGCCATGAGCCGTCGCTGGTCGCCTGGCGGGTGCTGTCGCGCCTCGGCGATGCCTTCATGACCGTCGACGAGGAAGACGCGGTTTCGGTGATGAACCGGCTGGCGCGACCCGTCGGCGATGATCCTGCAATCGTCTCCGGCGAGAGCGGCGGAGCAGGGCTCGCCGGGCTGATCCGCGCCGCTGGCCACAAGGATATGCGGGCGACGCTCGGCCTCGATGCCAATTCCCGCGTGCTCATCATCAATTCCGAAGGTGCGACCGACCCCGGCCGCTATGCCGAGCTGGTGGGCATGGCGCCGGGCGAAGTGCTCATGCAGACTGCCTAAAAGCAATTCCAGGAAAAGTGCGTAGCGGTTTTCCGTTCGGAATTGCATAAAAACAAAGAGTTAGAGCAACCATGGGCGAACTCGACCAGCAGCAGCTGCACCGCGAGATGACGGCGTGGCGGCGCGACCTCCACGCCCATCCCGAATTCGGCTTCGAGGAAAAGCGCACCGCCGCCTTCGTGGCGGAAAAACTGCGCGCGTTTGGGCTGGAGGTCGCAGAGGGCGTCGGCGGCACCGGCGTCGTCGGCACACTGACCAGAGGCGGCGGCAACCGCGCGATTGCGCTGCGCGCCGACATGGACGCGCTGCGCATCGCCGAGCAGGGCACGCAGGCCTGGCGCTCTCGGACCCCCGGCACCATGCATGCCTGCGGCCATGACGGCCACACCGCCATGCTGCTCGGCGCGGCGAAGCTGTTGGCCAGCGAAGGCGGCTTCGACGGCACCGTGCGCTTCGTCTTCCAGCCGGCCGAGGAATGGGGCAGGGGCGCGCTCGCGATGCTTCAAGACGGCCTCATCGAGCGCTTCCCCTTCGAGGAGATTTTTGGGCTGCACAACATGCCGGGCCTGCCCATCGGCCATTTCGAGACCCGGAGCGGCCCGGTGATGTCGGCCGAGGACAATTTCGAGATCGTTCTGAAAGGTCTCGGCGGCCATGCGGCGCGGCCGCATGCGGGCCGGGAAACGCTGGTCGCCGCCTGCGCGCTGGTCATCAACCTGCAGACCATCGTTTCGCGGCGCCTGAGCCCAGCCGATATCGGCGTCGTCTCGGTTACCGAGCTGATCACCGACGGCGCCCGCAACGCATTGCCTGGCCTCGCCCGCGTCCTGGGTGACTGCCGCAGTTTCCGGCCGCAGGTAAGCGCTGCGATCGAGGCGGAGATGCGCCGCATCGCCGAGGGCACGGCGCAGGCCTATAATGTCGCCGCCGAAGTGACTTACACGCGTGAGTTCGTGCCCTTGATCAACGATGCCGCGCTGGTCGATGAGGCGCTTGCGGCGGCCCGCACGGTGCTGGCCGACAACGCCGTTGGCGTTGCGGCCGAGCCAATGACCGCCTCGGAGGATTTCGCCCGTTTCCTGACCGAGGTGCCTGGATGCTTCGTCTTCATGGGCAACGGCAATTCCGCGCCGCTGCACAACCCGGCCTATGATTTCAACGACGAAGGCTTGCTCCATGGCGCCCGGTTCCATGCGGCGGTGGTGAGGAGAAGGCTAGGGGTGGGCGGTTAGCAATCTCCCCCACAAGGGGTGAGATCAGCAGCTCCGCCCTAGTAACCCTTTCTTCTCTGCTTTCGTGCAGGATGCCCGGACGGGGCAGGCAAAAACAGGGCATGGCGGACGACAAGAAACGCAAAGGCGAATTCTGGGCGCTGGCGCTCGACCGCGCCCAACTCGGCCTGTGGGACTGGAACCTCGCGACCGGCGATTGCTACTATTCGCCGACCTGGTGGAGGATGCTGGGCTATGATGAGGGCGAGCTCGCCAACACCTCCGATCTCTGGCTGAAGCTCACCCATCCCGACGACCGCGAACGGGCGCTGGCGAGCGGCGAGCGCCACATCGCCGGCCTCGTCGGTTCGATCGAGACGGAACTGCGCCTGAAGCACAAGGACGGCCACTGGGTCTGGGTGCTCGACCGCGGCGGCATCGTCGAGCGCGACGCCGAAGGCAAGCCGCTGCGCCTGATGGGCGTGCAGACCGACATCACCAGGCAGAAAGAGGCCGAGGCGGCGCTGGAGCAGGTCAATGTCCGTTTCCGTCTCGCGCTCGCCGCCAGCGGCACCGGCATCTGGCATTACGACATCGGCACCAACAAGAGCTATTGGGATGCGCGCACCAGAGAGATCTTCGGCCTGGTCAGCGACACCGACGAGGTGACGGCCGGCCTCTGGCACACCTATCTCCATCCGGACGACAAGGACGCCACCGAGCGCGCGCACCTGCCGCCGCCGGGCTCGGAGAGCGTTACGGCCACGCAATATCGCATCATCAGGCGCGACGGCGAGATCCGTCATGTCGAGTCGCTGGTGCGCTTCATCGCTGGCGTCGGCTCGGCCGGCCAGATCCTCGGCACCGTGCGCGACATCACTGATGAGAAGAAGCGCGCCGAGGAGCTCGCCTATGCCGCGCGCCACGATGCGTTGACCGGACTGCTGAACCGCTCGGCCTTCGACCGGCTGCTCGCCGAAAACATCGGCGCCGCCGACCGGCTGCCGCTTGCCGTGTTCTATGTCGACCTCGACTACTTCAAGGCGCTCAACGATTATGCCGGCCATGCCGCCGGCGACCTTGCGCTGAAGAGCGTGGCGACAGGCATCGTCACCGGACTGCCGCCCTCGGCGCATGCCGCGCGCCTCGGCGGCGACGAGTTCGCGCTGTTGGTGCCGAATTGCGACGGCAAGCAGGCCGAGCGGTTGGCCGGAGCGATACTGGCGGCCGTCCGCAACGCCGATCTCGGCCCGGCCGTGACCTCGCGCAGGCTCGCCGCCAGCATCGGCATCGCCTTCGTCGCTCATCGCGATATGACGGTGGCCGACGCGCTGGCCTGCGCCGACGACGCCTGCTACGCAGCCAAGGCCGGCGGGCGCGACCGCTTCGCCGTGTTCTCGGCCGAGACCGCCTCCGGCTCCGGCGGCCTCAACGCGGCGCGGCTTGCGGCCGACCTGGTGGATGCCATGGAGGACGGCCGGCTGAAGCTGTTCGGCCAGGAGATCCATCGCTTGGGCAGGCCCTGGGAAGAGAACCGCCATGTCGAGGTGCTGGCGCGGCTCGAAGGCCGCAACGGCAAGCTGATCCCGCCGGGTGAGTTCATGCCGGTGGCCGAACGCTTCGGCCTGGCCGCCCGGCTCGACCGCTGGATCATCCGCGCGGCGCTGACGCGACACGGCAGGGCGATGCGCTCCGGAGCCATCTCGCTCGGCTTCAACCTGTCGGCGCAGACGCTCTCCGATCCGCAGCTCTGGGACTTCGTCGATGCCGCGATCGCCGGGAGCGGCGCGCCGCCATCGGCCATCGGCTTCGAGATCACCGAGACCGCCGCCGTCACCAATTTCGATGCGGCGGAAGAATTCGTGCGCAAGGCCAGGTTGCGTCGCTGCCGCGTCAGCCTCGACGATTTCGGCGCCGGCATGAGCTCCTTCGAATATCTGAGGCGCTTCCCCATCGACGTCATCAAGATTGACGGCTCCTTCGTCGAGCACATCGCCGAAAGCCGCTTCGACCGCGAGATCGTCTCGGCGATCGCCGGCATTGCCAGAAGCATGGGCAGCGCCGTGGTGGCCGAGAAGATCGAGGAAAAGAGCGCGTTGGAGATCCTCATGGGCATGGGGGTCGCCTATGGCCAGGGCTATTTCCTGCACAGGCCCGAGCCATTGGACGCGATCGTGGCGCGGGCGGCCGGTGGCGCGGCCCGATCCGCCAACAGAAGGCAAGCCTGAGCGCGCGGTTTTCCGACGGATCAAGTTTCCGGTAGCCAAGCAAGGCGGAATCAGGAAAACTTAGCTATCGCTAAAATTAGAGCCTTGGCATTAAGGCCGACGTAAGCGGGCGGCACGCATGGTCCTTGGCCTGGGCTGGCGATTGTGAAGCGAGAGGAATCAGCATGAAGAAAGTGCCGCTGTTGGTGGCAACGTCGATCGGGCTGTTCGGCCTGCTCGCCATGAGCCAATCACAAGCAACCGAGTTTTCCGATCACGGCAGCCAGGCAACCGCGACCGTGCCGGACGACGACATCCAGGAAGCCTCCGCCGGGCAGGGGAACGACGACTCCGTCGTTGAGAACGACGACAGTTCGGACGAGACGGACGACCAGACTGCCGATGCCGGCTCTCATCAGGGCGACGAGGCCGACGACGACAGCGAGGACCATGGGGGCGACACCGGTGGGCACGATGGCGCCAGCGGCGGCGACGGCGGCAGTCACGATGGCGGCGGCGACGGCGGCAGTCACGATGGCGGCGGCGACAGCGGCGGCGACGACTGACGATCGGCCCGAGGCTGTGATCTCCCGAGGGGGGACTTGCCCGGCAGGCAGCGGAGGGCGCCGCCTGCCGGGCAGCCGCGCGCGGCGGCTTGATCTGCGGTGTCATCTAGGAAATTCTTAGGATTGTTGGGCTACTGCGTTTCTCAACCGACTTTTGCTTTGCTCAAGGCATGATGTCTTGGCTCGACTATCTGGCGCGCATTCCATGATGGATGGGCGCCCTCGAGGCCAGCAATGCCTTCACTTCCCACACTGAACAGCGCCGCCCTTGCGATCCTGCAGCAGCAACGCCCGGTGCCGGCGGCCGGATCGGCAGGAGACGGTCTCGTCGCGAGCATTAATCGCACCCCCGCCGATGCCGGCGCCGGCGCGTCGCCCATGCAGGCGCAGGCCGAATTCTCGCAATCCATGTTCAGCCTGGACGGCCTCAACGTCACGGCGACAAAGGTCCGGCTTATGGAGCGCGCGGGCAAGGAGTTCGGCCTCGACCAGGGCGATTACGAGTCCGTGATTTCCTACGGTTCGGCCGTCAAGAACGCGGTCGAGGCGCTGAAGCGGCAATCCCCGTCCGCGATCGCAGAGATCGAAAGGCAGCTCGGCCTGGACCAGCTTGGCGTTTCGCTCGATACGCTTGTCAATGCGATCGCCGATCCGCAAGGCGGCGACGGCGATAGGCTGGATGCTGCGCTGGAGAGGGAGGCTGGCAAGCAAGGCGAGGGGAAATCTGCTTCCATCCAGCCGGACGAGATCGGTCTCTACGGTGGCTGAGGGCGCGTGCGATCACATTCGCTCAGTGATCCACCTCTCTTTGACGTCGGGCCTCACTCAGCCTTCCGCCTTCATGGTTCGCGCGATCCTCATAAGCTTGTCGCGATCATGCCCGTGTTCGCGGATCAGCTCGCGCGCCTGCTTCGGCGAGAGGTCGCTGTTCTCGGCCAGGAACCGCACGTCCGGATCCTCGCCGCCCTTGGTCGGCAACCGGCTGGGGGACGGCTCATGACCGGCGCCGGGGCGGTTCGGGATCTTACCGTTTGCCTGGTTCATCGCAGATCTCCTGTCGTTGCCGCGGCAGCCCGCCGTCGCGACGGCCCGCCGCGTGCCTCCTTCTTGCGGCGCAGCACCTCATCGGTTCCGACGATGTGCTTCGACCCGCCGGTGATGACGGTCGAGACGACCGCCGGCGGATCGCTCGCTGGGAAACTATCCTCCAGACCCGACTGCAACTGTTCCTCCAGCGTCTCTGGAATCTCCGAGCGCCCTTGCGTGCGGCGGTCGTCGATTTCCTCCAGATCGCTCTTCGTGTCGGGATGGCTGCGCACATTCCTCATCGTCGACACAATCAGCTCGATCGCGAATTCACGCATGGCGTCGGCATGCGGCGCGGCGACATCCGTTTCCTCGACAAGCCTTATCAGCGACGTCTCCATCTCGCCCAGTTCCTTCACGCCCTGACAGCGGGCCAACCGTTGCGACAGCGCGTTGATGAGGGCGGGAGCAAAAGTCGAATAGGCTTGCACGCGCGTCTCGTCGACGCGTTCGGGATGAAGGGTCTGCAGCGACATCGGAGCCTCCACTGGTTGTCCTGCCGATAGCGACCGCCTTGCTGGACGGCCGCTTCTAGGCAACTGCGGGAGGCGCGACTGGTTCCATCAGGCACGATCGGGGCCAGTATACGGGTCTTGCGCAGCAGCACGGCAGCGACCATCGACCCGCCGGTCGGAAACATGAACAGCGAGCCGCCCAGCCGCTGCTCGGGGGCCATGGTCGGAGCAGCCGATACGACCGAGGTCCGAGAAGCCCGAGCATTAGGCCCGGCAGAGCAACCAAAGCATGCGTTTGGAGTTATTGGGCGGTCGTCGATGGACCCCCCTCCGTCGTCGGCTTTTGGGTGCCCGCCGTTTCCGCGCAAACGGCGGGCACCCGATACCGTCGGAACCCAGAAAGAATCATCGTAACAAGGAAGCCGCGTTGCCGGTTTCGAAAGTGAGACGACGTTTTGCCCCTTATTTCTGCCAAGCCTGCACTGCGGAACGCTGAAAGCCGCCCCGCAAACGACAATCATTTCTCCGTGCTCGCCGATACCTCGATCCTCGACCTCATCCAGGACGATGAAGACGCCGCCGACATCGCCAGGCGCGCCGTGCGGCTTGGCAACGCCGTGGTGATCGCCATGGCGCTCTGCCTGATCGCCGCGCCGGCGATTTATCTCACCCTGGCCTACGGGCTTTAGGCGGCAGCAGAAAATCGCTGAGCATGGCGGCTGTCTCGTCAGGCAGTTCCTCGGGAAAGAAATGACCGCCGGGCATTGCGCCGCCCTGCACATCATCGGCCCAGCGCCGCCACAGCTCCAGCGGGCCGCCTTCGGCTGCATACCACTCGGCGAGCGCGCCATGCTCGCTCCAGAGCGTCAGTACCGGGCAAGCGATGCGCCGGGCGACTGACCGGTCGGCATGGTCATGCTCGCGGTCGAGCGTCGCCGCCGCCCGATATTCCTCACAGATGGCATGGATATGCATCGGATCGTGCAAGGCCTTGACGTAAGCCTGCCTCACGGCAGCCGGGAACACGTCAGGCGAGGAGCCCCAGCCGCCCAGCGCATTGTCGACGATCGCATCCGCGGCCGCCGCCACGATCTTCTCCGGGAGCGGCTCGGGTTGCGCCAGCACCGACCATGGCCAATAGCCGAGCGCCAGCTGGGCGTCGGCCCGGTCCCAGGCATCGGCGGTGGGGACGATGTCGAGCACAGCAAGTTTCTCGACGCGGCCGGGGTGGTCGAGGGCCAGCCGATAGGCAACGCGGCCACCACGATCGTGCCCGGCAACCATGAACCGGGAAAAGCCGAGCCTCGTCATCAGCGCCGCGAGGTCGGCAGCCATGGCGCGCTTTGCGTAGGGAGCATGATCTGGACTGGACGGCGGGCAGGAGCTTTTCCCGTAGCCGCGCAGGTCGGCACAGACGACGCTAAAGCGATCGACCAGCTTCGGCGCCACGTCGCGCCACATCAGATGCGTTTCCGGAAAGCCGTGCAGCAGGAGCAGCCCCGGTCCGCTGCCGGCGCGGCGAATGAAAATCCGTGCTCCGCCCGTGTCGACCTCGGCGATCTCAAACGCTTCGAACATGTTTTGCCTTCCCGGCGTCGGAACGGCTCAGGTCGGGAATGGTTGCGGCCGCCACTGGAAGGTGAGCGCTTCAGTCGGGCGGGCTCTTGCCGTCGCGTGACCATAGCGCGTCGAGCATCGAGAGCGCCGCGCTAGGGTCGGCCGACCTCAGGAGGCCTTGCTGGGCGGCAGCCTTCTTGAAGGCGGCGAAGGCAACAGCCGGGCGGCAGATGCCTGCCATGGCGTCGTCGACCAGCCGCGCCGCCGCGAGGTAATCCGGCGCCTTCTTGTCCTTCCATTCTCCGCCAAGCGCCTTTTTTGCGTCGGCGATCGAGGAAACCACCATCGTGCCGCCGCTGACGAAGCGGATGGTAAGCGGCAAAAATCGGCTCATGTCCCGTCACCACCCGATCTATTCGCGTGTGCGCCAGGCGAGGCCGACGAAGGGCGCCGCGGTCAACACCGCCGCCGCCGCAATGAAGAGAGGATTGTTCGCCCAAATGGATTTCATGTTGCCACCATCAGGATTGGATCGCCATAAACGAAGATGCCGCCGACCGGTTGCATTCGGTCGGTGGCAAAGGCCTGCCTGCCATTCTGTCTCGACTCGATCCGCAGGCCCGGGCCGCAACGCGGAGGCTGCATTCATATTGACGCTTGCATCCTGCTCCACGCACGATCGCGAAAGATCGGATACTCGGAAAGGATCATGCGCAGGATCAAACGGTTACGGGGTCCTTTGCGCGTCCAAAGGACGCGCAAGGCCGTAGAACCTGGGGATGCGACTGGCAATGCGCCTGGCCACCTCGGTTCCAGTCGGCGAACAGCGCCGAGCAGTCGATTTCATCGTGAAACTGAGCATCGGGATCAAACGAGAGCGAGGAGGCAAAGGCTCTCAGGCACCTGAGCCTGAGCGTTTTCTCAAGCCGCATCTGTCGCTCATCCTCAACTGGCAATGGGCGAAGCGTCCTTTTGTTCTTTTCGGCAGGAGAGCGCATCTAATTCTCCTCGTCGTCACCGAAACCCGCAGAGCTGACCGGCCCTGCACCGGAGCAACAGGAACCGGAGTGCTCCGACGTCCTGCCCGCGAGTTCAGCGAGATATCACTACAGCCGCTGCCCGCTGTCGCCATCCATTTTGATGAGGCCGGGCATCCTTTGACGAAGACGTCTCCGCTCCACTCGCGAAAAGGGCGAGAGGCACCAGCGATTCACGCCGGCGTCGCCACTGCGGCGGCGCTCCGCTCCGAAGGGTCGACATCGGACAGGGCCAACTTTTTCTGCCTCGATGCGTTGTCCTTCGAAAGCGACGAGAAAGCGATGCCGACGAGATCCGCCATGCCGACCCAATCCGACACCGAGCAAGCAGTGTTCGAGCTACATTCACCGGCGAGATCCTGCCGATCGTTGGAGGTTACCGAACCCATGAGGAGGATCCCATGCAGAAAATTCTTCTCACCATGGCAGCCGTTATGATGTCGGCGCTGCCGGCGGTCGCCCAGACGGCCGATCAGCCGATGGACCAGCAGCTCATCCCCGACTTGCAGCAACTAGGGGACTGCCAGGTCAAGCCCGACACCAAGGAGCCGCAGCAGAAGTCGCAGGCCGCCACGAACGAACTGTCGGAAACGCTCGATAACTGCGGCGGGGTGCTGAAGCCGCCGCCCACCGGTGACAAGAACACCGCCGTTCCGCCGGCCGACAACAGCCAGATGCCGATCATCGAGCCTGATCAGTTGCCGCCGCAAACCCCGAAGTAAGGGCGGCCAACCGGACCGGCCCGGAACTTTTACCGGGCACGCGAGTTACCGGACAGTTTCCCGAACTTCGTGTTACTCCCGAAATTGCAGCCCCGGTCGTCTCGGCCGGGGCTTCTTTGATCTCGGCGCTGGCCGTACCCCTGTCCGGAACCATCCCGACCGCGATACCCAAACCGCGTGTCGGGCGGCGAGGTTGCCACATGATCGTTGCCAGCAGCCTAATCACGGTGCTGGTCTCGGCGTTCCGGCGGCGGAGATAGGGTTGACGCTGCTTGCCGGCGATCCGAGAACCGGCCTTTTCTCGGTCACGCTGCCCTGCTGCTCGTCCCCACGCTTTTCAATCTCGTAGGAAAGCCAGCGGCAAAACATGCCGACGATCGACGTGGCGGCGCCGCCGAGCAGGCAGGCAATCAACAGCGGACTTTTCGATGCGCCCTCCCAACTGACAGTCGCCAGCAGGATCACACTTGCCGTCGAGATCGTATAGCCGATGCCCTTGAGCAGATGGAGCGACGATCTGGTCATGCTGATGCCCGCCTTTCAAATGGAACAGCCAGCAGCGACTGAAGTTCCATTTCCGCAATGCCAAGGTAGCCACGGCCGGCGGTACGTCCTGCCGGTGGCGCGATCGGCACACTTGCCGGCTCAGCGCTTCTGTTTTCCGTTGTCTGGCGACTTGAACCCTGGTGTCACATGCGCCTCGCGCATTATCCGCAGGGCTTCGTCGGGGGTGAGACCGCATTTGCGGGCAAAATAAATCGCTTCGGAAGCCTCTGATCGTGAGGCTGTGGCGACAACGGACAAGGCCGGTCTCGGTTTCTTCTTGGCCATCGGTTCACCGCGCCATGAATCACTTAGTCAGCTAATATAGTCTCATTGTTCGGAAATCAAAATCCTTGCTTTTGAAGCCGCAACCCGGCTTTGAGCGCTGCGGGCTCAATTGTCCGGTCGGCGGACACTACCAGCCTTGGCGCCTTGCCCAGTCGTCGATGTCACGCCGCACGCGGTCCTTCTCGATGCCGTAACGTTCCTGGATCTTGCCTTCCAGCTGGTCGCGCTTGCCGGCGATGCGGTCGAGGTCATCGTCGGTGAGCTTGCCCCACTGTTCCTTGACCTTGCCCTTGATCTGCTTCCAATTCCCTTCGACGCGGTTCCAATCCATGGTGCGAACTCCTTCGTTTTGCACAATGAGCTAACGGCGGCACCGCACGGAGGTTCCTGCCTTTGGCCGAACGCCGGAATCGGGATTTGAATGGGGAATTGGGAGGGAACATTTAGGCGTCGCTGATGTTCCTCTTGCACCATGGCGCGCAGTCCCAGCATCCCCGCGAAATGCGCGCTGTCGGACCGGGTATCCAGAGCCCGATCCAGCCCGTCTCGGCCCTCTCCCCGCCGAGGCGGGCTTACAGGTTGATGAGATCGAGGTGAACATGCTCCACCGAGCAGCGAAGATCGCCAGGCAGGCCCATCGCGGCCAACTGGACAAGACCGGCCGACCCTATATCGAGCATCTAAGGCGCGTTGCCGACGCCGTCGAAACGCTCGACGAGAAGACCGTCGCCTATCTGCACGACGTGCTGGAGAAGGGCGACGGCTGGTCGCTGAACAGGCTGGAGGCGGCCGGCTTCGGATTGCGGGTGGTCGTGGCGGTCGATGCCCTGACCAGAAGGATGGACGAGAGCGAGCAGGCCTTCATCTTTCGCGCAGCCTCGAACCCGCTGTCGCTGCCCGTCAAGAAGGCAGACCTCAAGGACAATCTCTGGCAGGCGTTTCAGGCGGGCATCGCCCCGACCAAGTACGAGGAGGGCCTGCGCCTGCTGGGCGAGTTGAACGGCCACTAAAGCGCGTCGTACTGAAACGAATTCAGACGGCGCGCTTCAAATCTTTGTTTTGATGCATGTCGTTCTCCAAAACCGCTGCGCACTTTTGGGCGACATGGCGGGAGCACCGCTGGCGGTTCGCTCGCCTGGATACAAGCCGCCGCCGCTCAGTCTTTCGAATCCAAATGAAGCAGATCGATCGGGGAACACGGCAGCCGTCGTTGGTCGAGCGCCTTTTCCAGATCGTTGCGGCTGTCGGCTGGACAGGCATCGGGCAAGTCGAGCGCGGTGAGGACCTGCTCGTCGAACTCGATCGGCGCGCCGTAGATCTGGGCCACCTGCATGACCAAATCTTCGATATCCTCGCGGGCGAAATTCTCTTCGAGGTTCCGGAGCCTGATCTCTTCCGACAGTCTGATGATATTGACGATCCCGTTCGTCCGCAGGGCCTCCTGGACCTTGCGGTGGGCATCATCGCGCATCTGGTCGGAAAACTCTCGTTGCATCGGAAAACCCTCCTTTCGCGGACGGTTTGTCCCTCTGTTCGCATCATGCGCCCGTATCGGGCGAACAGCAATAGGAAAATGTAAAAATTCATAAATAAAACAAATAGTTAGCAGAGTATCACAAATGTGGTTTCGTGGTATCACCCGCATCGTTAGGGTCATCCGCCTTTTGCCGATCGAGCAACCTTGACGTTCTGGGTGCTGTTTCCTAATTTTACTCATAGTGAGACACATACTCATTCGTGGTATTCGTCTCTTGGGAGGCTAAAGTGGCTGAGTTGGAGCGACCGCAGCGGCTGCAAATCATGCTGACCGAAGATGAACTGGCGGCGGTCGAGAACTGGCGTTTCGACAAACGCATGCCGAGCCGTTCGGCCGCTGTCCGTGAACTGCTGCGCCGCGGTCTTGCCGCGGAAGGCTTCCTGACCGCCGAGACCGGCGTCAAGTCGCAGGACTTCGGCGTGCTGTCGCCGATCGCCGAAGAAAACCCCAAAACTTAGAACAAGATTATACCTCATCTTTTCCGGCTGTTGTCTTGATCCGCAAGTGCGCTAACTAGGGACAATGGCGAAATCCGGGGGCAGGGAATCAGAAGATGCCAGCGCCAATGCGCGGCTGGCAGCCATTGTCGATTCTTCCTTCGACGCCATCATCGGCAAGGATTTGAACAGCATCATCACCAACTGGAACCGTGCGGCCGAACGCATGTTTGGCTACAGCGCGGAGGAAGCCGTCGGCCGATCGATGCTGCTCCTCATCCCCGAGCATCTGCACGATGAGGAAAGCGACATCATCGGCCGCATCCGCAGGGGCGAGGGCGTGGCGAACCTGGACACGACGCGGAAACGGAAGGACGGCTCGCTGGTTGCCGTTTCAGTCACGGTTTCACCGATCAGGAACCTTTCCGGCGAGATTGTCGGCGCATCCACGATCGCCCGCGACATCACCGCCGCCAAGGAAAGCGAGCGTCGCATCCGGCTCCTGATGCGTGAGGTCAACCATCGCGTGAAGAACCAGTTCGCGGTCATCCTGTCGATGGTCCGTGAAACCAGCAAGCGTTCGACCGATCCCGGCGAGTTCGAGGAGATGATCCGTGCGCGCATCATGGCACTGTCGCGTTCGCATGATCTTCTTGTCACTTCGGAATGGGCGGGAGCGAGCCTTTTCGATCTCATCCAGGAGCATCTGAAGCCGTTCGGCCATGAGGAGCGCATCTCGCTCTCTGGCCCGCTGCTGACGCTGCAGTCGAACGCCGTGCAAAATCTCGGCATGGCCTTCCACGAACTCGGCACCAACTCGTCGAAATATGGCGCGCTGGCGGGTGAGGGCGGCCATGTCGAGATCACTTGGACGGTCGACACCGGCCCGGAGGCTCGGCGTTGGTTTCACCTTGTCTGGCGGGAGGCGTCGACCGACCCCGACGGACAGTGCGAGACGAACGAGTCCATACGAAAAGGCTTCGGCACGGTGGTGCTGCAGCGCGTGGCGCCGCAATCGCTTGGCGGAACCTCCAGTCTGGAACGCTCGCCCGGCGAGCTGAAATGGTCGCTGACGGCACCGCTCGAGGCTATCGTCGTCCCGCAACTGGGGGCGGAGAGCGAAAGCGACTTCAGCGTTTGAACGGCGAACGTCGGGCCTCCGAGGCGGCGAGAGAGCGGCCGCCGCCACCTGGCGCGGGCTTTTCGGGCATATGCGCGACAAGCTTTGCCATCGCGGGCAGATAAGGAAGCGCCGGGCGAGGCGCAAGCCGCGGTTGCCGGCGCGCCTCCTTGCAGCTTCATAAAAGCATAGTTATATCAATGGGTGAGCGTGCAATGTCCACGCGAATGCTTTGCTTTGGTCAAGCTTCATCTATGGAGGTTGTCATGGCAATGATGGAAGCAAGAAAGAGCATGGACTGGATCACTCTGGTCCTCGCGATCTGCCTGTTCATCTCACCTTGGGTCATCGGATTCACCGCGGTAATGGTGCCCGCGTGGAACGCCTGGATTGTCGGCGTTGCGCTCGGCGCTCTGGCGCTCGCGACGCTTTCGGTGTTCGCCGAATGGGAAGAATGGGTAAATATGGCCCTCGGGCTCTGGCTAATCGTGTCACCCTGGCTGCTGGGCTTTGCGGCAGACACGAATGTGATGGCCACGCATGTCGTTCTCGGCGTGCTGGTGATCGCGGCATCGGCCTATGCCGTCTGGGACTTCCGTCATCCCCACGCGCATGCGTGAGCGGTGACTGAGCGGGAGCCCGCCGCGCAAGCGGCGAGCTCCTTTGATTTTGACAGTGGGGCATGGGGTTGAACGGGCGGTTGCAGCGGCTTCACGCATTGCTGCAACCGGAAAGCTTTTTGTGCATTCTTGGGAATGGCCTCGATGCTCCACCCCAATAAGCCTGCCAAATGCTGCTCCTATTGCGGTGGCCGCGACCATGATTTCGAGGAGTGCCTGAAGCGCAAGGCCGATGCGGAAAAGGAAGAGGTAGCGCGGGAGCCGGAGCCGGCTGCTCGTGCGGAGCCTGGTGTGACCTGATTTCCGGATACTGGCCGCGGCGTTCCTCCGTCCCGCCAACGTCTCAAATCATTTGGTGCGCGCGCCTCATCCCCTCAGCGCATGCGCCGCGGCGTCGGCGAACGAGATATCACCCTTGATTTCGCGCATCGCCATCGAAGTCACGGTGCGGCGCACGCCGGGCAACCGGCTGAGCTCCTCGCGCAGCATCCTGTCCAGCGCCCTCATGTCGACGGTGACGATCTGCAGGAGATAGTCGGCCTCGCCGGTCGTGGCATAGCAGCGGCGGATCAGCGGGTGCTTCTTCACCGCCGCCTCGAAGGCGTCCGAGACCTCGAAGTCGATCGACACCTGGATGAAGGCTTCGATGCCGAAGCCGATCGCCGCCGGATCGATGCGGGTGGAATAGCCGCGAATGGCGCCGGCATCCTCAAGAGCCTTCACCCGTTTCCAGCACGGCGTCTTGCTCAGCCCCACCTCTTCAGCCAGTTCGCCGAACGAGACGCGCGCGTCGCGTTCAAGGACTGCTACGATCTTACGGTCGACAGCGTCCAGCATGATCCGTTCTCCGCAATTGCTTAAATGACGATAAATCGTCCTCCAATTTCGGCATATTGGATAACAGAAAGGAACAATGTTCAAGCCGGAAGCGCTATCCTTTGGGCATCCGTCGAACATGCCCGTGCGAGGAGGATGAGCCATGGACAAATCGGACTACCACGCCCGCATCGAGGCGCCCGAAATGCGCGATTACGGCGTCTATCTGCAATGCGACAAGCTTCTCCAATGCCAGAAGCCGCTCGCCGAGATGGTCAATGCCGACGAGCTGCAGTTCCAGATCGTGCACCAGGTCGAGGAGCTGTGGATGAAGCTCATCGCCTATACGCTGGTCGACGTCCTCGACTATCTGGAGAGAGAGGATACGCACCGCGTCGTCACGCTCATGGGCCGCGTGCACCGGCTGATGCGCATGATGACGGCGCAGCTCGACCTGCTTGAGACCATGTCGCCCAAGGAGTACCAGCAGATCCGCCTCGAGCTCGGCAACGGCAGCGGCCAGGAGTCGCCGGGCTTCAAGCTCATCCTGCGCCTGCCGCCGGACCTCTGGCGGGCCTTCAAGCATTCCTATCTCGACGGCCGCGGGCTCTCCGTCGAGGACGTCTACGACACCCACTACGACCATGGCGACGCCTATGTCGTGGCCGAGGCGCTGATCGAGTTCGACGAGCTGTTCCAGAAATTCCGCGCCAACCACCTCTATCTGATCCACCGCTCGATCGGGCTCGGCGCGAAGTCGCTGAAGGGCCGGCCGGTGGAGATCCTCGAAGGCGGCGCCCGCCACCGCTTCTTCCCCGAGCTCTGGGACATACGCTGCGACATGACCGATCGCTGGGGCGCGTCCTACGGCACGGTGCGGGACTCGATCAGCCATCCGCCGCAGGTGAAGGTGGGGTAGGGCCTGGTTCCTCGCCCCGCGCGAAGCGGGGGGAGAGGTGGCGCGGCGAAGCCGCGATGGAGAGGGGGGCTCGTAAAGCGCCGAGCTTGGCAGTGGGGCTCGCCGTCTGGCGCTTCGTCCTGCCACCGGCGCTGTCCCCCTCTCCGGCTGCTGCGCGGCCACCTCTCCCCCGCCTGCGGCGGGGCGAGGAAACAGCGCTCCAAAACAATTTTCCCCACCCCTGTCGGAACCATTGCCCTTCCTCCGTCCTTGGAGCACATCAACCGCTTCAACCCGGAGGGATATCGTGGAAACGCAATCGACCTGGCAGACCGCCGCCATTCTCATCGCTCGCCTGATCTTCGCCGCCGTCTTCGCGATGGCTGTGACCTTCAAGTTCATGGATATGGGCGCGACCGCCGGCTATATCGCCGCCGCCGGCTTCCCGTTCCCGCTGTTCCTCGCCTGGTGCGCGGCGATCCTCGAAGTGCTCCTGGTCATCGCCTTTCTTACCGGGGCCTTCTTCACGCCGGCGGCCCTCATCGCCGCCCTCTATGTCATCTTCCTCGGCTTCTCATTCCACGGCCCCTCGCACTGGGCCGGCAACCAGGCCGAGTTCGGCTTCTTTGTCGACCATTTTACCTTCCTTGCCGGCCTGTTCTTCGCCGCCGTCCACGGACCGGGCAGCGTGCTTTCCGTCAGGCAGGGTTGGCCGGGCAGCGCGTGAGGCTTACGAAATCAGCCGCGCGCCAAAGGGCTCGCATTACCGGAACACGTCAGCCACATTGGAAAGGCGGTATCGTCGCAAAGCCAGGTAGCCGGTTACCCCGGTGACGAGGGGAATAATGGCTCCGCCATATATCCAAGGCTTTGCAGCTCCGACATCGCCATCCCAATAAGCGTTGGCCATGAAAAGGGTCACATTGGAGACGGCGAAGGAGAGCAGATACTCTCCTGCAAAAATAGCGCTCAGGACGATAAACCGAGGCATGAACCGTGTTGCTGGGGCGGCGATGGCGACAGCCACGGAGACAATAAAGCCTAAAACTAGCGGGCTAGCCGGGTTGTGCCTCACATTAAGCTTGAGGACATAGACTTGAGAGAGGACGAGCAGTCCGATCAAGGTTGCCAAAACTAGGGCGGCAACGTTGATAAGCAGCCACTTCAACCAGTAATTCATCAGTCCCCCCGGATCTCCCAACCCAAACATAACCGGATTCTCGGGCTGCGCCAGCTTGTCGAAGACCGCCTCACATCTGGTCGTTGTAGGGCTCCTTCATCTGCCCGACCATGCGCGCCAGCTTCGAGAAGGACGGCATGTCCGCCTCGGGCTGGCACTGGTTGGCGAGTTCGAACAGCCGGATCGGAAAGTTGACGGCGTCGCGGCTCGACGCCGACATGCCTTCGGACCGGTCCTCGCCGGTCTCGACGGCCTCCGCCTTGCGCAGCGCTATGTCGATCTCCTCGACCGTCAGCACCCCCTTGCGCACGAGAGTATGGTTGATTGCGGCGACGGCCATCAGCAGGCCCTCGAGTTGCAGATTGGCGACGTTCATGGCGCTTCCTCCCATTGACCTCGCCTCAAAAACGCGCGAGCGGCGTTTCCGATCCGGCACGATGCTTGGTGCCGCTGCGTGATCGCTCCCCGGGCAGCTAGTCGGGCCGTTTTAAAGTTCGAGCTGCATGGCGGCTACCGGGCGGTCCCGCTATTCCCTGCCTTGCAGGACACGCACGAAGCGGCTGTTGTCGGCCGTCTGGGAATGGATGCCCTGAATGTCGCGATAGCTAAGCCGGCCGCTCGCCCATGCATTGAAGAACCGATTGCAGAAGGCGGTGGGAACACGGGCGATACCAACGTTCATCAGCTTCGCCACGGTCTGCCTGTCCTCCAGACGGCGCGATCCTATTTGCTTGGTGCAATCGGCGATGATTTCTCGCTTGAAGGCAGGGCTGCCCTGCATCGCCGCCTGCGCGGTGTTCCATTGGCCTTCCTTGGCGCTGGTGCAGCCGGCCAGAAGTGCGGCGCCGAGAAGCACCGCGCCAAAACGCATTTCGAAACACATCTGTCCATCCTGAAATCAAACGTGCCCGAACCAAGCAAAATCCCGTGACGCGGACAAGACCGTTTAGAAGAGTTCCAAAGTAAATCGCTTGACCCCACTGCGTTCTCAGTGCGACAGCTCGCCGCGAGCCGGCCGCCGGCGAGGACTAAACCTCCATCAGGCGTTCGCCGTATTCAGCCCAGAGCTGCTTGGCCTCTCGGCAGCTGAGCGGCGTCGTCGAGCGGTCACCGTAGGAGATGGCGACGGCGCTCAAATCATATTGGCCGTCTGCCTCGGCGATGAACCGGATGGCTTCGCCGAGCGGCCTCGAGTGGAAGATCGGATCGGCCTGGCCCCGGCCCAGGCTGCGAACGCCCGAAATGCTTGCTGGCACATGCCGCATCCGAAAGACGGATGCCATGGCAGGTTTGTCCATGCCCGCTCTCCGCGATTCCAATGCGGGATGATTCCATAAGGTCCGGCTGATGACCAGTCACTACAAGCCAGACGGGGCAGGACTGCCCGAGGAAGTATGCCCGGCTCGCGGCGCTGCCTTCCTGTCTACGAGCAGCGACGAGACGGCGAAGCCGTCTCGCGCCCATGTCTCGCGCGCTCTAGCTGTGGAGCCTCAACAGGTTGTCCCCGGACAGGCCGAGTCTGCTGATTGGCGTTTGCGACTTTAGGCTGCCGTGTGGCCTGTGCCAATTGTAGCGATGAAGCCAGACAGGCAGCTCGGCGGCGCGATGATCGGAAGTCGGATATGCGACAGGGTAAGCCCATTCCCTGAGCGCAGTCTGGATGAAGCGCTCGGCCTTGCCATTGGTCTTGGGCGTGTAGGGTTTGGTGCGGATGTGCTTGAGGCCAAGTTTGCGGCAAGCCTTGGCGAAGGCTTTCGACCTGTAGCAGGACCCATTGTCGGTCATGACGCGCTCGATCACGATGCCCAAGCTGGCGTAGTAGGCGACCGCCGCCCTCAGGAAGGCGATAGCGCTCTCCTTCCTCTCGTCCGGCAAGACCTGCGAGAAAGCGACGCGCGAGGCGTCGTCGATGCAGACATGGACGAACTCCCAGCCGACGCCGCGGCTGTTGGACTGGCCGACGCGATCGCCGGTGATGCGGTGGCCGACGCGCTCGAAGCGCCCGAGTTTCTTGATGTCGATGTGGATCATCTCACCGGGCTTCTCGCGCTCGTAGCGGCGCACCGGCTGGGCTGGTTCGATGTCCTTCAGCCGCGAAAGACCGGCCCGCTTGAGCACGCGGCTTACCGTCGCCGCCGACACCCCCGTCTGCCTGGCGATGTGCTGGCCCGTCAGCCGCCGGCGGCGCAGCGTCGCGATCTCGTCGGCAACCGTTGCCGGGGTCTGTGCCGGGCTGCTTTTCGGTCGCGACGAACGATCCGCCATGCCGGCGCGTCCTTCGCACCGGAAACGCTCGACCCAGCGCGCCACGACCTTCGCCGTCACACCATAGATCCGCGCCGCAGCGGCTTTGGAAAGGCCGCCTTCAACAACGGCGAGCGCCATCTCCTCTCGACGCAACGGCGTCAAACGGGCATTCTTGTGGATGTTCATTCGGCCCTCCGGGAATCACTGAAGCTTCGACAACCTCAGCTTTCCCGGCCCGGGCCGAATGGACAACCTCCTGAAAGCTCACATCTAGGAGATGCCGGAAGCATGGCAAGCAGTTCACCCAGAAGGAGAACCACAACATTGTTCCGCACTACATCAAGACCGGAAACACTGTCCTAAGACGAGGTCAGGCGCGCACTCAGCCCGCCTTTCGTACGCCAGGAGGATTGGCAAGCAGTACACGCCAAGAACCTTTGGAAACGTTAAACCGCCCTACCCAGCAGGCGCAACGCCTCGAAGGCTGCAGTAAGGATGACGGCAACTATCGTCGGAGCCCCAACGCAGGGCTGCGAAACTCATTGGCCCAGCAAGTCCAGCGCCCATTGCGCTGCGACGAGGTCGACGACCGGATATCTGGTTTCAAACGCGTCGATCACGGATCGTAGCCGCGTCTCGGCGTCATTGACGCGACCTTGTCGCGCGAGAACTGGTGCTAGTTGCGTTGTGGCGCGAAGCTCGAAGAATCTCGCTTGCTGCCGACGGGCAGTAGCAATCGCTGTTTCGAATAGGCGCGCGGCACCAGCTAGGTCACCTCTGCCCGCGGCGATTTGGCCACGAAGCCGGATGCATTCTGCCAGGTAGCTCGCTTCGTCCGTATCGAAAACGAGGGTATCGACATCATCAAGCATCTGCGATGCCTCTTCGAGGCGACCGGCCCGCAGGAGAAGATCGCAAAGTTCGCATGTTTTCTCAGGTGTATGAAATACGACGCCCTGCCCACGCCAAAGAACCATGCTCTCTCGGACGTCATCGATACCGGCGTCCAGTTCTCCTAGATGCGAGCGGGCATGGCCACGCCACCTGATGCCGCTGCTTCGACGCGCCGTGTAGCCATGACGCTCACAAATCTAACGATCTTCCGAGCGTTATCGAGTAGTTCCTCGTATTGACCGAGCAGCGCGCACAATTGGCACTGCACGAGAAGATGCCAGGCGATGTCGAAAGGCTTATCGAGCTGGTCAAAATTGCGCATCAGGCGCTCTTTTTCTTCGACTGCAGCATCAAAGAAACCCAATATGATCAGCGATTCGCTGAAATATGCTTGGGCCGAGACACGTTGATCCGCACCGGCGAACGAAATACGATGACTTGGGTCAACCCGATCAATCAGATCTAAGGCCTTGCGCAAGGCCTCCGCTGCCGCGTCCTGAAAGCAGACATCGCAAGCGAGGACTCCGGAGGTCGCGGTTGCGCTACTCGGCTGCCGTCTCCGATGGCGCCTCTGCCGGCCCCGAAGGCCCGGCCTCGGCACGGGGCTTGCGCCGTGAAAACACCGACCTGAGCGTGACGTAGAACACCGGCGTCAGGAACAGGCCGACGAAGGTGACGCCGAGCATGCCGGAGAACACCGCGGTGCCGAGCGACTGGCGCATTTCTGCGCCGGGGCCGGTTGCGATCATCAGCGGCACGACACCGAGGATGAACGCGAAGGCGGTCATCAGGATCGGCCGCAGCCTGAGCCGGCAGGCTTCGACGGCAGCCTCGGCGGCCGACAGGCCGCGTTCCTGCGCCTGCCGCGCGAATTCGACGATCAGGATCGCGTTCTTGGCGGCAAGCCCGATCAGCACGATGAGGCCGATCTGCACGAGGATGTTGTTGTCCAGCCCTCGGAAAGTCACGCCGAGCAACGCCGCGAGCACGCCGAGCGGCACCACCAGCACGATGGCGAACGGCAGCACCCAGCTTTCATATTGCGCCGCCAGCGCCAGGAACACGAACAGCACCGACAGTCCGAAGATATAGACAGCGGCATTGCCTGTGTTGCGCTCCTGATAGGCGAGCTCGGTCCATTCATAGGAGGTACCGGCCGGCAGCGTCTTTGCCGTGATTCCTTCCATCAATGCCAGCGCGTCGCCCGTGGAAACGCCGGGCGCGGCGTTGCCCTGCAGCGGCACCGAGACGTACATGTTATAGCGCTGGACCAGCGCCGGGCCGGTGACGTCGCGGATCTCGATCAACGTGCCGAGCGGAACCAGCGCGCCGGTTGCCGAGCGAACCTTCAGTTTCAAGATGTCGGCGCGATCGAGGCGGAACGCCTGGTCGGCCTGCGCCCGCACCTGGTAGACGCGCCCGAAAGCGTTGAAGTCGTTGACGTACGCAGTGCCCAAATTGATCGACAGCGTCTCGAAGATGTTGGGGATCGGCACGTTCAGGATGCGCGCCTTGTCGCGATCAATCGCCAGGAAGAATTGCGGGCTCGACGCGGAGAACGTGGTGAACACACCCGTCAGCCCCGGCGTCTTGTTGGCCTTGCCGGCGATTTCGTAGGCAAGCGCCAGGATCTGCCGCATGTCGGCGCTGTTGCGCTCCTGGATCTGCAGCTTGAAGCCGCCGGCATTGCCGACGCCGCGGATCGGCGGCGGCGGCAGTGCGATAATGAAGGCTTCCTTGATGCTTTGCAGGCTGCCGAACAGATTGCCGATGACCTTGGTCGCCGACTGGCCGGCCTTCAGCCGTTCGTCAAACGGCTTGAACCTGGCGAAGATCACGCCCTGGTTGCTGGCGTTGGTGAAGGTCGCGCCGGAGAAGCCGGCGAAGGCGACTGCGTAGTCGACGCCTGGCGTTTTCTGGATGATCTGCGACGCCTGCTGGATGACCGCATCGGTCCTCGACAGCGCGGCGCCGTCCGGCAACTGGACCACGACGATCGCATATCCCTGGTCGAGCGACGGAATGAAACCGCGCGGCACCGTCTGCACCATGTAGACGGTGGCGTAGATGAGGGCCGCGAAAACGGCCAGCATAGTGGTGATCGCTATCCGCGAGCCGACCAGCACGCGGATGATGCTCGAATACCAATGCGCGACCCTGTCGAAGCCGCGATTGAAGCCGTCGGCGAGCGCCCGTCCGAACCGCGCCAGGAAAAAGCGCGGCGGCGCCGCCGCGGCGTGGTGCGGCTTGAACAGCAGTGCGGCCAGCGCCGGCGAAAGCGTCAGCGAATTGAATGCCGAGATCGCCGTCGACACCGCGATGGTGATCGCAAACTGCAGGTAGAACTGCCCAGAAATGCCGGGGATGAAGGCTGTCGGTACGAACACGGCTATCAGCACCAGCGAGATCGCGATGACCGCCGTTCCGACTTCGTCCATGGTCAGGTGCGACGCCGGATTGGGCGCCAGCCCACTGGCGATATTGCGCTCGACGTTCTCGACCACGACGATCGCATCGTCGACGACGATGCCGATCGCCAGAACGAGGCCGAACAGCGTCAGCATGTTGAGTGAGAAGCCGGCGGCGTAAAGCACCGCCAGCGTGCCGATCAGCGACACGGGGATCGCCACGATCGGCACGATCGCCATGCGCCACGATTGCAGGAAGACGATGATGACGATGATGACCAGCAGCATCGCCTCGAGGATCGTCTTGTAGACCTCATGGATCGACTCGGCGACGAACTCGGTCGGATTGTAGACGATGTCGTAGCTCAACCCCTTCGGGAAGTCGCGGGAAAGCTCCTTCATCTTGTCCTGGATCTCCGCGGCTGCGGCGAGCGCATTGGTGCCCGGCCGCTGGAAGATGGCGAGCGCCACCGCCGGTTTGCCGTTGAGATAGGAGTTGGTGACGTAATCCTTGGCGCCGAGCTCGATGCGCGCCACGTCCTGCAGCGAGATCAGGCGGCCGTCGTCGGTCGATTTGACGATCACGTATCGGAAGTCGCGGGCGTCGTTGAAGCGGCCTTGCGTGGTGACCGTGTACTGGAACGCCGTGCCGGTGCCGGTTGGCGGCGCGCCGATCGAGCCGCCCGACACTTGGACGTTCTGGTCGCGCAGCGCCTGCACCACATCGCCCGAGGTCATCCCCAGGGCGGACAGTTTTTCCGGATCTAGCCAGATGCGCAGCGAATATTCGCGTTCGCCGAAGATAATAAGGTCGCCAATGCCGTCGAGCCTGAGCAGTATGTCGCGCACCCGCGAGCGGGCGTAGTTCGAGACGTAGAGCTGGTCGTAGGTATTGTCGGGCGACAGCATGTGCACGACCATCATCAGGTCGGGCGAGCTCTTGGTGGTGGTGATGCCGAGGCGGCGGGCTTCTTCGGGCAGGCGCGGCTCGGCGACCGACACGCGGTTCTGCACCAGCACCTGCGCCTTGTCGAGATCGGTGCCCAGCTTGAAGGTGATGGTCAGCGCCATCGCCCCGTCGCCCGACGAATAGGACGACATGTAGAGCATGCCCTCAACGCCGTTGATCTCCTGCTCGATCGGCGTTGCCACCGTCGCCGCGACGGTCTCGGCGTCGGCGCCCGGATACTGCGCGCGAACGACGATGGTCGGCGGCGCGATCTCGGGATATTGCGCGACCGGCAGCTGGGTATAAGCAATCCCGCCGAGGATCAGCAGGACGATCGAAACGACCGATGCGAAGATTGGGCGGTCGACGAAGAAATGTGCGAACCTCATTGCTGCAACCCGACGGTCTCGGCCTTGGGCGGCAACGTCACCATCTCGACCTTCACCTTGGTGCTGGGCCTGGCGTGCATCAGCCCGTTGACGATGATCGTCTCGCCGCCGGTCAGGCCCGAGCGGATCACCCGGTAGCCGTCGAGAAGCGGGCCGGTGCGCACGGGCTTCGCCGACACCATCCCGGCCTCATCCACCAGCAAGACGATGCGTCGATCCTGATCGGCGCCGATCGCCTCGTCGGGCACCAGCACGCCGCTATGCGGCAGCGACCCCGGCACGTTGATGCGCCCGAACATGCCTGGCTGGAGAATGCCGTCGGCGTTGGGAAACCTCGCACGCACCCGCATGGTGCCGGTCGCGTTGTCGATCCGGTTCTCGGCAAAATCGAGCTTGCCTTTGAACACCGCCTCCGCGCGGTCGGCGACACGAACCTCCACATCGAGTCCGCCGGCGCCTTCCTGCATGCTGCCGCCACGCGCCTTCGCGTCGCGGGCGTAGCTGAAATACAGGCGCTCATCGACGTCGAAATAGAAGTCGATCGGGTCGCGCGTGACGATGGTCGTCAGCAAGGTGGAATCCGGCTGCACGAGGTTGCCGACCGACACCAGCCGGCGGTCGATGCGGCCGGACAAGGGCGCCTTGATCTCGGTGAATTCCATGTTCAGGCTGGCCGTCGTCAGCGCAGCCGTCGCGCCCTGCATCTGCGCCTGCGCAGAAAGGTATTCCCGCCGGCGGTCGTCGACCGTCGCGGTTGAGATATTGCCGGTCCTGGCGAGTTCGTCGGCGCGATCCAGCTGCATCTTGGAGAATTCGAGCAGACTCTTGGCAACGTCCACTTGCGATTTGGCGGCATCATAAGCCGCCTGGTACGGACGCTGGTCGATGGTGAAGAGCAGGTCGCCCTTGTTGACCAGTGCGCCGTCCTGGAAGCTGACCTTGTCCAGATAGCCGCTGACGCGCGAACGGATGGCGACCTGGTCGACGGCTTCGAAGCGCCCGACGAACTCGTCGTCTTCGACGATTTCACGCACCACCGGCTTGGCCGCCGTCACCACCGGTAGCTGCTGGTCCTGCGCAAACGCAGTGCTGCTGAAAGCCATGCCGAGCAGGAATGCCGCCGACACGGCGGCGCGGGCAAGCCAGCCGGCCGATCGACGGGGTCGCCCGCCCGCGTCGCGATGCAATTGCCCATTCCCTGAGGTGTCCATTTGCGTCCCCGCTCGCTGGACCCGGAGGTCGGTTGAACCGCTTCTACGCTAAGGCTTGTCGTCGAGATCAGAGCACTGCAGTGTTGTGCATAGCAACATGATCATTTTCCATGTGGGCTGAAATGTCCACCCTGTGGCTGCCCCACCGCCCGTCCTCGTTGCCGCCAAGATGGCGCGCCAGCGGAATGGCACCTTTCTGGCAAGTTCGTCCCGAACCGGACCGTCCGCTTGCGTGATGAGGTTCGGGCGCCGGCAGGCGTACGAAAGTCCCCGAGGAAGGAACCCGCGGGCCACAG